>NZ_FRXO01000002.1 GCF_900148505.1 Pseudoxanthobacter soli DSM 19599 | reverse complement strand
CCAGATCACTTCCGCTCACGTGCTTCGCCGGCCTGGTGGCTATGGCGAGGGACCCCAACCCGATCCCATTCCGAACTCGGCCGTTAAAACCCTCTGCGCCAATGGTACTGCATCTTAAGATGCGGGAGAGTAGGGCGCCGCCAGGCCCGCTAAGCACGTCTTTCCTCTCCACAATCAAACAACACCGCGGGGTGGAGCAGCCCGGTAGCTCGTCAGGCTCATAACCTGAAGGCCGCAGGTTCAAATCCTGCCCCCGCAACCATATCAAAAAGCAAAACACAGCCAGACAAGCCGTGGCGGCTGCCGAAAGGCGGCCTGTTCGCTAATAATAAGAACAAAACAAGTACGCTTAAGCAGCCGGGCGTGACCACAGGCAGCCCGGAACCGGCGGACATCAGCCGCCGAAGAGGCCGATACGGTCGCGCAGCATTCAACTCGCCGGCAGCCATCGAGCACGACGGACGAGACGCGGCAGGCTCGAATCCCCGGCATCAGCCGCACCGGGCGCGATCAAAATCCCGACATCTGATCTCCCTCGCCATCGCGGAGGTTGACATGCGCGATCTGAAACGTTGATATCAACTCAAGAAGTCGCTCCGCCGCCGTCTCGATTGAGTTTCAGGGCGGTGGGCTTGGCGGCGGGATCGAACGGCAAGTCGCGATGGCCAGCCGAGGCGGTTGCTGGAAGAAAAGAGCCGGCTAATGATCGCCGGCCAGCGTCTGGAGGGAGGTGGAAATGTCCTATGTCGACGGGTTCGTCGTCGCCGTGCCGGCCGCCAACAAGGCGGCCTATCGGGCGATGGCGGAGGAAGCCGCCAGGCTCTTCAAGGAGTTCGGCGCCGCTCGTGTCGTCGAATGCTGGGGGGACGACGTTCCCGACGGCAAGATCACCGATTTCCGCGGCGCGGTGAAAGCCGAAGAGGGAGAAGTGATCGTCTTCGCCTGGATCGAGTATCCATCCCGCGAGGTCCGTGATGCCGCCCATGAAAAGATGAAGACGGACGACCGCACCAGGGCGTTCGCGAACATGCCGTTCGATGGCAAGCGCATGATCTTCGGTGGCTTCTCCACCATCCTCGACGCCTAGAGTACCATCCCGTCGGACGGACTCATCCGTTCGACGAGACGTCGCGACCGATCCAAGGCCCGGCGCCTATCCCTGCCGTTCAGGTTGGCGTGACCTGAACGCGAGAGGTTCCGACCTCTCAGCTGCGACGCAGGCGATATCGACGGGACGTGCTCCGGCTAACCAGCTCCGCTGCGCAGCGATGACGAAAGGCCGGTCTGCCGCAGGACGGTGGATGCGCCCCATCCGCCGCGGCGTCGCGGCGACATCTGACGTGCATTTATCCGGGCGGTCCAAGACACACCGAGAATCGCGCCTGTCCCGCGTCCCCCCGGAGACGCCTCGACGGGAGCGACGCGGAGAGGGCTTCATGACGACGCAACATGGCGACTTCATCTGGTACGAGCTGATGACGGCGGATCCGCACGCGGCCGCCGCATTCTACGGCGATGTGGTGGGCTGGCAGTCCCGGCCGTTCGATGCCGGCGTGGCCGGTGGCTATCACATCTTTTCCACCGGTGACGAGGATGCCGGCGGTCTGATGGCGCTGCCCGAGGGGGGCGCCACGCCCGCCTGGATCGGCTATGTCGCGGTCCGGGATGTCGATGCGGCGGCCGCCGCGCTCGTGGCTGATGGCGCGACACTCCTGGTGCCGCCCACGGACATCCCGAATGTCGGCCGCTTCGCCGTCATCGCCGACCCGCAGGGGGCGGTCTTCACCATCATGCGCGGCGCGATGGAACATGACAGTCCGGCGTTCTCGCCTGACAAGGCGGGCCACACCCGTTGGAACGAGCTTTCGACCACCGACCCGGAGGCTGCGTTCGCTTTCTATTCCCGCCATTTCGGTTGGACGAAGGGCGAAGCGATGCCGATGGGCGACCTCGGCGTTTATCAGCTGCTCGATCATGGCGGCCATACCTTCGGGGCACTGATGCGTGCCCAGCCGCAACAGCCCGCACCGGCGTGGACGTTCTATTTCGGCGTCGCCGACATCGATGTTGCCGCAGCGAAGACGACCGCGGGCGGGGGCAGGGTCCTGCATGGACCGGCGGAGGTGCCGGGCGGCGAATTCATCATCGTCGCCGAGGACCCACAGGGCGTGGCCTTCGCCCTGGTCGGGCCGCGTACGACTTGAGGCGGACGAACCGTCCTTCGATGCCGGGCGCGGGCGACGCGCGCCCGGACCATGAAGGCCGGACATCATGCCGGTGACGACACGTCCCCGGGGGCGGGCGGGCCGTGCGGAAGGATCACGACGCAGCGGTGCGAGGTCGCGTGCATCTGCCTCGTCGCCGATCGCGCCGCCGTCGTCGTGACATCCACCCAGGAGGCACCATGACCAAGGTTTGTCAGCATCTCTGGTTCGCGGCCGACATGGACGCCGCGCTACGGCTCTATACCCGCCTCGTTCCGGGGTCTTCGCTCGACTGGACGACGACCCTGCCGGCCGAAAGTCCCGCCGGCCCGGCCGGTAGCGTCAAGATCGCTGGCTTCACCCTTGGCGGCCAGCGGTATCAGGCCATCGAGGCAGGACCGCTCGATCCCTTCAACCACAGCTTCTCGATCATGCTGGAGTGCGAGGACCAGGCCGAACTCGACCGGCTCTGGGAAGCCCTCGCCGAGGGCGGTCAGATCGAGCAATGCGGCTGGCTGCGCGACCGCTGGGGGCTCAGCTGGCAGATCGTGCCGAAAAGGCTCGGCGAGCTGATGGGCGATTCCGACCGCGAAAAGGCTGCGCGGGTGGCTGAGGCGATGCTGACGATGGTGAAATTCGATATCGCCGCTCTGGAGGCGGCCGCGGACGGTCAGAGCTGACCGGTCTCGCGACCGCATGGCCCCACCGCGGCGGCGCCACCCGCCGGACCGCGCGGCGAGCCCTCCGGTGGCCCGTATCAGGCCGTGGGGACGGTGCCGCCGTCGATCAGGTGTTCGCTGCCGGTGATCGCGCCGGCACGGGGCGACGCCAGGAAGGCGATCAGGTCTGCCACCTCGGACGGCTTCGCCGGGCGCCCGAGCGGAATGCCGCCGAGAGACCGCATGATGATGGCCTTGCCGCCCTCGTAGTCGGTGCCGGCCTCCGCGGCGAGGCGTTCGGCGAATGCGACGGCGGCTTCGGTCTCGATCCATCCGGGTGCCACCCGCACGACGCGGACGCCCTTCGGCGAGACCTCCTTGGAAAGGCTCTTGCTGTAGGTTGCGAGCGCGGCCTTGGCTGCGGCATAGGCCGTGGTCGATTCCGGCAGCGGCAGCAAATGCTGGATCGACGTGACATGGACGATGACGCCCGAACCCTGCGCCAGCATCGCTGGAAGCAGCGCCCGATCGAGGCGCACGGCCGGCATCAGGTTGAGATCGAGTTCCGCCTGCCACTCATCGTCGCCGAGTGCCGCGAAGCCACCGGGCGGCGACGTGGAGCCGCCGAGCACGTTGACGAGGATATCGAGCCCGCCGAGCCGCGATAATGTCTCCGCCGCGACAGCCGCGCAGCCTGCGGCGGTGGTGACGTCGGCCGCGATGTAGACCGCTCCGTCGGGCGGATCCTTCGGAAGCGAGCGGGCGGTTGCCACCACCCGTGCGCCGGCGTCCAGGAGCGACTTCACCACGGCAGCGCCGACGCCCTTGGTGCCGCCCGTCACGAGAGCTCGCCGCCCTGCGAGGCCGAGATCGAAGCTCATGCTCCGATCTCCAGCGTGGAGATGCGACCGCCTTCGATCGCGAAGCGGTAGCGCAGCTCGATCGGGCTGCCGGGGAAGTCGCCGGCGACGCGCGCGGTCACGAGGGTGTCGCCACCGGCCTGTTCCGCCGCAAGCGGCTCGCTTCTATAGTTGTATTTCGCCGAAGCCGCGCTCTTCCACGCGGCGATCGCGGCGTGGCCACGGTGAAGGCGGCTTTCGTCTTTGACGACGCCGTCGTCCGTGAAGCACAGGGCTACGGCGGCGCCGTCGCCGCCATCGGCAGCGAAGTAGGCGGCGACAGGAGGTGGCAGGTCCATCGACATTTCGTTTCATCCTTTGCGGCATGTTCTGCGAAAACGTCATCACGTCCATGAAGACGAACGACGCTCCCGAACATGAGCGGAATGTGTTACCCGCCGGAATGAATGACAAGAACGCACGAAAAAGTAAGGAACTGACTTGTGGGTAAGGTGGACTATACGGCCGCGTCTGCCGCCGAGGGTGTCGAGAATGCCTTCACTATGCTGGAAGGGCGCTGGAAGCTCGTCATCCTGTTCCACCTGTTCGGCGGCCGGATCCTGCGCTTTTCCGATCTTGAGCGCGCGATTCCCGGCGTGTCGCAGAAGATGCTCGCCCAGCAGCTTCGCCAGATGGAGAAGGACGGCATCGTGCGGCGCATCGTGCATCCGCAGGTGCCGCCGAAGGTGGAGTATGGCCTGACGGCGTGGGGCCAGTCGCTCTGCCCCGCACTCGACGCTCTGCTGACCTGGATGGAGCAGCGCCCGGAGGAAACGATCAGCCGCCCTCAGGCGCCGAGCCCGGCCTCCTGAGCGGCAGGGCGCGCGGGACGCGAGCGGCGCTCCAGTGCGTCCGCCAGCCGGTAGCCGCGCGGCCAGCGGCCGAAACCGCTCGCCACGTTGATATGACCGGCGCGGCCGAGATCGACGAGATCGGCCCCCCAGGCCCCAGCGAGGAAACGCGCCCTCTCGAAGGCCATGTAGGGGTCGTTCCGGCTGGCGACGACAGTGGTGGGGAACGGCAGCGGCTCGACGGGGAGGGGGGCGAAGCCCCGAATCCGGTCCGGCGCGCAGTTGGGACAATCGACGTCGGCCGGCGCTACCAGAAGCGCGCCCGCGACCGAGAGGTCCGGCCGTCTCCGCGCCAGATGGGCCAGCAGCACCGTTCCGAGACTGTGGGCCACGATGAGCGAGTTTGGATGCGCGTTTACCGCGGCCTCGAGCCGGGAGAGCCAGACGTTCAATGTCGGCGCGGACCAGCTTTCCTGCTCGACAGCGAAGGCGTCCGGATCCTCTTCCAGCCAGATCCGCTGCCAGTGACCCGGACCGGAACCATCGAGACCCTGCACGATGAGGCGTTTCATGCGCGTCCCCGACGAGTGTAGCTGGGCCGGGCGTGGCACGCCGGAGCGCGGGGTGCGATTGGCCTGTCCATGATGTCCTCCCGAAGCGCCCGTGCCCATATGGTGGGCGTGCGCCGCCGCCATTGCCACGGAGCGGCAGGGCCGGTCTCCGATGGCAAGATCCTAGCTTCGGCCGGACCGGCCCGCAAAGCGCAGGGACTCGGAGTTCTGCCAGTGCGCAGAAAGGGAATCCGGAAATCGCCTTCTCGGAGAACCTGTTTGCTCAATCAGCCGTGTCATCCATGGGCGGATAGGAATGAAGCTTGCCTTGCGGGTCCTCCACCCGATGCCGCCCGGCCTCGTCGCATTGCAGATAGGCCGGGCCGACCGGCACCTTGCCGTAGCCGCCGGGGATATCGAGCACATAATGCGGCTGGCAGAGCCCCGACCAGCGGCCGCGCAGACCCCGCATCAGCGCCTGGCCTTCGCCGATGGTGGTGCGGAAGCGGGCGGTTCCCGGCGCCAGATCGCCATGGTGCAGGTAGTAGGGCTTGATGCGTGTCTCGACGAAGGCCCGCATCAGCGCACCCAGCACCTCGACCTCGTCGTTGACGCCCCTGAGCAGCACCGACTGGCTGAGCATCGGGATGCCCGCGTCGATCAGCCGGCCGCAGGCTTCCCGCGCTGCCGGGGTGAGTTCGCGCGCGTGGTTGGCGTGCAGCACCACGTAGGTGGCAAGGCCGGGCGAACGCAGCGCCGTCGCGAGCGCCGGGGTGATGCGCTCCGGCGAGACCACGGGCACGCGGGTGTGGAAACGCACGATCTTCACATGTTCGATGGCGCCGAGTGCAGCGACGAGCTCCGCCAGCCGTCGCGGCGATGCGATCAGCGGATCGCCGCCAGTGACGACGACCTCCCAGATCTCCGACCTGTCACGGATATAGGCGAGCGCGGCGGCGAGAGCCTCGGGACCGAGCCCGGCCCCGGCATCGGGACCGACCATCTCGCGGCGGAAGCAGAACCGGCAATAGACCGGGCAGACATGAACGAACTTCAGGAGCACGCGGTCGGGATAGCGATGCACGAGGCCTTCGACCGGACTGTGCGCGTGGTCGCCGATCGGATCGGCGCGTTCTTCCGGCGTGGTTTCGAGCTCTTCCGCCGCCGGGACGAACTGGCGGGCGATGGGGTCGGCCGGGTCCGCGGGATCGATGAGCGCCACCATGTCGGCGGTCACCGAGACGGCATAGCGGGCGGCGACGGCCTCAAGGCCGGCGAGCCGCTCGGGCACGACGAAGCCGGCTTCGACGAGGCCGGCAATGCTGCGGTGCGTCTCGCGGGCGGCAGGGTGCAGCAGCGGCGGCTGCGGCAGCGGTCGGGAGGCCATGGTGTTCGCTTCGGGCGCCGTCGATCGGATTTCGCAACGAACCGCCCCGGGGGCGCGACCGGGCGGAGGGCGCCGGCAGCGACGGGCGCGGCTCTTCTGTGCGCGAAATGTCCGCGCCGGGCAAGAGCGCGCGGCGCAGGGCAAGGCTGCGTCTTCCATCCCCTGCCATCCCCCGCCTCCTGCCCGTGCCATTCTTGTCGGCGCGTCACATGGCTGTACGTCACATCCCTATGCGCCTCCTGCCGGTTGGGCCCGCGATCCGATGGTGAACGGTGATGCCCACCGGCCGCTCGCGACCCGCGTGCGACGGGAAGTCCGGTTACATCCGGGAACGACCATGATACCAGTTCGCAAGTTCAGGCCCGCTTGTGGGAGACAGGCCGCGTGCCAGCGCCCCTGCCGTTCCTCGCTACCCTGCTCCGGCCGCGCGCCGGAGGGCGATGCGCATTGAGCGTTTGCAAGCGACGTTTCGGCACCCGGTCCGCTCCCGCTGCGCGCGGGCGTGCGCACGGCCGGCGCCGCTGGATCGCCTCCTCGCTGGCCTGGCTGGTCTTTACCCAATCCCTCCTGATCGGGCTCATGCTCGGCGTTCAGGCGGCGCCGCCGGCCTTCGCCGCCTCGCCCGACGACGCGTTTTATATCGGTGCGGTGATCTGTACCCACGACACGGCCGGGGACCTTCTCTCCCCGGCCGAAGCGTGGCCGCTTGCCGGCGCCGATATCCAAGACACCCGCAGCCAAGACACCCATACCCAAGACACCCACGCCTTCGGCCCCCAAACCGCGGAAACGGATCCGGCAGGGTCCACGCTGCCTGCGGCGGATCACCACCGCGGCGGCCTACTCGATTGCTGCCTGCCCGGCTGCGCGATGCTGGCCATCGCCTCCGCCACGCTGCCCACGGTCGATCCGCTGCCGTTCCAGATGCGCGTCGACGACCGGCCGCAGCCGGTCTCGGACGAAGCACCCGTGCCCCTCCCGTCCGTGCGATCTCCGCGCACGACACGCGGACCGCCCGGCACGGCCTGACGAGCGGCGTGCGCCGTTTTCTCCGGCTGCACGCGATTTCCCGTCCTTCCTCCGTCCCATCGTCACGGTGCTGCCGAACCTCGCGCTCGGCCGGCCGGATCGCATCACCGCATCCTTTCCGGACGGTGGGAGCGGAGGCGTTCTTTCCCGCCGGAACGGTCGAGCCGACTGGGCGCGTTCCGGCCTCTGCCCTCGATTGGAACCATCATGTTGAAGTCGTTCACGCTCGCCTGCGGCCTTCTCGCCATGGGCACCGTCGCCGCGAGCGCCCACATCACCCTCGAAGTCGGCGAAGCCTCCGTGCCGGGCGCCTACAAGGCGGTCTTCCGCGTCGGCCATGGCTGCGCGGGTTCGCCCACGACCAAGGTCCGCGTTCAGATCCCGGACGGCGTCATCGCGGTCAAGCCGATGCCGCATGCCGGCTGGACCATCGAGACCGTGAAGGGGCCCTATGGAAAGGCCTATGATTATTATGGCGAAAAGGTCGATTCCGGCGTGAAGGAAGTCGTCTGGCAGGGCGGCAACCTGCCGGATTCCTACTACGACGAGTTCGTGCTGCGCGCCTATCTCACGAGCGACCTGAAGCCGGGCACCACGCTCTATTTCCCGGTCATTCAGGAATGCGAGCAGGGTTCCGAGCGCTGGATCGAAATCCCGGCAGCCGGCAAGGACGCGGACGACTACGAGACGCCGGCCCCGGGGCTGAAGCTCGTGCCGAAGCCCTGACCTGACGCAGGAAGCGGCGGCTCTGCCGGGCTTTTCCTTGCCGGGCCTTGTCTTGCCCGGCTTTGCCGGCGGCCGTCGCGTGAACGGGGCGGACCGGGTTCGATCCCCGGCTCCGCCTCTGACAGGGTTCGGCGGCGCACGCCGCCGGACCGCCGTCATTCCATTGCACAGCGTGGAACCGTGTCCATGAAAACGATGACGAGAGCGGCGGATGCCGCACCTGCACCGCCATCCGCTCCCGCGCGTCGCGGCGCGGCGCCGCAGCCGCTGGCGGGCCGTGCGCTCGCGCGGCTGTTTGCCGCCATAGTGGCGCTCGCGTTCGCCATCGGTCTGCCCGCGGCCGCCTTCGCACATGCCGCACTCGGCAACGCGGTGCCTGCGGACGGCGCCATGCTGGCCGAGGCGCCTGCGACCATGGACCTGACCTTCAGCGAGCCGGTCGCCCCGATCGCTCTTCGGCTGATCGCGCCGGACGGTTCCTCCCGTACCCTCACTGCGGCGTTGCACGACACCGTTCTTTCCGTCGCGCTGCCATCCGGCATGGGGCAGGGAACCTACGCGCTGAGCTGGCGGGTCGTGTCGGAAGACGGACACCCCGTGGGCGGAACGCTCACCTTCTCGATCGGCCACGCCAGCGCCGGTGCGCCGACGGTAACAGCGGCTGTCGTGGACTGGCCGTTGCGCGTCGCAATCTGGGCCGCGCGGTTCGCGCTCTATGCGGGGCTGTTCCTTGGCGTCGGCGGCGCCGTGTTCGCCGCGTGGCTGGTCCCGCGCGGTGGTGCGGCGGTGCGGGATTGCACGGGGGCGGATGTGCCGGCCCGCGGCTTTCTTTCCGCCATGCTGGCGATCGGTGTCGTGGCGATCGTCGCGGCACTCGGGCTGCAGGGAGCCGATCTGCTCGGCGCGCCGGTCGCGGGGCTCGCTCAGCCGGAAATCTGGCAGGCCGGGCTCGGTAGCATCTATGCCAGGACGCTCGCGCTCGCGGCGGCGGCGCTCGTGATCGCGAGCGTCAGCCTTGCCGTCGTCTCGCGTCGCCCGGTTCTCGCCCGGCTTCTGTCGGCGGTCGCGCTCGCCGCGCTGGGCCTGGCGCTCGCGGCAAGCGGCCATGCCTCTACGGCGGCCCCGCAAGTGATCATGCGCGCGGGCGTATTCCTCCACGCCGTCACGATCGCCGTCTGGGTCGGTTCGCTCGTGCCGCTCGCGGTGCTGCTCCACCGGGGCGTGTGGCGGAAACACAAAGCGACCGCGCCAGGGCGAGCGGATGATACCCGGCGCGCAACCGGCGCCCTGCGGCATTTCTCGGACGTCATTCCCTGGTTCGTCGGGGTGCTCGTCCTGAGCGGCGGCACGCTGGCGGTGGTGCAACTCGGCCATCCGAGCGCGTTGTGGACCACGGATTACGGCCGGGTGATGCTGGCGAAATTCGCGCTTCTGTCGGTGCTGTTCGCCTGCGCGCTGCTCAACCGCTTCAGCCTGACGGCGCCGGCCCTGCGTGCGGAGCCGCGGTCTGCGGGCCTGCTGGCGCGTTCCATTGCCGTGGAAACGGCGCTCGTGGTCGCGATCTTCGCCGTTGTCGCCGTGTGGCGCTTCACCCCGCCGCCGCGGGCGATCGATGCGGCGCGCAACGAACCGGCGGCGGTCCACATTCATACGCCGGATGCGATGGCCGACATCACGGTCACGCCCGGCCATGCCGGCCCGGTCACGGCATCGATCGTTGTCATGACCGGTGATTTCGGTCCGCTCGATCCGCAGGAGATCACGCTCGCGCTGTCGAACCACGGCGCAGGTATCGAACCGATCCGTCGGCCGGCCGTGCGTGTCGGCGACGGCACCTGGCGCGTCGATGGCCTGGTGCTGCCCGTGTCCGGACACTGGACGGTGCAGCTGCGGCTTCTGATCTCGGATTTCAAGATGGCGACGCTCGACGGAGAGGTCGACATCAAGCCCTGACGGCGGCGGCCCCCGTCACTTTCTCCGCATGGTCCGTAGGGCCAGACTCTCACCGCGATGTCCTGCCGGCCGGACGAGCCGTCTGGCCGGCAGCGACGTCAATGCGGAGACGTCAGTGCGGATTGGCGGCGGCGTCGAGCGCGCCCGGCAGGCCGGCGAACGAGATCGGGATCGCGATGCGCTGGCGGTTGCCGTCCACGAACTCGATGCGGCCCGGTCCCTTGGCGGCCTTCAGGTCCGTCATCTGGTCCGCGGTCAGCTCCACATCGGCGAAGCAGGCTTCGGTGCAGCGCTTGAACGTTGCCTTGAGGCCGTCGCCGGCATCGTCGCCCTGCTTGGCGTCGGCCGTGAGGAAGAACGTGGCGCCCGCCGGAATGAACACGCCGTTCGGAAGCTGGATGATGAGGCGCCACGGCGCATCCTTCGACAGCCGGCCGAACACGACCTGGGCAAGCAGCCCTTCGCGGCCCTGCACCTGAATGCCCTCGGCGGTCTCGCACACCTTTTCGGCATCGGTCTTGCCCGGGGGAACGGCGCACCGCACCACCCAGTCGCCGTAAGTGGCGGTCGTCGCCGTCGGTCCGGTCGCGGCCGGAGCGGCCTTGGGATCCGCCGGCTTGGTCTGGGCCATCGCGGGCCCCGACACGAGGCCGGCGGCGAGCGCGGCGCCGGCGAGAGCCGACAGTCCCCGGCGGACGAAACGCATGGTCGGGATCATCAGGAAAACCTTCGCTGGGATCGTTTCGACAGACCGCTGGAACCGGCGGCCGTTCCCCCCGGCCATCCTGTCCTGCCGCGTGCGGCTGCCCTGCCCACTCGTGTGTCTCAATCGAGGTCCGTTTGCAAGCCGGCGCCTGGAGCCGACAAAAAGAAACGGGCCGAAACAAAAAACCGCCGGCCCGAAGGCCGGCGGCTGAAGCGTCCGAAGCGGCCGACCGCGATCAGGCGGCGAGCTGGCGCAGCACGTACTGCAGGATGCCGCCGTTGCGGAAGTAGTCGAGCTCGTCGAGGGTATCGATCCGGCAGATCAGCGGCACGACCTTGGTGGTGCCGTCGGCGAACGTGATCTCCGCGTCCATCTTCTGGCGCGGCTTGAGATCGCCCTCGATGCCGTGGATGGTCACCGTCTCGTCGCCCTTGAGGCCAAGGGTCTGCCAGGACGTGCCTTCCTCGAACACCAGCGGCAGGATGCCCATGCCGACCAGGTTGGAGCGGTGGATGCGCTCGAACGACTGGGCGATCACGGCGCGGACGCCGAGCAGGTTGGTGCCCTTCGCGGCCCAGTCGCGGGAGGAGCCGGTGCCGTATTCGCGGCCGGCGAACACCACCAGCGGAACGCCCTCGGCCTTGTAGGCCATGGCCGCGTCGTAGATCGGCATCTCTTCGCCGCCCGGATAGTGCAGCGTGAAGCCGCCTTCCTTGCCGCCCAACATCTGGTTCTTGATGCGGATGTTGGCGAAGGTGCCGCGCATCATCACTTCATGATTGCCGCGACGGGTGCCGTACTGGTTGAAGTCGGCCGGGCGGACCTGATGGTCGCGCAGATAGCGGCCGGCGGGGCTCGCTTCCTTGATCGAACCGGCCGGGGAGATGTGGTCGGTCGTGATGGAATCGAGGAACAGGCCCATGACGCGGGCGCCGACGATGTCCGTCACCGGCTTCGGCTCGTGGGTCATGCCGACGAAATAGGGCGGGTTCTGCACGTAGGTCGAGGCGTCCTGCCAGGCATAGGTCTGGCCTTCGGGCACCGCGATCTTGCGCCAGTTCTCGTCACCGGCGAACACGTCTGCGTACTTCTCCTTGAACATCTTCTTGGTGACGTTCTCGCGGATGAAGGTCGCGATCTCCTTGTTCGACGGCCAGATGTCCTTGAGATAGACCGGCTCGCCGCTCTCGGTGTGGCCGAGCGGGTCGCGGGTCAGGTCGACCTGGAGCGAGCCGGCGATGGCATAGGCGACGACGAGCGGCGGGGAGGCGAGATAGTTCGCCTTCACGTCCGGATTGACGCGACCCTCGAAGTTGCGGTTGCCCGACAGCACCGCGGCGGCGACGAGGTCGGCCTTGTTGATGGTCTCGGAGATTTCCGGCGCCAGCGGGCCGGAATTGCCGATGCAGGTGGTGCAGCCGAAGCCGACGAGGTTGAAGCCGAGCTGGTCGAGGTCGGTCTGCAGACCGGACTTCGACAGATATTCCGCCACCACCTGGCTTCCGGGCGCGAGCGAAGTCTTCACCCACGGCTTGGACTTCAGGCCTTTGGCAAGCGCGTTGCGGGCGAGCAGGCCCGCCGCGATCAGCACGCTCGGGTTGGAGGTGTTGGTGCAGGAGGTGATGGCGGCGATCACCACGTCGCCGTTGCCGAGGTCGAAGTCCTTGCCTTCGACGGGCGCGCGGCGGCCGGCATCGCCCGGCTTCTTGAACTCGCCCTCGAGAGCGGCGAGGAAACCGGCCTTGGCGTCGGCGAGCAGCACGCGGTCCTGCGGGCGCTTCGGTCCGGCGAGCGAAGGCTGCACGGTCGAGATGTCGAGTTCGAGGGTGTCGGTGAACACCGGATCCTCGCTCGACTTGCCACGCCACATGCCCTGGGCCTTGGCATATTCCTCCACGAGCGCCACGCGGCTGTCCTTGCGGCCGGTCTCGTCGAGATAGTCGATGGTCTCGCGGTCGATCGGGAAGAAGCCGCAGGTCGCGCCGTATTCCGGCGCCATGTTGGCGATGGTGGCGCGGTCTGCGAGCGAGAGATGGTCGAGGCCCTCGCCGAAGAACTCGACGAACTTGCCGACCACGCCCTTCTTGCGCAGCATCTGCGTGACCGTCAGGACCAGATCGGTCGCGGTGATGCCTTCCTGCAGCTTGCCGGTCAGCTTGAAGCCAACGACTTCCGGCACGAGCATGGAGATCGGCTGGCCGAGCATCGCTGCCTCGGCCTCGATGCCGCCCACACCCCAGCCAAGGACGCCGAGGCCGTTGACCATGGTGGTGTGGGAATCGGTGCCGACGAGGGTGTCGGGGAAGGCGTAGGTCACTTCCTCGCCGTCCTCTTCAACCTTCTTTGTCCAGACCGCCTGGGCGAGATATTCAAGGTTGACCTGATGGCAGATGCCGGTGCCCGGCGGCACGACGCGGAAATTGTCGAACGCCGACTGGCCCCACTTCAGGAAGCGGTACCGCTCCTGGTTCTGCTCGTATTCACGCTCGACATTGCGGTGCAACGCCTCGGCGTTGCCGAAATAGTCGACGACCACCGAGTGGTCGATCACGAGGTCGACCGGCACCAGCGGGTTGATCTTCTCGGGGTTGCCGCCGAGATTCTTCATCGCGTCGCGCATCGCGGCGAGGTCGACGACCGCCGGCACGCCGGTGAAGTCCTGCATCAGCACGCGCGCGGGGCGATAGGCGATCTCGCGGTCGGAGCGGCGCTCGTTGACCCAGGCCACCACGGCGCGGATGTCATCGGCGGTCACGGTGCGCCCGTCCTCGAACCGCAGCAGGTTCTCGACGAGCACCTTCATCGAGAACGGGAGCCGGGAAATGCCGGGAAGGCCGTTCTTCTCCGCGACCTTCAGGTCGAAATAGACATAGGCTTTCTTGCCGACGCCGAGCGTCTTGCGGCATTTGAAGCTGTCGAGCGATTGACTGGACACGGAGTGCAATCCCCTGTTCGAGACCGGGCCGGGCGCCCGGTATGAGCAAAACGATCCGGGCCGGCGCGTGTTGCGGCCGCCGGCCGCCGGCGCGGTTTCCGTCCAGCCCGCCGGGCCGACCGGAAATCACACCGGATGCGAAAGTCCGACGCCTGCGCCGGCGGAACCGGACAGGCGACTTTGAGCGCCCCGCGCCCGCATGGGCGCCGGAGGGCACTCTGTTTCTGCGATCCCAGCGCATCCCGCGGGCCTCGGGTGAAGCCACCTGAGGCCGGGATGCTCTGGAGGGTGCGTGCCGCACGGGGAAGTGCGCGCATGGATGGCTGCGCGCGGCCGGTCGAGTGCAGGGCGCCGCGGCCGCGCTCGTCGCGCTGGCCGTATTGCGGGCGCGACCTGCCGGCCGTCCTCGCTCTTGGCACACCTATATGGCCACCGCGCCGAAGCGTCGTCGCGGGTTGCAAGACCTATACCAAATCCGTTCAGACTAGACCAGATGCAGTCTGGAAGAGTTCGAGGCCGGCGCGATGAGGCGGAAAGTCGCTGCGGCCGGACGGGGGCGCCGGTTTCCGCGGTTTCGCGGGATTGCGGCGTCGCCGTCATGACCGTGGCGCACGGCCGGGTTGCCAGGAACGCGGTGCCGGTCGAAACTCGCCGGCAGCCGGTCGCGCGCCGGTTCATGCCGCCGCAGCGATCCAAGCCACTGTCCGAGCCGTGACCCGAGCCGTTAGACACCCGATTCCCTTCCGTCCGCCAACACCCGCCGTTCGGCCGAGGCTGGAACCCGCCAGGCCATGGGAAGGCCGCGGCCGCGTTCCGGACGACCTTGAAGCCGTTCCAATCATGGTGCGGTGCGGGAGGGTGCGCGTCAATCGATTGCAACCGCGGATCGGAGGCATTCGCCGCCCGAATCCGCGTGGCGGGGTGACGCAGCCGTGGCGAGTGCTGCTGTCGCGGGCAGCGCCGTCATGAGTGGGTCGGCGGCGCTTCCGGCCGTCTCCGCGCTCGCGGTCCGGGATGTCGGGGTGGTCCGCGGCGGGCGGCGGGTTCTCGACGGGGTGGACTTCCGCCTCGCGGCGGGACAGGCCATGGCGGTCACGGGAGAGAACGGTGCCGGCAAGTCGACATTGCTGCGCGCCATCGCCGGCCTCGTGCCCATCGCCGGTGGCAGGGTGGCGCTCGAGGGCAGCGGGCTCGACGACGGCCCGGCGGCGCGCGCGATGCACTATGTCGGTCACCTCGACGCCCTCAAGCCGGGGCTGACGGTGGCCGAGACGTTGCGGTTCTGGGCGTGCTTCCTCGGGTCGCCGCACGACGGGCGGCATCGTCGGGTCGAAGAGGCGCTCGACAGCCTCGATCTTGCGCCGCTCGCCGACCTGCCGGCGGGGCTGCTTTCCGCCGGCCAGCGCCGGCGGCTCGCTTTCGCCCGTCTGGTGGCGGTGCCGCGCCCGGTCTGGCTGATGGACGAGCCCACCGCCGCGCTCGACGCGGCTTCGGCCGCCCGCCTGGGCGCGCTGATGGCCGGGCATCTTGGTCGCGGGGGCATCGTCGTCGCCGCCACCCACGACAACCTGCCGGGCGTCGATCCCCTCCGGCTCGACCTGCCGGGGGACGCCGCATGACCGGCGGCATCCTCCCCGCCCTGTTCGCGCTCTACCGGCGCGACCTCGTGCTCGGCTTCCGGGTGGGCGGCGGCGCCCTCGTCGGCGTGCTGTTCTATCTCGCCGTGGTGGTGGCGATCCCGTTCGCCATCGGGCCGGACCTTGCGCTGCTGGCCCGGCTCGGTCCGGCGGTGCTCTGGATCGGGGCGTTGCTGGCCACGCTGCTCGGCCTCGACCGGCTGTTCCAAGCGGATCGCGACGACGGATCCCTCGACCTCCTCCTCATGGGCGAGGCGCCGTTGGGCCTCGTCGTGCTGGCGAAGGCGCTGGCGCACTGGACCGCGACTGGCCTACCGCTGGTCGCGGCAGTTCCCGTCCTCGGGCTGTTTCTCAATCTCGGGCCGGAGGCGATCGCGGCGAGCGCGCTCTGCCTTCTCGTCGGCACACCATCGCTCACGCTGATCGGTGCCATCGGCGCGGCACTGACGGCCGGCCTCGGCCGCGGTGGGCTGCTCATTCCGGTGCTGGTGCTGCCGCTCGCGGTTCCCGTGCTGATCTTCGGCATCGCCGCGACCACAGGGGCGTTCGGCGCCGCGGCCTTCTGGCCGCCGTTCCTGTTGCTGGTCGCGATCCTTCTCGTCGCCCTGGTGGCGGCGCCGGTCGCCGCCGCCGCCGCGCTCAGGGCCGGGGAAGGCTGATAGCGTTCAGAGCAGCCCTGCCGCCTCGATGATCAGGCGCACGTTGAGCACGATGATGATGAGAGCGGTGATGGCGGCGAGCGCCGTCATCCACAGCGGGGCGACGAACTCGCCCATCTTGCGCCGGTCCGCGGTGAACATCACCAGCGGGACCACGGCGAACGGCAGTTGCAGGCTCAGTACCACCTGGCTCAGGATGAGGAGATGCGCAGTGCCTTCGTCCCCGTAGATGATTGTCACGACGATGGCCGGCAGAATGGCGATGGCACGGGTAATGAGCCGCCGCAGCCACGGCGCCAGACGGATCGAGAGGAAGCCTTCCATCACGATCTGGCCGGCGAGCGTCGCGGTGACGGTGGAGTTGAGGCCGCAACACAGCAGTGCGATGGCGAACAGCGTGGGCGCGATGGCGGCGCCGAGCAGCGGCTGCAGCAGCGCATGGGCCTGGCCGAGTTCGGTGATGTCGAACTGGCCCCGGTCATGGAAGCTCGCCGCGGAGAGCACCAGGATCGAGGCGTTGACGAAGAACGCCACGCCGAGCGCGATCGAGGAATCCCACGTCGCGAACTTCAGCGACTCGCGCTTCTCGGCGGGCGTGTCTCCGAGCCTGCGAGTCATCAGGATGCCGGAGTGCAGATAGAGATTGTGCGGCATGACCGTCGCGCCGATGATGCCGAGCGCGAGATAGAGCATGCCGGGATTTGTGACGATCTCGGTGGTGGGCGCGAAGCCGCGGATGACGCTGCCCCAGTTCGGATCGGCAAGCCCGATCTGCACGATGAAGCACACCGCGATGACGCCGAGCATGGCGACGACGAACGCCTCGATCCAGCGGAACCCGACCGTCTGGAGGAACAGGATCAGCGCCACGTCGAGCGCGGTCAGCACCACGCCGATTTCAAGGGGAATGCCGAACAGCAGGTTGAGGCCGATCGCGGTGCCGATCACCTCGGCGAGGTCGGTGGCGCAGATCGCGAGCTCTGCGAGCAGCCAGAGCATGTAGCCGACCGGACGCGGAAAGGCATCGCGGCAGGCCTGCGCCAGATCGCGGCCGGTGGCGACTGCGACGCGGGCGCAAAGCGCCTGCAGCAGCATCGCCATCAGGCTCGACATCAGCACGACGACGAGCAGCGTCATGCCGTAGGCGGAGCCGCCGGCAAGCGAGGTCGCCCAGTTGCCGGGGTCCATGTAGCCGACCGCGACGAGATAGCCGGGGCCGGCGAACGCAGCGGCACGCCGCCACACCGACGCGCCGGCCCGGGGCGAGATGCTGCCGTGGACTTCAGGCAGCGAGAGCCCGGAGCGGGCGCGACGCCAGCCGGATTCCGCCGAAAGGGCCGAATTGGGTTCGTTCATCGATGCTCCCCGCGCGACTGGCCGGCGTGCCGACATACGACCGACCGTCGCCCCCTGACTTGAATTACGCATACAATTCCCGATGCCTCCGGCCACGCCGGCACGGAAAGGCATTGCGTTCATCCTGGACCGGCTGAGACCGGTGCACCTGAGGCGCAACGGCCTTTCATGGCCCATCAGCACTTAATGCGACTAATTTGCAAAACTAATGACAGCCTCTGACATTGTCGAGAGTTGCAGAGAAATTTTTGCGACTTATTCCGAATAAACGTATCGCCGAGAGGCTACGTTCCGGCGCGCACCCGGTTTCGCGCGAATTTCCGGCGTGCGCCGGATGGCGCCGCCGCCGGTGCGGACTTCCGCCGCCGGACGATGCAGACCGTTCCCTGTTTCCACCGCTTCCGCTCATGCTCTAGATTGGGTGGGTAACGAGCCTCGGAGCGGGCCGGGGGCGGCCGCGCCGCCATCCCGGACCGCAGCCGGGCGCCGGTTCGCAGAGCAGAAGCCATGCCGTTCGCATCCGCCGTCACGGACCTCGCCAATCCCGCCCGCTTTCTGGCGTTCACCGGGCGCGTGCTGCCGTGGCTCGCCGGCATCACGACGGTGGTGATGGCGGTCGGCCTTTGGGGGGCGCTGTTCGTGGCCCCGCCCGACTACCAGCAGGGCGAGACCGTCCGCATCATGTTCGTCCACGTGCCGTCCGCCTGGCTGGGCATGGCGGCCTATGTCGCGATGGCGGTTTCGGCGCTTGGTACGCTGGTGTGGCGGCATCCCCTCGCCGATGTCGCCGCGCGCGCGGCGGCCCCGCTCGGGGCCGCCTTCACCTTCCTCGCCCTCGTCACGGGGTCGCTGTGGGGAAAGCCGATGTGGGGCACGTGGTGGGTGTGGGACGCCCGCCTCACCTCGATGCTGGTGCTGTTCCTGATGTATCTCGGCCTGATTGCCTTGTGGCACGCCATCGAGGAGCCGGTCCGCGCCGGCCGCACAGCCGCTGTCCTGATCCTCGTCGGGGTCGTCAACATTCCCGTCATCAAGTTCTCGGTCGACTGGTGGAACACCCTGCACCAGCCCGCCAGCGTGTTCCGGATGGGCGGGCCGACGATCGATCCGTCGATCCTCTGGCCGCTTCTGGTGATGGCGCTTGCCTTCACGCTGCTGTTCGCGACGCTGCACCTGATGGCGATGCGCAACGAGATCCTCCGCCGCCGGCTGCGGGCGCTGGCGCTCAGGACCGCCGAGCGGCCAAGACGAGCGGTGATCGGGGACGCGAGCGGTCCGCCGCGCGGCGGCAACGGTCCGGCCCGGAATATCGACCTCGGCAAGACTGTGGATATCAGGAACGCGGAAGAGGGAACGCCCGGATGAGCCTGTTCGGTCCTGAAGGCCTCGGCCCTCATGCCGGCTTCATCGTCGCGGCCTATGCGATCACCGGGCTTGTGGTCGCGGGGCTGATCGTGCGTCTCCGGCTCGAACGCCGGCGGCTCCTCGGTGCGATCGCCACAATCGAGGCGCGCCGGGACCGGCGCGCGCCGCCGGGGGCGGGCCGATGAACGACGCGGCGACGCCGGCCGGCGGCGTTCCTCCCGATGCGGCTCCCGCAACACCCCGGCCGCGCCGGCGCGGCGTGCTGGTGCTGCTGCCGCTTCTCGGCTTCTCCGTCCTTGCCGTCCTGTTCCTGCTGCGGCTCGGCAGCACGGAGGATCCGTCCCTGGTTCCCTCGCCGCTGGTTGGCCGGGCCGCGCCGCCGACGGTGCTGGCGCCGCTTCCGGGGCTCGACCGCGGCGGCGCGGCGGTGCCCGGCTTCGATCCCGCGGCGTTCCGGGGCAAGGTGGCGGTGGTCAATGTCTGGGCCTCCTGGTGCGCGCCCTGCCGGGAGGAACACCCTCAGCTGATGACACTCGGATCAGACCCGCGCATCGTGCTCGCCGGCATCAACTACAAGGACCGGCCGGGCAATGCCCTGCGTTTCCTCGGCGGGTTCGGCAATCCCTTCGCCGCCGTCGGCGTCGACCCCGACGGCCGGGCGGGCATCGAGTGGGGTGTCTACGGCGTGCCCGAAACCTACGTTCTCGGCCGCGATGGCACCGTGCGGTTCAAATATGTCGGGCCACTCGATGTGGCCGCGCTCTCCGGCCCGTTCGCAGACGCCGTCGCCCGGGCGGTCGCCGAGCCCGACCCGCCGTCTCCGTGAATGCGCAATCATCGCCGCGACCTTTGCCGGCCGACGCGGAACCGCCGCCATCCCCCCTTACCTCACGAAGCGGTGCTTGAAGCGCGAGCCGACGTGTCTTGCCTTGCCCACTCGGGCAGGGTCTCCTGAAGTGTCGATTTCTCGAACAGAACAGCGATCCCTGCCGATGCCGCGGTCTTCCTCTTCCCCTGTCGCGACCGGACCCGCCCGCGCCTGCCCGCGCGGGGCGCCTCCGGCGGCGCTCACGGGAGCACAGATGGGAGTGGGTGAGGGCGCGGGGACAAAGCGGAGGGCGCGCCGCGGATCGTTCGCCCTCATCTCTCGTCGCCTGCTCGCGAAGGGGCTGCTCGCGTCGGGGATTCTGGCGGTCGCTGCGACGCTCCAGGTCGCTCCCGCCCGCGCCGGCGGTGGCAACAACGGCAATGTCTCCGAGCCCGCGCGTGCTGTGGTGGAACTCTTCACCAGCCAGGGATGCGCCGCCTGCCCACCGGCCGACCATTCCATCGGCCGCTATGCTGACGACCCGTCGGTGGTCGCGCTCACCTATCCCGTCGACTATTGGGACTATCTCGGCTGGACCGATACGCTGGCATCCCGCGTCAACTCCGCCCGGCAGTTCGCCTACGCCAACGGACGCGGTGATCGCTCGATCTACACGCCTCAGCTGGTGATCGACGGCAACGGCGTGCTGGTCGGCGGAGACGACGTCGCGCTCGGCCGCCGGGTGGCCCAGGCGGTGTCGTCCGATGTGCTGCCGGTCGCAATTTCCATCCGTGCTTCAGACGAGGCGGTGCATATCCATGTCGCCGCCGCCACGCCGGGCACGCCGGTCGCTCCGGCCACTGTATGGCTGGTGTCGATGCTGCCGTCGGTCTCGGTCATGGTGCACGGCGGCGAGAACGACGGACGCGAGCTGTTCTATCGCAACGTGGTGCGCGGCATCCGCGCCATCGGTATGTGGAACGGCTCGGCGATCGAAATCGATCTTCCGGTCTCGGAGATCGACGAAAAGGGTGACCTGCCGGCAGACATGCCCGGCACGGCGACGGAAGGAGACCGGCCCGGCAAGGCGTCGCGATGCGCGGTGTTGCTGCAGGCCGATGTCGACGGCAAGCCCGGCCGCATCATCGGCGCGAGCTGGACCGAGATCGATGCCGCCACCCGTGGAGGCGACATGTCGACCGGCCCGGTCATGGCACGGTAGTCTTCCGCTCCGGTGCCGCGGCGCCGACCGCCGAACGGCCTCAAGCTTTTGAATCTGAAGCGATTTCTTGCCGATCTGATGAGTCCATCAGATCGGAAAGCG
Organism: Pseudoxanthobacter soli DSM 19599; assembly: GCF_900148505.1. Classification (NCBI taxonomy): domain Bacteria; kingdom Pseudomonadati; phylum Pseudomonadota; class Alphaproteobacteria; order Hyphomicrobiales; family Segnochrobactraceae; genus Pseudoxanthobacter; species Pseudoxanthobacter soli. The sequence goes on along the minus strand of NZ_FRXO01000002.1, from coordinate 716,606 downwards.
CTCTAATCCACGGGACCGAGCGCGAGCGCCGTGCCAAGCCGCTGGTAGCCCGCCTCGTCGCGCGGGAGCCCGAAGCGCAGCAATGCCGGGCGATCCGGGAAGCAGCGGACGAGGATGCCGCACTGGCCGAGGCGCTCGTACCACCTCAGGGCATAGTCCGAGCGGGCGAGGCGGAACAGCGCCGTACCGCCCAGAACCTCAAGCCCCGCGTCTTCGAGCATCCCGTCGAGCCGGACGGCCGCGTAGGCGAGATCCGAACGCATCTGGCGCGCCCACGCGTCGTCGCAGAGCGCGGCCTTGCCGATGGCGAGCGCGGGACCGGATACCGCCCATGGCCCGAGCGCGGCGCGCAAGGCAGCGGCCGTGCCGGGCGAGGCGATGGCGAAGCCGAGGCGGATGCCCGGGAGGCCGTGGAACTTGCCGAACGAGCGCAGCACCACGATGGCGCCGCGGTCGACGTCCGCAGCCACGCTTTCGCTGAGCGTCGCCACGTCCATGAACGCTTCGTCGACGAGGAGCAGCCCGCCGCGCCGGGCGAGCGCGGCGCCGAGATCGATCAGCCGGATGCGCGGCACCAGCCGCCCGTCCGGGTTGTTCGGGTTGACCGCGACGGCGAGATCTGAGCCGTGCAGTTCGGCGAAGCTCGGGACCTCCGTCACCGCGTGGCCGGCGAGTTCGGCCGCCCTGGCGTGCTCGGCATAGGTCGGCGAAAGCACCGTGGCGCGGCCCGGCGGAACGAGTCGGGCGACCGCCGGCAGCAGGATCTGCGTGCCCGGCGCGCAGACGACATGGGCCGGCGAGGGCGCCCCGTAGCGCCGCATCGCCGCCTCTGCGAGTTCGGCAAGGCCGTCCGGCTCGGGCAACCGGGTGAAGCAGGCCGGCGACAGCGCGTTCAGCGGATAGGGCGTCGGATTGATGCCGGTCGAAAGGTCCAGAAACGGCTCGGGCGCGTTGGGAAACCGCCGGCGGGCGGCGCCCATGTCGCCGCCATGCTCCAGCGGCGCCGGTGGAAGACGCGGCCTCAGGGGGCCGTGACGGGACACCGTGACGGCTCCGCTCAGAATTCGATGCCGGGCTGAGCCTTCACCCCGGCGGCGAAATGGTGCTTCACGAGGGCCATCTCGGTCACGAGGTCGGCGGCCTCGATCATCGCGGGCCGGGCGTTGCGCCCCGTCACCACCACGTGCAGGCCCTCGCGGCGCCCGGCAAGCGCGCCGACCACCGTCGCGGTATCGAGATAATCGTAGCGCAGCGCGATGTTGAGTTCGTCGAGGATGACCAGGCCGAACCGCGGATCGGCCATCAGTTCCTCGGCACGCGACCAGGCCCGCTCCGCGGCGGCGACATCGCGCGACAGGTCCTGCGTTTCCCAGGTGAAGCCTTCGCCCATGGTGTGCCAGGAAACCCGGTCGCCGAACGTCTCAAGGGCGGTGCGCTCGCCGGTCTCCCAGGCGCCCTTGATGAACTGCACCACGCCGACCGAACCGCCGCGGCCGAGCGTGCGCAGCGCCAGCCCGAAGGCGGCCGTCGATTTGCCCTTGCCCGGGCCGGTGTGGACGATGAGAAGGCCCTTCTCGCGGGTCTTGGAGGCGACTTCCTCGTCCTGCACGCGCTTGCGGTTCGCCATCTTGGCGCGGTGGCGTTCGGCGGCTGCCGGGTCGATATCGGGCATCGCATGCTCCGGGCGGAAGATCGGACGCAGGTCCGGCGGGGGCGTGTCGCCCGCGCGTGGTGAAATGCTCGAGGTGGCGGCCGACCGGCCCGATCCGGAGCGCGGCCGGATATCCGCGGGCAGCCCTGCGGCGCCGCAACCGGCATCGCGCGGGCGGCGGCGTCAGCCGGCCGGCTTCGCCGGGGCGGCGGCGGTGGTCGCGGAGGCCGGCGATCCGGCCGCGGCCGTCGCTGCGGGCGCTGAAGCCGGCGCTGCAAGGATCAGGCTCCAGAACACCTTGTACTTGCTGTCCGGCGCATAGGCGATGCCGATGCCGATGCGGGTGACTGCCGGGTTGAGCATGTTCTTGTTGTGGGGCGGCGAATCCCGCCAGCCGGAGAACGCCTCCGCCAGCGTGCGGTAGCCGGCCGACACGTTCTCGACGGCCGTCGTGGTGACATAGCCCGCCTTTGCCAGCCTCGCCTTCGTCTGGCGATCCCCGTCGAGCGCGTGGCGAATGTCGTTGCGGCTCGCCATCACCGCGGCCTGCGCTGCGGCGAGCCGATCAAGTTCGGGATCGACGCTTACCGGCCCGAGGCCGTGGTTGGCGCGATAGCCGGAGATCATGGAGGCCGCCATCGCGGCATCGACGGTCGCCCCCGGCACGCCGAGATAATCGTAGAAGCTCGGCTGCGAGCGCGAAGGCGAGGTGTCCGCGCATCCGGAAAGGCCGGCGGCGAGGGCGAGCGCGATGGCCGCCGCTGCCGCGCGCGGGGCCCGGGAGAGGTGTCGAAGGGGAGTGATTCGGGTCATGACGGCGACTGTTTCGACCGCCGCTGTCATGGTCAAGCCAAGGAAGAGTGAAGCCGGTACGATTTGCCGGCTATTCTTCTTCCGGCATCCGGACGGCCACCCCGGCGGCGGAAATGGCAGCCGGTGGGAGGGCTGCCGAACGTGCCGCCGCGGCCTTCCGGGGCGCCGCAAGACGGGTGCCGGCGAACCCGTTCGCCGCGATGGCGGTGCAGAACGCCGACCATTCGCAGTCCTCGCAGGCCGCGCGGATCGTGCCGTCGAAGAAGGCGGCGCGCAGGCGCGCCAGGGTGTCATGGTCGAACGTGATGCGGCCGGGTGGTGCGAGCGGATGTCCGACCCGTTCGGAGACTGCGGCGATGGCCTTCCGGTCGCGCTCTCCCACGTGGCAGAGCGTGCAGTGCGCGTCCCCGGGGCCGAGTTCGTCCACGAGCGCGACGCAGATGTCGTCTGGGCCTTCCACCATTTCCGCTTCCTCGCCGGCGGCGAGTCGGCGGGCGATCCGCTCCATGTTCCGGGTGAAGCCGGGGGTGTAGCCATGGCCGCTGAAGGTGAGGAGGCAGAGGAGGTGATGGCCGCGCAGTCGCACCGTCATGATGGTTGTTCTCCATGATGGGATCGTGCGTGGACGGGGCGTCGCGTGACGCCGTCTCGCGGGAGGCATGGCGAGCCGGCGCGCCTGGGCGGGACCGCGGCGGCAGGCGGCGCTTCATCCCCGTGGGGGCGTGCTCGATGCCGTCCAAGTTTATAGCAAATCAAGAGAAACCCCGAAATGCCCGCCCCATGGCGATTGTTGGCCGTCGCGGCGGCCTGTTTGCCGGAAACACGCGCGCAGCGGCTTGACCGTGTTCCACACAGCCCCCAAGATCGCCGCCGTTTCGGTCGGGGGGCGGGCATCGGCTTCGAAGCCGTGCCGTTGGGCATCCCGGATCAACCGAACGAGCGATCGCATTTCAGCCCCCGCGTTGTCCGAGAGGCCACTCATGAAGTTCCTGCCGAAGAAGGTCGCTGCGACCGTCGCCGCCGTCTTTCTGGGCGGCGCGCTGCTCGCCGCCTGCCAGTCGACCGTGGTGAACAAGGAAGACATGCTTGCCGCAGCCGGCTTCACGCCGCGGCCTGCCAACACGCCGGAGCGCCTGAAGGCGCTGACGAGCCTGCCGGCGCACAAGTTCTCGCAGATCAACAAGAACGGCACGACGACCTACGTCTATCCCGATCCCACGGTCTGCAACTGCCTCTATGTCGGCAACCAGTCCGACTTCCAGTCCTACCAGCAGATGATGTACCAGCAGCATCTCGCCAACGAACAGACGATGGCGGCGATGATCAATCAGGACATCATGTGGGACAACACCTGGGATTGGGGTCCGTGGGGCGGTGTTGGCTGGTGGTGAGCCGCCAGACCCTTCGTCAGGTCGCTTGATAGTCAGTTTGTTTGAGAACGGAAAGGCGCGGGATCGTCCCGCGCCTTTCCTGTTTTCGGTTTTACCTTCGCCGGATTTGCCGGCGGCCCGGCCACTCAGGCGGGATCGAGCGCCGGATAGTCGGTATAGCCCTCCGCGCCGCCGCCATAGAGCGTGTCGCGGTTGATCGGGGCGAACGGCGCGTGCCGGCGCAGGCGTTCCACCACGTCGGGATTGGAAATGAACGGCCGGCCGAACGAGATGAGGTCGGCCCTGCCGCTCGCGATGGTTTCCTCGGCCAGCGCCTGGTCGTAGCCGTTGTTGGCGATGTAGGGCGCGCGGGCGCGGCGGCGGATCTCGGCGAAGTCGAAATCGGGCACGATGTCGCGCGGCCCGCCGGTCGCGCCTTCCACCACGTGAAGGAAGGCGAGCCCGAAGCTGCCGATCACGTCGGCGGCGGCGTTGAAGGTTGCCTGCGGATTGCTGTCGGAGCAGTCGCTCGCCGGCGAGACGGGCGACAGGCGGATGCCGACGCGGCCCGCGCCGATCGCCTCCACGGTCGCCGCGATGACCTCGCGCAGGAAGCGGACGCGGTTCTCCACCGGGCCGCCATAGGCGTCGGGGCGCTTGTTGGTGCCATCCCGCAGGAACTGGTCGATCAGGTAGCCGTTGGCGCCGTGGAGCTCGACGCCGTCGAACCCGGCTTCGATGGCGTTGCGCGCGGCGGCGGCATATTGCGCCACGATGCGCGGGATCTCCGACGCCTCAAGCGCGCGCGGCTCGGAGACGTCGTCGAAGCCGCCCTTGAGATAGGTCTTGGTGTTGGCCCGGATTGCGGAAGGCGCCAGCGGCGCCGCGCCGTTCGGCTGCAGCGAGACGTGGGACACGCGGCCGACATGCCAGAGCTGCGCCACGATCTTGCCGCCGGCGGCGTGGACGGCCGCAGTGATCGGCTTCCAGCCGGCGACCTGCGCCGGGCTGTAGATGCCGGGCGTCGCCTCGTAGCCCTGGCCTTCGGGGCTGATCTGGGTGCCTTCGCTGACGATCAGCCCGGCGCTGGCGCGCTGGCGGTAATAGTCCACCGCCAGAGGCGAGGGTACGTTGCCCTCCACCGCGCGGTTGCGCGTGAGCGGCGCCATGACGATCCGGTTGGCGAGGTGCAGGTCGCCGATCTGTACGGAATCGAACAGGGTGGGCGTTCGGGTCATGTGACGAACCTTGATGATGGGTCCGGCCGGCGCAGAGCGGGAGGAAGGCGCGGCCGGCGGGAAACCGGGAAAGCGGCGCACGCAAGTAAAGCGGGCGCTGTGCTGATGTAGAGCGCCACCCGCGGTTCGCAAGGGTGAGGTTCTGTCACAGCTTCCGAGCGAATACCCACACCCTTAGATGGCAGGAAGCCGGAAAACCGCCGTTGCGGCTATTCCTCCGACACCATCGGCAGCGGCCGCACGATGCTGGCGGCGAGGCCGATTCCGGCGGTCGCCGGCGGTGCCGGGCTTTCTTCCTCCCGGGTGGCGGGCGTGTCGTCGGCGGGCGCGTGCAGGCCGCGGCGGAAGCGCCGCGGACCCTGGCCGAACAAGGCCTCACCGAGGACGAAGGCCTGGGCGCGCAGTTCCTCGCGGCGACGGGTGATCACGCCGATGACGGTCGCCGCTTCGCTGGGCGTTCCCACGATCTCCGGCTCCCCGGCGACGATCTCCTCGACGACGGAGAGGTCGTTGGCGTCTCCCAGGATGTCTCCGAGCCGATCGAGCGCCGTGATCACCGGCTGAGAGGCGGCGGCGAGCCGCTGGGCAGCGAAACCGGTAAGGTGCGCGCGGTGTTTCACCGCCTTGCGCCATTCGTGGAAGGCCTCGGTTTCCGAGGTCTCCATGGCGACGGCCATGGTCTCGCGGCCGGCATCGTATGCGGTGCCGAGAGCCTTACGCAGACGCTTTTCGCCGAGGTCCTTTTTCCCCTTCTCATCGCCGCCCGACTTTGCATCCAGCGTTTCGATGATCTCAAGCGCGCGGCGGACCTCTTCGCTTGCCGGCTCAAGCGGGGAGGACAGGGACCGGGCTTCCGCGGCGCGTGCCTCCAGCACGGCGAGCAGCCGCTCGAGCGGCGCGGCCGCTTCGTCCCCGCCATAGACGATGAGGTCACGCACCGTCTTGACCGCCACGTCGGCGTCCCGGCTTTGCGACAGCAGGCGGGCGGCGTCACGAAGCCTGCGGCGTTCGCGGTCCGCCATGCGCCGTCCGATCGCGGGCGCCAGCGCCGCCACGAGACTGCGGGCCTTCTTCAACCGCCGCCGGGCGATGTGGGTTCGCTCCTCGGCCGTTTCCTTCTCGTCGCGGAGGGCCGCGTCGACCGCCTTCAGTTCGCGCCTGAGAAGCCGGATGAATCCTGCGACCACCGGTTCCCGACGCTTCAACCGCGACGCCATCGTGTCCTCCGCTTCGCTGCCGTGCGCCCGATCCGGCGTGGGAGGCCCCTTGTCAGGCCCCGGCGTTCGCGGTGCCCGGCAGCGGACAGGAGACGCCCGTGCCTTTCAGCCCACAATAGCCGTTCGGATTCTTGGCGAGATATTGCTGGTGATAATCCTCGGCGAAATAGAACGGCCCTGCCGGCGCGACTTCGGTGGTGACGGGACCGAGCCCGCGAGCGGCAAGAGCCTTGCCGTAGGCGGCGACGGCCTGCTCGGCAACCGCCGCCTGCTCAGGCGTGGTCGTATAGATCGCAGAGCGATATTGCGTTCCGATGTCGTTGCCCTGGCGCATGCCCTGGGTCGGGTCGTGGGCCTCGAAGAACGTGGCGAGAATCCGCTCGAACGACACCAGCTTCGGATCGAACGCCACCAGCACCGCCTCGGTGTGGCCGGTGAGGCCGCTGCAGACCTCGTGATAGGTCGGGTTCTGCGTCGTGCCGCCGGCATAGCCGACCGCCGTCACCCACACGCCCGGCAACTGCCAGAACAGCCGCTCGGCCCCCCAGAAGCAGCCGAGCCCGAGATAGACGGTCTCGATCCCGTCCGGGTAGGGGCCGGCTACGGAGCGGCCATTGACGAGGTGAGTTTCGGGCGGGGCGATCGCCTCGTCACGCCCCGGCAGCGCGTCGGCCGCGCGGGGCAGCGAGAGCTTCTTCAGCAGCATGTCGGAGAGAGACGAGACCGAGAAACGGTTGCTGGCGAGAGACATGGTCGCGATCCTCCTGAAATCGAAGTGCGGCGCTCGCACTGCGTCGCGGGTGCTCGGCCGGGCCGCGGCGGAAGCGCGGCCGCTGCCTTCGGCGATCCGTGGCGCTCCGCCATCCCGTGCGGCCGGATGCCGGTTGCGGGCGGGCCGAAGAGCGCCGTCGGCTCGCCAGGGCGCGGTCCGGAACGGGCGATTTCCGCTGCCTAAAGTAGTGTCACCGCGCCCCCGGCGCCAGAGGGGTGGCGACGGCGGGGCTCGGCGCCCGATTCCGCCCGGCGATGCCCGTCGGCCCGGCGGGTGCGGATGCGGTTGCCGCGTTTCACCGCCCGCGGCCCACGAGGCGGACTTCCCGACGTTCCACCGCCGCGAGCGCCGCAAGCCGTTTTCCCGGCTTGACACGGACGAACCGGACTTTCTATATCCCACCGTCGCTTGGCGGCGGGTCGCGACGGTCCTTGACCGGTGACCTGCGCGGGCCGATGGCGGAGTAGCTCAGCTGGTTAGAGCAGCGGAATCATAATCCGCGTGTCGGGGGTTCGAGTCCCTCCTCCGCTACCATCACCCTCGGCGACCATCACATTCCGCTACCATCACAATCGCGTGGTTTGCTCGATCCCGTGATTGAGGCGATTGATGCGGCCTCGTGTTTCCCCGGTCTCGTTTCCTGCTATCGGATGTGACGCCCGCGCCCTTGGTGCACGCCTGTCAGGCGGAACGGTTGCGCCCTGGGTGAATTTGATCTAGGTCAAACCTCATTCGTCTGGACCCGGTGCAAGCCCGGGTGGCTCTTCCGGCCGCCAATCCGCCGGACAACGCACGGTCAGAGCAGTCGTCTTTAACGCCGCATGCGGCGGACGCTCCCCGTTTGCGAAGTTTTCCCCCATTCCCATGACCATTTCCTCCCGCTACGCCCGCGAGTGGCTGTCCAATATCCGTGGCGATGTGCTGGCCGGCATCGTCGTCGCCCTCGCCCTCATCCCCGAAGCCATCGGGTTCTCGGCGATTGCCGGCGTCGATCCCAAGGTCGGTCTGTTCGCCTCCTTCGCCATCGCCTGCGTCTCCGCCATCGTCGGCGGCCGGCCGGGCATGATCTCCGCCGCGACCGCCGCGACCGCGGTCGTGATGGTCAGCCTCGTGCGTGATCACGGCCTGCCATATCTGTTCGCCGCAACCATCCTGATGGGCCTCATCCAGATCGTCGCGGGAGCGCTCCGGATCGGGCGCGTGATGCGGTTCGTCTCGCGCTCCGTCATCATCGGCTTCGTCAATGCGCTCGCCATCCTGATCTTCCTCGCGCAGCTGCCCGAACTGATCGGCGTGCCGCTCCCGACCTATCCGATGATCGCCGCGGGTCTTGCGATCATCTATCTCCTGCCGTTCGTCACCAGGGCGGTTCCCTCGCCTCTCGTCGCGATCGCCGCACTCACCCTGTTCTCGTGGTGGAGCGGAATCGAGCTGCGCACGGTCGGCGATCTCGGCGAACTGCCGTCCAGCCTGCCGATTTTCGCCCTGCCGCAGGTGCCGCTGACGCTGGAGACGCTGCAGATCATCCTGCCCTACTCGCTGACGCTGGCGGCGGTCGGCCTGCTCGAGTCGCTTCTGACCGCGCAGATCGTCGACGACATGACCGACACCCTGAGCAACAAGAGCCAGGAATGCGTTGGCCAGGGTGCGGGCAACATCGCGTCCGCGCTGATCGGCGGCATGGGCGGCTGCGCCATGATCGGGCAGTCCGTCATCAACGTCACCTCCGGCGGGCGCGGGCGGCTGTCGACGTTCGTCGCCGGTGCCTTTCTGCTGGTGCTGATCCTGCTGCTCGACGATTTCGTGCGCATCATTCCCATGGCGGCGCTGGTCGCGGTGATGATCATGGTTTCGATCGGCACGTTCTCGTGGCGCTCGATCCTCGATCTGCGCACCAATCCGCGCTCGTCGTCCGTCGTGATGCTGGCGACCGTGATCACGGTGGTGGCGACCCACAATCTCGCCGTCGGCGTGCTGGTGGGGGTGCTGCTCTCCGGCGTGTTCTTCGCGGGCAAGGTGGCCCGCCTCGTCCACGTGGCGGCGACCGTCGACGCGGCGGGCGAGCGTGTGACCTACACCGTATCCGGCCAGATCTTCTTCGCGTCCGCCGAGGTTTTCCTGCGCGGCCTCGATCTCGACCGGCCGTTTCGGGCGGTGGTGATCGATGTGAGCCGCGCGCATTTCTGGGACATCACGGCGATCGGCGCGCTGGACAAGGCGGTGCTGAAACTGCGCAAGGCCGGCGCGGATGTGGAGGTGCGCGGTCTCAACGAAGCGAGCGCGACCATGGTCGACCGCTTTGCCCGCCACGACAAGGATTTGCCGGAGACGACCGCGCCCCATTGAACCGGCATCGCGTGGCGATGTTTGGGACATGCGCACCGTGCAGCGGGTCCGACCAATATAAGGCATTGGCGCCCGTGATCCGGGCGAACACAGTGCAGGGCGCGTCGACACCATCCGAGACACGAGCAGAGGTTGCGGAAAATGCGTCTTCCCGTCGTTGCGATCACCCTGATGTCTGCGGTGCTTCTGGCCACGCCGTCGCTGGCGCAGCAGCAGAACGATCTGATCAAGTATTGCAAGGCCGACATCGAGCGGCTTTGCCCCGGCGTGCCGCCCGGCGAGGGCCGCCTGATGGCCTGCCTCAAGGCGAATGCCAAGGCCATGAGCGTCGGCTGCGCCCAGGCCCTGCAGAAGATGAAGGCGAACGCCGGGAAATGATTCTCCCGGCGCAAGCCGTCTGAGATAAGACGCTCATCGAAGCCGGCGGGTCACCCCGCCGGCTTTATGCCGAGCTGGCCGCGCGGGAAGCGGGCGAGAACCGCCGGATCGATGTTGAGGTGCTGCGCGACGAGCTCCGGCGGCGTGTGGGTCAGCCAGTCGGACAGGTCGACCTCCTGATATTCCGGCGCCTTGAAGATCACCAGCACCTGGACATCCTCGTCGCCGGTATTCTGGATGTAGTGGCCCTGGCTTTTTGGTGCGACGCCGACGTCGCCGGGGCCGAAATCGAAGGTCTGCGCCCGCGGGCCGGCATTGAAGACCGTCATCCGGCCCCGCCCCTTGATCCAGTACTGCCATTCGTCGGCGTTCGGATGCCAGTGCATCTGCCGCATCGCGCCGGGCTTGATCGTCTCGATGGCGGCGGCGATGGTCTTCGACAGCTTGAAGGTCCGGCTGTCGGCGAGCTGGATCGAGCCCCACTCGTTCTGTTTCACCGGCTTGGTGGCCGTGAGCGAGAACGTGAACGGTTCGGCGGGTGCGCCCGCCGAGGCAACCGCCGCCTGGTCGGCCGCGAGCGGGCCGGGTTCCTTGCCCTGGAAGATCCAGAGATCGTGCAGCGGGATGTTCTTGAACGTATCCGCCGGAACGCCGAAATTCTGGCTCAGGATCTCCGGCGGCGTGTGGGCGATCCAGTCGGTGACGAGCAGGGTGTTGAATTCCGACTGGTAGGCGTCGTCGAACACGATCAGGAATTCGCAGCCCTCCGGGCCGAGGCCCTGGAGCGAATGCGGACAACCCGAGGGGAAGTACCAAAGGTCACCCGCGCCGACATCCTGGACCGTGGCGTGACCGTACTGGTCGAGCGCCGTCACGCGGCAGCGCCCTTTGGTCATCAGGCCCCATTCGGCCGCGAGGTGCCAGTGCAGTTCGCGGATGCCGCCCGGGCCGAGGCGCATGTCGACGGCGGAAACCGCCTTGGAAGCCGGGAAGTCGGCGGCGGTGATCTGGCGGGCCCAGCCGCCGGCCTGAATGCGCCGCGGCATGATGTTGAACGACGACCACATCATCGGCATGTCGCCGACGTCGGTGGGCGGGGGGCTCTGCAGCGTCGGAAGCTGTGCCTCAAGCGCGGAGTTATGCGGGCCTGGATCGGAAAGGGCGGCCGGGTTGGCATTGATTGCGCCCTCCGCCGGCTCGTCCGGATTGCCGAACGAGGCCGCCTCGGCCGCGCCGGCCGCCATGGCGACGCCGCCAACGGCTCCGATCGCGAGCAAGGTACGACGGGACAGATCTTCCATGCTGGTCCTCCCTCTCACGCCCCTGAGGCCGTGGTCCGGCGGACCACGGTACGGCGCTTCGATTGGGGAGGATGCGTGTTGGGCGACGCGACTTCAACGGGCTTCCGCGCCGCAAGGGCCCCGTCTTACAGCGGTCGCAGGACGACCCCGCCCATCACGGCGGCGTAGTGCACCGCCGCTGCCGCGAGCACGAAGGCATGCCACACCGCGTTCTGGAACGGCAGCCGCTCCCAGACGTGGAAGATCACGCCCACCGTGTAAAGCACGCCCCCGACCGCGAGCAGGACCAGCGTCGTCGTCCCGAGCGCCGCCGCGAGCGGGCCGATGGCGACCACGACGGTCCACCCGAGGGCGAGATAGAGCGGGATCGTCAGCGGCTCGAACCAGCGCGGACGGAAGAACTTGGCGATGGCGCCGAACAGCGCGCCGGTCCACACCGTCGCCATCAGCCAGAACGCCCATGCGCCGTCGAGGCCGACGAGGGTGAACGGCGTGTAGCTCCCGGCGATCATCAGGAAGATCGCGGCCTGGTCGAAGCGCGACAGCAGTTCGCGCCGGGGGCTCGACCGCGCCATGTTGTAGATGGCCGAGCAGCACAGCATCGCGATCAGGCCGACCGCATAGACCGAGACGCCGACGATCTCGATGGGCCGGCCGCCGAGTGCGGCCATGACGATCGCGGTGATCGCACCCGCACCGCCCGCCGAGAGGCCGATGATGTGGATGATGTCGTCCGCCATCAGTTCGGCACGGCTCGGCAAACGGCGCATGCGATGCACGATCTGAGCGATCATGGCCCGGTTCCTTTGTTGCGAAGCGGTGAGGACGCGAGTATCCGGATCAATAACGGCGCTGGCATGACCGGCCGGTCATCGAACCGTCCGCTGCACCGCTGACAGCCCGGCCTCCCGGTATCGCCCACCCCGCAAGCACGCCCCTACAAGTCCGCCCCTACAAGCCCGTCACGACAGCCCGCCCCGAAGCCAGCCAGGAGTGTTGCCGCATGCCTGTCAGCGTGATGGTCCTCGTTCTGTGCGGTGCGTTGCTCCACGCCACATGGAACACGCTGGTGAAATCCGGCGCCGACACGGAGATCGCGACCGCGCTGGTCGCGGTCGGCTCCGCGGCCATGGCGGCGCTGGCGCTGCCGTTCGTCGCGCCGCCCGATCCGGCGAGCTGGCCCTTCCTCGCGACCTCCGTGGTCGCCCAGACGCTCTACTTCCTGCTCGTCGCTGCCGCCTATCGGGCAGGCGACATGAGCCTCGCCTATCCGCTGATGCGCGGCACCGCGCCGCTGCTGGTGGCGCTCGCGAGCGGCCCCCTGATCGGCGAGCGGCTCGCGCCCGCCACGTGGGCCGGCGTGGTGCTGATCTGCGCAGGCGTGCTCGGCATGGTCGCGGGTCGTGTCCGATCCTCCGGCAACTCGCGCGCGGCGATCGGCTTCGCCTTCGCGAATGCCGCCATGATCGCGACCTACACCCTGATCGACGGCCATGGCGTGCGGATTTCCGGCAGCCCGGCCGGCTATACCCTGTGGATCTTCATGCTGACGGCCCTGCCGATGGTCGTCTGGGTCGGGCTCCGGCGTGGGCGGGCGCTGGCCCATGCCCTGCGCGCCCAGCCTAAGATCACTTTCATCGGCGGCTTCTGTAATCTCGGCTCCTACGGCGTGGCGCTCTGGGCGATGGCGCACGGCCCGATCGCGGTCGTCTCGGCGCTGCGGGAAACCTCGATCCTGTTCGCCACCGCGATCAGCGCGCTCGTGCTGCACGAGCGGGTCGGGCCGGCGCGCTATGCCGCAACGGGGCTGATCCTCGCCGGCGTGGTGGTGATGCGGCTATTGTGATCGCACCCGATCGGCCGCCGGAGCGGTGTGCAACGGACGAAAATTCTAATCTTCGAAAATCCGCACATTAAAATGCCGGTTTCAGGTCCTATATTCCGCGATTGTGCGTGAATCGTTCGTGAGCTTTTCCATGACCAAAGACGCCGCCGCGATGAGCTTTGCCGCAGAGGCGGCGAGCGAGTTCCTGAAGTCGCTCGCCAACCGGCACCGGCTGCTCATCCTCTGCCGCCTCGTGGAAGGGGAGTGTTCAGTCGGTCAGCTCGCGGATTTCCTCGACCTGCGCGATTCCACCGTTTCCCAGCATCTCGCGCTGTTGCGCAAGGATGGCCTGGTGCGCGGCCGGCGCGACGGCCAGACGATCTGGTATTCGGTCGCGAGCGAGCCGGCGCGGCGGGTGCTGGAGGTGCTCTACGACGTCTACTGCGCCGCGCCGCCGGTGCAGGACCCCACGCCCGAGGCCGGCGGGGCGGCGACACCGGAGACCGCGTCCTCCGGCCCGGCCTGATCTCCCCGGCCCGAAAAGGCCTGCTTCGGCGCAGGGCCGGCTGAGAGACGGCTCAGTCCGGCTCCCTCAGGCGGTAGCCGACGCCGGTCTCCGTCCTCAGATAGACCGGCTGCTCCGGGATCTCCTCGATCTTCTGCCGGATCTGGCGCACATAGACGCGAAGATATTGTACGTCGTAGGCGGCGCCCCAGACCTCGCGCATCAGGTAGGTGTGGGTCAGCACCTTGCCGGCGTGCTGCACCAGAAGCCGCAGGATGTCGTATTCCTTCGGCGAGAGCTTCACCTCCTCACCCTTCACGCGGACGATGCGGCGCACGAGATCGACGGAAAGCTCGCCAGTCCGGAACAGCGGCTTCTCGCCGGCGGCCTGCAGCCGGTGGCGCAGGGCGGCGCGGATACGGGCGACCAGCTCGTTCATGCCGAACGGCTTTGTCACATAGTCGTCCGCGCCGTCATCGAGCGCGCCGACGATGCCGGCTTCGTCGCTGCGGCTCGACAGGATCAAGATCGGGAATGTCGCGGCCTCTTCCCGCCAGCGCTTCAGGAGGTCGTGGCCGGAGATGTCGGGCAGACCGAGATCGAGTAGCACCAGATCGGGCGGCTCGGCCTTCGCGCTTTCGAGCGCACTTCGGCCGTCGGGCGCTTCGACGACGGTATAGCCCTGGGTTCCCAGCCCGACCCGCAGCAGGCGCCGGATCGGCGGCTCGTCGTCCACCACCAGGATGCGGATCGGGTTCGCGGACATCTTGTGCACCTGGCTTCGGGGGCCTTTCCCGGCCGGTCTGTCCGGCCGAGGCGCCCGGGAGTGGGGGCGGGCGATCCTATCGCATCCCGGTCACGCGCGGAAACCGCCGTGGGCTGCACCCGCCGGGATCAGCCTCGCCTTTCCGTGTCGAGCCGGCGGGGTGTGGCGGGCACCGGCAGGCGGATGGTGAACACCGCGCCCTCCCGGTCGCGGCGGTTCGCCGCCGATACCGATCCGCCCATGGCCTCGATGAAGCCCCGGCAGATCGAAAGCCCGAGGCCGGTGCCGGCACGAACACGGTCCGACTTCTCCAGCCGGTAGAACTTGCTGAACACCTGTTCCAGATGCGCGTCGGGGATGCCCGGGCCGCAATCGATCACCTGGAGAACGAGGTCTCGGCCGTCGACCGCACCCTGCACCGCGATCGGCGAGCCTTCCGGCGCGAACTTGGCGGCATTGTCGATCAGGTTGAACAGCGCCTGCTCCATCAGCACGGGGTCCACCTCGACCATCGGCAGCCCCGGCGCGAGCGAGACGTCGATCTTGTGCCCACCCGGCAGTTTCGCCGCGCGTGCCGCCACGGCACCGACGATCTCGCCCGGGTCGTTCAGGGCGAGCCGTGGCACGACGGCGCCGGCTTCGAGCCGCGTCATGTCCAGCAGATTGACGATGAAGCGGTTCAGCCGCTCGGCTTCTTCCTGGATGGTGGAGACGAGTTCCGTGCGCTGGTCGTCCGTCAGCACGGCGGTGAAGTCCGCGAGCGTGCCGGCGGCACCCAGCACCGAGGCGAGCGGGGTTCTCAGATCGTGCGAGATCGAGCTGAGCAGCGCCTGTCGCAATCTATCGGCTTCCGCGGCGCGGCGGGCGGCCTCGATGTCGGCGACGAGGCGGATGCGTTCGATGGCGAGGGCGGCCTGGTCGATCAGCGCTTCGGTGAGCCGGCGCTGCTCTCCGGTCAGCAGCGGTCCCGGCTTGTCGCGATCGAGCCCGACGACGCCGAGGGCGCCGCGGCCGGTGCGAAGCGGCAGGAACAGCCACTTGCCCCCCGGCAGCGTGTCGGAATCGCGTCCGGCCGGGCTGTCGTGCTCGAAGGCCCACTTCGCTGCGGCGATGTCGGCCGGGTCCAGCATGTCCTCCGGCGGGTAGCCGACGCGCACCGAGAAGCCGCTTTCGTCGGAAAGAAGCACCACCACGCGCACCTTGAGCATCGAGGCGATCTGGTAGGCCGTGGCCCACAGCAGGTCGTCCAGGGTTCCGACGGCGGCGAGCTTGCGGGAGAACGAATAGAGCGCCTCGGTGGTGCGGGCGCGGCTTCGCGCGGCGACGGCCTGGGCCCGGGCGCGCCCGGCCAGGTTCGAGACGACGAGGGTCAGCGCGGTGAAGATCGCGAAGGTGAGGATGTTGGTCGGATCCGCGATCGTCAGCGTGTAGAGCGGCGGCAGGAAGAAGAAATTGTAGGCGAGCGAGCCGAGCACGGTCGCGAACAGGGCCGGCATCAGCCCGAAGCGCACCGCGACGGCGATGATCGCGGTCAGGAACATCAGGTCGATGTTCTCGATGCCGACGAGGCTCTGCGACAGCCGGCCGGCCACGAGCGCCGCCGCGATGGCCGCGACGGCCACGACATAGGGAAAGCCCGGCCGCTCGGCGGGCCGGGGGCGGGTCCGTGCCGGTGCCGGTGCCGGTGGCCCGCTGATCGCCTCCCCGGCGATGACGTGCACGCTGATCTGGCCGGCCCCGCGCACCAGTTCATGAACCACCGAGCCGTGCAGGATTTCGAACCATCGCGAGCGGTTCGACTTGCCGATGATGATGTGGGTGACGTTGCGGCTGCGCGCGGCGGCAAGCACGTCGTCGGCGATGCGCCGGTCACCGGCCGGAAGGGTCTCGGCTTCGCCACCGAGGTGCTCGGCGAGGCGCAGGGCATCGGCGATGCGGTCGCGGGCCGCCTCGTCCAGGGCATGGCTGCGGCGGCCTTCCACATAGAGCGCGGTCCACGGCGCCCGGAGGCGGTCGGCGAGGCGCTTGGCATAGCGCACCAGCGCGGCGCTGCGCGGGTCTTCGCTGACGCAGACCATGACGCGTTCGCCTGCGGCCCACGGCCCGTCGATGGCATGGGCCTGCATGTGGGTCAGGAGCTGGTCGTCGACGCGCTCGGCGGTACGGCGCAGGGCGAGCTCGCGCAGGGCCGTCAGGTTGCCGACGGTAAAGAAGTTCGCAACCGCCCGCTCGGCCGTGCCGGGCATGTAGATCTTGCCCTCGTTGAGCCGGCCGATCAGATCGCCGGGCGCCAGGTCGACCACCTCGATGTCATCCGCGGCCTCCAGCACGTGGTCGGGCACGGTTTCATGCACGCGCACCCGGGTGATCTGCGCCACCACGTCGTTCAGGCTCTCGACGTGCTGGATGTTGAGCGTGGTGTAGACGTCGATGCCGGCTGCGAGCAGGTCCTCCACATCCATGTAGCGCTTTGGATGCCGGCTGCCGGGGCCGTTGGTGTGGGCAAGCTCGTCGACCAAGGCGAGCGCCGGCCGTCGGGCAAGGAGGGCGTCGAGGTCCATCTCCTCGAGGACGCGGCCCTTGTAGGCCTCGCGGCGGCGCGGAACGATCTCGAGCCCTTCCACGAGGCGGGCGGTCTCGGTGCGGCCGTGGGTCTCCACCACGCCGATCACGACGTCCACACCGGCGGCGAGCCGGGCACGGCCGGATTGCAGCATCTCGTAGGTCTTGCCGACGCCGGGCGCGGCACCGAGGAAGATCTTCAGCCGCCCGCGTCCTTCCTTGTGCGCGGCCGCAAGCAGCGCCTCGGGCGAAGGGCGGCCGCGCTCCGCCCGGTCGGGGGAGCGTTCCGGATGGCGGTCCTGTCCGTGGTCCTGCGGCATCTGCGGCGGCTCGGGTTCGTTCGCGCGGGACGGAGGCCTGATTTCGCCTCCGCCCGCAGCCTTTCATTTCAGTTCGCGGCGGTGCCGTCGAGGGCGAGATTGAGCGCGAGCACATTGACGTGCGGCTCTCCGATCAGGCCAAACAGCCGCCCCTCTGTGTGGGCGGCGACGAGCGCCGCCACCTGTTGCGCCGGCAGGCCGCGCGCGGCGGCGACCCGCGGCGCCTGGAACATCGCGGCCTCGGGCGAGATGTCCGGATCGAGGCCGCTCGCCGTGGTGGTGACGAGGTCGATCGGCACCGGCACGTTGGGGTTCTCGGCCTTCAGCGCCGCCGCGTCGGTGCGGACGCGGTCGATCAGCGCCGGGTTGGTGGGGCCGAGATTGGAGCCCATCGAGTTCGCGGCATTGTAGGGCTGCGGCACCGATTTCGAAGGATCGGCCGGATCCGGTCCCGTGGTCGCCGACGGCCGGCCGTGGAAATAGCGCGGCGAGGTGAAGTTCTGTCCGATCAGGGCGGATCCGACCACGACGCCGTTTCGTTCGATCAGGCTGCCATTGGCCTGGCGGGGGAAGATCGCCTGCGCGAGCCCGGTCATCGCCAGCGGATAGAGCAGCCCGGTGATGATCGTGAGCGCCACGAGCATCGTCAGGGCGGGACGGAGGGACTTCATCATGGGTCCGGTTCCTTCAGGCGAGGCCGAGGGCGGTGACGATCATGTCGATCAGCTTGATGCCGACGAACGGAACGATCACGCCGCCGAGGCCATAGATCAGGAGGTTGCGGCGCAGGAGTTCGGCCGCGCCGACTGCGCTGTAGCGCACGCCCTTCAGGGCAAGCGGGATCAGCGCGACGATGACGAGGGCATTGAAGATGATCGCCGACAGGATCGCGCTCTGGGGGGTGGCGAGCCGCATCACGTTGAGAACGCCGAGATCGGGATAGAACGCCAAGAACATCGCCGGGATGATGGCGAAATACTTGGCGATGTCGTTGGCGATGGAGAACGTGGTGAGGGCGCCGCGCGTCATCAGCAGCTGCTTGCCGATGGCGACGATCTCAATGAGCTTGGTCGGGTCGGAATCGAGGTCCACCATATTGCCGGCCTCGCGGGCGGCAACGGTGCCGGTGTTCATGGCGACGCCGACATCGGCCTGCGCGAGGGCGGGCGCGTCGTTGGTGCCGTCGCCGCACATCGCCACGAGCTTGCCCTTGGCCTGCTCGGCACGGATGAGCGCGAGCTTGTTCTCCGGCGTGGCCTCGGCGAGGAAGTCGTCGACGCCGGCCTCCGCCGCGATCGCCGCGGCGGTCATGGGGTTGTCACCCGTGATCATCACGGTGCGGATGCCCATGCGGCGCAGTTCGGCGAAGCGCTCGCGGATGCCACCCTTCACAATATCCTTCAGTTCCACCACGCCGAGCAGCCGCCCGTCCTGGGCCACCGCAAGCGGCGTGCCGCCTGCCTTGGCGATGGTCGCGGCGATGGCCGAGACTTCCGCCGCCTGTTCGGTGCCGGCCGGCAGCCGGCCGGGCTCCGCCGCCGCGACATGCTTCAGCACGGCGTCGACGGCGCCCTTGCGGATCGAGGTGCCGTCGAAATCGACGCCGCTCATGCGGGTCTGCGCGGTGAACGGCACGAAGCTCATGGCGTGGCTCGCCACCTCGCGGCCACGCAGGCCGAACTTCTCCTTGGCGAGCACCACGATGGAGCGGCCTTCCGGCGTCTCGTCGGCAAGCGAGGCGAGCTGCGCGGCCTCGGCGAGCGCCTCGGGCGCGATGCCGCGCACCGGGTGGAACGCGGTTGCCTGGCGATTGCCGAGGGTGATGGTGCCGGTCTTGTCGAGAAGCAGCGTGTCGACGTCGCCCGCCGCCTCCACCGCGCGGCCGGACATGGCGAGCACGTTGAAGCGCACCAGCCGGTCCATGCCGGCGATGCCGATGGCCGACAGCAGCGCGCCGATGGTGGTCGGGATCAGCGTCACGAACAGCGCGACCAGCACGAGCACGGAGATCGAGCCGCCGGCATAGGCCGCGAAGCTCGGGATCGACGCCGTGGCGAACACGAAGATCAGCGTCATGCCCGCGAGCAGGATGTTGAGCGCGATCTCGTTCGGCGTCTTCTGCCGCTCCGCCCCCTCGACCAGCGCGATCATGCGGTCGAGGAAGGTGGAGCCGGCGGCGGCGGTGATGCGGATGCGCAGCCGGTCGGACAGCACCTGCGTGCCGCCGGTCACCGCCGAGCGGTCGCCGCCGGATTCGCGGATCACCGGGGCGGATTCGCCCGTGATCGCGGCTTCGTTCACCGAGGCGACGCCTTCGATCACCTCGCCGTCGGAGGGAATGATGTCGCCGGCATCGACGATCACGACGTCGCCCACCTTGAGGCTGGTGCCGGGCACCAGCTCGAAGCGGCCGGGATCGGCATCGGCCGAGGGCAGCAGCTTCGCCTGGGTCTCGCTGCGGGTGCGGCGCAGGGCATCCGCCTGCGCCTTGCCGCGCCCCTCGGCCACCGCCTCCGCGAAGTTGGCGAACAGCACCGTGAACCAGAGCCAGAGATTGATCTGGAACGAGAACCCGAGGTCGCCGCGCCCGGCTACGATATCGCGGACGAACAGAACGGTGGTGAGCAGGGACACCACGGCGACGACGAAGATCACAGGGTTCTTCGCCAGCACCCGCGGGTCGAGCTTGGCGAACGAGGCGCCGATCGCCGGCACCAGGATGCGGGGATCGAACAGGGAGGCGGTGCGGATCTCACTCATGAGAGACGTCCATGGTGGTTTGCGGGCCGGGATGGCCCATTCCGGTCGAGTCGGCCGTGGCAAGAACGGCGCCCTCCGGGCGGTTGAGCCTGGCGGCTGCGTGCCGGACGCCGCCCGGGATATCGGGCAGCAGGTTGAGCGCGACGGCGATGGCGCCGGTGAACAGCACGAGCACCAGCGTCAGGCGCGCCATCATGATGGCGAGGGGTAGCGGCGGCAGGTCGGTGGGCGACAGCCGCCGGCCGCCCGGGCGGGCCCGCCCGCCGCCCGCATGACGGGCGGTGGCGAGGGCGAGGCGCTCGAAGCGCGGAAGCCTTGCGTCGGTTCGCATCGTCGGGGCCCTCATCATCCTGGGAAGCCGAAGGTGCGGCCCGCCAGCATGGCGAGATGCTCGACGATCGGTCCGACGGCGAGCGCCGGGAAGAAGGTGAGGCCGCCGACGATCACCACCGCCCCGGTCAAGAGGCCGACGAACAGCGGCCCGTCGGTCGGGAAGGTGCCGCTGGAGGCCGGGATGCGCTTCTTGGCCACGAGGGAGCCGGCGATGGCGAGCGTCGGCACGATCATCAGGAACCGTCCCGCCAGCATCGCGATGGCGAGCGTGACATTGTACCAGGGCGTGTTGCCGGTGAGCCCACCGAAGGCCGAGCCGTTGTTGGCCGCCGCCGACGTATAGGCGTAGAGGATCTCCGAGAAGCCGTGCGGTCCCGCGTTGGCGATCGAGGAGACTGGCCCCGCCATCACCACCGCGATGGCGGTGAAGGTCAGCATGGCGAGCGGCAGGCAGAGAATGGCGAGCATGGCCATCTTGACCTCCTTCGCCTCGATCTTCTTGCCGAGATATTCCGGCGTCCGGCCGACCATCAGACCGGAGATGAAGATCGCGATGATCACGAACAGAAGGATGCCGTAGAGCCCCGCACCAACGCCGCCGACGATGACCTCGCCGAGTTCCATGTTGATGAGCGGGATCATGCCGCCGAGCGGCATCAGGCTGTCGTGCATGGCGTTGACCGCGCCGCAGGAAGCGGCCGTCGTCACCACCGCGAACAGCGCCGACAGCGCAACGCCGAAGCGCACCTCCTTGCCTTCCATGTTGCCGCCGTCGATGCCGAGCGCATGGATGAGCGGATTGCCGGCGGCCTCAGCCCAGTAGCAGACGGCGACGCCCGCGATGAACAGGATGCCCATCGCCGCGAGGATCGCCCAGCCCTGGCGCTCGGAGCCGACCATGCGGCCGAACACGTTGGTGAGGCCGGCGCCGATCAGGAAGATCGAAACCATCTGCACGAGGTTCGACAGCGCGGTCGGATTCTCGAACGGGTGGGCGGCGTTGGTGTTGAAGAAGCCGCCGCCGTTGGTGCCGAGCATCTTGATGGCCACCTGGGATGCCACCGGACCGATGGCGATGACCTGCTTCGCCCCCTCAAGCGTCGTCGCTTCCACAGAGGGGCCAAGCGTCTGGGGAATGCCCTGCCACACCAGGAACAGGGTGTAGACGACGCAGATCGGCAGCAGGATGTAGAGCGTCGCGCGGACGAGATCGGTCCAGAAGTTGCCGATCGCCCCGGCCGAGGCACGGGCGAGGCCGCGCACCAGCGCAACCGCCAGCACGATGCCGGTCGCGGCCGACAGGAAGTTCTGCACCCCGAGACCGGCCATCTGGGTCAGGTAGGACATGGTGGTCTCGCCACCATAGTTCTGCCAGTTGGTGTTGGTGACGAAGCTCGCCGCGGTGTTGAAGGCGAGTTCCGGCGGCACGGCCGCCATGCCCATGGGATTGAGCGGCAGTGCCCCTTGCACCCGCTGCAAGCCATAGAGCGCGAGCAGCCCGAGGCCGTTGAACACCAGCATGGCGACGACGTAGCCTGTCCAGTGCTGTTCCTCCCGGGCATCGACGCCCGCGAGGCGATAGAGCCCGCGCTCGACGGGGGCGAGCGCGGGTGAGAGAAGCGTGCGGCGTCCTTCGAACACGGCGGTCATATAGCCGCCGATGGGTCGCGTGAGCGCGACGACGAGGACGCAGAACAAGGCGATCTGCAGCCAGCCGTTCAGTGTCATGAGATCACTCGGAAGGGTTCGCTCTCAGAACCGCTCGGGGCGGACGAGGGCGTAGGTCAGATAGACGAGCAGGAACAGCGTCACCGCTGCGCCGAGGCCGTAGTCGAGAAGCATCTGTGCCTCCCTCAAAGCCGGTCGCAGACGGCGACGTAGCCGATGGCGAGCGCGAACGAGGCGATCGAAAGCGCGATCATCGCGAAGTCGAGCATGGAATGGCGTCCTATGGCGTGCTGCCGGGGGCAGCGCTGCAACCGGCGGATCATCCGCCGTTCGCCATAGGGTTTCGATCCGGATCTCCGGCCGGCCGTATAGGAATCTCATAGGAATCGGCGGGCGGTCCGGACCCGGCGTCCGATGCGGGCGAGCCTTCCGGCCGATCGGAAAGCGCGCCGGATTCAAGCGCTTGTGCGCGTCCTCGCCGATCACGTCTATGCCGCCCGAGCGGAATAGGGATCGACGGACCCGCGCACCTCGAAATCGGTGGACGTAACGCGCTGCGGGGTGCCAAATGGGTTTGTCCCCCCTCCATTTTCCTGTTGCCCGAAGAGTTGCCCCGATGCCTGCCGCGACCGAACTGTCCTCTCCCTTCGTCATTCCGGCACCGGCGGTGCCGACCCTCGAGGTCGAGGGCGGGGGGCTGTTCCCGGTCCGGCGGATCTATTGCGTGGGGCGCAACTATGCTGCCCACACCCGCGAGATGGGGCATGACCCTGAGCGCGAGGAGCCGTTCTTCTTCTCCAAGCCCGCCGACGCGGTGGTCGCGAACGGAGGCGACGTTCCCTATCCGCCGCGGACGAGCGACTATCACTATGAGGTCGAACTGGTCGCGGCGCTGAAGGACGGTGGACGCGACATTCCGGTCACCGAGGCGCTCGACAAGGTGTTCGGCTATGCCGTCGGCCTCGACATGACGCGGCGCGACCTGCAGGCGATCGCCAAGAAGGCCGGCCGGCCGTGGGATCTCGCCAAGGGCTTCGATCACTCCGCGCCGTGCGGCCCGATCACGCCCGCGGCGACGTTCGGCATCCCCGACAAGGGCGAGATCCGCCTCACCGTCGATTGCGGCACGCGGCAGAAGGGCGATCTCTCCGATATGATCTGGAGCGTGGCCGAGACCATCTCCTATCTGTCCGGCTTCGTGGAACTGCAGGCCGGCGATCTGATCTTCACCGGCACGCCGGACGGCGTCGGGCCGGTCGTCCCGGGCAACCGGCTCGTCGGCCATATCGACGGCCTTGCCGACCTGGTGGTCTGGGTGATCTGACCCCCGACGGGGCGCGTTAACCTCGCGCTTACGCTGTTTGTCGGATAGTCTTCCGGCCGGGCCCGTTGCTTCGGTCGCTCGCCCGTGTCCCGCTGCCGTGCGCTTGTCAGCCTGTGCGATGCCTGAATCGCGGGAGGCATCGCCCGGCCGAACGAGCCGGGCGGGGATGCGATTGCCGGAGGTTCGATGATGCGCCGTTCCGACGACCGACCGTCCCGTTTTTCGCCGTTCGCCGCGGCGGCGGGCTTCGTCGCGCTGACGCTCGCCGCGCCCGGCGGCGCATCAGCGGAGAGCCTGCGTGTCGGCGGCGTCTACGCCGTGACCTTCTCCGGTGTTCCCATCGGTCGCGCGACATTCTCGCTCGTCGCTGACGGCGGCGCCTACTCGGTCAAGATCGCCATGAAGCCGGCCGCCGTCGGCAAGGTCGTGGCCGCAGGCGTGTTCAAGGCCGAGGCCGCGGGCTGGCTGCACGACGGCAGCGTCTATCCGGCGCGCTTCCTGCTCGATTCCGTCGACACGGACATGGAAAACCGTGTCTCGATGCGCCTCGCCGACGGGGCGGTGAAATATTCCGAGGCCGAGCCGGGCCTCGGCCGCATGGAAGAGCGCGTTCCCATTACCGACAGCGTGATGGCCGGCGGCATTCTCGATCCGGTGAGTTCCGCCGTCGCCTTCGTCGCCGATCCCGGCAGCAAGGATGTGTGCGCGCGCAAGCTGCCGATCTTCGACGGCTGGACCCGCTACGACATCAAGCTCAGCTACGAGGGCACCCAGCCGGTGGACCTGCCGACCTACAGCGGCACGGCGGTGGTCTGCGCCGCGCGGTGGGTGCCGGTCGCCGGCCACATTCCCGACAAGCCGTCCGTCGTCTACATGAAGAACAACCGGAGCATTTCGATCAGCTACGTCCCGGTGGGACGCTCGGGTCTGATGGTGCCCTATTCGATCTCGATGAAGACGCTCTACGGCACGCTCAATGTCGAGGCCGAGGACCTGAAGATGACCGGCCCGCTGACAGCCAGCGCGGGCCAGTAACCGGGCCTTGTCTTCCCGCCGCCGATGGGCGTATTCCGGATCGGGCCTGACCGGCTGGCGATCTGACCTCAGCGACGTTCCGGCGAAGCCTTGCGAACATGAGATCCGGCGCCGCTCGTCGCGGACTCGCCGGGTGAGGGGGCAGTGATGGCGATTGCGACAGCCGGCCTGACGATTGCCGGACTCGATCCGATGATTGCCGCGAGCGCGGCGCTCGCGGGCTTCGCCTACGGCATCACGCCGGGGCCGGGGGTTCTCGCGGTGTTCGGCATCGGCGCCGACCGGGGGCGCAGCGCCGGAGCGCGCTTTCTCGGCGGTCACATCGCCGGGGACATCCTCTGGTACACGCTGGCGCTGGTCTCGATCATCGGCGCCTCGTCCATCGGCGACCTCGTGTTCCAGGTCCTCGGACTCCTCAGCGGCGCCTACCTGATCTGGCTCGGGCTGTCCGCCATCCGGCACGCGAGCCGCACCGGCGAGGCCGCGCCCGAGGCCGGAGGGCTCGCCGTCCGCCGCCCGCTGATGCACGGCATCGTGTTCGGCATCACCAATCCCAAGGCCTATCCGGTCGCCGCCGCGATGTTCACGGCGCTGTTGGCGGGCAAGGCCGCGAGCCTGCACTGGTCGTCGCTGCCGGCGCTGGTCGTGATGGCCGGCCTCGGCTCGCTCGCGGCCTACGCCGTGCTGGTGTTCGCGGTCGGCCTGCCGTTCAGCCGGCGGTTCTATCGCCGGCACGAACCGTGGATCGTGCGCATCTGCGGCGCGATCTTCATCGCGTTCGGCGTGAAATCGATCGCCGACAGCCTGCGGCGTTGAACGATATGCGGACGATCCGTCCTCCGGGGCGGGAGGTGATCCCGGTTGCGGAGGCCGACGATCCGCGCGTCGCCGATTATCGCGACGTGCGCGAACGCGATCTCGTGGGCCGCGACGGTCGCTTCGTGATCGAGGGCGAGGTGGTTCTCGACGTCGCGCTCTCCCGCAGCCGGTTCGCGCTCTCCTCGGTGCTGATCGCCGCCGACCGGGTACCCCGCCTCGGCGCGCTGATCGATCGGGTGCCGCCCGATGTGCCGGTCTACGGCGCCGCCCCGGCGGTGATGGACGCCATCGTCGGGTTTCCGATCCATCGCGGCATCCTCGCCATCGGTCTGAAAGGCGCCGCGCCGGATGCCGCCGCCGCGCTTGCCGCGCTGCCGCTCCGGGCGCTGGTTGTCGGGCTCGTCGGGCTTGCGAACCACGACAATGTCGGCGGCATCTTCCGCAACGCCGCCGCGTTCGGTGCCGGCCTCGTGCTCGTCGACCGCGGCTGCTGCGATCCGCTCTACCGCAAGGCGATCCGCGTCTCGGCTGGCGGCGTGCTGGCGGTGCCGTTTGCGCCCGTTCCGAATGGCGGCGCGATGATCGATCTTCTCGATGAGGCCGGTTTCGAGGTGATCGCCCTCTCTCCCCGCGGCGACGAAACGCTGGCGCGCCTCACGCCGCCGCCCCGCGCCGCGCTGCTGCTCGGGGCCGAGGGGCCGGGGCTGCCGGCGGAAATGCTCGCGCGCACCCGTACCGTCCGCATCCCGATGCAGGCCTTCGATTCCCTCAACGTCGCAACCACCAGCGGGATCGCGCTGCATCACCTCGTGCACGGCGGCTGACCCTGAGGCGGTGTTCCGATCGGCCTGTCCGGGGACGGGAGATGCGGCGCTATGCGTGAGCGTGCAGCCTGCGCCGGACGTGGGCGACGATCCCGGCGTGGATGGCGATCGCGACCGCGAGGCCGATGACATGCATCGCAAGCGTGCCGCCGCCGCCGCGCTGGGTCGCGATCAGCGCGAACACGCCGGCCGGCAGGAACAGCACGATGCCGGTGATGAGGCCCGGATTGTAGCGCCGCATCTTGATCGCCTGTCCGATGTGGGCGAGCGCGTTGACCAGCACGAGATAGACCGCGATCAGCGTGAAGCCGGGGTGGACCGCGTAGGCCAGGATGAGCGAGACGGCGATGGTGCCCCACACGCCGGGGATGTTGACCAGGAACACGTAGCCCCGCGACAGCACCTCGACGCCGTGACCGATGGTCTCGTTCGCGAACCGGCGGAACCGGTCGCCGTCGTGTTCCTCGTACTGGTGCAGCATGTAGACCGGCAGCAGCAGATAGGCCGCGGCGAGCGATTCCGGCCAGCCGGCCGTCAGGACGGGGCCGAGCACGAGCAGCAGCACCCCCGCCAGGAACCCGCCATAGACCCAGTTGCCGATGAGCCTGTCCAGCATGTCGTATCTCCCCCCGTTCAGGGGAGATCATAGACCATATTCCATCCGGACCGAAGCGGTCCGGACGGCAGGGATGGTGCCCAAGGTCTTGAAACGGGGCGGAATTTTCCGCCGGCCGGACACCTTCGTCCCCCCGGCGGGCAGTGCGGAACGTGGCGGATGGATCAGCCCGGATCGTCCAGGCTGAACTCCTCGGTCTCGTCGTCGTAGGCATAGAGCTCGGCGTAGCGGCCCCAGGCCACCGCCGCCTTCAGCGAGCGCTCCGAATAGGTCTCGGACATGTGGTCGTCGAGCTCGTGCAGGAAGCGCGACGACGGCGCGCGGTGGCTCGGCCGCTCGTCCAGCACCTTCTTGATGAGCGCGGCGAGTGGAACGCGCGTCGCGAGGCGCTCGCGGAACAGGCGCTTGCGGCCGTCATTGTCGGACTCGACGAAATGGCGCCCGGAATCCGTGATCTTGACGTCGCCGTCCGCCATGTCGGCGAGGCCCAGCATCTGCAGCACCTCGATCATCGGGAACAGTTCGTCGGCCTCGAGCTGCAGATCGTCGGCGAGGTGCGGCAGATCGGCGTGGCCGTTATAGGGGGCAGCCGCGATCTCCTCCAGCAGGCCCGCCAGCATGTTGGTGGAAACCGGCGGCAGCGGCGTCGCGATGCTGGCGTGATGTGCCTCGTGATGCGCACCGGACAGGCGGCGGGCTTCCTCCTCGCCGGCGCGGTTGGTCATCCGGGCATAGATGTCGTCCACCATCTGGCGGAAGGCCGGGTCGAGCCGGTCGCGCGGATGGGGGAAGTCGACCTTGATCTCCGCGGCGACCCGTCCGGGATTGACCGAGAAGATCAGGATGCGGTCGCACATCAGCACCGCTTCCTCGATGTTGTGGGTCACCATCAGGATGGAGCCGATCGGCAGCTTGCCCTCGCCCCACAGCTCGATGATGTCGGTCCGGAGCGTTTCCGCCGTCAGCACGTCGAGTGCGGAGAACGGCTCGTCCATCAGCATCAGCTTCGGATGGATGACGAGGGCGCGGGCGAAGCCGACGCGCTGGCGCATGCCGCCCGACAGTTCCTTGGGATAGGCGGATTCGAAGCCGTCGAGGCCGATGAGATCGATCGCCTCCAGCGCGCGCTTGCGCCGTTCGGCGGCGGGGATGCCCTGCGCCTCCAGGCCGATCTCCACGTTCTCCAGCACCGTCAGCCAAGGGAACAGCGCGAAGCTCTGGAACACCATCGACAGCCCCTCGCAGGGGCCGGTCACCGGCTCGCCGCACCATTCCACCTTGCCGGTGGTCGGCGGCACGAGGCCGGAGACGATGCGCAGCAGCGTGGACTTGCCGGAGCCGGAGCGGCCGAGCAGGCCGACGATCTCGCCCTTGGCGATCTTCAGGGCGACATTGTCGAGCACGACGTGCTCGCCCTTCTCGCCCTTGCGGAACGCCTGGCGCACGCCTTCGATATCGACGAGAAGGCCGGAGGAGGGAAGTTTGCCGGGCTTGTCGAGCATGGATGCGCGCTCCTCAGTTGAGACGCAGGCGGCGCGAGGCATAGCTGAACAGCGGATGCCACAGGAGCCGGTTGAACAGGATGACGAACAGCGACATCACCGCGATGCCGAGCACGATGCGGGGATAGTCGCCCGCGGTGGTGGCGTTCGCGATATAGGCGCCGAGGCCGTGGGCGGAGAGCTTGTCGTCGCCCCAGCTCGCCACCTCGGCGACGATCGAGGCGTTCCACGAACCGCCGGAGGCCGTCAGCGCGCCCGTGACATAATACGGGAACACGCCCGGCAGGATCACCTTCCGCCACCAGTTCCAGCCGCGGATGTGGAAGCTCGACGCCGCCTCCTTGAGGTCGGTCGGGAAGGCGCTCGCGCCCGCGATCACGTTGAACAGGATGTACCACTGGGTGCCGAGCACCATCAGCGGGCTCAGCCAGATATCCGGGTTGAGGTGGAAGTGCACGATCACGACCACGAAGAACGGGAAGGCGATGTTGGCAGGGAAGGCGGCGAGGAACTGCGCCACCGGCTGCACTGCCTCGGCGACCTTCGGGCGCAGGCCGATCCACACCCCGATCGGCACCCAGATCAGCGTGGCGAGCGCGATCAGCACCACGACGCGGATGAAGGTGAGGACGCCGAGGCCGAGCGTCGTCAGCACCTCGTGGAGGCCGAGTTCCGAGCGGATATAGACGACGATCTCGTAGGCGATATAGAGCGTGCCTGCCGCCACCGCGACGATCCAGAGTCTGTCGACCCACGGATGCGACCAGACCCGGCCGACGGCATCGGTGCGTATCGAGCGCTTGGGTAGCGGCGGCAGCAGCCGCAGGCTCGCGGCCCAGCGCAACGCGGCCGCCGGCGGCTCCAGCATCTTCTGGAACACGGCCGTGCGCTTGATGGCATCGAGCAGCCAGGAGCGCGGCACCTGTCCGCTCGCCGACTGTTCGAAGCGGAACTTCTCGCCCCACGCCACCAGCGGGCGGAACAGCACCTGGTCGTAGATCAGGATGATCACGAGCATCGCCAGCACCGCGTAGCCGATCGCCGGCAGGTTGCTCTGGTCGATGGCGAGCGCCACGTAGGAGCCGATGCCCGGCAGCGTGTAGGTCGTGTTGCCGACCGAGATCGCCTCGGACGCGACCACGAAGAACCACCCGCCCGACATCGACATCATCGTGTTCCAGACGAGGCCCGGCATCGAGAACGGCACCTCGAGCCGCCAGAACCGCTGCCAGGGCGACAGGCGGAACGAGCGCGAGGCCTCCACCAGATCGGTCGGAAGCGTCTTCAGCGACTGGTAGAAGCTGAAGGTCATGTTCCAGGCCTGGCTGGTGAAGATCGCGAAAACCGCCGCGAGTTCCACGCCCAGCACCTGGCCCGGGAACATGTTCATGAAGCCGACCACGGTGAAGGACAGGAAGCCCAGCACCGGCACCGACTGCAGGATGTCGAGGAACGGGATCAGCACCATCTCGGCGCGCCGGCTCTTGGCGGCGATGGTGGCGTAGATGAAGGTGAACACCAGCGAGGCGACGATGGCGAGCAGCATCCGCAGCGTGGTGCGCAGCGCATATTCCGGCAGCATCGCCGGGTCGAGCGAGATCTGGGTCTGCTCCATCTGGGTCAGCGGCACCAGCGTCTGCTCGGCGCCGCGCGACAGAAGGATCAGCGTGCCGAACACCAGGACGAAGGCGAACAAATCCCAAAGGTTCGGGACATAGCGCATGCCGCGCGGGCGCAGGACTGGGAATTGCAGGGCCATGGGCGAACTCTAGCGCGAGATCGGAAAAGGCGGGATCGGCGAGAAGGCGGGCGGCAGGGCGCGGCCCGGTGCGTCAGGCGACGGGCGGGTCCGCTTCAGCGGCCTCCGACGGAACGCCGCGGCCACGGCGCGCACGCCTTTCGGGCTGCGGCGCTCCGAAGCCCTTCCCGAAGGCTGCGCGCGAGATCGGTCTCGACGTCGTCATCGTGCCCCCCAAAACAACGCCCACGCCGGCAACCTCGGCCCACGTCCCCCTCGCGCGCCGCGTCGCCCTCGTGCTGCCGGCCGAACCGCGCGGCCGGTGGTTCCTGCCGGGCGAGCCTGCCCGGCCTCGATCAGGAGCCTTCTTCCCGCCGGACCCGGTCCGGCCGGTACGGCCGTGCCGCGGCGCAAAAAAGCGCTCGCGGCCCATCCGTTCGAACCGTTCGGATACCGGTGCAAAAGAGCTCAGGCCGACTTTATGACGGCCGGCTCATGACGTTATGACGACAAAGGAGCGGAGGCTACTGCGGCAAACGCGGCGTGCGGCGACGGCCGTCACAAAGCATCACATGAACAGCCGCTCGGAACCGAGATCCTTGTAGAGACCCGCCACTTCAGGCCCGTAGCCGTTGTAGATCTGGGTCGCGACGCGCTCGCCGGTGCCGATCACCTCCTCGGTCGCCTGGCTCCAGCGCGGGTGCGGCACCGCCGGGTTGACGTTGGCCCAGAAGCCGTATTCCGAGGATTGCAGGCTCTCCCAGAAGGTCTCAGGCCGCTTGTCGGTGAAGGTCAGGCGCACGATCGACTTCACCGACTTGAAGCCGTACTTCCACGGCACGGCGAGGCGCAGCGGCGCACCGAACTGCTTCAGGAGCGGCTTGCCGTAGACGCCGGTGACCATGAAGGCGAGGTCGTTGGTGGCCTCGGCCATGGTCAGCCCCTCCACATAGGGCCACGGATAGAAAGGTGCCTTCTGTCCCGGCGCCATGGCGGTGTCGAGGAAGGTTTCCATGCGCACGTAGGTCGCGCCCGAAAGCGGCTTGGCGTATTCGACGAGCTTGGAAAGCGGGAAGCCCGTCCATGGCACCGCCATCGACCACGCCTCGACACAGCGGTGGCGGTAAAGCCGCTCCTCCAGCGGCATCGCGCGGATCAGGTCGTCGATGCCGACGGTGCGCGGCGTTTCCACCATGCCCGCGATCTCGACGGTCCAGGGCCGTGTGCGCAGCGAGCCGACGTCACGGTAGATGCCCTTCGATGTGCCGAATTCGTAGAAGTTGTTGTAGGTCGACGAAACCGGCTCGGGCGTCACCGCGCGATCGAGCGTGAAGGCGGGGTTGCGCTTGGCGGGATAGAGGTCGGCGGTCGGATCGGGGGCCTCGGGTGCCGCAGGCTTGGCGCTGTCGTCGCCGCCGAACAGATTGCCGAACAGGCTCGCCGCGTCGGCCTGGGTGGCGCCGAGCGCGGTGGTGGCGGCGGCAATGGCGGCAGCACCCTTCAGGAAGCGGCGGCGGCCGAAGAACACGGCCTCGGGGGTCGCCTCGGATTCCGGGATCTCCCACCGGCGTGGACGCTTGATCAGCATTGGATGGCTCCCTCGTTCCGCTTCGCATGTCCGACCACATCCGCGCCGGTTCGGATCGGGGCGATCCGGGCGGGATAGGGTCTTACGGTCCGTGCTCACGCCGGCCGGGGCGCCCAACGAGCGGGCGAGCGGGCGGCGCGGCACGGTCCACCTCTGCGTTATTACGCTTCGCGGACCTGCTTTATTCCGGTGCGATTGCGGCGAAACGCGGTTTTTTTACGCGGCATCCCGCCGGCGGCGTTCGGCGATCTCGGCGGCAAGCCGCGGCTCCACTTCCGCGAGGTGGTGGAACGCGGAGCGGAAGACGCCGACGCCGGCGCTCGCCGAGCGGACGTCGAGGATCAGATCCTGAACGCCGGCCTCCGGGATCAGCGCATGCACCGTGTCCCACCCGGGCCAGCTCGCCCTGGGCTCGCAGGCCGTGATGTGGCCGCGCCGGGTGGCGGCGATGGCGGCGATCCGGGCGGTCGCCTCCGTCGGCACGTCGAACACCACCGACAGCACCGGCTCCAGCAGCACGGTTCCGGCCCGCGCCAGCGCCTCGCGCACCGCAAGGTGCGCGGCGGCACGGAACGCCTGCTCGGAAGAATCGACCGCGTGGTGGGCGCCGTCCATCAGCACCGCCTGGAGATCGACCACGGGAAAGCCCATCGGTCCCTCGCCGAGGGTTTCGGCGATCCCGGCCTCGACTGCGCCGAAATAGGTTTTCGGCACGGTGCCGCCGATCACCTGCTGGGAAAACCGGAAACCCTCGCCGCGCCCGCCGGGGGAGAATGCGACCGTTATGTCGGCGAACTGGCCGTGGCCGCCGGACTGCTTCTTGTGGCGGCTGTGGACGGTCACGGGAGCGGCGATGACCTCGCGGTAGGCGACGCGGGGCGCCCGGCGCAGCACGTCGAGGCCGAAGCGGCCGGAAAGCCGCTCGATGGCTGCCTTGAGGTGCATCTCGCCCTGGCCGCAGAGCCGGATCTCGCCGGTGACGGCATCCGTGACGACCGCGAGGCCGCCGTCCTCTTCGCACAGCCTCTGCAGGGCGCCGGTCAGCTTGGTCTCGTCCTTACGTTCCGCGGGGGCGACCGCGACGGCGAGCACCGGCGGCGGCGGCGCGAGCGCGATCAGGTCAAGCCCGCCGCCCCGCCGGGAGGTCAGCGTCGCGCCGGTGGCGACACCGTCGAGCCGGGCGAGGGCGGCGATCTCGCCGTCGCCGGCCGGGCCGCGCCGCACCGGCTCCCGGCCCTTCTCCAGCCGGTAGAGACCGGTCGAGCGCACCTGTGCGCCCGATGCCGTGAACAGCGTGGCCTGCTCGGCGAGGCTGCCGGACAGCACGCGGGCGAGCGACAGCTTGCCGAGATGGGGGTCGTTCAAGGTCTTCATCACCTGCACGACCGTGCCGCCGGCCGCTTCGAGCCCGAGGCGGGTGCGGGTGGCATCCACGCACGGCGATTCGTGGCGTAGCGCCTTCATCAGGCGGAAGATGCCGTTGCCGCGTGCCGCCGAACCGATGAACACCGGGCAGATCAGTCCCTCCGCCATCTCGCGCGCGAGGTCGTCGAACACCCGGTCGCGCGGCGGCTCGATGTCCGACAGGAGTTCTTCCAGCAGCGCGTCGTCATAGTCCGCGACCCGCTCCAGCATCTCGAACCGCGCTTCGACCTGGCGCGCGCGCTCGATATCGGGGATCGCCATCACCCGGCTCGCCGCGTGCTCGCGATAGACATAGGCCCGCTCCAGCGCGAGGTCGACGAAGCCGGTGGCGATGCCGTCCCGCCAGATCGGCATCTGCCGCAGCACCAGCGGCGTGCGGCTCGCGCTCTGCAGCATCTCCAGCGTCTCGCGGATGCCGCCGTCCGCGCGGTCGATCTTGTTGAGGAACAGCACGCGGGGAATGCCCCGCTCCTCCAAATTCTTGAGGATGACCTGGAGCGCCGGCAGCTTGCGCGCGTCGGCCTCGCACACCACGAGCGCGAGGTCGGCGGCCGCGACCACGCCGTCGATCTCGGCACAGAACTCGATCGAGCCCGGGCAGTCGACCAGGGCGTAGTCGTCGCCCATGAAGGCGAACCCGGTCACCGTCGCCTCGGTGCCCATGGTGT
The DNA here is from genome assembly GCF_900148505.1 of Pseudoxanthobacter soli DSM 19599. Classification (NCBI taxonomy): domain Bacteria; kingdom Pseudomonadati; phylum Pseudomonadota; class Alphaproteobacteria; order Hyphomicrobiales; family Segnochrobactraceae; genus Pseudoxanthobacter; species Pseudoxanthobacter soli. The sequence goes on along the minus strand of NZ_FRXO01000002.1, from coordinate 683,242 downwards.
GGACGCGGCTTTCCGGGCTCTCGGCGGCATCGCGAGCGATGGTCTCCGCCCGGCCGGCGTCGTGGCGCGCCGTGGCCGGATGACCGCCCTCGCGGCAGGATGCGGCGCGGACGACATCGTCGCCGCGCAGCCGCATGGCTTCCACCAGCGAGGTCTTGCCGCTGCCGTAGGGACCGACGACGGCGATGCAGCGCGGTGCCGCCGCCCTTGGTGTGGTGACGGGCTGCTCGTCCTCTTCCACGCGAACGTCCCCGAGCACGGCCTCGCCGTCGGGGAGACGGGCGTTCGAGGGTGGCGCCGGGGGCGCCTCGTCTCCGCTCAACGCGCCCCGATCGTTTCCGCTCATCGCCGGTCTCCTCGTTGATGTTCTTGTCGAGGCCTTCGGTTCGGAACTCCACGCCGTGTTTCCACGCGAACGGCATCGTCGCAGCGGTTTGAGGCCGGCGCAAGGGCGCCGCGCGATTCCGCTCCCGTTCCGGATCGTCGTCGAACAAATGTCCGTTATTTCAACGGGATGAGCCGGCTTGTGCCGGTCGGTGCCGCTCTTGCGGCGCCCGCGCGGCGGCCATGCGGGCCCGCGCGCTTGCGCGAGCCGGCCGGATCGGTCAAAAAGCGGCCCGACATGTCAAGAAGCGGCCCGACATGGCGCGGGCTTCACCGCCGCCGAGCCAGCCGATCGAACCGGGTGCGGGATCGTTGAAATTCTTCCGGGACGCCGAGGGCCGAGAGCGGCACCGCGACAAGCTGCGGGCGAAAAGCCGGCGGCCGATCGTCGGCCTGCGCCGACGGGTGAAGGCGTGGTTGCACCTCATCGTCGTCGACGCCGGCATCTTCCGCCTGTTCTACCGCAACCGCCACAGGGTCGACGACCGGCTGTGGCGTTCGGCCCAGCCTTCGCCGCTCGATATCGCGTGGGCGGCGCGCAACGGCATCCGCACGGTGGTGTGGCTCAGGGGCGACCGTGAACTCGGCGCTTTCGCGCTCGAACGCGACGCCTGCGAACGTGAGGGCCTCACGCTCGAATCCCTGCCGCTGTGGTCGCGCGGCGCGCCGACGCGTGAGATGATCCACGATGCCGCCGCCTTGTTCGAGCGCATCGAATATCCCGCGCTGATCCACTGCAAGTCCGGCTCCGACCGGGCGGGGCTCGCCTCCGCGCTCTACCTGATCCTCGCACGCGGAAAGCCGGTCGCCGAGGCGGCGAAGCAGCTCTCGCTGCGGTTCGGCCATGTGCGCTCGTCGAAGACCGGCGTGCTCGACCTGATGTTCGACCACTACCGCGCCGAAGGCGAGCCCGCGGGCCTGAGCTTCCTGGAATGGGTCGACCGCGACTACGATCCGGCACGCATCAAGGCGGCGCACAAGTCGACCTTGTGGAGCGACGTTCTGATCGACCGCGTGCTGCGGCGGGAATAGGCCCAAGCTGCCGGGCGGACATTCTCCGGCCGGAACGGCCCGGCGGCAGCCCGGATGCCTACGCGGCCTGGATGCCTGCGCCGGTCAGATCCCGGCGCGGCGCCGTGCTGCGGTGACGGTGTTGCGCAGGAGGCAGGCGATGGTCATCGGCCCGACGCCGCCCGGAACCGGCGTGATCAGTCCGGCGATGCCCAGGGCTTCCGCATAGGCGACATCGCCGACGATGCGCGTCCTGCCCTCTCCGAGATCCGGCGCCGGCACGCGGTTGATGCCGACATCGATCACGGTGGCGCCCGGCTTGATCCAGTCTCCGCGCACCATCTGTGGCCGGCCGACGGCAGCGACCAGGATGTCGGCGCGGCGGCAGACCGCGGCGATGTCGCGGGTGCGCGAATGGGCGATGGTCACGGTGCAATCTTCCTTGAGGAGGAGCTGCGCCATCGGCTTGCCGACGATGTTGGATCGCCCGACGACGACCGCTTCCAGGCCCGACAGCGAGCCGAGATGGTGCTTCAGCAGCATCAGGCAGCCGAGCGGGGTGCAGGGCACCAGCGCGTCGAGCCCGACGGCCAGCCGCCCGGCATTGACGACATGGAATCCGTCGACGTCCTTGGCGGGGGCGATGGCCGCCAGAACGGCGCGCTCGTCGACGCCCTTCGGCAGCGGCAGCTGCACCAGGATGCCGTCCACCGCCGGATCGGCGTTGAGACGGTCCACCAGCGCGATGAGTTCGGCTTCGGTCGTGGTCGCCGGCAGGCGATGCTCGAACGAGGCCATCCCGGCCTCGATCGTCTGCTGGCCCTTGTTGCGCACATAGACCTGGCTCGCCGGGTCTTCCCCGACCAGCACGACCGCGAGGCCCGGCGTCAGCCCGTGGGACGCCTTCAGCGAGGCGACCTCGGCCTTGATCTCGTCGCGCAGCCCGGCGGCGAACGCCTTGCCGTCGATCGGGCGCGTCTCCACGGCGGCGGAAGGAGCGGGGGAGAGGGAATGCGATGCGCCCACGGCTGCGGATCCGTCTGTGGTTGCGACTCTGTAGTTGCGACATGGCGCCCGGGTCCACCGGCCGAAGCGATCGCGCCGCCGGTCGGACGGGCTGCGTCCGGGCGAGGCGCGCTCCAGGGATGGCGCGGGTCGGGCTCGCCGGTGCTGTAGCGGGTGAGCGGCGGTCTTGTCCACAGGGGCGGGGGCATGGCTGCCCCGATGCCGGTGCGGGGCAGGCCGGCCGAACTTCGACCGCGCGTTGCTTTCGGCAAGCTCAGCCGAGCATGGCCGCCGCGACCTGGGCGGCAGCGCGCAGGTTGCCTTCCCACGTCGCTGGCGAGCCGCCGCGCGGGGCGAGGTCATGGCTGCCGTCCTCACACCAGAGCACGCGCACATTGTCCGGCAGCTTCAGCGCGGACACCTCGTCATAATTGCCGAACGGGTCGCGCTCGCCCTGGGCGATCAGGGTCGGGCGCCGCAGCGTCTCGACCGGGGCGAGCCGGGCCGCGGCGGTGTCGCCCACCGCGTCGCCGGGCGCATGGAAGGGGTAGCCGAGGCAGACGACACCGGCGACCCGCGGGTCGAGATCGTCCTCGCAGCCGAGCATCGCCGCGACCCGTCCGCCGAGCGACTTGCCGCCGATCAGCACGGGACCTTCCGTGACCGCGAGGCACTGGTCGAGCGCCGCGCGGAATTCGCCCACGAGCTTCGCCGCGGCGGGCGGCGGGCGCTTGCGCCCGCTCTGCCGGCGCTCGGCCATGTAGGCGAACTCGAAGCGGTAGATGGTGAGGCCGGCGAGCACGGCATGGCCGGTGAAGCGGTTCATGAATGACGAATCCATCGCCGCCCCGGCACCGTGAGCAAGGAGCAGCGTGCCGACCGCGCCGGTCGGCGGCGTGTTCACCAGGAAGTCGAACCCGGCTCCCGCCGCGCTGTCCTTCCCGCCGCCCGCCTGGGTTCCGCCGGAATCCTCACCCGCCATGTCGGCCCGCCTCCGCCTCGTTATCCGGCTTTCGCCACCCGCGGCCGGCCGGCCGCAACACCCGCCGCCGCAATGCCGGCGTCGATGTCCTCGATCAGGTCCTGGACGTCCTCCAGCCCGACGGAAAGCCTGAGCAGTCCCCCGCCGATGCCGAGCGCCTGGCGCGCCTCTTCCGAAAGGCGCTGGTGCGTGGTGGTCTGCGGATGGGTGATGAGGCTCTTCGCATCGCCGAGATTGTTGGAGATGCGGATGAGTCGCAAGGCATTGGAGAACGCGAACGCCGCTTCCTTGCCGCCTTCGAGCTCGAAGGCGATCAGCGACGAACCGGCGCGCATCTGCCGCGCGACGAGGTCCGCCTGCGGATGATCGGGGCGGCCGGGATAGATGACGCGCGCGATGCCATGCTGTCCGGCGAGGTGGTCGGCGAGCCGGGCCGCCGTCGCCGTCTGGCGTTCCACCCGCAGCGGAAATGTCTCCAGCGCCTTCAGCAGCACCCAGGCATTGAACGGCGACATCGACGGGCCGGTCTGGCGCAGGAAGTTGTGGAGGTGGTCGGCGATCCACTTCTTCGACGACAGGATTACGCCGCCGAGACAGCGGCCCTGGCCGTCGATGTGCTTGGTCGCGGAATAGATCACCACGTCGGCGCCGAGTTCGAGCGGCGACTGGTGCAGCGCGGTCGCGAACACGTTGTCGACGATCAGCGTCGCACCGGCCGACTTCGCGATCTCCGCCACGGCGGCGATGTCGACGAGTTCCAGCGTCGGGTTGGTGGGCGATTCCAGGAAGAACGCCTTCGTTTCGGGCCGCACCGCCGCGCGCCAGGCGTCGAGGTCGGTGCCGTCGACGATGGTGGAGGCGACGCCGAAGCGCGGCAGCAGCTCCTCGATGACGTAGAGGCACGATCCGAACATGGCGCGTGGCGCCACCACATGGTCGCCGGCCTTCAGCATGCAGAGGAGCGCCGAGGTCACCGCCGCCATGCCGCTCGCCACGGCGCGCGCATCCTCCGCGCCTTCAAGGCGCGCCATGCGTTCCTCGAACATCGCGACGGTCGGGTTGGAGAACCGCGAATAGATGAAGCCGGGATCCGCGCCGTTGAACCGGGCCTCGGCGGCCTCGGCGGTCTCGTAGACGAAGCCCTGTGTCAGGAACATCGCCTCGGACGTCTCGCCGAACCCGGAGCGGATGGTGCCGCCGTGGACCAGTTCGGTCGCGGGCCGGTAGCGGCGGGGCGATTGGGGAGCAGTAGTGGTCTTGGTCATGGGTCGAACCTCCGGCGGTTCCCGTTCGGGCATCAAAAAACCCGGCCGACAGATGCCGAGCCGGGTCAACGAACGCCGCGGCGGAACCCCATGACAGGACACGGCGGGCTTCGCCCGATCCGCCATCCAGCACGGGCCCCGCCGTCCGGGACGGATGCCCACTCGGCCTTTTAGCGAGTTGTTTAACGTGGCTGCAAGCCGGCCGGCCAAATCACCACGGAACGTCTTCGTACTTATTCCCCCCGGCCGGGCGCGTCAACGCCGAACGCGGCTTCCTGTACAGGCGGCTCATGATCGGCTAGCAGAAGGAAACGGCGGCGGCACCGTTCGTGCGCGATTTTCCCCGGGGGGCGGGGGCACATCGGCCGGCGCCGCTTCAGCGAGGATGGACGATGAGCGACGCGACGGCCGGCATCCTGCCCCGGCAGGAGATCCGCCACCTGATCGAGGCCGGCATCATTGCGAGCGACGTGCCGGTGACGGCGCGACAGGTGCAGCCCGCGAGCCTCGATCTGCGGCTCGGCAACGTCGCCCACCGCATCCGGGCGAGCTTCCTCACCGGTCCGAACGCCACCGTGGCGGACAAGCTCGGCAAGCTCACGCTGCATTCGATCGACATCAGCCGCGGCGCCGTGCTCGAAACCGGCTGTGTCTATCTCGTGCCGATCGAGGAGCGGCTGGCGCTTCCCGCCGGTATCTCGGCGACCGCCAACCCGAAGAGCTCCACCGGACGGCTCGACGTCTTCACCCGCGTCATCACCGATTCCGGCCGCGCGTTCGACACGGTGCCCGCCGGCTACCACGGTCCGCTTTATGCCGAGATCAGCCCGCGCACCTTTCCCGTGCTGGTGCGCGCCGGTTCGACGCTGTCGCAGATCCGCTTCCGGCGCGGCGAGGCCGGTCTCGACGACCGCGAACTTCTCGCCCTTCACGACCGGGAAGGCATCGTCTTTCCGGGCCGGCCTGTGGTGGCGGGCGGCCTGCATCTCACCGTCGACCTTCTCGGCGGCCACGAGCCCGGCGGTCCGATCGGCTACCGCGCCAAGCGCCATACGGGCGTGATCGACATCGACCTTAAGGGCGGCTGCGACCTCTACGACTTCTGGGAGCCGGTCACCACCCGCGGCGAGGCGAGCCTGATCCTCGATCCGGACGAGTTCTATATCCTCGCCTCCTGCGAGGCGGTGCATGTACCGCCAGAGGTTGCCGCCGAGATGGTGCCGATCGATCCGCTGGTCGGCGAATTCCGCGTCCACTATGCCGGCTTCTTCGATCCGGGCTTCGGCCATGCCGCCGCCGGCGGCTCGGGGTCGCGCGCGGTGCTCGAGGTGCGCAGCCACGAGGTGCCGTTCATCATCGATCACGGTCAGGTCGTCGGGCGCCTCGTCTACGAGCGCATGTCGGCCCGCCCGGACGTGCTCTATGGCCAGGATCTCGGGTCGAACTATCAGGCGCAGGGCCTGAAACTCTCCAAGCATTTCCGCGCCTGACGCGCATTCCGGCGGGCCGCCCTGCCATCCCGGCCTGCCCCAGCGCCCCGCAAGCGGTTTTGTCGCAGCCGCCGACGGCCGCAGTTCCTTCGCTCCGCATGTTTTTCCGTCTGGCCAGACTGCCTGCCGGAGCGAGAATCCTTTAGGATTCCGCACTCTGGCGGCAAGGGCGTCGAACGGCGCCCGGAGCAGCCGGGGCGCCAGGGCACACCGGGCGGGCAGCATCATTTAAGCATCATTTAAAGAGACGGGCTGGGGAGAATTCGACATGATGAGTCTGCCGTTCTTCGCGCAGGCGGCGGCGCTGCTCTGCGTCTGGGCGGGGCGAAGAAACGCCGCCTTCGCGCTTCTGGTGCTGTCGCTGATCGTGACGCTCGTGCTGTTCCGCCTGCACGCGACCGATCCCCTCGCGATCGTGCTTTGAGGAGCGCCGAACGATGTCGCCGTCCCTGTCTCGCACCCTGAACATCCTCGGTCTTCTCGCCGTCGGCGCCGTCCTGCTGATCGGCTTCGCCGCGCAGCTTCTCAACGGCGAACTGCCGTGCCCGCTCTGCCTGCTGCAGCGCAGCGCCTTCGCGGCGGTCATGGTCGGGCTCGCGCTCAACGTGCGGTTCGGCCCGCGCCCCAGCCACTATGGCATCGTCATCCTCTCGGCGCTCGTCGGCGCCGCCATCTCCACGCGGCAGACGCTGCTGCATATCGTGCCCGGCACCGGCACGTTCGGCGATGCGATCCTCGGGCTGCATTTCTACACGTGGGCGCTGGTGCTTTTTATGGCCATCGTGCTTGGCAGCGCTGCTATGCTGCTGTTCGATCGACAGTTCGCGCCGATTCCCGCGGGGGCGAAGATGGGCCTTCTCGGTGTCGTGGCGCTGGTGCTGGCGTTCGCGATGTCGTTCGGCAACGGCGTGTCGACCGTCCTGGAGTGCGCCGGAGGCCTGTGCCCCGACAATCCCGAGGGCTACATCCTGCTTCAGGGCGCGAGCCCTTCGGATGCGACGCCTCCGCCGGCTGCCGCGACGGCCCCGGCCCCGGGCGGAGGCTGACAGCCTCGCCCAACCTGAAGACGAAGGCGATGCCCCGGACGACAGCGCGGCAAGACGCTGCGTCCCGGCATCGGTTGATGGAGGAACGCAATGGCTTCGACCGTCGATGACAAACCAAGCATCAAGACCGTCTTCGGTCCCGGGCTCGCGAGCCGGCAGGCCATTGCCCGCGTGGAGGTGCCGACCACCGGGCGCGGCATGGTCGATATCTCCGGCCTCGTCGATCGGTGGCTGACCTCCGTCCAGGCCGTCGAAGGCCTGCTGACGGTGTTCCTGCGCCACACCTCCGCATCGCTCGCCGTGCAGGAGAATGCAGACCCGAGCGCGAGCGCCGACCTGATGGACGCCTATGACCGCCTGGTCCCGATGGACTGGAACTGGCGCCACTCTCTGGATGGCCCCGCCGACATGGCGGCCCACGTCAAGTCGGCGCTGACGGGTGTGAACCTCGCGATTCCCGTGGTGCATGGCCGCGCCGATCTCGGCACCTGGCAGGGCATCTTCGTTGTCGAACATCGCCTTGAAGGGCATCGCCGCGACGTCACGCTGCATTATCTCGGCACCTGAGGGGCACGTCCGAGGATCGTGCCTGCGGCGTCCGGCAACGTTTGCGCTTTTCTGCCGTTTCCGCTGCAAGCCGATTGCCAACGCAACCTGAAATATCCACACTGATAGGTGGTATCGGGTCGTGAGCGATTGTGCGGGCTGAAGCCCGTCCGTCGGTCCGCGACGACCGGGGATGGGGAATCGGCCGGGATGATGCGGTCCGCCGCCTGAAGGCGGTGGCCACGCCCGGGGGGCGTGGGGCGTTCGTCTTGGGGCGGGACGGTCGGATATCGACGGCCGAGTTGATGGCGGCGGTTCTCGGCCTGCCCATGATCGCCGAAGCGGCGCTCGATGAGGCGCTGCGCACCCTCGACGGCCGCGGAATGCCGGCGACCGGCGAGATCCCGCTGATCGAGATCGGCCACGGGCCGGAGGGTCCCATGGTCGCGGTCGCGGTCACGGCGAAGACCGCCGGCCGGCTCGCCGTGCTGCTCGGCCGCAACCCCAGCCTGCGCCGTCGCATCCGGCTGGTCGATCCGGAGGCACTTGCGGCGGCTTTCGCCCGCATCCGCTCGCAGAAGGGACGATGTCCGGCGCGAGCCAACCTGCGCCGTGTCGCGATTCGCGATGTCGACGACATGCTGGCCGGCCTTGTCGCGGCGTCGGGCGACCGGCTGGCCCGTCGGGCGGCGACGAGGGGGCAGGTCATGCTCCTCGCGCTGTTATCGGCCGCCGTCCTCGCCGGTGTCGCCCTGGCGCCCCGCGTGGTGTTCGACCTCGCCAACATCGCGATGTGCATCGGCTTTCTCGCCCAGGCCGCGCTGCGCGAGACGGCGCGGCGCCTTCTCGCGAAGGGCGGGTTCCAGCCGCCAATGCGGCCGCGCGATGAGTGCGCACCCGGTGCCCTTCCGCCGGAAAAGCTGCCGGTCTACACCGTGCTCGTGCCGCTGCGCGACGAGGCGGCCGTCGTCTCTCGTCTGCTCCTGCACATCTCGGCGCTGCGTTATCCGCGCGACCGGCTCGATATCAAGCTCCTGGTCGAGGACGACGACATCGCCACGCTCCATGCACTCGCCCGCCGCAAGCTCGGGCCGCCGTTCGAGATCGTGATGGTCCCGCGCTGCGGCCCGCTCACCAAGCCGAAGGCGCTCGGTGTCGGCCTCGTCCACGCCCGCGGGGAACTGGTGACGGTGTTCGATGCCGAAGACCGGCCGGACCGCAACCAACTGCTCGATGCGGCGGCGGCGTTCGCCGCAGGCGGGCCTCGCCTCGGTTGCGTGCAGGCCCGGCTCTCCATCGACCATGGCGGCGATGCCTGGATCACCGGCCTGTTCGCCATCGAATATGCCATGCTGTTCGATGGCGTTTTGCCGCTGCTTGCCCACGCCGATCTGCCGTTCCTGCTCGGCGGCACATCGAACCACTTCCGGCTGTCGGTGCTGCGCCGGCTCGGCGGCTGGGATGCGTGGAACGTGACGGAGGATGCAGACCTGGCGGTGCGCATCGCCCATGCGGGCTATCGCTCGACGGTGATCGCCTCCACCACCTACGAAGAGGCGCCATTGACCCTGCGGGCGTGGCTGCGGCAGCGCGGCCGCTGGCAGAAGGGCTGGCTGCAGACCTGGATGGTGCACATGCGCACGCCGGTCGGGCTGTGGCGGGCGCTCGGCGCGCGGGGGTTCCTCGCGCTGCAGATCCAGTTCTTCGGCGGCCTCTTCGCCAACGCGGTGCTGCCGCTCTGGCTGGTTCTCGCAGGGCTCACACTCATGGGCAGGCCCGTCGCCGGGCCGGACGGCTCGTTCCGCGGCGATATCGGCTTCACTCTGGCGATCGCGGCGCTGCTGCTCGGCTATGCCACCGCGGTTTCGCTTGCCGTCGCCGTGCTGAAGGCCCGCCCGATCGGCGTCTCGCCACGGCTGCTGTTCAGCTGGCCGATCTACACGCTGCTGCTGTCGCTCTCGATGCTGCGCGCGACGTGGGAATGGCTTCGCAGGCCCCATCACTGGGCGAAAACCGCGCACGGACTCGCGCGGCGCCCGGTGCGCCCGCCCCGGCTTTAGCGCCTATCCCTGTCGTTCGGATCGACCGATCTGACGATCCGGACAGGACGCCTTCAGGAGCGCCGATCAGCGACGAAGCGGGCCGCTTCGCGGAGCATCTCCGCGGCCGGGCCGAACGGCGCGAGCAGGCCCTCCGCTTCCGCGACGAGGTCGGCGAGGCAGCTGCGTGCCCACGCGGCGCCGTGGAGCGCGACCAGCGTGGCCTTGCCCCGGTCGGCATCCTTGCCGGTGCGCTTGCCGACGTCCTCGGCCGCGGCGTCGACATCGAGCAGGTCGTCCGCGAGCTGGAAGGCAAGGCCGATGACGTCGCCGAAGCGCGACAGCCGCGCCCGGTCTGCGTCGGCCGCGCCGCCGAGCACTGCGCCCATCGCACAGGCGGCGGTGATCAGGGCCCCGGTTTTCATCGACTGGATGCGGCGCACCGTTTCCTCGTTGGGGGCGGCGTGCTCGGCCGCGAGATCGAGCATCTGTCCGCCCACCATGCCGGCGGGGCCGCCCGCGCGCGCCAGGATGCCGACGAGGCAGATGCGGGCAGCCGGGTCCGGGTGGGTCGCGGGATCGGACAGGATCTCGAAGGCGAGGGTGAGAAGCGCGTCGCCGGCAAGGATCGCCGTGGCGTCGTCGAAGGCGCGATGGACCGTCGGCTGCCCGCGACGCAGGTCGTCGTCGTCCATCGCCGGCAGGTCGTCGTGGATCAGGCTGTAGCAGTGCAGCGCCTCGATGGCCGCGGCGGCCTCGACCGCGCCGTCGGGCGGCACCGCGCCGCCGCCGGACAGGCGCGCGCATTCGATCACGAGGAACGGCCGGAAGCGCTTGCCGCCGCCGAGCGTGCCGTGGCGCATCGCAGCGGCGAGCCGGTCGGGGATGTCGGCCGCCGAGAGTCGTTCCGCCAGGCGGCGCTCCACGGTGTCGGCGATCTCGGCAAGCCGGTCGAGCAGCGCCGCGCGGTCAGCGGTGGGAGAGGGGCCGGGCTGCGCCGTCTTGCCGTTCTGCGCCATGGTCCGGTCATCCTCGCTCACGCCACGCTGCGTGTGATCGGATGGCGTCTCTTCGGCCCGGGGTCAAGCCCCGGACCGGATCGGGCAGCGAAGTTCCCGCCGTGCGGCGGAGACCGCAGCCGGCTCAGGCAGCCAGCGCCTCGGCGGCCTCGACGGCGATCGCGGCCGATTCGATGATCGAGGCGTAGCGCACCGCCGTCTGGATGTGGTCGGTCGACATGCCGTGCTTGGCGAGCACCGCCTCATGGGCGTCGATGCACATGCCGCAGCCGTTGATGGCGGAGACGGCGAGCGACCACAGTTCGAAGTCGATCTTCTCGACGCCCGGATTGGCGATGATGTTCATGCGCAGCTTGGCGGGCAGGGTGCCGTACTGCTTGTTCGAGGCGAGGTGCACGAAGCGGTAATAGACGTTGTTCATGCCCATGATCGTCGCCGCCGCCTTCGCCGCATTGAGCGCAGCCGGGCTGAGGTGCGCCGCGGCCTCGCCGATCAGGGCGTCGCGCACGACCGGATTGCGGGACGCGATGCCGCAGGCGACGAACAGGCCGTATTTCTGCTGGGGCGTCAGCGTCTCGTCGCCGGACATCGTCGACAGGTTCAGCCGCACGTCCTTGGCGAAATCGGGAATCTTGTCCTTCAGGGCATCGATCGACATGGAAGCTCTCCTGCACGGGCCGGCGGCGATGCGCGGGCGGCCGCGATGACGCACGCCGGTGCGTCGGCTCGTCCGGACCGGCGGGCGACGGGTTCGCCCGGTGGCGGAAGGCCGGCCGGCTCATGAAACGGCGGCGGGCCTCAAAAGCCCCGCGCCGCCAAGGAAAAGCCGCGGCGGATCCGTCGCGGCTCGTCGTCGTTCGTCCGATAGCGTGGCCGGACCGCCGGCAGCGCGGCCGGGAAACCGGCCGCGGCCTGCGGTCCGAAGGCCTCAGGCGACCTTCAGCACCTCGCCGCCGACCGGGCGGTTGCAGGCGCAGAGCTCGTCGGTCTGCAGAGCGTCGAGCACGCGCAGCGTGTCCTTCGGGTTGCGGCCGACATTGAGGTTGTTCACGTAGACGTGCTGGATCTCGCCGAACGGATCGACCACGAAGGTGGCGCGGTAGGCGACGCCATCGGGCGAGCGCACGCCGAGGCCGTCGACCAGCGAGCCGTTGGTGTCGCCGAACTGCCAGATCGGCAGCTTGTCGAGGTCCTTGTGGTCGCGACGCCAGGCGAGCTTCACGAACTCGTTGTCGGTCGAGCCGCCGAGCACCACCGCGTCACGATCCTCGAACTCCTTGGCGAGCGCCGCGAACTCCGCGATCTCGGTCGGGCACACGAAGGTGAAGTCCTTCGGGTAGAAGAAGATGACCTTCCACTTGCCCGGGAAGCTCGCCTCGGTGATCGTCTCGAAGGCGGACTCGCCGTTTTCCTCGTGGTGGTTGAAGCCCGGCTTCACGCCGGCAACGCTGAACGACGGAAGCTTTTCGCCGATTCCGAGCATCGGTGTTCTCCTGCGAGTAAATGCACGGCGGGCCTACCGCCGCTCGATGAGGGGCGCGCATCCGCGATTGGGAATTCGGAATGCACGGCGGCGGCGGGCCGGGAGGGGCCTGCGCGCCGTCTGGAACCGTTTCAAGCACACGCGGCTTCATCGGTCAAAGTCATAATTCCGAATTGTGTGATCGATAAAAGCGATGCGATAGTGGGGCAGACCAGCGACCCCGCCATTCCGGCGGCCTCTGGGGCATGGAACGCCGTGCGGGGTTCCATGCTTTTGATATCGATCAATTTTCCGCATGCCGTCCGTCACCGGGGTGCGACAATCCGCACCTGCGAGCGCGTCCGAGGCCCATGTCCGCCCTGCCCACCATCCGCCAGATGCAATATTTCGTCGCGCTCGCTGAGCATCGCTCGTTCAGCCGTGCGGCCGAGATCTGCCACGTCACCCAGTCCACCCTGTCGGCGGCGATCCGCGCGTTCGAGGAGGTGATGGAGGCCGACCTCGTCGACCGGTCGAGCCGGGTCGTCGCGCTGACCGCGGCGGGCGAGGCCGTGCTGCAGCGGGTGCGGGGCATCCTGGCCGATACGGAGGCGCTGGTCGGCCTCGCCCGGCCGGCGGGGGCGCCGCTGTCGGGCAAGATGCGTCTCGGGGTGATCCCGTCCATCGCGCCGTTCCTGCTGCCCCGGGCCCTGCCGTCGCTGCGGGAGGCCTATCCCGCGCTCAAGCTGCATCTGCGCGAGGATCTGACGCGCGGGCTGATCGAGGACCTGCGCGAGGGCCGGCTCGACGTCATCCTGATCGCCTTTCCCTATGCGGCCGACAATCTGGAGATCGAGCCGCTCGGGGAGGATCGGTTCTTCTTCGTCAGTGCGCGCGAGCACCCGCTGGCGCGGCGCGGCGCCGTCCGGCCCGCCGATCTCGGCGACGAGCCGCTGCTCCTCCTGGAGGATGGCCACTGCCTGCGCCAGCACGTGCTCTCGGCGGTCGGCGACGGCGTGCTTCGCGAACAGCAGGACATCCGTGCCTCCAGCCTGACGACGCTGGTCCAGATGGTCGACAACGGCCTCGGCGTCACCCTCCTGCCGAAGGTCGCGATCGAAGGCGGCGTCACCGCCGGCACGGATCTGTCCATCGTGCCTTACGACGATCCGCGCGCGGCGCGCACGCTGGCGCTGGCCTGGCGCCGGCGCTCGAGCCGCAGCGAAGAGTTCCGGGCACTCGCCCGCCATCTCTCGGGCTTCGTCGGTCCGCATGCCTCTTCCGCCGCGCAGCCCCCGGCGCGCCGTCCCGCCGCCGTGACCGTCGCGAGGGCGTCATGACGGCCGGCTGGGGTGCGGGCGAGGACGCGGGGCCACCGGCGGGCGACCATCGAACGGCGGAGGCCGCTGTGCCACCGGGCCGGGATGCGGCGGCGGAGCCCGGCGAAGCGGCCGGCGTGGTGCCTGCGGCGGTGCCGTCGCGGTCGGGCCGGCGACGGGTCTGGGCGATGCGGGCGCTCAAGGCCCTCGGCGTGGTCGTGCTCGCCCCATTCGTGCTCACGCTGGTCTACTGGGTGGTGCCGCCAGTCTCCACGCTCATGCTGGCGCGCTGGGTGACATTCCAGCCGGTGACGAGGGACTGGGTTTCGTTCGACGAGATCGCGCCGGCCGCCGTGCGCGCGGTGGTCGTGTCGGAGGATGCGCGGCTCTGCCTCCACTATGGCGTCGATACCGTCGAGTTCGACAAGGTGGTGGACGCCTACATGGACGGCCGCCGCACGCGCGGCGCCAGCACCATCCCGATGCAGGTCGCCAAGAACCTGTTTCTCTGGCCGGGCCGCGACGTGATCCGCAAGGGGCTCGAAATCCCGCTGGCGCTGTGGATCGATCTCGTGCTGCCGAAGCGGCGGATCGTCGAGATCTACATGAACATCGCCGAATGGGGGCCGGACGGCGAGTTCGGCATCCAGGCGGGCGCAGAGCGTGCCTTCGGCAAGGACGCCGCGAAGCTCACCGCGCGCCAGGGTGCGCTGATGGCGGCGGTGCTGCCGAACCCGATCCGGCGCGATGCCGGCAAGCCGTCCCGCACGGTGTCCTCGCGGGCGGCGACCGTCGCCAGCCTCGCCGCACGCTCCGGCGGCACGCTCGGGTGCCTGTTTCCCGACGGCTGACGTCTGTCGGGATCGGTGGCGCAAAGCCACTGGTCAAGTGCGAGAGATGTCTGTATAAGGCCGCCACATTCCCATAAGGGCTGTGGACGCGACGCGCCGTTGCGACGACGAACGGCGGACGGTGCGTGTCGACACCGGAGAGACGACGATGGCAGTTCCGAAGAGAAAAACCTCGCGCATGAAGCGCGGTTTCCGCCGTTCCGCCGACGCGCTGAAGGCCCCGACCTATGTCGAAGACAAGGACTCGGGCGAACTGCGCCGTCCGCATCATATCGATCTGAAGACCGGCATGTATCGCGGTCGCCAGATCCTGACGCCGAAGGCTGAAGCCTGAGGCTCTGATCGGCCCGCGTGACCGCTCTGCGGTCCCGGTCCGGCGGATTTCAGCAAAAAGCGCGTTCGGATCGGCTTCCGGACGCGCTTTTTGTCGTTGTGCAGTGCCGTCCCCGTTTTTCGGGCCGTGCTTCGGAAAGGCACCTCCGCCGGTCCTAAGCCGCCTTACGTTCCTGTGGAGCGGGTTCACGAGCGGTGTGCCGATCCAGTTTGCTCGGCCGATCCAGTTTGCTCGAAGGGCCATGGTCCCGGGCGTTCGGTCTTGCGGCCAGCGCCCATGGCCGCCATCTCTCCCCGCGGTCGTCTTGAAGACGCCGTTCTTTTGGGGCGTCGTCCCGGCGCTTCCGTATCGATCGAGGTGCCGATGACGTTCCGCCTTCACCGCGGCGACCTGCCGGATCTGTCGAACTACGGCTCGTCCGTCGCCATCGACACCGAGACGCTGGGGCTCAATCCCCATCGGGACCGGCTGTGCGTGGTGCAGCTTTCGCCGGGCGACGGCACGGCGGACATCGTGCAGATCGCGCGCGGCCAGCGCGAGGCGCCGAATCTCACGCGCCTGCTCGCCGATCCGTCGGTGACCAAGATTTTCCATTTCGCCCGTTTCGATCTCGCCATCCTCTATGAGACCTTCCGGGTGATGGCGACGCCGGTGTTCTGCACCAAGATCGCCTCGCGGCTGGTGCGCACCTATACCGACCGGCATGGCCTGAAGGATCTGGCGCGCGAGCTGATCGGCGTCGACCTTTCGAAGCAGCAGCAGAGCTCGGACTGGGCCGCCGAGACGCTGAGCGACGCCCAGGTGGCCTACGCGGCCTCCGACGTGCTCTATCTCCATGCGCTCAAGGCCAAGCTGGAAACCATGCTGGCGCGCGAGGATCGTGCCGATCTCGCCCGTGCCTGCTACGAGTTCCTGCCGGCGCGCGTCCGGCTCGACCTTGCCGGGTGGCCGGAAGTCGATATCCTTGCACATTCTTGATGCGTCGGCTGGCAGCGGGCGCGCGATCTGAATTGTAGCGGGGATAAACAGGGGAGGGCCGCGCCCGAGGAAGACTGTCGGGCAGGCCGATCGGGGCGGATGTCGTCGAGCAAGCGTTAGCGGGCATGAGAAGCAGCGAGAGATCCAGGATGCCGGCCGGTAGCGGATCGGGGCCGCGTGTGGATGTCCGGGACAGGGGTGTCCCCGGCGTCGACGATGTCGCCTACCCGGACGACACGGTGCGCGGGCCGCGCCAGCGGTCCGTCGGCTCCAGCACGGATGCGAGCCGTGCGCGGGCGCGCGCCGCCGCGGTCGGCCACAGCCGGCGCGTGCGGCTCCTGCGCATCGCCTTGCCGGTGATCGCTGTCGTGATCCTCCTTGTGTTCGGCGGTATCACGCTCGTGCGCTCCTTGGTTCCGGGCCTCGACATCAGCGCGCTGTCGCTCTCGTCCGAAGGCATCGTGATGGAGCATCCGCGGCTCTCGGGCCACGGGCCGGACCGCTCTTACGAGATCACCGCCGACCAGGCCATCCAGAGCCTCACCGATCCGAATCGGATCGATCTCGTGAAGATTTCCGCCGTCATCACCATGCGGGACGGCAAGGTCGTGAACGTGTCCGCCGACAAGGGCATCTTCGACAACGGCAAGGAAATCCTCAAGCTCCGGGACAATATCCGCTTCAAGTCCACGGCCGGCGAGGACGGCGTGATGTCGAGCGCCGACATCGACCTGAAATCCGGCGACATGACCACGGAAACGCCGCTTCAGATCAAGTCGCAGACGTTTTCGATCAAGGCGGGCGGCGGCGAGAGCGCCAAGAACGGCGACAGCCTGATGTTCCGCGGCGGCGTCCACGTCACCATCGACGGCAAGGCTGAATCGAAGCCGTCCGCATCGAAGCCGTCGGATATGGCACCCGGCGCGGCGGTCTCGCCTTCCGAGCCGGCTCCGGGTACCGTCCCCGCTACCAGTCCAGCCGTGGCCCCGTCCCCGGGCGCCCCTTCAACGGAGAGCCGTCCATGACCGCCATGCTCCCCATGATCGCCGCACGGCGGTTCGCATCCCGCGCGCCTTTCTCCGGCCGCGTCCGCTCGACCGCCGGCGCATGGGGTCTCGCCGCGGTGCTCGCGCTGGCGCTGGCAGGGCCCGCCGAGGCACAGACCACGCCGGCGCCTGCGGCAACCGGCGACGGAGCCGGCGGAAGCGAAACGCCGTTCAGCGGTTTCGGCGGCGGCGGCAAGGGGCCGATCGCCATCGAATCGAACGAACTTGAGGTTCACGACAAGCAGGGCATCGCGATCTTCACCGGCAACGTCATCGCCAAGCAGGCGGAAAGCACGCTGCAGGCCGAGAAGCTCGTCGTCCATTATGTCCAGGGCGGCCAGCCGGCCGCGGGCGGCGCCGCACCGGCGGCCGCGCCCGCCGCTGCCCCTGCGGCTTCCGGCCAGGCGATGAGCGGCGCCGGCGGCCAGCAGATCGAGAAGCTGGAGGCGACCGGGAAGGTGCTCCTGACCGACAAGGACCAGACCGCCTCCGGCGACGCGGCCGTCTACGAGGCGAAGTCCGATACCATGGTGATGACGGGCAACGTCGTCCTCACCCAGAACGGCAACGTGGTGAAGGGCAACCGGCTCGTGGTCAATCTCACGACCGGCGAGGCGAAGGTTTTCGCCAACAAGCGCGTTCAGATGTTGCTGGTGCCGAGCCAGGCGCCGGCGGCCCCCGGCGCTCCGGCCCCGAAGAGCAACTGACGTCGCTGGCCGGCCGCCCGGCCGGCCGCGCGCCGACCCATAGCAGGCCCGTTCGCCGGCGCGCGTTCCGCTGCGCCAGCGTTTGAGGCCCATCAGGAGACCGCTGCCGCATGTCGGTTACCCCCATCCCCTCCCCGGCCGCCGCGCGTGCCTATCCGGCCGACGGCGACGCGAGTCAGATCGGGCACCACGCCGACAGCGAACTCGTCGTCAGTGGCATCGCCAAGAGCTACCGCCGCCGCGCGGTGGTGCGCGACGTCAGCCTGTCGGTGCGGCGGGGCGAGGCGGTCGGGCTGCTCGGCCCCAACGGCGCCGGCAAGACCACGGTGTTCTACATGATCACCGGGCTGATCCGGCCGGACCACGGCGCCATTACCCTCGACGGCTTCGACATCACGCGGATGCCGATGTATCGCCGCGCGCGTCTCGGCATCGGCTACCTGCCCCAGGAGGCTTCGATCTTCCGCGGCCTGTCGGTGGAGGAGAACATCCGCTCCGTGCTGGAAGTGGTCGAGCCCGACCGCAGGCAGCGCGAGCAGGACCTCGAAACCCTCCTCGCCGAGTTCGGCGTGGCGCATCTGCGCAACCAGCCGGCGACCGCGCTCTCGGGCGGCGAGCGGCGGCGCGTCGAGATCGCGCGGGCGCTCGCCACCCGGCCGTCGTTCATGCTGCTCGACGAGCCGTTCGCGGGCATCGATCCGATCGCGGTCGGCGACATCCAGATGCTCGTGCGGCACCTGACCGGCCGCGGCATCGGTGTGCTGATCACCGACCACAATGTCCGCGAGACGCTCGGGCTGATCGACCGCGCCTACATCATCGCCAGCGGCCAAGTGCTGACCGAAGGCCTCCCGGTGGACATCGTCGCCAACCAGGATGTGCGCCGTCTCTATCTCGGGGAACAATTTACGCTTTGAGCGCGGCCAAAGCCGCTGTAACACCTAAGAGAAGAGTTTCTTACGCAAGAAACGGACCAATCCGCAGCGGACAACCGCATCGGCGCAGCAGCGAGGGCGTTCTAGCCAGTCATGGCCCTTTCCCCGAAGCTGGAATTCCGGCAGACGCAGTCCCTGGTCATGACGCCGCAGCTGATGCAGGCCATCAAGCTGCTGCAGCTGTCGAATCTCGACCTCGTTGCCTTCGTGGAGGCCGAGATCGAGCGCAATCCGCTTCTGGAGCGCGAAGACGACACGCCGGATGTCGTCGATTCCGTTTCCGGTCCGAACGATTCAGCCTTCGACCGTCCGGATGGCGATGGCGGCGACCGCCACGTGACCGGCGATGGGCTTGCATCCCATGATTTCGAAGCCGGTGAGTTCTCGGACAGCGCGGCCGTCGGCGCGGACGGACGTTCGGAGGAGGGCGGCGAAACGGCAGGTGCCGCCCACGGGCTCGACCGCGATCTCGACATCGTGCCCGGCCTTGAGGCATCCGACGGCGCCGGGCTGGACCTGCCGCTCGGCGATCTCTTTCCCGACGACGTGCCGCTCGTGCCCGCGTTCGAGCCAAATCTCGACGGGCTCGACCCGTCGCGCCTTGCAGGCGACGCCTGGACGAGTTCCGGCGGCGGCGGCGAAGCCGGGCTTGAGGCGTTCGCGACCGTCGAGTCCACGTTGCGCGACCACCTGTCCCAGCAACTCACGCTCGCCATCCCCGAACCCTCGCGCCGCCTGATCGGACAGGTGCTGATCGATGCCATCGACGAGGCCGGCTACCTGAGGGCCGATCCCGCCCAGGTCGCAGAGCAGCTCGGCACCGGGCTCGACGACGTGATGGCCGTGCTCGCGATCATCCAGAGCTTCGATCCGACCGGCGTCGGCGCCCGCACGCTCGCCGAGTGTCTGGCCCTGCAGCTCCTCGAACGCGACCGGTTCGATCCGGCGATGCGCACCCTCGTCGACCATCTCGATCTCGTCGCCCGGCAGGACCGGGCGCAGCTACGGCGGCTGTGCAAGGTCGATGACGAGGATCTATCCGGGATGCTGGCAGAGCTTCGCGCACTCGACCCGAAGCCCGGGCTCGCCTTCGCACCGAGCGATGCGGTGCAGACCGTGGTGCCGGACGTGCTGGTGCGCCCGACGGCCGATGGCGGATTCCGCATCGAGCTCAACAGCGACACCCTGCCGAGGGTGCTGGTCAACCGCACCTATTACAGCGCCATCGTCCGCTCCTCGCAGGATCCGGCGGAGCGGACCTACCTGTCGGACTGCCTGCAGACCGCCAACTGGCTGGTGAAGAGCCTGGACCAGCGCGCCAAGACGGTGCTGAAGGTGGCGACCGAGATCGTGCGCCAGCAGGATGCGTTCTTCCGCAAGGGCGTGGCCTTTCTTCGCCCGCTCAACCTGAAGATCGTCGCCGACGAGATCGGCATGCACGAATCGACGGTGAGCCGCGTGACCGCCAACAAGTACATGGCGACCACCCGAGGCATCTTCGAGTTGAAGTATTTCTTCACCTCGGCGATTGCTTCCGCCGACGGTGGCGATGCTCATTCGGCCGAGGCGGTTCGCCACCATATCCGTCAGATGATCGATGCCGAGGACCCGTCTGCGGTGCTGTCCGATGACACGATCGTGCAGCGGTTGCGGGACGCGGGCATTGACATTGCCCGCCGCACCGTCGCCAAATACCGTGAATCGATGCGGATTCCGTCGTCAGTCGATCGACGGCGGGAGAAGCGCGCCACGGCGAGAAGCGCGTGAAAGACGGGAGGCTGTCGAACCCGATTCCAGTTCGAATGGACGATTCGTGCGCGGTTCGCGCGCGCTGAAGGCGTCCTCCATGCGCGCCGATCGACACGAAACGAGCGCGCAAACGGGCGTCTGAAGGCGCGCACGCGAACAGGCACCGCCCCGACGGGTAGGGCGATGTTAACGAATGGACGTTGACTTGATGCTATCCCCCGCTTAGAACGCCGCCTCGATTGCGACGATCCGCTGCGGGACGCTCGCCGTGACGGCGAACGTACGGAAGGCAGCCTCCGGCAATTATGGTCTGGCAATTGTGTCAAGACTATCGCAGGCGGCGGGCCTTGAAGGATGAACAACGATCCGCGCGGCCGGTGCGAGAGGCACCGCAGCCTGCGGACCTCCGGCCGGAGAGGCCGGCGACTGTAGGTTCGGCCTCGGCAGGGATGCGCAAGCACCCGGACGGCCGGCGGACACGGCGGTCGATCAGACCGCAGGCATGGATCGGAGCGATCAGGAGAGCCGATGACGCTGCGCGTTTCGGGAAAGAACATCGATATCGGCGAGGCCCTGCGCAGCCGTATCGAGGACCGGATCGAGGAGATCGTCCGGAAATATTTCGATGGCGGCTATGACGGTCACACCACCGTCGAGCCCGAGGGCACCGCCTTCCGGACGGAATGTTCCCTTCATCTCGACACGGGCATCGTGCTGAAGACCAGCGCGCTGGCCCATGACGCCTATCAGAGCTTCGATGCGGCCGCGGATCGCATCGAGCGGCGGCTGAGCCGCTACAAGAGCCGGCTTCGCGGCCGGACCGACCACGGGCGCAACGGCGCGGACGACGCCGCAGCGGCCTACGTGCTGGCCGCCCCCGACGAGGAAGAGGACGTTCCCGTCGATTACAGCCCGCTGGTGGTGGCTGAAACCGCGACCCGGGTGAAGACCATGACCGTCGGCATGGCGGTTCTGGAACTCGACCTGACGGAAGCGCCGGTGATCGTGTTCCGCAACGCCGCCCACGGCGGCGTGAACGTCGTCTTCCGCCGCCAGGACGGCAATGTCGGCTGGATCGATCCGACGCTGTCGGGAACGGGCGCTTGAAAGCGCGCGCGGCTGTCGCACCTGGCCGGAACAGCGCGGTGGCGTCCTGGTTGGGTCGCTTCGCAGGGGCGGCCGGGTTTGAAGTCCGCACGGCCGCGAGCCGGGCGGAAGGGGCACGCAGCGATGCGGGCCGGTTCGGCCCGACGCCATTCCGGCCTCGGGCGGAAGGAGTTTATCCGATGGATTTGAGCGATCTTCTAGGCGTCGAGGCGGTGTTGCCCTCGCTCAAGGCGAGCAGCAAGAAGCAGGCGATCCAAGAGCTTGCCGAGCGCGCCGCGACGCTGACCGGGCTGCCGGCGCGCGAGATCTTCGATACGCTCCTCCAGCGCGAGCGGCTCGGATCGACCGGCGTCGGCCACGGCGTCGCCATTCCCCACGGCAAGCTTCCCGCGCTGCCGCGGATCTTCGGCCTGTTTGCCCGCCTCGACAAGGCGGTCGATTTCGAGGCGCTCGACGACGAGCCGGTCGACCTCGTTTTCCTGCTGCTGGCGCCGGAAGGCTCGGGCGCGGACCACCTGAAGGCGCTTGCGCGGATCGCCCGCGTGCTGCGCGACGGCGCGACGGCCGCCAAGCTGCGCGCGACCACCGACCCGACCGCGCTATATGCGCTGCTGACCCAGCCGGTCGCCTCCCACGCGGCCTGATCCGCGCCGCTCCGGCGCGGCCGTCCGTACTGGCGGGCTTCGGGGACGCCGAAGCGAGATCGGGTGATCCGGCCGGGCGCTGTCGCCCGGCAGACGGGTGCAGCCGGAGCGAGGGCGCCCGCTCGTCGTCCGCCGCGACCGTGACGTCATTCCCCGAAGGCCGCAAAAAGATAGGCGCTGCAATCGCGACGCCGTACCCCGCAAAAGAAAAGGCGCCGCGATCGCGGCGCCCTGCAGGGTCTGAGGCCCAAACACAATCCAGGGCCTCAAAGCCCATGAAATCCAAGACGGCTGGTAGCCAAGACGGCTGGTTCTCAACCCGGCTGGTTCCTGCGTCCGCAGCTCTCCGCATCGCGACCGGCCAGGTGGCGTGCTTCAGTGCACGCTCACGGTCACCATGTCATGCTCGGCCGCATTGGCGATCGCGGCTTCGCGGCTGTCGGTGAGCAGAATCGGGGTACCGTCGGCACCGAGCAGGGCCCAGAGTTCGAGATCGGGGCTCAGTTCCGGCGCCTGCGGGAACAGGGCCGGCACCTCGGCGGAGGTCAGGGACTTGACGTAGGTCAGGCGCCCGGCGCCGATCCCGGCGAGGATCTCCGGCGGCACGGTGCGGGTGGGGCGGTTTTCGGTATTCATGACGCATACTCCTTCCGATCCCCCCTTTCCGGGCGGGATCATGGGAGAAAGCAGGACAGTCGTCCGTCAGTCTCCCGAGGCGATCTGAATCTTCCGTACGATACGCTCCGGTTCCGGTCTGGCGAGGTCGATCGACAGCAGTCCGTCTTTCAACTCCGCTCCGAGGATGTCGATCCCTTCCGCCAGCACGAAAGTGCGCTGGAACTGCCGGGCTGCGATTCCACGGTGCAGGAAATGACGCTCCCGCTCGTCCTCGGTCTGCCGGCCGCGGATCACGAGCTGGTTCTCCTCGATGGTCACCGCGAGCTGGTCCCGGGTGAACCCCGCGACCGCGAGCGTGATCCTGAGAACGTCACCCCGCCGCCCGTCCGGCGGCAGTCGCTCGATGTTGTAGGGGGGATAGCCGTCGTTGGCGGCCTTCGAAACCCGGTCGAGCACGCGTTCGATCTCGTCGAACCCGAGCAGGAACGGACTTGAGAACGTCGTCAGACGCGACATCGCGAGCCCTCGTTCATCCAAGCGGCTTTCATCCTACGGTACCCGCCGCCCGCTTGCGGCGCGGCGGCGAATCGGGCCCGCCGAAGCGGCACCCGGACGGTTCAGATCCTTCCGTCCCGTCGAATATGGCAATGGCGGGGCCACTGTTCAAGGACCGCGCCTGCGGGTCGTGACCCGGGCGGAAGGCGGACCTGACGCAAACGGAAGCCGCCCGTTACCGGGCGGCGGCGGGACGGCGGCGCCGCGGGATCGGTGCCGCCTATCCGGCGTGCCGTGCCTGATGGATCCGGACGGAATCAGGACGCGGCCGCGATGGCCTCGGCCAATGCCAGGGTGCGGCGGGCGATATCGGCGTGGAGCCGCTCCACCATGCGGCCGTCGAGGGCGATGGCGCCCCGGCTGCGGTTTTCCGGCAGCGAGAAGGCATCGATGATGCGCCGGGCTTCCGCGATCTCGCCGGCATCGGGTGCGAACACGCGGTTCGCCGCCTCGATCTGGCTCGGATGGATCAGCGTCTTGCCGTCCATGCCGAGATCGCGGCCGTCGACGCATTCGGCTTCGAACGCGGCGGGATCGTCGAGCGCGTTGCACACGCCGTCGATCACATCGAGGCCGTAGGCGCGGGCGGCGGCGACCGCCGCGGTGAGATAGGGCATGAAGGCCGCCCGGCCGGGCTTCAGCCGCGCGCGGGTCACCTTGGCGAGATCGTTGGTGCCGACGACGAGGCAGGTGAGGCGGGTGTTGACCTCCGCCTCGCGCGCCGCGGCGACCTGCTCGGGCCGAAGCGCGGCGAGCGGCGTCTCGATCATCGCCCAGAGCGAGAGCGTGGCCGGGGCGCCGAGCCGGTCGAGCACGCGACCGGCCTCGATCACCTCGTCGTCACTCTCGACCTTCGGCAGCAGCACGGCATCGGGGCCGGCTTCCGCCACCGCGGCAAGGTCCGCCGCGCCCCACGGCGTATCGGCGCCGTTGACGCGCACGATCACTTCCCGGCCACCAAAGGCGCGGGCCGCCACCCGCTCGGCAACGGCGCGGCGGGCGGGATCCTTCATGTCGGGGGCGACCGAATCCTCCAGGTCCAGGATCAGACCGTCCGCCGGCAGGCCGGCGGCCTTGTCGAGCGCACGGGCGTTGGAGCCCGGGACATAGAGGATGCTGCGGCGCGGACGCAGCGCGACGGCGCGCTTCGGGCTCTGCTGCATCGGGGCCTCAGACCCAGGGACGCTCGGCGGCGATGGCGTGCTCGTGGCCGGCGATGGCGTCCTTCTTCGCGAGCGTCAGGCCGATATCGTCCAGCCCCTCCATCAGGCAGTGCTTGCGGAAGGGATCGATCTCGAAGTGCACCGTGCCGCCGTCGGGGCCCCGGATTTCCTGGGCCTCGAGGTCGATGGTCAGGGTGGAGTTGGCGCCGCGCGCGGCGTCGTCCAGCAGCAGCCCGAGCTGCTCGTGGGTGACGACGATCGGCAGGATGCCGTTCTTGAAGCAGTTGTTGTAGAAGATGTCGGCGAACGAGGTGGAGATCACACAGCGGATGCCGAAATCGAGCAGCGCCCACGGGGCATGCTCGCGGCTGGAGCCGCAGCCGAAATTGTCTTCGGCGACCAGGATCTGGGCGTGGCGGTAGGCCGGCTTGTTCAGAACGAAGTCCGGGTTCTCCGTGCCATCCTCGTTATAGCGCATCTCCGAGAACAGGCCCTTGCCGAGGCCGGTGCGCTCGATCGTCTTCAGATACTGCTTCGGGATGATCATATCGGTGTCGATATTGATCAGCGGCAGCGGTGCGGCGACCCCTGTCAGTACGGTGAATTTCTGCATCGCTCGCGATTCCTCGAACGGAAAGCCGGCCCGCTGTCGAGGTGGCTCGAAAATTCGAGCGGTGCCGGGACGAGGACGGCCGAATTGGAACCGTTCTTTGAGACGTTCATTGCGCCGGGTCAAGAGCGGGATGGGCCGGGGAGGGCGGATAGGCCAGAATGACGCCGCTTGCCGGCTGCGCGAGCGGGCGCGAAGGCGCCCTGTGCGCGCCCGAAAAGGCAAGTTGCTTCAACCGTCCGGGGGCGCGTGACGGCGGCCGCGCGGTGATCCGGCGCGATCCCGTTGCCGACGGGCGGCGCGCTCGACCGGAAGACCTGCATCGGGCGGCAAGCGATGCCGCCGCCGTGCGGCATGGCGTTTTTTGACGGCTTTCCGCCCGCCGCATGATTTAGTCTTGAGCGCTTCCTTCCCGATCGTGTGATTTCATGCGATCTGGAGCGCTCCAAAGGCTTTGAAATGACCGATCCGATGTCCCAGCTTTCCGGCCTCGCGCCGCCCGCCGCCCAGCCGCCCGCCAAGCCGGCGGTCATCGCGGTTTCGTCCCAGGTGGCGCGCGGCGGCGTCGGCACGCGGGCGCTGTCGTTCGCGCTGGAGCGGCTCGGCCATTCCGTGTGGCTGGTGCCGACGGTGTTCCTGCCCTGGCACACCGGCCACGGACCTTCGACGCGCATCCAGCCGCCGGAAGACCGCTTCGAGGCGGCGCTCAACGATCTCGTCCGGCTGGAGTCCCTGAAGGAGGTCGGCGCCATCGTCACCGGCTTCCTCGGCTCCCACGCGCAGGCGACCGCGATCGCCCGCTTCGTGGCGCGCGCGAAGCAGATGAAGCCGGACATCCTGTTCGTCTGCGACCCGGTGATCGGGGACGTCGGCGGCCTCTATGTCTCGCGCGAGACGGCGGACGCGGTGCGCGACGTGCTGCTGCCGATGGCCGATGCTGCGACGCCGAATGTCTGGGAACTCGGGTGGCTGACAGGCATGCCTGTCGAGACCACGGCCGAGGTGCTGGCGGCCGCGCGCGCCCTCGGACCGGAGCGGGTGCTGGCGACGTCGGCGCCCGCGATGATGCGCAATTCCATCGCCACCATGCTCGTCACCCGCGACAGCGCGCTGATGGCCGAGCACCCCGCGTTCTCGGAGGCGCCGAGCGGCACGGGCGACCTCATCGCCGCGCTGTTCACGGCGGGGCTGCTGTCGGGCGCGTCGGCGGAAGCGGTGCTGGTGCGGGCGACCGCCTCGACCTACGAGGTGGTGGCGCGCTCGGTGAAGGCTGGGGCGGACGAGCTTCTGTTCGTGGCCGAGCAGGAGAGCCTGGTGCGCCCGGCCGCGAACATCCACGTTCGCCGCCTCGCCGAGGTTTCCGGACGCCGCGCGCCGACGCCGGTGATCCGGTAGGGGCCGGAGCGCTTGTCCCTCTGAACGGGATAGCCTCTGGCGCCGGCCGGGATGCCGGCGCCGAAGCGGGGGCTGCGATCAGGAGGCCGGGCGGTTGGCGAGCGCGGGCGCCGGCAGCTTCGGCTGCGGCCGGGTGAGGTCCAGCACCGGCGGGATCGGGTAGTTGCTGTCGGGCCCGATCACGATGACCTTGGCGCCGACATTCACGCGCTCGTAGAGGTCGGTGACGTCCTTGTTCTTCAGGCGGATGCAGCCGGAGGAGACGGCGTAGCCGATGCTCCAGTCCTCGTTGGTGCCGTGCACGCGATAGAGCGTGTTGCCGAGATAGAGCGCACGGGCGCCGAGGGGGTTCTTCGGGCCGCCGGTCATGAAGCGCGGCAGATCGGGGCGGCGCGCCAGCATCTCGGCCGGCGGGGTCCAGCTCGGCCACTCGGCCTTGCGCGAGATGCGTTCGACGCCGGACCACTCGAACCCCTCCTTGCCGACGCCGATGCCGTAGCGGATGGCCTGGCCGTCCGGCTGGACGAGGTAGAGGTAGCGGTTGATGGTGTCGATGATGACCGTGCCCGGGACTTCGTTGGTCTCGATCGGAACGACGCGGCGTGCGAACTTTTCCTGCTGGCGGCGCGCCAGTTCTTCGCGCGAGAGATAATAGGTCACCCACGTCTTCGAGCTGGGATCGAAGAACTGGCCGGCCGGCTCCTGCTCATCGGCGATGGCGGGCATCACGGCGAGGCCGGCAGCGGTGGCGCAGGCTCCGATGAAAACGGCTAAACGGCCCATAACCGGCCCCCTCCAAAGCTGAATGGCTGATGGGGGCCCCGCCCTCCACGCACCAACATCGGTCGATACCCCTAATAAACGATGACCGTTTGAAAGGGTTTCAACGCACATGCAGCAATTTTCGGGTGATGGGGGCCGGCGCGCGGCCGGCTTTATACTTTCGGCGGATTGGGACCGGCCGGCTGGCCGGTTCTGCGCTCGGCGCGGCGGATGCCGACGGCGGCGTTGATCTCGGCGCCGGCGAGGAACAGCGTGGAGATCAGATAGAGGAACACGATGGCCACCGTGACGTTGGCAAGCCCGGCATAGGTGTTGGAATAGGTGGCGAAGCGGTGCAGGTAGAAGCCGAAGCCCGCGCCGGCGACGAGCCAGGCCACCAGCGTGACCACGACGCCCGGCAGGATTTCCAGCACGCCGCGCCGGCCGCACGGCAGCCAGACGTGGGAGGCGACGAGCACGATG
Organism: Pseudoxanthobacter soli DSM 19599; assembly: GCF_900148505.1. Lineage (NCBI taxonomy): Bacteria > Pseudomonadati > Pseudomonadota > Alphaproteobacteria > Hyphomicrobiales > Segnochrobactraceae > Pseudoxanthobacter > Pseudoxanthobacter soli. Next base: position 655,737 of record NZ_FRXO01000002.1, on the reverse strand, counting down.
CCGAGCACCGCGGTGGCGACGCCGAGGCGCAGATAGCGCACGCCGCGCTCCATGTTGGCGAGCCACGGCGCGCGCCAGACGATGGCGTCCCACAGCAGCGGGCCGAACACGACGAGGATCGCCAGCGACAAAAGCCCGAACGCGCCGAGGCAGACGAACAGGAAGCTCTGCAGGCGCCGCATGACGTAGCTGCGCGTCTCGACGAGGCGATAGGCCCGGTTCAGGGCGCTGCGGATGGCCTCCACGCCGTTCGAGGCGAACCAGAACGAGAACAGCAGGCCGAGGGTGATCGCGCTGGTGTGGTTGCGGGTCAAGACCTCGTGGGCCTGCTCGGCGATCGGCCGGGCGACCTCCTTCGGCCAGGTCTCGAACACCAGCTCGGTCACCTCGCCCGCCAGTTCCTCCGATCCGATCGCCCCGGCGATCGCCGCGACGACGATCAGGAACGGGAACAGCGAGAGAAGGATCTGCAGCGCGACGTGGCTCGCCATCGCCCAGCCGTCGTCGTCGTTGAAGTGGGAAAAGGCGCGCGTGAGCACGTCGCGGGTGGCGATCACCCGCCGTCGCCGCCGGCGTGGCGCCTTCCCGGCGGCCTCGTGCGGTCGGCGCGCTCCGGCTGCGCTGTGCTCGCTCATGTCCCTCGCCGCCCTCGGTGAAACGGCCGGCGCCCCGCCACCGGCCCGGGCAGCATGACATTTCATCATGGCGTGCTTCAAGCCGCAGGCGGGTCGTCGTGCCACATCGGGGCAACGCACGGGAGCGGATGCGGTTTCAGCCGGTCGCGGCCTCTTCCGGCGGAACACGCCCGGTGGGAGCGGCCGGCCTTCAGGCGCGGCGGCGCGCCGGACCCTGGAACGGACCCGCCGCGCCCGCAGCCGCGATCATCAGCCGGTTGGCGTCGACCGGGCCGGGCAGGGTGATCGCGCCGGGGGGGACGGGGGCGAAGCCGAGGGGCTCGTAATAGGCGCGGTCGCCGACCAGCAGCACGGGGCCGGCCTGCCGGGCTGTCGCGGCCTCAAGCGCGGCGGCGACGAGGTTGCGGCCGGTGCCGCGGCTCTGGGCATCGGGATGGACGCAGAGCGGGCCGAGCAGGGTCGCGGGCCGCTGGCCGATCAGGATCGGCGTCAGCCGCACGGAGCCGACGATGCGGGTGCCGGCGAGCGCGACGAACGAGAGGGCGGGGTCGCACGGCACGCCTTCCCGCAGCCGGTAGGCCGTCTTGGCGAACCGGCCGGGGCCGAAGGCGATCTCGTGCAGCGCGTCGACCGCAGCGGCATCTTCCGGCAGCTCATGCCGGATCAGAGTGGAAATGGCGAACATCACAGGGGACCGGATCGATGGGGGCGTCTCTCGGAGAGCCGATTGCGCCACCGCGATCCGCCGGTTCAACCCGGCCGACGGCGCGCGCAACGGCAGACGGCGCGCGGCTCGAAGCCGCGACCGATCGGTCGTCGTCGCAGGAGGGTCGGCGCAGGGACCATGGGTCGTCCGGAACACGGGGGCCGGGAAAAGACCCGACCGAGCGTGCTGCTATCACGCCGCCGCGGCCGCATCAAGCGGTTCCGCAAAGGGGGCGGGCGGCGGGCGCGACAGGCAGGCGGCGGGGACGGTGCCGCGGGTCAGCGTTTGCGCACGAATTCCGTGCGCAGCACGAGGCCCTTGATGCCTTCGTAGCGGCAGTCGATCTCGTCGGGATTGTCGGTGAGGCGGATCGAGCGGATCACCGTGCCCTGCTTCAGGGTCTGGTTGGCGCCCTTCACCTTCAGGTCCTTGATCAGGGTGACGGAATCGCCGTCGGCGAGCACCGTGCCGGCGGCGTCGCGCACCACGATCCCGCTGGCCGCGGCGGCTTCCGCCGCAAGCTCGGACGCCGGGCGCCATTCGCCGGTGGCCTCGTCGTAAACGTAATCGTCGTCGCCGTCGGCCATGCTTTCCTCCGCCGCTGTTCCGGCGGGCCGCCGGCAGGCGCCGGAGCGCGCCCCGGCGCGGCCGCTATAGCACCCCGGGAAGGGCGCCCGCCTGCGACACGGGCGCGCTTCGGGACGGAACGACGCCGGTCAATCGTGCGGCAGCAGGCGCTCCAGATAGTCGAGCTCGAACTGCGAGCGGCCGAGTTCGCCGAGGCGGCGGCGCAGCTCGTCGAGGATGCGGCGGGCGCGCTGCACGTCGATCTCGTCCGGCACCTTGACGCTGGTGCCGAAATCCGGGCCCTGGCTGTGGCGCGAACGGCCGAGGGGGTCCTCGCTGCCGGCATAGGGACCGGAGCCGTTGCCGCGCTGCTGGCCGTTCTGGCGGGCCATCTGCTCGGCCATCTGCTGGGCGCCGCGGCGCAGCGCGTCGAGGGCCTCGCCCTGCTGGTCGAGGGCGTTGGCGGTGTCGCGGTTGCCGAGCGAGCGGCCGGCATCGCCCATGGCGCGGCCGGCGCGGCCGAGCGCGTCGCGACCATCGCCGGGCTGACCTTCGCCGGACTGACCATTGCCCGATTGACCTGGCGTCTGGCCCTGGTTCTGGCCCATCTGGCCCTGGCCGGGCGTGTCGCCCTGACCCTGACCCTGACCCTGGCCCTGACCCGGCTGGCTGCCGTTCTGGCGGTTGAGTTCGTCGAGCATCCGGCCGAGCTGCTGGCTCAGCTGATCCTGCCGGCGCTGGAGTTCCTGCAGTCGTCCGCTGCCGTCCTGACCGCTGCCGTTCTGGCCCTGCTGTCCCTCGCCGGTCTGGCCCTGCTGGCCGTCCTGACCCTGTCCGTCGCCGCGGTCGAGACGATAGGTCTCGTCCATCAGCTTCTGCTGCTCCTGGATCATGCGGCCGAGGGCATCGAGCGAACCCTGGCCCTGCTGGCCCGGACCGTTCTGGCCGGGCTGGGCCATCTGCATGTTCTCCAGCATCTCCTGGAGCTGCGACAGCAACTGCTCGGCGGCCTCCTTCGACCCGGTCTTGGACAGTTCCTCGATGCGCTTCAGCATCTCGTCGAGATCCTGCGGGCGCACCATCTGGGTGTCCTGATCGGGCGGGGACTGGGCGGACTGGGGATTGCGGCGGGCCTGCTCGGCGAGCGCGCTCAGATAGCGCTGCATCGCCTGTCGCAGTTCCTCGGTGAGGCGGGCGATCTCCTCGTCGGAGGCGCCGTCCTGCAAGGCCTGCCGCAGCCGGTCCTGCGCGTCGCGCAGCGCCTGGGCGGCGAGGGAGGTGGAGCCGTCCTCGACGGCGAGCGCCAGCTCCCACATCTCGTCGAGCAGGGGCTTCAGCGCGTCGTCGCTGCGGGCCGCGACGAGCTTGCCATAGACCATGCGGGTGCCGAGATAGGCGGTCGGGCTGCGGAAGATGCCGTCGGGCGCGATCATCAGCGCGTCGAGCGCCTCGATCACCTGAAGCTGCGCCTCGGCGTCGAGGGCGAGATCACGGCGCTGCTCGATGATGGCGCGGGCGAGCGGCACGCGGAACGGGCGCTCGGGCAGCGTCACTTCCATCGGCTCGGAGCGGCCTTCCTGGCCGGCCTCGTCGCGCGCGACGAGCACGACGCTGACGCGGCTGCCGGCCCACGGGTGCTTGGTCAGGTTCTCGACCGTCCTGGCGGCACCGCTGCGGGCGGGCTTCGGCGGCAGGGAAAGACGCACCTCGGGCGCGTCCACCAGCGGCCGGCGACCGTCGGCGCCGGGCTCCGGGATCGGCTTGACGAGCGCGAACGCCTCGCTGACCCCGTAATCGTCGGAGACCTGATAGTTGAACTGGAGCGCGTTGCCCTTGTCCGCGGTGGGCGCGCCGGTCCAGGCGATGGTCGGCGGCGTGTCGCGGTCGACGACGAAGTTCCAGCGCGCGAGCTGCGCGCCTTCCCGGGTCACCGTCACGCTGCCGTTCGCGGTCAGCGCGATGCGCCGTTCGGCCGGTATCGCGGCCGTCGCGGTGGAGGCGTCCGCGGGCTTTTTCGCCTCCCCGGCCTTCGCATCGGCCGTTTTGCCGCCGGCGCCTTCCGGCGCCGTCGGCTCGACGACGTGCGAACCCTCCGCGTCCTCGGCCGTCACCCGGGCATCGTTCGCGCCCTGGATGCGCACCACGAGTTCGCTGCCCGACGGCACGCGCACGGTGCGCTCGCCGTTGCCGGCGGTGGCGCCGGTCAGGAACACCGGCGCGCGGCCGGTATAGCCCGGCGGCGTCACCCAGGCGTCGAGGCGCACGGGCGGCGCGGCGACGGGGCTGGCGAACGGCGCGAACGCGGCGGCGATCCGCTCGCGATAGTGGCCGGCACCGGCGAACAGCCCGACGAACAGCACGAGGCCGACGACGGCGCGGACGGCGAACGGATCGCGGCGGTAGAGCTTCGGAGCGGGGGCGCCGGCCTGGAGCGAGGCGATCTCGGCCGCGACGCGGCGGCGGTGGGCGCTCCACAGCGCGCGGGTGGTGGGGTCTGCCTCGGGATCGGCAAGGGAATCGTCGAACGCGGTGAGCGGACGGTGCGGCCGCCCGGAGACCTGCTCGATGCGGGCGATGGCGTCCGTCCGCAGCGGGCGGGCGAAGCGCACGAGGGCGACGAGCGGCACGGCGAACAGCGCGGCGAACGCCGCGAGCAGCACCGCGCGCACCCACGGATCGACAACCGACCAGAGGCCGAGCCAGGACGCGCCGAAGAAAAGCGCGACGATGCCGAGGACGAAGGCCAGCGGCGGCCACGCACGCTCCCACAGGATGGCGAGGCGGGCACGGCGTACCAGCCGGTCGATCGCCGCCTGCGGTCCGCTCTCGCGGGCGGGCCCGCCGGCACCGGATGCTCCGGGCGTGGCGTCGGCCGCTGTATCGGTCGGTCGCGTCATGCGCTTGGCCCCGTCCATTGCTCGTCCCGTCGTGGTGCCCGGCGGCGCCGGCGCAGTCTTCGGGACCGCGAGATCCGGAGTCCAAAACGGGCATCCGGCCGAAATGCGGGGTTCCCCGGCGCCGGCGATGCCGACGGAGCGCCCTGGCGACAAGATGGAAGCCATCCCGTCGCAAAGGTCGTTCCGGCGCGCCCGATGTGTCGCCGGCAGCCGTCGAACGGCCCTCCGGGACTTTAGCAAGAACCGCGCCTGTCTGCGAAGCCGGCATACCCCTCTGCCGCGGCCATGGGCTGCGACAATGGACGATCGGAGCACGAGGACGGGGCAACAATCAGGCAGACACGTCCGATTCCGCGCGTTCAGCGGATCGTGATCGCGCCGCGGCGGCTGCGTTCGGATCGGACCGTTCGTGGCGGCAGCGGCACGCGCGCACCGCGATGACCCCGACCGTCGTCTCCGGGGCGCGCGGGCGACGGGCCCTGCCTCAGGCCGTGTCTCAGTCTTCGAGCCACGCGGGAAGGCGGTCGAGGCCGATCAGCTCGTCATAGGTCGGGCGGGGACGCACCACCGCCCAGGCATCGCCGGAAACCAGCACCTCGGGCACCAGCAGGCGGCTGTTGTAGGTCGAGGCCTGCACGGCGCCATAGGCGCCGGCCGAGAACACCGCGACGAGATCGCCCTCCGCGACCGCGGGCAGGCGGCGCTTCTGGGCGAGGAAATCGCCGGACTCGCACACCGGCCCGACCACGTCGACCACCGCGCGGTCGGCGGACGCGGCGCGCTGGTCGACCGGGCGGATCTCGTGGTGCGCGTCGTAGAGGGTCGGCCGCACGAGATCGTTCATGCCGGCATCGACGATGACGAAGGTCTTGGCGGCGCCATGCTTCACATAGACGACCTCGCTGACGAGGATGCCGGCATTGCCGACAATCAGCCGGCCGGGCTCGAACAGCACGCGGCAGCCGAGCCGGTTGGCGTGGCGCTTCACGACCGCGCCATAGGCGGCGGGATCGGGCGGGGTCGCCGCGTCGTCGTCATAGGGAATGCCGAGGCCGCCGCCGAGATCGACATGCTCGATGGCGTGACCGTCGCCGCGCAGCGCAGTGATGAGTTCGCCGAGCCGGGAGAACGCCGCATCGAACGGCGCGAGCTCGGTGATCTGCGAGCCGATGTGCATGTCGATGCCGGCGACCTCGAGCCCCGGCAGCGCGGCGGCGCGGGCATAGGCGGCGCGGGCGTCCTGCCAGGGGATGCCGAACTTGTTCTCCGCCTTCCCCGTCGAGATCTTGGCGTGCGTCATGGCGTCGACATCGGGATTGATGCGCAGCGAGACGCGGGCGGTGCGGCCCTCGGCGCTCGCGACCTCGGACAGCCGCTCCAGTTCGGGCAGGGATTCGACGTTGAAGCAGAGGATGTCCTGGGCGAGACCGTAGGCCATCTCGTGCCGGGTCTTGGCGACGCCGGAGAACACGATGCGGTTTCCCGGCACGCCGGCGGCGACGGCGCGGCGCAGCTCGCCTTCCGAGACCACATCCATGCCGGCGCCGAGGCGGGCGAGCGTCTTCAGCACCGCCTGGTTGGAATTCGCCTTCATGGCGTAGCAGACGAGGGTCGGCAGGCCGTCCATCGCCGCGGAGAACACGCGGAAGTGCCGCTCGATGGTCGCGGTGGAATAGATGTACACGGGCGTGCCGACCGCGGCGGCGATCTCGGGCACCGCGACGTCTTCGGCATGAAGGATGCCGTCCCTGTATTCGAAATGGTTCACGGCCGGAAACTCACAAGATCGGATGCCGGCCGCCGGACCGGCGGCCGAGGAACGGCTCAACTCAGCGTCTGCGGAGCGCTTTCCCGTCCTTCGGATCGATACCCGACCGACGGGAAATCCCCCGGCCGCCGCGGATCACAGCAGCGGATCGAGGATGAATTTTCGCGGCGGCGCGTAGATGCCGTTGCCGCGGTCGACGGAGCCGGCGGGCGGCTTCACCCCCGGCGGGGTTTCCGGGGCGCTGCGACGGCCGCAGCCGGCGAGCGCGAAGGTCGCGACGAGAACGACGGCGAGCCCGACGGCGAGCGGCGTGCGCCGTGCCCCGCCCCGCCTGCCGGCCGCCGCGCGGCCCGCAATCCCGTTGACGCTGTCACCCAAGCTGTCGCTCCTCACGGCTGGCGCCTCCGTCATGCCGCTGCCGGCCGGAAACCGAACGCACACCCGCCCGGCTCGAACCGATCCGGACGGCAGGACTATACAGAAGCTCTTGCATACGGAACCTTTCCCTTTCGGTGGGCGAGCCATCCGGCCGGGAAATTTTCCGGGAAGACGAGACCAATAGCGCAGTCGCGCCCGCGAGGCGAGACGCAACGGCTCATGCGCCCTGAAGGGCCTTCGGCTCACGCGCCCTGAAGGGCCTTCGCCTCTTTCGCCAGCCGCCGCCGCCACGCGCGGATCTCGCGCCGCACGTTGGCCGGCGCCGTGCCGCCATGGGAGGTGCGGCTCTTCACCGAGCGATCCACAGTGAGGACGTCGAACACCGCCTCGGTGATGCGGTCGTCGACCGCCTGCATGGTGGCGAGCGGGACCCGGTCGAGCGGCAGCCCCGCTTCCGCGGCGGCCGCCACGATGCGGCCGGTGACGTGGTGGGCCTCGCGGAACGGCATCCCGATCACGCGCACCAGCCAGTCGGCGAGGTCGGTCGCGGTGGAATAGCCGCCGCCCGCCGCCTTCTTCATCGCCTTCGCGTCGGGTTCCAGGTCGCGCACCATGCCGGCGGAGGCCGCGATTACCAGCGACAGCGAGGACAGCGCGTCGAAGGTCGGCTCCTTGTCCTCCTGCATGTCCTTGGCATAGGCGAGCGGCAGGCCCTTCATCACGATCAGGAGCGTGTTGAGCGCCCCGATGATGCGGCCGGTCTTGGCGCGGGCGAGTTCGGCGGCGTCCGGATTGCGCTTCTGCGGCATGATCGACGAGCCGGTGGTGAAGCGGTCGGACAGCCGGATGAAGCCGAACGGCGCCGAGCACCAGATCACGATTTCCTCGGCGAGGCGCGACAGGTGCATCGCCGCGATGGAGGCGGCGGACAGGGTTTCGAGCGCGAAGTCGCGGTCGGACACCGAATCGAGCGAGTTCGCGGTCGGCCGGTCGAAGCCGAGCGCGGCGGCGGTGGCGAAGCGGTCGATGGGGAACGAGGTGCCGGCGAGGGCGGCGGCGCCGAGCGGGCATTCGTTGAGGCGGGCGCGGGCATCCTGGAACCGGCCGCGGTCGCGGCCGATCATCTCGACATAGGCCATCAGGTGGTGGCCGAAGGTCACCGGCTGGGCGGTCTGGAGATGGGTGAAGCCCGGCATCACCGTGGCGGCGTGGGCCTCGGCCTTGTCGAGGAGGGCGACCTGCAGGTCGGCGAGCGCGGAATCGAGATCGTCGATGGTGTCGCGCACCCAGAGGCGGAAATCGGTCGCGACCTGGTCGTTGCGCGAGCGGGCGGTGTGAAGCCGGCCGGCCGCCGGACCGATCAGGTCGGCGAGGCGCTTCTCCACGTTCATGTGGATGTCTTCAAGCTCGCGGGAGAACGTGAACCCGCCCGAATCGATCTCCGCGCGGACCGCATCCAGGCCCTCGTCGATGCGCGCGGCGTCCTCCGCCGCGATGATGCCCTGTTTGGCGAGCATGGCGACATGGGCCTTGGAACCGGCGATGTCCTGCCGGTAGAGGGTCTTGTCGAAATCGATCGAGGCGTTGATTTCCGCCATGATGGCGTCCGGGCCGGTGGCGAAGCGCCCGCCCCACATGCGGTTGCTCATTGCGTGGCATCCTCGATCTGTGCGAACCCGGGTCCGGTCAATCTATCCTGCGGAGCGAGGCTGTCATGACGGACGAAAGCGGGACCAGGAAGACGGTAACGCACCGGCGTCGCGCCGGCATCGTCGCCGGGGTGGCGGCAGCGGGCATCGCCGCCGGGCTCGTGGCGGTATACGGGATGAACATGGCCGGTGGCAACGCAGTGCCGGCGGAATGCGCCGGATCGGTCGCCGTGTCGCGCGCGCTCGCGCCGTTCGCCAAGGGCGACGTCGCGGCGTTCATCACCTCCGGCGGGCCGGTCGACGCCGGCGGGCTGGCCTTCCGCGGCCCCGACGGCACGCCGACGACCCTCAAGGCCGTGCTCGGCGACGTGCCGGGCCGCATCGCCCTCGTCAATCTCTGGGCGACGTGGTGCGTGCCGTGCCGCGCGGAAATGCCGGCGCTCGACCGGCTGGAGGCGGCGCACGGTTCCGACCGGTTCGAGGTGGTGGCGGTCAATGTCGACACCCGCGACGACGGCCGCGCCGGGCGCTTCCTGAAGGAGGAGAACATCTCCGCCCTGAAGCTCTATTCCGATCCGACGATGAAGGTGTTCAACGACCTGAAATCGCGCGGCCACGCGGTGGGACTGCCGACGACGGTGCTGGTCGATTCGTCGGGCTGCACCCTCGGCGTGATGCACGGGCCGGCGGAGTGGGACAGCCCGGACGCGGTCGGCCTGATCGGCGAGGCGCTGGCGCAGACGGCGCCGAAGGCGGCCGGGGCGTCCTGAGGACGGCTTCCGGCTTCGCCGTGCGGCGGCGGGATGCCGACCGCGGCGCGGTTCAGCGCGTCGGGACGGGCTTCTCGCCGCGATAGTCGTAGAAGCCGCGGTGGGTCTTGCGGCCGAGCCAGCCGGCCTCGACATATTTCACCAGCAGCGGACAGGGGCGGTATTTGGAATCGGCCAGCCCCTCGTGCAGCACCTGCATGATCGACAGGCAGGTATCGAGGCCGATGAAGTCGGCGAGCTGCAGCGGTCCCATCGGATGGTTGGCGCCGAGCCGCATGGCGGTGTCGATGGCCTCCACCGTGCCGACGCCCTCGTAGAGCGTGTAGATCGCCTCGTTGATCATCGGCAGCAGGATGCGGTTGACCATGAAGGCCGGGAAGTCCTCGGCCACCGCCGCGGTCTTGCCGAGCCGCTTCACGAACAGCTTGGCGGTCTCGAAGGTCTCGTCCTCGGTGGCGATGCCGCGCACCAGCTCGACCAGTTCCATGATCGGAACCGGGTTCATGAAGTGGATGCCGATGAAGCGCTCCGGCCGGTCGGTGGCCGCGGCGAGCCGCGTGATCGAGATCGACGAGGTGTTGGTGGCCAGCATCGCCTCGGGTTTCAGCACCGGGGAGACCTGGCTGAAGATCTTGCGCTTGACCTGCTCGTTCTCGGTGGCCGACTCGATGATGAGGTCGACATCGGCCAGCGCGTCGAGATTTTCCGCCGGGCGGATGCGCGAGAGCGCCTCGCGGCGGGCTTCCTCGGTGATCAGGCCCTTGGAGACCTGCCGGTTCATGTTGCCGGTGATGGTGGCGAGCCCGGACTGGATGCGCTCGGTCGAGACGTCGTAGATCATGACGTCGTAGCCGCTGAGCGCGCAGACATGCACGATGCCGCTGCCCATCTGCCCGGCACCGATGATGCCGATGGTCTTCAGTTCTTCCGCCATCGTCTGCTTTTCCACCATGGTCCGCGTCGCCTCGCACCCGTTGTCCCGAGGTCTGCTCCGGGCGTGCCGGGTGCGGGCTTCAGCCGGTCGCCGGCCTTTGGATCGGTCGCGCGAACGGTAGCGTCGCGCGGCGAGCGGTGTCAACGCGGCCCGCCGCCGGTCCGCGCCTCAAGTCCTTGTCGCGCCTGGAATCCACAATATGTCGCGGGTGCCGTCGGCATTGGCGAGACGGGCGGCGACGAAGAGATAATCCGACAGGCGGTTGACGTAGCGCACCGCCGCCTCGCCGACTGGCTCGCGCTCCGCGAGCGCCACGATCTCGCGCTCCGCGCGGCGGCACACCGTGCGGGCGAGGTGGAGGTGGGCGGCGAGCGGCGAGCCGCCGGGCAGGATGAACGAGCGCAGCGGTGAAAGCCGGGAATTGCAGGCGTCTATCTCGGCTTCGAGGCGCGCGACCTGGGCGTCGACGATCCTGAGCGCCGGCCCCCGCCGCGACGGCGGGGCGTCTTCCGGCGGCTCGGGGGTGGCGAGATCGGCGCCGAGATCGAACAGCTCGTTCTGGATGCGGCCGAGCGCGGCATCGAGATCGGGTTCCGCGCCGGCCGACAGCCGGGCGAGGCCGAGGCAGGCGTTGAGTTCGTCCACCGTGCCGAAGGCGGCGACGCGCAGGTCGGCCTTGGAGCGGCGCTCGCCGTTGGCGAGACCGGTCGAGCCGTCGTCGCCGGTGCGGGTATAGATGCGGTTGAGTGCGACCATGCGGGGCCTCGTGAAGGGATCGGGAGCGCGCCGCCCGCGGCAGGTGCCGGCGTCAGTGGCGCGCGAGCAGGAACGTCATCAGGATGATGACGATGGCGACGAGCTGCAGGATGACCCGAAGCCGCATCAGCCGCTGCGACAGCACCGGGCTGCCGCCGCGCACCATGTTGGCGAGCCCGAGGACGAGCACGATCGCCACCGCGGCGACCGCGAACGGCACGAGGGCGTGAAAGGTGCCGGCCATGGCTCATCCTCCCTGAAGTGCTCCGGCGCTCTGCGGCGCCTTTTGCGGCCGGACGCCGCCCGGCCGGTCGTGTCGCGGCGGGGGCGGTGTCAGATCGCCTCGCCGCGCATCAGCCGGGGCAGCGTGCCGCCGACGCCCGCGGCCTCGCGGATGAAGCGCCGCTTCAGGCCGGGCAGGCGGTCGACGATGCCGAGGCCGATGTCGCGGGCGACCCGGAGCGGATTGATGTCCGTCCGGAACAGCCGGTTCAGGCCGTCGGTGACGAGCCCCATCTCCACCGTGTCGAACCGGCGCCAGCTCTGGTAGCGCGCCAGCACGTCGGCGGCGCCGGGATCGAGGCCGAGGCGCCTCGCCTCGACGACGACCTCGGCGAGCGCCGCGACGTCGCGGAAGCCCATGTTGAGGCCCTGTCCGGCGATGGGGTGAATGCCGTGGGCGGCATCGCCGACGAGTGCGAACCGGTCGGCGACGAAGCTGCGGACGAGGGTGAGCCCGAGCGGATGGGCGCGGCGCGGTCCGTCGACGGTGACCGCGCCGAGCGCGCCGCCGAAACGGCGCTCCAGCTCGATCTCGAAGGTGAAGTCCTCAAGGCTCATCAGCCGCTCGGCTTCCTCGGTGCGCTCGGTCCAGACGAGCGAGGACCGGTTGCCGGTGAGCGGCAGGATGGCGAACGGACCGCTCGGGAGGAAATGCTCCACCGCACGCCCCTCGTGGGGCCGCTCGTGGGCGACCGTGACCACGATGGCGGTCTGCCGGTAGTCGCTGCGGACGACGCCGATGCCGGCAAGCCCGCGCAGCCGCGAGCGGACGCCGTCCGCCGCCACGAGGAGCCGCGCGCGCCGTTCGGCTCCCGAGCCGAGGCGGATGGTGATGCCGGTGCCGTCGGCCTCGAAGTCCGAGACGGTCTCGGGCGCGAGGATCTCGACGCCGGCTTCCACCGCCGCGGCGGCGATCGCCGCCGAGAGGGCGCCGGCCGGCACCATGTGCACGAACGGCTCGCCGGGTTCGAGCTCGCCGTCGAAGGACAGGAACACCGGGCGCACGAGATCGCGCAGGCGGCTGTCGGTGACCACCATTTCCTGCACGGGCTGGGCGAGCGCCTCGACGCGGTGCCAGACGCCGAGGCGGGTGAGCATCCGGCGCGCGGCGGCGGCAATGGCGAGCGCCCGCTCGTCGGACGGGCCGCGCTGGTCGGCGGCCGGCGGCCGCGCATCGATCAGAAGGACGCGGGCGCGCGGGTCGGCATGGCGGATGGCGAGCGCCGCGGTCAGCCCGACCGATCCGCCCCCGCCCACGGCCACGTCGGCCACATCCGGGCGGGACCGGCCCGCCGCGCCGGCGGCATGATCATCGGACATCGGACGCGTCATCTGCCATCTCCTCTGCGGCGAACGCCGGCCCGGCCCTCGCCGCTTGCTCCTCTGCGGCGGACACCGGACAGGCTCCGCCGCTTGCGCGCGGTTGCGCCGGCTTGACACGCCGTGCCCGCCGGGCGCCCCATCTCAACCCCTCCCGCCGGCCGGCAGGCTTCGCCGCGATGGCCGGCAGACGTGCTTATATATAAGTAGAGAGGCCTCTCATGAACGGAGCCGTCTCGGCCCTGCTTTCGATACTCGATCTGGAACGGATCGAACACAACCTCTACCGCGGCCATAGCCCGCAGGACGGCTGGCAGCGCGTGTTCGGCGGCCAGGTCATCGGCCAGGCGCTCGTCGCCGCCTCCAAGACCGTGGACGACGGCCGCCAGGCCCATTCGCTCCACGCCTATTTCCTGCGCGGCGGCGATCCGTCGGTTCCCATCGTCTACGAGGTGGAGAGCATCCGCGACGGCCGCAGCTTCGCCACCCGTCGGGTGGTGGCGGTGCAGCACGGGCAGCCGATCTTCCTGATGTCGGCCTCCTACCACGTCGACGAGCAGGGACTTTCCCACCAGATCGAGATGGCCGACGTGCCCCCGCCGGAAAGCCTCGCCACCCAGCGCGAGCTTCTCGCCGCCTCGATCGACAGCCTGCCGCCGGTGGTGAAGGTCTATTTCCAGCGCGACCGTCCCATCGAGGTCCGCCCCGTCGAGATCGATCACTACGTGTCCTCCACCCCGCTGCCGCCGCGCCAGAAGGTGTGGATCCGCGTCAACGGCCCGCTTCCGGACGATCCGGCGATCCATCGCTGCGCGCTCGCCTACGCCTCGGACCTGACGCTGCTCGACACCTCGCTGTTCGCCCACGGCCGGCGCGTGTTCGATCCCGACCTTCTGCTGGCAAGCCTCGACCACGCCATGTGGTTCCATCGCCCGTTCAGGGCCGACGACTGGCTGCTCTACGACCAGGACAGCCCGACGGTCGGCGGCGGCCGTGGATTCAATCGGGGGCTGGTGTTCGACCGGCACGGCCGACTTGTCGCTTCGACAGCTCAGGAGGGGGTCGTTCGACTGAATGACGGCCGGGACTGACGGATCGCAAACTGCCGCATTATTAGGCAAATAAGCGTCGAACGCAGTGCATATATGCGGCACGAAAGGTTCGGATCGATGGTCGTTCTGTGGACATGGATAAAATTGAAGCAATGAGGCGCGGCACCGCGCAATAGGATTGCGCATGGACGCGGCGATCGTCAGGATGTGGCGGAAACGTGGCATCCTCCCTGCCGCCTGGACCGGGCCGCTGACGCGACCGCGCCCGGACGTACCGATTGCGCTCTGACGGAGTTTTCGACGATGAAGATCGTTTCCGCCATCATAAAGCCCTTCAAGCTTGAAGAGGTGCGCGATGCGTTGATCGGTATCGGTATCGTCGGCATGACGGTGACGGAAGTAAAAGGCTATGGCCGGCAGAAGGGGCACACGGAGATTTACCGTGGCGCCGAATATATCATCTCGCTGGTGCCGAAGCTGAAGATCGAACTGATCGTCGATGACGGTGTGGTCGATGACGTGATCGCCGCCATCGTCGGCTCGGCGAAGACCGGCCACATCGGCGACGGCAAGATCTTCGTCCACAGCATCGACCGGGCCGTGCGGATCCGCACCGGCGAAGAGGATCTCGCCGCGCTCTGACGGAACCGGGCGGCGACCTTCGCCGCCGCCTGCAGGGCGGAAATGTCGCGCCCCGCCGGGCCGGTGCCCGCGCCGGTCATTTCCGCGGCCGAAGTGCGCATTCCGGCACCGGGCCGGGCTTTTGGCCCGATTGAAACCCTGGGCTCCCGGTCCCTCCGAATCCCCCATGCGTCAGACACCCGCCTTCGCGGCCCGGACTCGGCCGGACGAGAGCGGCGTTTTCGCGGTACTGCTTCACCGCGCGCCTGCCGCCGCCGCGATGCGGTGCATGCGGGGCCGTCACGTCGTTGCGTCCGCGCGCGGCGTCCGGTCGGGCGCGTTCGTCGATCTCGTGAGCTTCGTTGAAGATCGCACCCAGCGGTAGCGCGCGGAAGGGCAGCCCCGGACGGGTGGCGGAGCACGGCCCGGCGGGCCGCCGCGGCGCGTGCCTCCGGCTTTTTATTCGCACGAATTGCGGATGCGGCGCCGAGTTGGCACGCGGTTTGATTCCTAGGAGCGCACGGGCATGCCGGGCACGGGGACTTCCCCTCGCGTCGGGCGGGACCCTTGGCGCCGGAGCAGGGCTGCGGTCGGATCGGCGGGGCGGCGCTCCGGGGCAAGCGATCTCGATCAACCTCTCCGATCAATACGAGCGGGAAGCACCATGAAAATCGTGATGGCGGTCATCAAGCCATTCAAGCTCGACGAGGTCCGCGAGGCCCTCATGTCCATCGGGATCCAGGGCCTGACGGTCACGGAAGTCAAAGGGTACGGGAGGCAGAAGGGCCATACGGAAATCTATCGTGGTGCCGAATATGCGGTGACCTTCCTGCCGAAGCTGAAGATCGAGGTGGCCGTCGCGTCGGACGCCGTCGACAAGACGGTCGAGACGATCGTCGGGGCCGCCAAGACCGGCCAGATCGGCGACGGCAAGGTGTTCGTCTACGCGATCGACCAGGCCGTCCGCATCCGCACCGGCGAGACCGACGCCGACGCGTTGTGAGCGGATCGCCTGGCCATTCCCCCCGAATTTCCAAGGAGAGAGAAGTAATGTCCCTTACGGCCCTCACGCGCCGGCTGCTGCCAGCCTCGGCGTTTACCTTGCTCGCCACGGGCGTGGCGTTTGCGCAGGATGCCGCGGCACCCGCCGCGCCGGCGGCTCCGGCCGTGCCGACGATCAACACCGGCGACACCGCCTGGATGATGGTTTCGACGGTGCTGGTGCTCCTGATGACCATTCCGGGCCTGGCGCTGTTCTACGGCGGCCTGGTGCGCACCAAGAACATGCTGTCGGTGCTGATGCAGGTGCTGACGATCACCGCGGTGCTGGTGGTCGTTTGGTGCGTGTACGGCTACAGCCTCTCCTTCACCAGCGGCAACGCCTTCATCGGCGGCTTCGAGAAGCTGTTCCTCGCCGGGGTCACGCCGGCCTCCGTCTCGGGCACCATTCCGGAATATGTCTTCATCTGCTTCCAGATGACCTTCGCGGCCATCACGCCGGCTCTGGCGGTCGGTGCCTTCGCCGAGCGCATGAAGTTCTCCGCGGTCATCCTGTTCGCGATCCTGTGGGCGACCTTCGTCTACTTCCCGATCGCGCACATGGTGTGGGGCGGCGCTGGCAGCCTGATCTTCGACTGGGGCGCGCTTGACTTCGCCGGCGGCACCGTCGTTCACATCAACGCCGGTGTGGCCGGTCTCGTGGGCGCCATTCTGGTCGGCAAGCGCATCGGCTACGGCAAGGAAGCGCTTCCGCCGCACTCCATGACCCTCACCATGGTCGGCGCCTCGCTGCTGTGGGTCGGCTGGTTCGGCTTCAATGCCGGCTCGGCGCTCGCCGCCAACGGCACCGCTTCGCTGGCGATGATCACCACCTTCACCGCCACCGCCGCCGCCATCGTCTCCTGGGCCGTCGTCGAGGCCATCGCCCGCGGCAAGCCGAGCATGCTCGGCGCGGCTTCCGGCGCGGTTGCCGGCCTCGTCGCCGTCACCCCGGCCGCCGGCTTCGTCGGCCCGATGGGCGCCATCGTCCTCGGCCTCGTCGTCAGCCCGATCTGCTACTTCTTCGTCTCCACGGTGAAGAACTCGCTCGGCTATGACGACAGCCTGGACGTGTTCGGCGTGCACGGCATCGGCGGCATCGTCGGCGCCATCGCCACCGGCATCCTGGTTTCGCCGGCTCTCGGCGGCGTCGGCCTCGACGGCTACTCCATGGGCCATCAGGTGTTCGTGCAGATCAAGGCGATCGTCGTCACCCTGCTGTGGACCGGCATCGGCTCGCTGATCATCTTCAAGGTCATCGACCTGATCGTCGGCCTGCGGGTCCCGGTGGAAGCCGAGCGCGAGGGCCTCGACGTCTCGTCCCACGGCGAGTCGGCCTACCACTACTGACCGGATGGTCTCACCGGCCGGGCCTTCGGGCGCCGGCCGGACCGAGGCAGCCGGTCCCCCCCCCCGCCTCGCGGGGCAGACACTCCCGGACGGCCCGCCGAGCGATCGGCGGGCCGTTTCTTTTTCGCCGGGCGCGCCCGGATTGTTTCGCCATGCGTCCGGATCGGCGGCTGCCACCTTCTGTCGCTTGCCCGCGCCCACGCCTTCCTGCAAAACAGTCGGATGCCCCGGGCCGTTCGGCCCGCCGGCGGCATCGCAAGCCTCCCGCGGCCGATCCGGCCATGGGTCGCGCCGTCCCGAAACGGAGATACGACGCGTATGCGGGCCTTCCTCCGCGATCATCTGAGTCTGGCGGTGATTTCCGGCGCCGTCGTGCTGTTCGTGCTCTACTACGTCGTCACCTCGTTCGTGCTCTATACGTGGGACGGGTTCGTGCTTTCCAACGTGGTCGGCGTCGCGCCCCAGGTGGAAGGCCGCATCGTGTCGATCGAGGCCCGGCGCAACCAGCCGGTCAAGGCGGGCGACCTGCTCGCCATCATCGATCCGCAGCCGTTCCAGATCGCCGTCGACAAGGCGGTGGCGAATGTCGAATACGCCAAGGCCAACGTGGCCGATGCCGAGGAACAGGTCTCGGTGGCGGACGCGGACATCGTCGGCGCCAAGGCCAAGCAGGCGGACGCCCAGCTGATCAAGGAGCGCATCGCGGCCATCGTCGGCAGCGGCTCGGTTTCCGAACAGGATCTGAACAACGCCGAGCGCGACCTCGACACCGCCAATGCCGCGGTGGCCTCGGCGATCGCCACGGCTGAGGCCGCGCGGCGGACGGTCACCGTGCGGCAGTCCTCGGTCAAGGTCGCGGAGGCGGAACTGGCGCTGGCGAAATACAACCTTTCGCAGACGCGGGTCGTGGCGCCCGCCGCGGGCGTGGTCGCGCCGTTCCTCGCCCGCGCCGGCGATTTCCTCAAGGTCGGCGATCCGCTGCTCGCCATCGTCACCGACACCGGCTGGCGGGTCGTGGCCAATGTCGAGGAGCAATATGTCCACAGCATCCTGCCGGGGCAGAAGGTCTATATCCGGCTCGCCTCGGACCCGTGGCGCATCCACACCGGCACGGTGCGCAGCCTGTCGCGCGGCGTTTCACGGGCCAAGGAAAGCGCGAACGTGATGCCCTATGTGTCGCTCGACACCAACTGGGTGCGGTTGCAGCAGCGCTTCCCGATGGAGGTCGATCTCGGCGACCTGCCGCAGCGCCTGAACCTGTTCACCGGGGCGGACGCCAGCATCCTGATGTTCGTTCGGCCGCAATCGGCCGACCGGGACACGCCGTCCGATCCGGCGTCGGCCGCCGAGGGGAACGCGCCGTGAGCCGCGGCGGGCGCTTTCCCGGCCATGTCGCCCCGTCCGCGGGCGGGGCGTGACGGCGATGGCCGCCGCGGGGGAATTGGCTTCTGGGGCAGTGGCCGGGGATGGCGCCGCGGCGTCCACGGCCGTGCAGCCGCCGCTGCCGTTCCGCCACACGCCCGGCTACCACGCGCTGGTGCTGGCGCTCGGCGTCTGGGTCGCGGTGATGGCGTCCTTCGTGCTGCATCTGCCGGACCCGTGGTGGGCCGGCATCTCGGCCTGGATGATCGGGCAGGCCGGGCAGGACCGCAAGGCGATGCTGGACAAGGCATCGATGCGCTTCGCCGGCACCATCATCGGCTGCATCCTCGGCTTCGAGATCGGCGGCCGGCTGATCGGGTTCGGGCCGCTCGCGGTCGCGCTGGTGATGTCGGTGGTGTTCTGGTTCGCGACGCGCAAGCGCTTCACCAGTCCGCATTCCTATGCCTGGCTGGTCGCCTGCCTGACATTCGCGATGTCCGTTCTGGGGGCGGTGGGCAATCCGGCCGATCTTGCCGCGTTCGTGGTCGCGCGCGGGATGGAGATCACGGTCGGCATCCTCGGCACCACGCTCGTCGTGCTGCTGCTGGCGCCGCCGGCACGGCCGCCCGGACCGCAGAACGCCGTCAAGGCGCCGCCGGGATCGGTGCAGGCGATGGAAATCGAGCATGTCGCCATCATCAGCGCCGTGACGGCGCCGGCGATCATCGGCCTCGTCATCCTGCTCGACCTGCCGAGCGCGATGCAGATCTTCGTCAGTTCCATCGCCGTGACGGATAGAAGCCTCGGCACCATGCAGACCAAGGCGCTGCAGCGCCTGATCGGCTGCGTGCTGGGCGGCGTTCCCGGCATCGTGCTGGCGCTGCTGCTGCCGGGTCACCTGTTCCCGTGGTCGCTGGCGCTGTTCACGGGCATGTTCCTGTTCACGTTCCTGCACCAGGGCGATCCGAAGACGTCCTATTTCGGCACCCAGGCCGGCATCGCCTTCCTGATGGGCCTGATCACCGGCTCCGGCCCGCCGACCAGCATCGGGCCGGTGCTCGAGCGCGTGATCGGCATCATGCTCGGCGTCGCCATCCTGCTGCTGGTGACGATCGTGCTGAAGCCGCTGCTGGCCGGGCGGATCCGCGCCGGCCGTCACGTCGTCGTCGAGACCGAACGGGCCTGAGACGTGGGCTGCCGCCGCTCAGGCGGCGGTCGCCGCGGCGACCGCGTCCTCCAGCGCCGCCTTGAGGCCGGGATCGAGCTTCAGACGGGCGGCGAGCAGCGCGAGATAGGCCCCGCCGACCGCCGTGTCGCCGTCGAGCACCAGCAGCGAGGCGGCGTAGATCTCGGCGGCGAGTTCCGGCGTCGTGGCGCTGGCGACCACGCCGTCGATGTCGAGTGGCTTGGAGAGTTCGGCATCGAGGAAGGTGCGCTCGTCGGCATCGATGTCGAACCGCTCGAGCTGCGAGAGGATGCGGGCCTTCTCGGCGTCGTCGACGTGGCCGTCGGCCTTGGCGGCGACGATCATCGCGTGCACCAGCGTGTGGGCGAGGGCCTGTTCGCCGCCCGGCGTGGAGCCGGGATGGAACGGCGTTTCCGGCGGCGGCAGCACCGGCACGGAGGTCGCCTGCCGGGCGGCGGCGGGCGCGGACGCCGGGTGGGACGCCTGGGGCTGCGATTGCTGGCCCGCCTGCCAGTTGCGATAGGCGGTGTAGGCGATCGCGCCGACGGCGGCGAGGCCGCCATAGGTCAGCACCTTGCCGCCGATCTTGCGAACCTTCTTGGAGCCGAGCAGCACGGAGACGAGGCCGCCGGCCAGTGCGCCGCCGGCAAGCCCGCCCAGGCTGCCGCCGCCGAGAGAGCGGCTGGCCGCCCCGGCCTTGTCACCGAGCCCGCCGAGGCTGCCCTGGATCGCCTTGCCGATGTCGGAATTGGCGAGGCCCGACAGCCCGCCTTGCAAGCCACCTTGCAATCCGCCCTGCAATCCCCCCGCCTGTGCGCCTCCCGCGCCGAGGAACTGGTCGAGAAGCTTCTTGGTATCGATCATCGGGGTCGGTTCTCCGGGGTGAAGGGCAGGCGTTCGATTCAACGCAAAGGTGGAGAGGGCCCGCGGCACGCGCAAGCCGGCTCCCAAATCCGTGATCGGCGGCGCGCCGGGCGGTTCGGTCCCGGGGGCGTTCTTGTCTGGCGTTCTCGCCTGTCGTTCTTGCAGGACGGACCGTGCTCCGTCGGCCCGCGCCGATTTCCTCCCGCGGCAAAGCCCTCTATGGTGCTGGCCCGAACGATCCGATGTCCCGAGGAGCCGAACGCCGTGACCGAAGCCGAATCCCGCGCGCCGAGCGTCGATCCCGCGGAGGTCGCCCGCTTCTCGGCGATCGCCGACGAGTGGTGGGACGTGCGCGGCAAGTTCGCGCCGCTGCACCGCTTCAACCCGGTGCGCATCGCCTACGTGAAGAACGCGATCTGCCGGCATTTCGGCCGCGACGAGATGGATACCGAGGCGCTCGGCGGCCTCTCCATCCTCGATATCGGTTGCGGCGGCGGCCTGCTCAGCGTGCCGCTCGCCCGCCTCGGCGGTCGGGTGACGGGCATCGACCCGTCGGAAACCAACATCGCCGTGGCGCGGCTCCACGCCGAGAAGGTTGGCCTCGACATCGACTTCCGCGCCGTCACCGCCGAGGCGCTGGCGGAGACGGGCGCGCGCTTCGACGTCGTGCTCGCCATGGAGGTGGTGGAGCACGTCACCGACGTGCCGGCCTTCGTCGCCTGCTGCGCGTCGCTGGTGCGGCCGGGCGGACTGATGTTCGCGGCGACGCTGAACCGAACCACCAAGGCGTTCCTGCTCGCCATCGTCGGCGCCGAATATGTGCTGGGATGGCTGCCCCGAGGAACCCATTCCTATTCGAAGTTCGTCCGCCCGGAGGAACTGGAAGCCGCGATGACGGACGCCGGGCTTGCGATGGTGGAGCGCACCGGCGTGACGTTCGATCCGGTCAGCGGGCGCTGGACCCGCAATCCGCGCGACCTCGACGTCAATTACATGCTGCACGCCGAGCGGCCGCGGGCGCTTTCGGCCGCGTGAGCGCTCAGGGCGCCGGCGGCCGGGCCGTCTCGCCGTAATCGACGCGGATCAGGCTGAGCCCGTCCGGCGGCGCCACCGGGCCGCAGCGGGTGCGGTCGCGCGCTTCGAGCGCGGCGGCGAGGTCGTCCGCCGTCCATTTTCCCTCGCCCACCTGCACGAGCGATCCGACCATCGAGCGGACCTGATTGTGCAGGAACGAGCGCGCCGACGCCTCGACGGCGATGCGCTCGCCGTCCGCGATCACCACGAGGCGTTCGAGGGTGCGCACCGGGCTCTTCGCCTGGCATTCGGCGGCGCGGAAGGTGGTGAAGTCGTGCCGGCCGACCAGCACCCCGGCGGCGGCCGCCATCGCCGCCGCGTCGAGCGGCTTCGGCACCCGCCAGATGTGGCCGCGATCGAGCGCCGCCGGGGGGCGGCGGTTGAGGATGCGGTAGCGATAGTGCCGCTTCACCGCCGAGAACCGCGCGTCGAAGGCGTCGTCGACCGCCTCCGCCGCCAGCACCGAGATCGGCTGCGGGCGCAGATGCGCGTTGATGGCGTCGCGCACGGTATCGGTGCGCCACGGCCGCGACAGGTCGATGTGCGCCACCTGGCCCTCGGCGTGGACGCCGGCATCGGTGCGGCCCGCGCCGGAAACCGTGACGGTTTCCCCGGAAAACCGCGTGATCGCCGCTTCCAGCTCGCCCTGAACCGACGCGCCGAAGCCCTGGCGCTGCCAGCCGACGAACGGGCCGCCGTCATATTCGATGGTGAGCTTGTAGCGCGGCATCGTCTTCGTTATGTTCCGCTTTAGTTCTTATTTTGGTCTAGTGAGCCGGGGAAGGATACCCGCAATGGGGCCCGTTTCCGCCGTTCGTTCTTCCTGTGGTTGGCCGGGCGGCGCGCCTTCAGGCGAGCGCGCTTCCGGCGGGCACCGGCGTGCCGCGCAGGAAAACGTCCGCGGCCATCGGCGCCTTGCCGGCGCGCTGCACCTCGACAAGGCGGACCGCGCCTTCGCCGCACGCCACCGTCAGCCCGTCGTCGAGCACGGTGCCGGGGGCGGCCGTGCCGGAAAGGGCGGTGGGGGAGACGACCGTGCGCAGCACCTTCAGCCGCTCCGGCTTGCCGCCGATGACGAGCTCGCAGAACGCGCCGGGGAACGGCGACAGGCCGCGGACATGGTCGTGCACCGCCTGGGCCGGCCGCGTCCAGTCGATCCGCGCTTCCGCCTTGTCGATCTTGGCGGCGTAGGTCACGCCCTCCGCCGGCTGGGGCTCGCTGCCGAGGCTGCCGCGGGCGAGCGCGGCGAGCGCGCGCACCATCAGGTCGGCGCCGAGCCGGGCGAGCCGGTCGTGAAGCTGGCCGGCGGTCTCGTCCGGGCCGATCGACACCCGCTCGCTCAGCGCGACGGGGCCGGTGTCGAGCCCTTCGTCCATGCGCATCACCATCACGCCGGTTTCCGCATCGCCCGCCATGACGGCGCGGTTGATCGGCGCGGCGCCGCGCCAGCGCGGCAGCAGCGAGGCGTGCAGATTCAGGCAGCCCTCGGCCGGCAAGGCGAGGATGGCGGGCGGCAGGATCAGCCCGTAGGCGACCACGACCGCCACGTCGGCCTCATGCGCCGCGAATTCGGCCTGGGCCTCTTCGGTGCGCAGGCTGCGCGGGGTGAACACGGGGATCGCGAACCCCGCGGCGAGATCGTGCACCGGCGAGCGCCGCTCGGCCATGCCCCGGCCGGCCGGCTTCGGCGCGCGGGTATAGACCGCGACGACCTCATGGCCCTGGCCGAGGATCTCGACCAGCGTCGGCACCGCGAAATCGGGCGTGCCCATGAAGACGATGCGCAGGGACGTCGAAGCCGGCATGGGCGGCGAACCTCGGGTTTGGAGAAGGGCGCGGCCTCGCGCGCCGCGGGGGCGCGGCCGGTGCCTCCGCCCGCCTCAGCGGGTGGAGAGCCGCGCCTGCTTCTGGAACTTCTTGATCACCCGGTCGCGCTTCAGCTTCGACAGGTGGTCGATGAACAGCACGCCGTTGAGGTGGTCGATCTCGTGCTGCAGGCAGGTGGCGAGCAGGCCGTCGGCCTCCAACTCGCAGTCCCGGCCCTCGCGGTCGAGGAACCGCACCCGGACGCGGGCGGGGCGCTCCACCTCCTCGTAATAATCGGGGATCGAGAGGCAGCCCTCGTTGTAGGCCGAGATCTCGTCGGAGCTCCAGACGATCTCCGGGTTGATCACGCCGAGGGGTTCCGGCGGCGTGCCGTCCTTGGCGATGTCGATGACGAGCACGCGCTTCGGCACCGCGATCTGGATCGCCGCGAGCCCGATGCCGGGCGCGGCATACATGGTTTCCAGCATGTCGTCGACGAGGGTTCTCACCGTGTCGTCGACGGTTTGCACGGGTTCGCTGCGCTGCCGGAGCCGTGCGTCCGGCAGCACGATGATGTCGCGTTTTGCCATGGCCGCAGACATAGGAAATGGCGCGGTTGCGGTCAACGAATCGTATGCGGAATCGCGGGGCCTGCCGGCCGCGCGGGGAAGGGAAGGCGGACATGACGTGGGCGGATGCGGTGCCGGTGGCGCTGGGAATCGGCGGGCGGGTGTTTTCGGGCCCCGTGGTGCTCGTCGGGGCGGTGCTGGCGCTGGGGCTGGCTTTTTTTGCCGGCTACCGGCTGGGGCGCCGCGCGGGCTTCGTCGGCGACGATGCCGGCGCGCTCGACCGGCGCCTCGCCGAGATCGGCCGCGCCCAGTCGGAAACGGCCGGGCGGCTTGCGACAATGGCCGAGATCTTCGGCAGCCGGCAGGCCGACCTCGCCCGCGCGCTGACAGAGCGGCTCGACGGGCTCGGCCACCGCATCGGCCAGTCGATGACCGAGAGCACCCGCGCCACCCACGAGAACCTGCGCCGGCTGGCCGAGCGGCTGGCGGTGATCGACCGCGCCGACCGCACCATCGGCGAGCTGACCGGCCATGTGGTGGCGCTGGAGCGCATCTTTTCCGACAAGCAGGCCCGCGGCGCGTTCGGCCAGGGGCGGATGGAGGCGATCGTGCGCGATGCCCTGCCGGAGGGCGCCTATGCCTTCCAGGCGACGCTGTCGAACGGCACGAGGCCCGACTGCGTGATCCGGCTGCCGAACGGCCAGCCCGCGCTCGCCATCGACGCCAAGTTCCCGCTGGAGGCGTGGAACCGGGTGCGCGCCGCCGAAACCGCCGAGGCGGTGAAGCTGGCCGAGGCGCAGTTCCGCCGCGACGTCGGCAAGCATGTCGACGATATCCGCGCCCGTTACCTGCTGCCCGGCGAGACCCAGGACACGGCTTTGATGTTCGTGCCCTCCGAGGCCTTGTTCGCCGACCTGCATGAGCGGTTCGGCGACGTGGTGGACCGCGCGCTTTCGGGCCGGGTGGTGGTGGTGTCGCCGTCGCTGCTGATGCTGTCGATCCAGGTGGTGCAGTCGCTCTTGCGCGACGAGCGGATGCGCGAGCAGGCACACATCGTGCAGGCCGAAGTGCGCCGCCTCATCGAGGATGTCGGCCGCCTCGCCGACCGCACCGCCGCGCTGGAACGCCATTTCGCCCAGGCCGTGCAGGACGTCGACCAGATCGCCATCTCCGCCGACAAGATCGCCCGCCGCGGCGCCCGCATCGAAAGCCTCGAACTCGGCACGGCCGCGCCGGGGGTGGGAGAGGAACCGGCGCCGAGGCGGGGGGCGAGGGGGTGAGGGGGGCATATGAAGGCGAAGTCGTTTTTGGATTGAGTTTGACTTATAGCATGCCGCGCGGCTGCTTTCTCATCGTCGGTTTGCGACCCCATTGCGGACATTTGAGCATCAATAGTGCCATCCGTGAAGCCGCCGTTCCCATTGGTGGGTTCTGCGTCGCTAAAAAAAATTCACTCGTTTGCGTTTTCTGGTTATCTAGAATTGAAACTCGGCTTTGGGAGGATAGCGAATGAGAATTTTTGATTTTGCTCGAGTAGCCGATTGGGATGACCGCCTTGCAACGCTCGCGGAACTTGCCGAGCCGGAGCGCTGGAATAATCGTCATCTTTCTTCTAAAAACAATTACCCCATTCTTGACCGTTATGTGGCAAACACTTTCATCAGAGCGTATGATCAGCAGAAGATCGTACTCGCCGATCATATTGCGTGTTTCAATACTGGACTTCTCACTCCTGGACAGGAAGAAATTTTTGGAGTTTTTACTATCTCCGAAACCTACGATAGGTCTCGACCCGCAGGACAGGAGAACAAAAAGTGGTGGTTGAAGACTTGGGCTAGGTCGGGCGACCGAGTCCTGACTGACTTTATGGAGTTTCCGGCCCTCGTCGAGTACTGGAGCGAACCAAAAGATCTGATTTTTGATCCGAAGCTGCAGGTCCAGCTCAATCTGGACCATATAATTCGCGACAACCTCAAGAGATTCCCTGAAGAACTCGGTGGACAGGTCGGAAAAGACGGTAGACCAGTCGAAGAAGAACCTGAGGACGGCTCAGAGGCTGAGGCCGAGGCAGCCAACGATAAGCAGATTCCGGTTGCAACACGAAATGCACTTGAAGGGGCAGTCAAGCAAAGCATACGATTAGCAAAGAGAAGCTATCGAATCGCTGTTCCCCAGTTCTACAGAAATAAAATTCAACTTCTGCTGCCAATCTACCTGAGAGACTCGAATGAGCCAGACCTCGCACTGACGCTTGAGCGTCATGGAGGGTGGTACAGGGCGGCCACCGTCCTTTATATGGATTGGGCCTACAGCCACGCTCGACTTCTTGCGCGGCCAAACAGCGAGTGGCTCGGGGGCTTCAAGTCCGGCTCTCAAGATGCTTGAGCTTGGACGGTATAAGCACTGAATAGCCGGATACACTTTGGCGCTAAAGTTGCGATCTCCAGCGGTCGTTTCTTGAAGCCTCCATCCTGCAAGCGGACTGTCCGCTTCCCACCCCCCCAGCAGGTCATGGCCGCGGGAGATGCCCAACACCAGCGAAACGGCGCAATCGGGGCCGTGAACAGACTGGCGGCTTTGCGATGAGAGAGCCGGAAAAGCAGACGCACGCTCCCTTTCGGGCCGACATTTCGCCCGGATCGTTCACCTACAGATTCAGCTCCCGTCCTCGGCGTCGAGATCGGGCGTCAAGATCGGCCAACGGCGCCCTGATGCAAGATCGGGATGACGTGGTTCCGATTCTGGCGCACCGTACTCGTCCCGGAGCTTATCTATGATGTTGAGACAGCGGGTGGCGGGGTCATCCTTGCCGCCGCTGCCCGTCATCGCCAGCAACTTCCGGCGCAGCTCGACCGCCGGGACGGGCACGACATTGTAAGCGCCTTCCCAGTTCTCGGCCGGCACGTGCTCCGTGACGGCCCTTTGGATCGACTGCCACGTCATGAACGAACGTCCGGTCTTCATCTCAAAATCAATCAGCATCACTACGCCATCCGTGTCAGGGGCTTCGGCAACTGCGCTAGCTAGCAAGGCAAGCTGCTTCGTTGTCGGCCCATCCTTCAGGAGGTCATAGGCATAGGCGCGAACCTCGGAGAACTCCGAAATCAAACCACCCAATTCGCGTTGCCAATGCCACCCGTCGTATGACTTGCCGTCGAGCGCGCCGCTGACGGTTAAGTCAACAAGGCGGCGCGCGGCGGATACGGTGCCGAACCTCAACGCGGTCGCGCGCCACTGATGGTTCTGGTAGAGACGCGGGTCTGCTTCTGCGAGCGTGAAAGTCACGTCTTCTGCGTCGTCCGAGCACGAACTGCTGAGTCCGCCGACCATCTCTTCAAGCATTCGTGGTTCGCGCTGCGCGTCCGGCATGACGCTCACGATGGCGGGCAGATCGGTGACAGGTGTGGCGAATGGCAAAAGGCGCAACCAATCGCGTAGCTGATACGCGTCGCTCTGAGTCAGAATCCAGGTCTCCTTCTTGGCCGCCTCAAAGGTCTCAGCTATGCCGTGGGCCACGAGCTTGATGTCGATGTCCTCGCCAGAGATGATCAGCGACAATAGCAAGGCTGCGCGCGCCTGCCTCGGCGCGAGAGAAATAAGCTTCTGGATCGTCGCGTCACGCTGGCCGTGCGGGAGCCGTGCCCCGACAATGCCGAGCGCAACTGCCAGCTTCACCTGCGCATCCGTCGAACCGTCGACAATCAAGGTCTCGATTGCGTCGAAGATCGCCTCTGCCTCGACCGATGTCGCGGCGGGATCGCCGGCGCGCGCCTCGCGGCGCGCTTCCACGCGCGAGAAATCTACGCCGCTGCGGAACTTCTTGTCGTCCTTGGG
The DNA here is from genome assembly GCF_900148505.1 of Pseudoxanthobacter soli DSM 19599. Classification (NCBI taxonomy): domain Bacteria; kingdom Pseudomonadati; phylum Pseudomonadota; class Alphaproteobacteria; order Hyphomicrobiales; family Segnochrobactraceae; genus Pseudoxanthobacter; species Pseudoxanthobacter soli. The sequence goes on along the minus strand of NZ_FRXO01000002.1, from coordinate 628,319 downwards.
TTCGTTCGCCTCAAACCACTGGGCAGCCAGCACACGCGCCGCCAGCTCACCAAATTGCTCATCCGTCAGGTATTCACGCATCAGCGCAGAGGTCTCCGGCGCATTAATCGCCAAAAACGCACGTTGGTACTCGTGCATGTGCGGATGCTGCGCTTCGTGTACAGCGTCGCGATCCTTCCAGCCGCCCGCAGTCGCTTTTTCGTGGAAAGCCCGATAGCGGCGTAAGTTGTCGTCAAGCAATCTCTTCAAGGACGGAAGATGTGCGACGGACGGTGCGTGGCTCATCATCGTTGCAATGGTGGCCACTCGCCAACGCTTCTCATCCCCAGCGGCGAGCATGCGCTCGGCCCATTCGCGCGCCAGCACTCCGATTGCGGTCAAGCCATCCTCTTTGAAGGGGCGCGCCCGCTCATCGCCGCTAACGATCTCGCGAGAAAACAATTCGGCCAGCTGGGCAAGTTCCTCATTGCCGGCATCTGCCGCCCGCGCCTGAACAGCTGCCACTAGACTTGCGCCCGGCGTGTGGCCGATACGGTTTCGCAGACCGTGAAAGCGATCACCCGCCGCCTGATTGTACTTCCCGCTGGCGTCGCGCACGACCTTCCCAGCGGCAAGATACGCGTCGATCAGCCGGCCAACAGCGTTTGGTCCCAGCACTGAAGCGGCGGCCTCGGCGCGATCGTCGTGGCGGCTTGCTTCTTCGAGAGCGATCCCCAGCAGCGCGTCGTCCTCAAGGGCAAACCCGGCGGCCGCGAGAATATTGTCCGCGCCGTAGAAGAGTTGGCGGTGTTCGCGCACGCGTCGCAGCAGCCCGTTAGCGAGAGCCTCCGGATATCGCTTTCGCGCTTCATACAACAAGTGTATTTCGCCATCGCGTTTCCGGTCGATCTCCATTTCGGCGATAATCTGAGCAACCTCGGCGTCGCGGTCATCTCCGCCCGGCGCGTACACGATCGTGCGCAGGCGCTGGAAGTTCGAAATGCCAGCAGCCTCGCGCCGTTCGCGCGCGCGCCGGAGTTCCCGCTGTACGGCATCGGCTGCAATATCGTCGAGGTGTTCCTTTTCGGCGAGGATGTCGTAGGTCGCGTCGCCGGCATCAGCGAGCAAGTCGGCGACGTGGCGATCGGCCCCTCGAAATGAGAGCGCGTCGACCACCGTCGCCTTTACGTCCGAGTCGCTGTCAGTCTTCGCGATTGCGGTCGCAAGGTCGAGTCCGTCGATTCCGCCACGCGATGCGATTTCATGCAACACATTCTTGCGAATGTCCGGTGGCAGTGCTGCGATGCGCGCCAAGGCATCGCTCCCAAGCACAGATGGGCGAAATTGCTTCGCCGCCCGGAGGGCGGGCAAGTGTACTTGGGTGTTCGCGTGCGAAATAAGCGGCCAAATAAGATCGCCGAATTCCGGCCTGCCGGATGCGATCATGAAACGCACCGCGCGATCCACCTTGCCGGGCGCGAGCCACTGCTCGGCGAGGCTCCGCATTTCGGTGGCGATCGGTGCCCATACCTCGTCGGAGGCGCGGAAGATCATCTCGCTCCCGAGGACAGGATCGACGTCAAAAGCTGTGCGGATGGCCGCGCTGCATGCGGCTTTATGCACGGCGTCGCCGCGCGCGCTCCGTTCGACGGCGAACAGGACTGCTTCCTCCCACGGGCGCTGATCGAACACGTCGGCCTTCAGTTTCTCCCGTGCTGCCGGATCGCTGACGGCTTGTAGCATCAGTCGTTCGACGTAGTGAGAGGCGTACCATTCCTGAAATTGCTGGTGCTGGAACGAATAGCCCGGCGTGTCGCCGGAGCGAGTCAGAACGTGATTGCTGACAAGCGTGTCGAGCAAGGTGTCCGGCTGTGTGGTGATGGTCATCTGCCCATCGGCCATCAGGCCCCGCGCGGTCTTGGCAACTGCTTTCCGGGCGTTGCTATCCGTGATCGCGGTGTTGGCCGTTGTCGTAGCGAACACGGCGAGATTGTCTAAATAGTCCTGCTGGAAGCCGAGAGCCACGGCATGAAGCGCCGCGGCACGACGGGCTTCCTGCTCGTGCGCTGCAACAAAGCGCCGTAGCACTTCTTCCTTTGTCGTCGGAAAAAGTGCGCCATCTGGCAGCGACAGCAGTGCCGTGAGATACAGAGGGATGGTGACGAGTTCGCGGACGCCCGCTGTCCGCCAGGCTTGATCGACGAGCCGTGCGCCATCCTCGCCGCGCATGGCGCGCGCAATCTCCATTTGCTGCTCGTCGTCAAGCGGCAGCAAATCGACCCGAGTCCCACCGAAAGGAATGTCGAGGGCCTGCCTGCGCGTGGAGATGACAAGACCGAGTTCCGGCAATTCAGTCTTGAGGGCAGTGATTTGCACACGCGCGCGTTCGCGTGCGGTGGGATCCAGTTCGTTCCAGCCGTCAAGAAGCAGCACGACGCCAGGATTCATCGCGACGGTGCGGAAATCCTTTTCCGAAATGTCGTGAAATGCAGGACGTTTCAGGATGGATGCCAGCAGCGTGTCGACACCGGTGGCCCAATCGCCCAAAGGTACGATAAGCGGTGTGCAGTTGCCCATTTCCAACACTCCTTCAGCGATCTGAAAGAGTGTCGTCGTCTTTCCCATTCCAGGCGCTGCGACAAGCATAAGGTCGTCCAACGTGGTCACGGCGTTTGCGAGCGCGCGAGTGCTCAGCGCCTCATCCACATGCTTCACCTTCAATGTGAGCGTGAGCGCCACGTTTGTGCCCGGCCATTTGGGTGTTCGGCGGAACACGGCCAAGTCGGCTGAGGCCGCTGCTCGAAGGCGGCGCCCCAGGTCGTCCGGCGTGGGCGCTTGCATGTCGGGCCCATACGGCACGTTGTGCATCACGCTTCGCCACGAATCCTTGTTCGTCTGTCTCTTCCACCTGCGCAACACGTCGACAGTGAATATCGAATCCTTGGCGTCGACGGCACGCCCGTGCACGTCGCAGAGCCAGATGCCGTTATCGGCGGCTGCGCGCTCGTCGGTAGTCATCTGCGCGTCGTAGCGGGGACCGCCAGGCGAGGCAGCGCAGATATGGGAGGCTTGGCCGATATTGATTTCACCCGCGCCATCGGATGTGGCGGCGTGGGTCAAACGGCGGCACGCCGGGTTGGAGCAATGGCCGCGCGCTTGCCGCTCAATGGCCCGTTTGGTTGCGGGCGAAAAATCGTCTCTGCTCTTACTCTTGGCCATTGCCGGCTTGCTCGGCTGAGGTCGCTTGGACACGCTCGGACGGCTGCCCTTTGATCGGAATACTGTCGATGTCTGCAGACATCAAAAGCAGAGACGCATACCCCGCTGCTCCGACGACATTGCTTGAAGTTCCGCCAATCGCAGCCTGCGCTACTGTGGCGAAATCAACGTACCCAGTTCGCAGATGCTTGATCAAGCCGGATACATCCGATTGGAGGACCGGGTCAAAAGCATTGATCCGCCGGCCTGGAGCGATATCAGCGAAGCAGCCAAGTTCGCGATATAGGAAGCCAGACTTAAGTCCACCACTGGATTGAGACAGCGGTTGCCGGATCGTCCGAAATGAGGCGCAACTGCTCGTTGCCGATCGGCGGCTCCACGTTCGCTTTTGCCAAGATCCTTTGCGGACAAGCGGATCAAGCCGGACTATCTTCGCCACCGATTGTGCACTTCACGTCTGACACGCTCATGGATTTCCGCTCGAAACAGATTGCGCCGCCCCGCGATTGGCCTGTCTTTGAAGACCTGTGCTTGGCCCTTTTCCGCGCCGAGTGGAGCGACCCTCTCGCTCTGAAGAACGGCCGCACTGGCCAGCCCCAACATGGAGTTGATGTTTATGGATCACCTCAGTCCACGCGCGGCGAATTGTACGGCGTACAATGCAAGGGCAAAGAGCGCAATTATGGGCGCAAAGCGACCATTGACGAAGTTCGTCAGGAGCTAGCCAAGGCAGAGAAGTTCGCGCCGCCGCTGGCCCACTGGATCTTTGCGACGACCGCGCCGAAAGACGCGAGCCTACAAAGAGCCGCGCGCGAGTTTTCGGCCGAGCGCGTGAAAATGGGAACTTTTTCCATAACGGTGCTTTGCTGGGAAGATATTCAGTTCTTGCTCGCGCGGCATCCCGACGTCGTTGAGGACTTTTACCCAGAGCACGCCTACGACATCGCAGGCGTGTTACGTGCGCTTCGTGAGCTCCCTTCGGGTGAAGAAGTTCGCGACCTTCGAGAGCACATCAAGCGGCTGATCGAGCCGCAGCAACCGAACGCCCGGCGCCAGGATGACGGGCCATGGGATCTAGTGTCGTTTGAAGGCCAGCGCGACCTCGGCCCCGCGCTGCTTGGCCGCGGACTGGGGCCTACCGATGCGACCGCCTGTCCTCGTTTGCAGGAAGCCGATATGATCGTTGCGCAGCTTCGGCGTGCATTTTCTGTCAGGCTTGTGGGCGGCCCGGGCAGCGGAAAGTCCGTATGCGCGTATCAAGCCGCCGAGGAGTTTGGCGCGGGAGGATGGATTGTTCGCCGCCTGCGTGATCCGCGCGAAGATGCCTTCCCGATACCCGCGGACGATCCATGTTTGCTCTTGGTTGACGACGCGCATTTGATGCCGCGGCCAGCATTGCGCCGAGTCGAGGAATCCGCCAACGCGAGACGTCTGGTTCTTTCCATTCACAACGGCGTGGAAGATGGCCCGCTCCATCGCGGCGCGATCGTGCTCGATGCCAAACGTGCCGTGAGGACGATCGCCGCCGGATTGCTTCTGCGTCCGGAGCAAACGCTCATCGCGGTGCGGCGCGCCGATGATGATGTTGGCTTAGATCATCTTAAGGAGCCGCTTGAGAGACGGATTGATCACGCCGCGGCCCATTCGGACCAGCCATGGCAGTTCTGTTTCGTGCTTGGCGGGGGGTGGAAACGCGCGAAAGAGGCAGCTGATGCGGCGCGTGTCGCCCGCACCGATCTCGTCCTCGCGGCGGCGGCGATCATCCAGCTTGCCGCGCGCGACGCGCCGCTGCTGTCGGCACGCTTGGGCGATTTTTGCCGACAGCATGGGATCGCGGATGAGGATTGTGGGCGGGCAATTTCGTGGCTCGCCGCGCAACGGCTTTTTCTATCAGACACAGATTGTCGCTGCCCTCACCAGCGATTTGCCCTCGCCGTGCTCGGCGGAATTCTCGACGGACAAGATGAGTTGGGACGCTCCGTAGTTGGCCAGATGCTCTCGGCTGCTGTGCGCGAACCGTCCTTTCCGACCGCGGGCCTTCGCATACTGCTTCACGAGCTGCTGTTCCTCGGCCACTGCCGGCGCTGGACTCGCTTAGTTGACCAGCAGGCACTGGAGCCATTGATCGCCCGAGGCTGGCAGGCTACCTCGCCCGAGGAGCGCGCCTTCGCAGCGCTGCTCTTCTCGGATCTGGATGCATACGTCGATGGCTGGTACGAGCGCCTTCACCAGCGCGTCTCCACAATTGGAGAATGGATCACGACGGCGTCACCTCCCGCCGCTTACGGACTCAAGGACTTGATGAATGCGCTGCATAACGAACATCCACACATCGCCGCCGATATTGTGAATACGGTCAATCCGACTGCAATCGCCCAAGCAATCTCGAATGCCACACCGGAAACTGCAGATCACGCCGGTGAGCTGATCAGAGCAATCGGCCGAAAGCGACCCGACAAATGGAAATCGACCTTTGAGGCGGCGCTGAGGCGCGAGCGGCTTGTTACCCTCGCGCGATCATGGCCAAGCACCGCGCCTTTATTAGCCTTCGCCCGGTTCTGTTCCGCCATAACTGCCTGGGACGATGATCTTGGCCTTGCGATGGTGGAGGTCTTCACCCCCTCGGCTCGTAAGGCGTTTGCTGACAACCCGGTTTCTGCCTTTCAAGCGTTGGAAGATATCGCGGACCTGGTGTTGCGCCTGTCCGATCCCCTCGGAGTGTATGTTGGCAAGTTCGCGCCGAACCGGCGGCGGTTCGCGCTGGCGAACGCCATGTGTGCAGAACTAAAACCCAAGATCCTGGCAGCCCAGCTGTCTGAGACCCCGCGGCTCGACTTCCAAGACGCCACGTTCTTTCTGGCCTTCCTGAAAAAGGCGTCGAACGCAAAATTCAGGGCTACTGTGGAGGCGATCGATTGGCCCCGCATCGGCAAAACGGTCGGCGAGAATTGGGCGAATCTCTCCCATCAGGACGAAATCTTCCTGACGGTTAGCTATTCAAGCGGGCGCGCCCGTGGGCTGATTGCCGCGATGGTTGCCGAACATCTGGAGAGCATAGAGAAGTTCCCGCTGCGCCTTGCCGTGATGATGCCCGAAGTGGCTATTCGCCATATTGAAGCAGGCAAACGGGTACGGTTCAGTCAGCATCAGCATTTCGAGTTTCAGTTCGGTGCGATCTTTCTTGCACAGCTTTCCAAACTGCGTCCCGATCTCGTCGAGCCTGCGCTCGCTCCCTTCGAGAATTTTGCCGGTGAGGCACTGTCTGGCCAGAATTCCAGCTGGTTTAGAGACGCAGCTTTGTTTGTAGAAGTTCTTCGTGAAATTGCACCGGTGAGCCTTCAGCGTATTCTATCCGCGGTGGACGTTCAAAAGGCAGAAGCCGGATGGCTTGATTCTCTGTCGAGGCCAGGGAGTGCTCAAGACGCCGTCGCCCGCCTTATCGAGACGGCATTTGCGCGGGACGATGCCGTGGGCGAACTGGCGCGGAGGTTGCGCCGCCGGTACCCAAGCCGTTCAAGGCCGAAAAAGCAGAAAAATCATCTCCGAATGTAGGCGTGACGTTGATCCCCGAAGCCACCGGTTAGTGGCCCTGAGCCATCGATAGAAACGCGCGCCAGTTCGGGCATTCCGGCGTCTGGTTTTGGGCGAGCAGTGAACGAGGCTAGAAGTCTGGTATGGGGGCGCGTTGCCGTCGAAGTACAGTAGCCTGCTGAACGGCCGCTTTCCCACCTTCGGCGCCCATAACCGGTCAGGCAGGAATCCACCCCAAAGGAGACGCGTTCGCGGCCTTCGCTGAGCACGTTCCCCCTCACTTCCGCCTTCCACTGAGCCACCCCGGCAAAATCCTCAATGGCGTCGCGTTTCGCGAAGAATGGCGAGGCGAGGGCTCGGCGCGTGTTCCCAGCCCACACCAGCGGATTGAGATGTGGATGCCGAAGGGCCGGCCTCCGCTCGTGACGTCCGAGCGCAGCGGGCTGCGGGTCATCGCGCGTTCTCCCGCGGCGGCCCGGGTGAGGGGAACAGATTTCTCACTTTTTGGTCTATTTAGGCTATAAACGAACTGTATTGATGTGATCCATCCGTCCATGATCGAGCCCAGTCCCGACGGCCCTCCCGGCGATCGGGCCAGTTCCGGGTTTCGAGATGACGCGCCAGATCCGCTTCAATGCCTTCGACATGAATTGCGTGGCCCACCAGTCGCCCGGGTTGTGGCGGCATCCGCGCGACAGATCGTGGAAATACAAGGACCTCGATTATTGGCAGGATGTCGCGCGGACGCTTGAGCGGGGCATCTTCGACGGCATCTTCATCGCCGACGTTATCGGCTATTACGACGTCTACAAGGGCAGCAACTTTCACGCCATCCGCGAGGCGGCGCAGCTTCCGGTCAACGACCCGTTGCAGCTCGCCGCGCCGATCGCGCTCGCGACCGAGCATCTCGGCATCGGCATCACCGCCTCGACCTCGTTCGAGCACCCGTATACGTTCGCCCGCCGCATCGCCACCGCCGACCACCACACCAAGGGCCGCGTCGGCTGGAACATCGTCACGTCCTATCTGGAGAGCGGCGCGAAGAATATCGGCCAGGGCGGCCTGCGGCGGCACGACAACCGCTATGAAGTCGCGGCCGAATATGTCGAGGTGCTCTACAAGCTGCTCGAGGGCAGCTGGGAGGAGGGCGCCGTCGTCCGGGACCGCGAGCGCGGCGTCTTCACCGATCCGTCGAAGGTGCATGAGATCGGCCACAAGGGCCGGTTCTTCGAGGTGCCGGGCTATCACCTCAGCGAGCCTTCGCCGCAGCGCACGCCGCTGCTCTATCAGGCCGGCGCGTCGGGGGCCGGCAAGACATTCGCCGCCGAGCACGCCGAGTGCGTTTTCGTCTCGTCCCCGATCAAGTCCGTGCTGAAGGCCTATGTCGCCGATATCCGGCGCCAGGCCGCCGCCGCCGGGCGCGATCCCCGCAAGATCTACGTCTACAACCTCGTCACCCTGATCGTCGACGAGACGGACGAGAAGGCCGAGGCGAAGTTCCGCGAATACCAGTCCCACGCCTCCTATGACGGCGCCCTCGTGTTCATGTCGGGCTGGAGCGGCATCGATTTCGGCCAGTACGCGCCGACCGATCTCGTCCGCAAGGTCGAGACCAACGCCATCATCTCGATGGTGGAGACGTTCGCCGGCGGCGAGAAGTCGTGGACCATCGAGGAACTGGCGGCGTGGGGCGGGATCGGCGGCGTCGGTCCCGTGTTCGTGGGTTCGCCCTCCACCGTCGCCGACATTCTCGAACAATGGGTGGCGGAGACCGACGTCGACGGCTTCAACCTCGCCTATGCCGTGACGCCGGAGACGTTCGAGGACGTGGTCGGCTATCTGGTGCCGGAGCTGCAGCGCCGCGGCGTGTATCCGACGGCCTATCGTCCGGGCACGCTGAGGGAAAAGCTGTTCGGGGCCGGCCCCTACCTTCCGGCGTCCCACCCCGCCGACCGCTATCGCGACATCGAGGCGGTGAAGCGCCGCGAGGCCGCGGCCCGCGCGTCCGCCCCGGTGCCCGAGACGGTCGAGGGCTGAGGCGATGGCGGACCCGATCCTGAGGCTTGAGAACGTCTCGCTCTCGTTCAAGGGCATGTCCCGTTCAGATCGGATCGATCTGAACGACAAGGATATGCTCAAGCTTTTGAATCTGGAGCGATTTCTGGTCGATCTGATGATTCCCTCAGATCGGAAAGCCCCAGGGCATCAAGGCGCTGAACGCGCTCAGCTTCGCGGTCGAGCGCGGCGAAATCTGCGCCCTGATAGGGCCGAACGGAGCGGGCAAGAGTTCGCTCCTCAACGTCATCAACGGCATCTACCGCGCCGACGGGGGCGACGTCGTGCTCGACGGGCATCGCTTCGTGCGCTTCCGCCCCGGTCAGGCGGCGCGGCTCGGCTCGGCTCGGCGTCGGGCGCACCTTCCTCGTCTCGACGCTGCCCTACGGCATCCAGAAGCGCGTCGATCTCGCCCGGGCGCTCGTCGCGCGGCCCCGCCTTCTGCTGCTCGACGAGCCGATGGCCGGCATGAACCAGGACGAGAAGCGGGAGATGAGCCGGTTCGTCCGCGACGCCAACGCGGCCTTCGGAACCACCGTGGTGCTGATCGAGCACGATATCGGCGTCGTCATGGGGCTGTCCCACCACGTCGTGGTGCTCGATTACGGCCGCAAGGTCGGTGACGGCACGCCGGAGGACGTCCGACGCAACCCCGAGGTCATCGCCGCCTATCTCGGCAGGGTCCACTGAGGCTCCGTCATGTCCTTCTTCATCGAGACGCTGGTCGGCGGCCTCCTGGCCGCTGATCTATCAGCCGCGGCGGAAGTTTGCCTTCACGTCTCTCAGCAGCCTGACGGACGATAGCGTATTCCGCCGCAACAAGTTCACCTTCGGGACCGATGGCCGCTGCAACGCTGGCTTCGGCATGTGGCAGCTCGCTTATTGCCCGAAGGCCGAGCTGACATCCGCGAACTACGAGGCGGCCCGCGCTGCAATGATGGCTCGCTTCAAGCGGGACGGCTCGCCTCTCACGGTGCGGCCGAACCTCCTCGTGGTGCCTCCGGCACTCGAAGGCGCCGCCCGCCGGTTGCTGATCAACGACCGCAATGCAGGCGGCGGCAACGAGTGGAAATGCGCGCACGCTCAGCTCGCACAATCCACGCATCTACAAGGATCGCATCGTCGGCGATTATGTCGTGAACGGCGCACGGCCGCCCTTTCAATGGAGATCGGGGCGATGGGGGAATAGGGCTTGTTCGAAGAGCGCAGTTGAAGGGATATGGACTTTGCGTCTTGTCCTGAAGGAGCTGGCACATTGATGCCCGGCGCGAGGTGTTCGGCGGAAAAGCCCGCTGAACCCGTCAGCGCGACAGGCGGTTCTCGTCGTCGATCAGAACGAGCCGGGCCGGGCGGTCGTCTCCCCACCGCCAGAGAACGAGATTCAAATCCTCCGCGCGGGCGCCCGGGGCGAAGCTGCGGACCAGCAGGCCGTTATAGCCGGCGCCGATGAGGCGGCGGGCGAGCGACTGCGTCTTCGCTTCGCCGCTGCGCTTCATCTGATCCCGCCAGGTCATGTCGGCAATTGCCGCCGCATCCATCTCCACGGCCGCCAGCGCAGCGTCGTCCCGGCAATCGAACAGGCCTTCGATCTCCGCCTCGTAGGCGACGAGCGTGGTCGGCTGGAGATTGCCGACCTGGTTCGCTTCACGCAGCGCCGTCATGATCGACAGCGAGGTGTAAAGCGCGGGCACGCCTTTCGGATTGAAGCGTCCGCCATACAACGCCGCGCCGCGCCCCGACAGCGGCTCCCGGGCATGGATGGGGTTCAGGGCGCGGTAGAGCTTGCCGTGATGGTGCAGGGTGATCAGGCGTGAATTCCAGCGTCGACAGCGTCGATATAATCCAGCACGTCGTCGGCCCGGCCGCTGCGCACGAGCTGCATCGCCGTCTGCCCGGAGAATCCCGACAGGGGTTCCGAGCGGTACCAGGCATAGGCCATCAGGGCCGAGCCGAAGCGCGGCTCGACCTTGTTGATGACCTCGATCATCTCGCGCAGTCGGCGCTGGGTCCTGTCCGACCGAATCCGGTCGCGGCGCTGGATCGCATCCTTGCCGAGGCCGGCCGTGCGGGCGATTTCCTCGCTCGTCGTCCGGAAGGCTTCCGCGATCCGCCGCGGCGCGAAAAGGCCGTCATCGGCATATTGGGCGAGGCCCATGACATCGACCCCTTGTCTCAGTCCACTCATATTGACGCAAGATAGCGTCAGAAAGAGCGGCATTCAAGGGATGGCCGTGGACGGCCGCCCGCGCGCGGTCCGGCAGACGGCAACCATGCCGGTGCCCGCCGCGGCGCACAGCGCGCAGGCGGCGAAGATGCCGGGATAGTCCAGCCAGGCAAGCACCAGGCCGGCCAGCGGCCCGGTCACGGCCAGCGCGAGATCGAGGAACACGGTGTAGAGGCCGAGCGCGGCGCCGCGGCTGGCGGCCGGCACGCGCTTCATCAGCTCGATACCGAGCGAGGGAAACACCATGCCGAAACCGAGCCCGGCCAGCGCGCCGCCGAGCAGGGCCGGCAGCGGCGCCCAGGCGAGCCAGATCAGCCCGAGGCCGAGCGTCTCCAGCCCGAGGGCGAGGGCGGCGACGGTGAAGCCGCCGACGCGGTCGATCTGGCCGCCGAACAGCACGCGCGAGCCGGCGAAGCACAGCCCGAACACCGAGACCAGCAGCGAGGCACCCTTCCAGCCGGCGGCGAGGAACATCAGCCCGCCGAAGCTTGCGACGGCGCCGAAGCCGATGGCGCCGAGGGTCAGCGCCGCGCCGAAGGGCAGCACCAGCGCCAGCGTGCGGCCGGCCTTCGCACGCGCGCCGGGAATGATCGACGTCTCGCCATGGCCGAGCGCGACGGCAAGGCCGACGAGCGGCGCCAGCACCGAGACGAGGCCGACGCCCCACAGGCCGGCTGCGCCGAAGGCGATCCCGCCGATCGGCGCGCCCGCCGCGATGGCGCCATAGGCGGCGACCCCGCCCCACGACATGACCTGCGCGGTATGGGCGATGCCGACGCGGCCGATGTTCCAGGTGATGGTGGCGGTGCCGGAGCAGCTTTCGCCGAAGCCGAGCAGCAGCCGGCTCGCCACGATGGCCGCATAGGCGAGGAGCGGCATGGCCTGCAACGCCCCGGCGCCGGTGAGAAGAAGGCCGGCGACGAGCGCGGCCACGAGGCCGTAGAGCACGGTGCGGCGGGCGCCGATAGCATCCGACATGCGCCCGGCCAGCGAGCGCGTCACCACGGTTGCGAGGAACTGGCTGCTCACCGAGAGGCCGGCCAGCACCGGCCCATAGCCGAGTTCGTCGACGACATAGGCCGGCAGCACCGCCAGCGGCACGCCGACGCCGAGATAGGTGCAGAAGTTGACGAAGGAGATCGGCAGGATCCGCAAGAGCACCGGCCGCTCGCGGCGCGTCGGCAGGCAGGACACGGCGCTGTCCTCAGACCGGGCGCGGCAGGCCGGGAATGCGGCCGAGGGCGGATTCGGTGTAGCCGCCATCCATGCAGATGTTCTGGCCGACGATGAAGCCCGCCTCCGGGCCGAGCAGGAACGCCACCGTGCCGGCGACGTCCTCCGCCTCACCGACACGGCCGAGCGGCACGATGCGGTTGCGCTCGGCGGCGACCTGCGGATCGCGGTAGATGGATTCGGTCAGCGTGGTGCGGATCATGCCGGGTGAGACGCTGTTCACCCGGATGCCGGCCGGCGCCCATTCCTGCGCCAGCTGGCGGCACAGCATGATGAGCGCCGCCTTGCTGGCCGAATAGGCGCCCATGCCGGGATGCGGCGCCATGCCGGAAGCGGAGGCGACCGCGACGAAGGCCCCCCGGCTGGCGGCGAGATGCGGATGCGCGGCCTTGGCGAGCAGCCAGACCGAGCGGACATTGACCGCGAACAGCCGGTCCCATTCGGCAAGCGCGAGCCCGGCGAGCGGCGCGGGGCCGGCAACACCGGCATTGGCAACGACGCCGTCGAGACCGCCGCAAGCCTGCGTCGCCTCGGCGACGAGCCGTGCCGGCACGTCCTCATCGGCGAGATCGCCGGCGAGCGGGGCGACGCGGGCACCGAGCGCAGCGATCTCGGTGGCGACCCCGGCGAGCGCCCCGCCATGGGAGCGGCCGGTGATGGCGATGCGCAGCCGGTCGCCATGCTGCCGTGCGAGCCGCAGCGCGATGGCGGCGCCGATGCCGCGGCTGGCGCCGGTCACCAGCACGCGGACCGGCGCTTCTGATGTCTCGGCGCTCATCCCTTGAGGCCCGATCTGGCGAGATCGCGCGCGGCCTCGCGGAAGGCATTCACGGTGATCTCCATCTCGGCTTCGCCATGGGCGAGCGAGATGAAGTACCGCCCCCAGGGCGAGGGCAGGCCGACGACGCCATGGCGGCGCAGGCTGTCGCTCACCTGCTTCGTCGCCTCCGGGCGGACCTTGGCTTTCGCCTCCTCATAGACGCGCGGCGCCTTGTCGGTGAACCAGAGGGAGAACACGCTGTCGAAACCGGTGGTGATGGCGGTGATGCCTTCGGCGGCGAAGGCGTCCTCGACCGCGCGCCGCAGCGCGGCGCCCCAGTCGAACAGGCGGGTGTAGTGGCTCTGGTCTTCCAGGAGCTTCATCGTCGCCAGCACCGCCGAGGCGACGAGCGGGTTGCCGTGATAGGTGCCGAAGCAGGGCACCGTGCCGTCCTCCACCACCTCGAAGGCCTTGGGCGTGCCGAGCACCGCGGCGACCGGTACGCCGCTGCCGATGGCCTTGCCGAGGGTGACGAGGTCGGGCATCAGGCCGAGATCCTCGGACACCAGCTTCACCCCGCGCCGAAGGCCGACCATCACCTCGTCGGCGATGATCATCGTGCCGTTTTCCCGCGCCCGCCGGGTCAGATGCTCGAAGAAGCTGCGCTCGGGAACGAGGCAACCGGTGTTGCCGAGCATGGGCTCGACCAGGATGGCGGCCAGATCCCCGCCCATCTCCTCGAAAAGCGCGTCGAGATCGCCGATGTCGTTGACGCGGAACAGCGTGGTGTCTTCCTTCACCGGGCGCTCGTTGGTGCGCTCGGCCTCGGCGGATTCGACAAGGCCGAAGCGCACCGGGTCGAACCAGCCGTCATAGCCGCCCACCGCCTTGGCGATCAGCCGCCGGCCGGTATTGGCGCGCGCGATGCGGCAGGCGAGGTGGACGGCCTCGGTGCCGGTGGTGGTGAAGGTCACCCGCGTCACCCGGGCACCGCCGATGCGGGCGAGCGCGGCGCCCGCCGCCTCCTCGATGTCGTTGGGAAAACCGGGCATCGGCCCGTTTTCGAGCGCTTTGGTGCAGGCCTCGACGACCTCGGGATGCGCGTGGCCGACGAGGGTGGCGCCCATCGCCATGCCGTAATCGACGAAGCTGCGGCCTTCCGTGTCGAACAGGCGGGCCCCCTGGCTGCGGGCGACCGTGAAGCCCTTGCCGTCGAGAGGCGGCAGGCTGCGGGCACGGCTCGACACGCCGAACGGCACCGTGAGTGCGTTCATCTCAATTACTCCAATGCTATCGACGGCTTGTCAGAAGCCGAGCAGTTTCGGCAGCCATTCGGTGGTGGCCGGCACGAAGGCGACGACCAACAGGCAGATGTTGCTGCTGATGAAGAAGGGGATCAGCCGCCGGGTGACCGGGTTCACGCCGATCTTGGCGATGTTGCAGACGACGAAGATGTTGGTGCCCACGGGCGGCGTGAACAGCCCGATGCCGCCGGAGATGACGAAGATCAGCCCGAGCTGGTACGGCTGCAGGCCAACTTCGAGGCCGATGGGGTGGACGATCGGAGCGAGGATGATCAGCGTCGGGCCGAGATCGGCCCAGGTGCCGACGAAGGTGAGCAGCAGGATGATCAGCAGCGTGGTGACGACATAGCCGGCGCCGAGGTCGTGCAGCAGACCTGCCGTCCACTGCGGCACTTCCTCGACGGTGAGGATCCAGGAGAAGGGGACCGAGACCGCCATGATGATCATGATGGCGCCGGTCAGCTTCACCGTCTCGTCGCCGACCTTCCACAACTTACCCCAGCTGATCTCGCGATAGAGCAGACCGCCGACCACCACCGCCCACACCACCGCCACGAAGGCGGCTTCCGTCGGGGTGACGATGCCGGTGAGCATCGAGCCGAGCACGCCGACCGGCATCAGCACCGCCGGCAGGGCGCGGAACAGGTGCTTCGAGAACGATGCCACGGTCGGACGGGTGTCGGACTTGGGGAAGTTCTCGCGCACGCCGATCCAGTAGGCCGTCAGCATGAAGGTGACGGTGAGCATCAGCCCGGGGATGATGCCGGCCGCGAACAGGCCGCCGATCGAGGTGTTGGTGATGACGCCGTACATGATCATCACCACGCTGGGCGGGATGATGATGCCGAGGGTGCCGGCCGCGGCCGTCACCGCGGCGGAGAAGTCCTTCGGATAGCCGCGCTCGGTCATCGCCGGGATCATCACCGAACCGACGGCGCCGGTATCGGCGGAGGCCGAGCCGGTGATGCCGCCATAGACCATGCAGGTGGCCACATTGACGAGGCCGAGGCCGCCGCGGATGCGGCCGAACAGGTCGTCGCACAGATTGATGATGCGGCGCGTCAGTCCGCCCTCGTTCATGATGCCGCCGGCGACCAGGAACAGCGGAATGGCGGCGAGCGCGATGGAATTGGCGCCGTTGAACACCTGCTGGGCGAACCAGGCCGGCGGCAGCGGCACCAGGCCGACCGCGATGACGGCGAGGGAGGAGATGGCGATCGACCAGGCGACCGGCACGCCGGAATACAGCGTGAGCGCGAACACGCCGAAGAGAACGAGAAGGGTCATGCGGATCTTTCGGCGTCTGGCGCATATCCCGTTCGGAGCGAACCGGTCCGACCGGCGAGGATATGCTCAAGCCTCTGAATCTGGAGCGATTTCCTGCCGATGGGATGAGCTCATCAGACCGGAAAGCGCTCTAGCGCAGGATTCGGAACAGGCGCAGCAGCGCGATGACGCCGAGACACACGCCCATGAAGATGACGATGCCCTGCATGGTCCAGGAGGGGATGCGCATCACCGGCGTCGGCATGT
Source organism: Pseudoxanthobacter soli DSM 19599 (assembly GCF_900148505.1). Lineage (NCBI taxonomy): Bacteria > Pseudomonadati > Pseudomonadota > Alphaproteobacteria > Hyphomicrobiales > Segnochrobactraceae > Pseudoxanthobacter > Pseudoxanthobacter soli. Next base: position 612,481 of record NZ_FRXO01000002.1, on the reverse strand, counting down.
AGCCGGTGCGCCCGAGCATCGCGTAGCCGCTGCGGATCAGCGCGGCGGAAACGAGCAGCAGCACCACCGCGTGATAGGTGCGGAAGAGCGGCCCGCGGTCGCTGCTGGTGCCGTCCACCGAGACGTTCTCGCCGGAGACCTCGGCCAGCACGGTGCCGACCGCGATGATCCAGAGGAACATGATCGACAGCATCTCGAACGACCAGGTGACGCCCTGGATGTGGAAATAGCGGCCGACGACGCCGAGGCCGGTGGAGGCCAGCAGCACGACGAGCGCCAGCATCCCGGCCCAGGTCAGGCCGAGATGCAGGGCGCGGCCGAGCCGGGCGAACACGCTCCGGCCCGGCACGGCGGGCGCGCTCACGCCTTCGCCGCCGCGTCGCGCACCGATTTGACGAGATCGGCGCCGTATTCCTTCGAGAAGGTCTCGTAGACCGGGCCGACCATGGCCGCGAAGGGCGCGGTGTCGACCGCGTTCACCTCGAGCCCCTTCTCCTTCAGCTTCACGATGATGCCGTCATAGGCCCCGGCGATGGCGGTGCGGTACCAGGCCTGCGTGGCCGCGGCGGCGTCGGTCACCGCCTTGCGCTCGGAGGGGGAAAGGCTGTCGAGCTTGGCCTTGTTGGCGTACCACCAGTTGGCCATCCACATGTAGTTGGACAGCGACAGGTACTTTTGCGCCTCGTACCATTTGGCGTCGTAGAAATCGCGCAGCTCCGGCTCGGCACCGTCGACCACGCCGCTCTGCAGGGAGGTGTAGACCTCGCCATAGGGAATGGCCTGCGGCAGCGCGCCGAGCGTCTTGATGGTCTCGATGGCGACCGGGATCGGCGGCGTCCGGAGCTTGAGGCCCGCCATGTCTGCGGGCTTCACGATGGGGTGCTTCGAGTTGGTGAAGCTGCGGAAGCCGGAATCCAGCACGCCGACGATCTCGTAGCCCTTGGGCGGGGCCATGGCGACGAGTTCCTTGCCGATCGGGCCGTCCAGCACGGTGTGGACCTTGGCGAAGCTGTCGAACAGGAACGGCAGCGAGACGACGTTGAGGCGCGGGTCGATGGCGTCGACGACACCGCCGAGGCCCATGTCGATCGAACCGTCGCCGACCTGTTCGCACACCGGCCCTTCGTCGCCGAGCAGCCCGTTGGGGAAGATCGTGACCTTCACGCTGCCGCCGGTCGATGCCTCGACATCGGCCTTGAACTTGACGAGGGCCTGCTGAATGAGGCTGTCCTCGGGGGAGGAGTGCGCCACCTTCAGCGTCGTGGCGGCCGAGGCGCGCCCGGTAATCGCGAAGGTGGAGGCGGCGGCTACGCCGGCGATGAAAGTCCTGCGGTCAAGGCGCATAGTCGTCTCCAGATGTCGCACCCGCTGAAATCAGATGAACCTTCGGAGTTTCCGCCCGGGAATCGTTCTATCCGATGGGCATGCCGAACGTGGCGTTCTATTGCCGCCGAAGACAGCCCTCGATGACGAGTTGGTGACAGTGTGATCCTGCGGTGCCGACAGCGTCAATCGCCGGTAGGACAAGGCCGGGCAACAAGTTCTTATGCCTTCATAAGCCCGCTTTATTTCTGGCCGGCGTGTCCCGCTCCGCGCCCTCGATCCAGCCGACGGTTTCGACGCCCGGCTCGCGGGCGCGGGCGAATTCGCGGCGCAGGAAGGCGGCGAGCTGGCGGGCGGCGAGGCGCTCGCTGCGGCTGACCAGCAGCACCAGCGGCAGAGCCGGCAAAGCGGGCAGACCGTCCGCCTCGCCGAGGCAGCGCCATCCCGCCGGCACCGCGGATTCCGGCAGCACGGTCAGCATGCTGCCGGAGGCGACGGCGAGATGGATGCCGCTGACATGGGAGGAGGTGTGGGCGAGCCGCCAGGGGCGCTCGGCGCGGTCCAGCGTGGCGAACACGCGCGGGCGGGCCGAGCAGTCGTCGGAGAACATGGCGAGGCGCAGCACCTCCTCGTCCTCCGGATGGCCGTTGGGGCCGGTACACCAGACCTGCCGCTCGTAGCGGAACACCGAATCCGGCGGGTCCTCCGGCGCCTGGGTGACAATGGCGACGTCGAGTTCGCCGTTGTTCATCATCAGCCGCAGTTTGCGCGAGAAGTCGCAGGTGAGGTCGATGTAGAGCGCGCGATTCTGCGGACTGAAGCGGTGCAGCAGCGCCTCGCCGATCGAGCCGACGAAATCGTCGGGCATGCCGAGGCGGACCCGGCTCTCCGTCACGCGGTCGGCGACCGCCTCCAGCGCCTCGGCCTCGATCGTCTGGATCTGCCGGGCATAGCCGATCAGGCATTCGCCGGTGACGGTGGCAGTGACCCGCCGGTGGCCGCGCTCGAACAGCTTCTTGCCGAGCCGCTCCTCCAGGCGCGCCACCGCCATGCTGACCGCCGCCTGCGTCTTGCCGAGATGCTCGGCGGCGGCGGTGAAGCTGCCGAAATCCGCGACCGCGACCAGCGCGGCCAGCGTATCGCTATCGAAATGGCGCACCTTCGTCCTCTTTCGCTGCGAGCCTCCCCGCAGGGAAGACTAACGCGGCGCAGGCGGCGCCTTAAGAATGAATAAGCTGCAGTTTTGGCGGCGAGTGATGCCTCGATAGGCAGAAAGCACGGGCGCGGCGTGCAAGCGAGCTCGCGATCCGCGACCGGGATCGCCATGCCCCGGCATCCGATGGAGGCTGTCGCGATCGCAGGGGCGAGACGGGACCCCGATTGGCCGTTTTCGTCTGGGTCCGGAAATCCGTCACCCCCTCCGCCCCGTCAGCCACCCCGGCAGCTCCGCGATGGCGTCGAGTTTCGCGAAGAACGGCGAGGCGGCGGGGGGCTCGGCGTGTTCCAGCGCCCACACCAGCGGGTAGGGGATGTGGATGCCGAAATGGCCGGCTTCCAGCGCGGGGATCACGTCCGAGCGCAGCGAGTTGCCGACCATCGCGCCTTCCCCAGCGGCGGTGCCGTGGCGGGCGAACACCCGGCGATAGGTCTCGGCCGTCTTCTCGCTGACGATCTCGACGCCGGAAAAATGATCGCCGAGGCCGGAGCGGGCGAGCTTCTGCTCCTGGTCCATCAGGTCGCCCTTGGTGATCAGCACGAGGCGATAGTCCGCGGCGAGGGCGGCGAGGGTCTCGGCGACGCCGTCGAGCGGCTCCACCGGATGGTCGAGCATGTCGCGGCCGAATTCCAGGATCGACGCCACGGCGGAGGCCGGCAGGCGGTGGTCGGTGATCTCCAGCGCCGTCTCCAGCATCGACAGGGTGAAGCCCTTGATACCGTAGCCGTAGCGCCGGAGATTGCGCCGCTCCACCGCGATCAGGTGCTCGGTCAGTGCCTCCGGCGCCGCATAGGGCGCGAGCAGGTCCTTGAAGCGGCCCTCGGTGAAATGGAACACGGTCTCGTTGTGCCAGAGCGTGTCGTCCGCATCGAGGCCGATGGTGGTGATGGTCGCGGAGCTCTTCGTCATGGCGGTTGCCTTGGCGGTTGTCTTGGCAGTCTTCTTGGTCATGGATACGCGGTCAGCGATACGGGGTGTCGGGCGTTGCGCTGAGGATCGTCTTCGACGCGCGCCGTTCGCGGCGGTCGCGCGCGGCCCCGGGCGATGTCCTGTCCGCACGACGGCCTTTCCCTGTGCGCGTCCGTGTCACCGGCCTGAGCTTCTCCGCGTCGTCCGGATCGCTTCGAAGGCGATATGCGCCATGTCCGCAGCCGGCTTGCAACACACATACACACAAATTGATGCCGTGCGGCTGGTGCGGCCTGCCGCGATGGACGTATTTGTTGCCGATTGTGCGGGCCTCCGCCCGCCCGGCGGGCGTGGGTTGTCTGGCCGGCGGGGACGGGTTTTCCGCCCGCGAGGGCATCGGTCTCCGTCCGCGAGGGCAGGGGCCTTCCGGTTGACGAGGCCGGCGCGCGACGGCCGCAGGGCATGCGGGCGCGCGGCACCGGCGCGAGGTTTGGAATGACGAAACGCTATTTCGGCACAGACGGCATCCGCGGCAAGGCCAATCGCTGGCCGATCACGCCCGACGTCGCCCTCAAGATCGGCATGGCGACCGGGCTCGCCTTCAGCCGGGGCGGCCACCGCCACCGTGCCGTGATCGGCAAGGACACCCGCCTCTCCGGCTACATGATCGAGACCGCGCTGGTCGCGGGCTTCACCTCGGTCGGGCTCGACGTGTTCCAGACCGGCCCGGTGCCGACCCCGGCGGTGGCGATGCTGACGCGCTCGCTCCGCGCTGATGTCGGCGTGATGATCTCGGCCTCACACAACCCGTTCGACGACAACGGCATCAAGATCTTCGGCCCCGACGGTTTCAAGCTTTCGGACGAGCTGGAAGCCGAGATCGAGGAGATGCTCGACGCCGATCTCACGCCGCGGCTCGCCCCGCCGCACGCGCTCGGCCGCAACACCCGCGTCGACAGCGCCATCGACCGCTATGTCGAGTTCGTCAAGCGCACCGCCCCGCGCGACATGCGCCTCGACGGCATCCGCATCGTGCTCGATTGCGCCAACGGCGCCGCCTACAAGGTCGCGCCGACCGCCTTGTGGGAACTCGGCGCCGAGGTGATCCCGATCGGCGTGAAGCCGGACGGCTTCAACATCAACGACCATTGCGGCTCCACCGACCCGGAGGCGCTGTGCGAGCGGGTGCGCGAGGTGCGGGCCGATATCGGCATCGCCCTCGACGGCGACGCCGACCGCGTCATCATCGTCGACGAGCGCGGCCACATCGTCGACGGCGACCAGCTCCTCGCCGTCATCGCCCAGTCCTGGCAGGAGGAAGGCACCCTCGTCGGCGGCGGCGTGGTGGCGACCGTGATGTCAAATCTCGGCCTCGAGCGCTATCTGCGCAGCCTCGGGCTCGATCTCGTCCGCACCCGCGTCGGCGACCGCTACGTGGTCGAACAGATGCGCGCCGGCGGCTTCAACATCGGCGGCGAGCAATCCGGCCACATCGTGCTGTCCGACCATTCCACCACCGGCGATGGCCTGATCGCGGCGGTGCAGGTGCTGGCCGTGGTGGCGCGCACCGGCAAGCGGGTGTCGGAGGTCTGCCACCGGTTCGAGCCGGTGCCGCAGATCCTCAAGAACGTGCGCATCCAGGGCGGCAAGCCGCTGGAAAGCCCCGCCGTGCAGGCGGTGATCGACGAGGCCACCGGCCGCCTCGGCGCCGGCGGCCGGCTGGTCATCCGCCCCTCCGGCACCGAGCCGCTGATTCGGGTGATGGGCGAGGCGGACGATGCGGGCCTGCTCGCGAGCGTGGTCGACGACATCGTCGACGCGGTCGGCCGCGCGGCGGCGTGAGGCGGCTCGCGGGAGGAACCGGGCCGCAAGAGGTTAATATCCGTGGTTAACAAACACGGTTAATGCGGTCTTAACGGTTGCCGGCGACAGTGGAGCGGGGCGCGCGCCTGCGCCCGCTTCGCCGGAACCGTTGCCGCATGCGTATTGCCCGCCTCTTCCTCGCCCTTCTCGCCTGCCTGCCGGCCGCGGCCGCGACGGCGCGCGATCTCGGCGAGCCGCCCGAACTCGAGCACACCGCGGACATGCTGCCGGAAGTGCCGGACGATTTCGGCTTCTATGCGCGAATGGATGGCGGCGTTTCCTTCCTGAAGATCGGCAGCGTCAGGATGCGCAGCCCGCTCGCGAGCGCGTGGGCGCAATCGCAGGGCGTCGACGCCAGCTCTGCGCCCGCCGGCAGCTTCGGCCTCGGCGCGGGGCTGCGCTGGTCGCAGTGGCTGCGGGCCGACCTGACGGTCGATTACGGCTTTCCGGGGCAGGTGGAGGCGACGCGCGCGTGCCTGCCGTGCGCCGGGCGCCTGCGGGCCGAGGCGGACGTCGATTCGCTCGCCGTGCTCGCCAACGCCTATATCGACCTCCCGACCTTCGGGCGCTTCACGCCCTGGATCGGCGGCGGCATCGGCATGGCGCACCTCTCCCTCGATTCCGGCGGCATCTCGCTCGGAAACCGGCAGATCGTGCCGATCGCCTCCAACGACGCCTGGAACTTCGCCTGGCAGGGCAGTGCCGGCGTCGCGATGCGGCTGACCGAGGCGCTGAGCCTCGATGCCGGCTACCGCTATCTCGGCCTCGGCGACATCAAGACCGGCGGCCCGAGGCCCGGCGAGGCGCGTGACATCGCCCGCCAGGAGGTGCGGATCGGGCTTCGCTACCGGCTCGACCAGTGATGTGCCAGAATGTCGCGGTTCGCGCCCGATCCGCGAGCGGCGGCGCGGTGTTGCGCCCGTCCCGACACCGTCATGAGGCTGCATTGCCGGCGCGCTAGTCGTGTGCGGCGCGCTTGACCCGGCGGGGCCGCAGGAGTAGCAGCGGCGGCGGGACACCCCTCCCCACCGAGGGGCGCCTATCTGAAAGGGTAGCCAGATGACCGTTCTCGCCAAGCCGGCCACGAAGCCGGCAAATCCCCATTTTTCTTCGGGCCCGTGCGCCAAGCGTCCCGGTTGGACGCTGGAAGCGCTGAGCGATGCCGCCATCGGCCGCTCGCACCGCGCCAAGATCGGCAAGGCCAAGCTTAAGGCCGCCATCGATCTCACCCGCGAGGTGCTCGAGGTTCCCGCCGATTACCGCATCGGCATCGTTCCCGCGTCCGACACCGGCGCCGTCGAGATGGCCCTCTGGTCGCTGCTCGGCGCCCGCGGCGTCGACATGGTCGCCTGGGAATCGTTCGGCGAAGGCTGGGTCACCGACGTGGTGAAGCAGCTCAAGCTCGCCGACGCCCGCACCATCAAGGCGCCCTACGGCGAACTGCCGGATCTCGCCCAGATCGATTTCGACCGCGACGTGGTGTTCACCTGGAACGGCACCACCTCGGGCGTGCGCGTGCCGAACGCCGATTTCATTCCCGCCGACCGCAAGGGCCTGACCATCTGCGACGCCACCTCTGCGGCGTTCGCCCAGGTGCTCGACTGGCCGAAGCTCGATGTCGTCACCTTCTCCTGGCAGAAGGCGCTCGGCGGCGAGGCGGCCCACGGCATCCTGATCCTGTCGCCCCGCGCCGTCGAGCGGCTGGAGACCTACGTGCCGGCCTGGCCGCTGCCGAAGGTGTTCCGCCTGACCGCCAAGGGCAAGATCAACGAAGGCATCTTCGTCGGCGAGACCATCAACACGCCCTCGATGCTGTGCGTCGAGGACTATCTCGACGCCCTGAACTGGGCGAAGGCCGAAGGTGGCCTCGGCGGCCTCACCGCGCGCGCCGACCGCAACTTCGCGGCCGTCGACGCCTGGGTGAAGGCGACGCCGTGGATCGACTTCCTGGCGGTGGAGCCGGCGACGCGCTCCAACACCAGCGTCTGCCTCAAGATCGTCGATCCCAAGATCGCCGCGCTCGATGCCAAGGGCCAGGACGCCTTCGCGAAGACGCTGGTCGGCCGGCTCGACAAGGAAGGCGTGGCGTTCGACATCGGCGCCTATCGCGACGCCCCCGCGGGCCTGCGCATCTGGGTCGGCTCGACGGTCGAGACCGCCGACGTCGCGGCGCTGCTGCCGTGGCTCGACTGGGCGTTCGCCGCCGAGAAGGCCGCGCTCGACGTCGCCGCCTGACGCGGCGTCCGCGTCCCGTTTCCAGACGACATCATTCCTCCCCCGGCGACCGGGGGAGGCGAGGCGGGGCGGCCCCGCGCGGAGCATGATGCCCGCGCCAGAGGCGGCGGCCCCCAGCTCATCCTTCGAAGGAATGCGGCCGATGGCCCCCAAGGTTCTGATTTCCGACCAGATCTCCCCCGCCGCCGTGAAGATCTTCACCGATCGCGGCATCGACGTCACCTACGAGCCTGAGCTCGGCAAGGACAAGGACAAGCTGGCCGCCGTGATCGGCCAGTTCGACGGCCTTGCGATCCGCTCGGCCAGCAAGGTGACCGACAAGATCATCGCCGCCGCCGGCAATCTCAAGGTGATCGGCCGCGCCGGCATCGGTGTCGACAATGTCGACATCCCGGCGGCGACCGCCAAGGGCATCATCGTGATGAACACGCCCTTCGGCAACTCGATCACGACGGCCGAGCACGCCATCGCGATGCTGTTCGCGGTCGCCCGCCAGATTCCCGCCGCCGACGTCTCCACCCAGGCCGGCAAGTGGGAGAAGAACCGCTTCATGGGCGTGGAGCTGACCTCCAAGACCCTCGGCATCATCGGCTGCGGCAATATCGGCTCCATCGTCGCCGACCGCGCCCTCGGCCTGAAGATGAAGGTGATTGCGTTCGATCCGTTCCTGTCGGTCGAGCGCGCGCTCGATCTCGGCGTGGAGAAGGTCGATCTCGACACCCTGTTCGCCCGTGCGGACTTCATCACCCTCCACACCCCGCTGACCGAGAAGACGAAGAACGTCATCGACGCCGCGGCGATCGAGAAGATGAAGGACGGCGTCTATATCGTGAACTGCGCCCGCGGCGGGCTGGTGGACGAGGTGGCGCTGCGCGCCGCGCTCGATTCCGGCAAGGTCGCCGGCGCCGCGTTCGACGTGTTCACCGTCGAGCCGGCCAAGGAAAACGTGCTGTTCGGCGCGAAGAACCTGGTCTGCACGCCGCATCTCGGCGCCGCCACCTCGGAAGCCCAGGAAAATGTCGCCCTGCAGGTCGCCGAGCAGATCGCCGACTATCTTCTGACCGGCGCCGTCACCAACGCCCTCAACATGCCGTCGATCTCGGCCGAAGAGGCGCCGAAGCTGGTGCCGTTCGTCAAGCTCGCCGAGCAGCTCGGTTCCTTCGCCGGCCAGCTCACCGAGACCAGCCTCAAGGCCGTGCGCATCGAGTTCATCGGCGCGGTCGCGGGGATGAACGTGAAGGCGCTGACGTCGGCTGCGCTCGCCGGCCTGTTCCGTCCGCTGCTGCAGGACGTCAACATGGTCTCCGCCCCGGTGATCGCGCGCGAGCGCGGCATCGTGGTGGACGAGGTGCGCCGCGAGCAGCAGGGCACCCATGAAAGCCTCGTCAAGCTCACCGTCGTCACCGACCGCCAGGAGCGTTCGGTCGCCGGCACGGTGTTCTCGGACGGCAAGCCACGCCTGACGCAGATCAAGGGCATCAACATGGATGCCGAACTCGCGCCGCACATGCTCTACGTCACCAACGAGGACAAGCCGGGCTTCATCGGCGCGCTCGGCACCACCCTCGGCACCGCCGGCGTCAACATCGCGACCTTCAATCTCGGCCGCCTCGCCCAGGGGCAGGACGCCATCTGCCTCGTCGAGGTCGACGGCCCGATCCCGGCCGAGGTGCTCGCCACCATCGGCAACCTGCCGCTCGTGCGCCAGGTGAAGGAACTGACGTTCTGACGGCATCGATCTCCCGTTGACCGGCTGTTGCCGGCGGGACAGCGACGACAGGAAGGGGCCCCGGCGCGGGCCCCTTTCTTTTTTCTCGGGCCGCGGCGGCGCCAAACCAATCCGCTTTAGTCTAGTTTTTTAGTGGATTATGGCCTGCCTCGGGCAGGCCGCACCTCTAGGATCGGCAGGCATCGCGGGATGGCCCCGCGACGCTTCCGCCAGAGGTTGACCGTGCTTCGTCTCAGGACCATCACCAAGCATTACGGCCCGACGCGGGCGCTTGCGGGCGTGGACCTCGACGTCCGTCCGGGAGAGATCCTGGCGCTGATGGGGGCGAACGGCGCCGGCAAGTCCACGCTGGTGAAGATCATTTCCGGCGTGCAGCCGGCGGACGGCGGCACCATCGCGCTCGATGGCGCGGAGGTCGCGTTCGACGGCCCGGCGGCGGCGGAGGCGGCCGGCATCGTCGCCGTTCACCAATCGATCGCCGATGTCGGCGTTCCCACCCTCAGCGTCGCCGACAACCTGCTCATCGATCTCTATTGCACGGGGCGCTCGCCGCTGGTGCTCTCCGGCCGCGCGGTGCGGGCGGAGGCGGCCGCGCGCGCGGCACGGGTCGGCCTCGGCGTCGATCTCCGTGCCCGCCTCGAAACGGTGTCGCTCGCGGACCGCCAGTTGATCGCCATCGCCCGGGCGCTCGCCCGCAAGCCGAAGGTGATGATCTTCGACGAGCCGACGGCGAGCCTTTCCAAGGCCGAAGCCGAGCGGCTGTTCGCGCTGATCGAAGCGCTGCGCGACGATGGCGTCGCCATCATCTACATCTCCCACAAGCTTCCCGACCTGTCGCGGCTGGCGAGCCGCGTCGTGGTGCTGCGCGACGGTGCGGTCGCCGCGGAATTCGTGCCGCCCATCGACCACGATGCCGCGGTGGAGGCGATGATCGGGCGGACGGTGAAGCGGGTCTCGCGCACCGCCGTCGCGCGCACCGGCCGCGCGTTCTTCTCCCTCAGGGGCGCCCGGCTCCCGCGTGGCGACGGGCCGTTCGACCTCGAGATCGAGCGCGGCGAGATCGTCGCGGTCACCGGCCCGCTCGGCGCGGGCAAGACCACGCTCGCCGGGGCGATCTTCGGCATCTGGCCGCTGGTCGAGGGTGAAATCACGCTGGACGGCGCCCGCTGGATCCCGGTGAGCCCCGCCCGCTCGATCCGCGACGGCGTGTTCTATGCGGGCGAGGACCGTTGGCGGACCTCGTTCTTCCCGTCGAGCGTGCCGTTCGCCTCGATCGCCGGCACCGTCGGATTTCCCTTCCTGCCGCAATGGTCTCCCGGCGGTCTTTTGCCGGCGAGGAAAGAGGTGGAGGTGGCGGCGCGGGCCATCCGCAGCTTCGGCATCAAGGCCCGCGACGGCCGCGACCCCCTGACCGCGCTTTCCGGCGGCAACCAGCAGAAGGTGGTGCTGGCGCGCTGGCATGCCGAACCGGCGCGGCTGCTGCTGCTCGACGAGCCGTTCCAGGGCGTCGATGTCGGCGCGCGCGAGGACATCGTCGCGGCGCTGCGCGCGCGCTCGGCGGACCGCGCGACCGTGGTGTTCGTCAGCGACTACGAGGAAGCCCTCGAGGTCGGCGACCGCATCGTCGCGATGGAAGCCCACCGCATTCTTCCCGACCTCCCGCCGTCTACCGATGCCCCGGTCCCGGCCTCGCTTCCTTCCCACACAGGCGTCCCCTCATGACCGATCTCGCCAACCAGCCTTCCCTGCCGGTCACGGTGGGCCGGCGATCCGACCACGCCCTGTCGTGGCGCCAGCTCACCATCAAGAGCGGCATCTTCGTGCTGCTCGCCGTCATGATCGTGGCGTTCCAGACCCAGGAACCGGCCTTCCTGCGCATCGCCAACATCTTCAGCATCCTGCAGGCTGTGGCGATCGTCGCCCTGCTCGGCATCGGTGTGACGGTGTCGTCGGCTGTCGGCGGGTTCGACCTTTCGGTCGGCGCGCTCGCCGCGCTCTCCCAGATGGCGGCGGCCTATGTGCTGATCGTGCTGAACGGCTCGGGGCTGGAGGCGGTGGCGGTGACGCTCGCCATCGGCGCGCTGGTCGGCCTCATCAACGCCTTCCTGATCGTGCGCCTGCGGGTGCCGGACCTGCTGGCGACGCTCGGCATGCTGTTCCTGCTCGCGGGTCTGCAGCTGATCCCGACCGGCGGCCGCTCGATCGCGCCCGGCATGGCCCTGCTCGACGGTTCGTCGGCGACCGGCGTGTTTCCGGCGGAATTCCTCGCGCTCGGCCGCGCCCGGCTCTGGGGCGTGGTGCCGGTGCCGGTGGTCGTGCTCGCCGTGGTCGCCGTCGCGTTCTGGTTTCTGATGGAGCGAACCCGCTGGGGCCGGGTGTTCTATGCGGTCGGCGGCTCGGAACTCGCCGCCCATCTCGCCGGTGCGCCGACCAGGCTCTACCGCACCTCAGCCTATGTGCTGTCGTCGCTGATCGCGTCGCTCGGCGGCATCCTGCTCGCCGCCCGGCTCGGGCGCGGCGACGTCAGCGCCGGCAACTCCCTGATGCTCGATGCCGTGGCGGCTTCGCTCATCGGCTACGCGGTGCTCGGCGCCAGCCGGCCCAACGTGTTCGGCACCGTGGTCGGCGCGGTGTTCGTGGGCGTGCTGCTCAACGGACTGACCATGCTGAACGCGCCCTACTACCTCCAGGATTTCGTCAAGGGCGCGGTCCTCATCGGCGCGCTCGCTCTCACCTTCGGGCTCGCGCGCCGCACGGCATGAGCCGCCGGCAAATCCACCGCTTCCAAAGACCTCGACACCAAAGATCTCGCCAAAAGAAGGACGTCCGCCGTGATCCGTCGCTCACTCCTCCGCCTTGCCGCCGCCGCGGCCATCGCCGCTCCGCTGGGGCTCGCGAGCTTCTCCGCCTCCGCCGCGGGCATTCCCGGCGCGCCGGCCCCGTTCGACAAGGGCGGCGTGCGCGTCGCGCTGATCGTCTACCTGTCGGGCGGCGACTACTACCAGAACTACGAGGCGGGCGTGAAACGCCAGGCCGACGAGCTCGGCATCGAGCTGCGCTCGTTCCAAGGCCGTCAGAAGCCGGACGAGGAGCGCGAGCAGATCCGTCAGGCGATCAATCTCGGCGTCGACGGCATCATCATCGCCGGCGGCAAGGGCGAGGCGGTCTCGGACGTGGTGCAGGAAGCGATCGACGCGGGCATCACCGTCGTCGCGCAGAACATCACGCTGCCGCAGAAAGAGGTGGTCGTCATCGACCAGGACGAGTCGAAGCAGCTCGACCTCGTGCTGGGCCAGGCGGTGAAGGACAACGGCGACGCCTTCAAGGCCGGCTACATCTATGTCGAAGGCTTCCCCGCGCTCGACAAGCGCGATGTCGCCTGGAAGGCGTTCAAGGCCGCGCATCCGAAGGTCGAGCAGCTGGCGCAGTGGGGCGCGGTGGACGACACCCCGGCCGAGACCGTCGCCAACCAGACCGCCGCGACGCTGCGGGCCAAGCCGGACATCAACGTCATCCTCGCGCCCTGGGACGAGTTCGCCCGCGGCGCCAAGATCGCGGTCGACGAGGCCGGCCTCTCCGACCGGATCAAGATCTACAGCGTCGACGTCTCGACCTCCGACATCCAGGCGATCCGCGAGCCGGGCAGCCCGTGGGTGGCGACCTCGGCGGTCAGTGCGTCGGGCACCGGCGCCGCGGCGCTTCGGGCCGTCGCGCTCGCCCGCACCGGCGAACTGAAGGACACCCGCGTGCTGCTGCCGCCGACCCTCATCACCCAGACATTCCTCAACGACAACGACGTGAAGAACGAGGAAGAGCTGAACGCCAAGCTGCCGGGCTTCGACCTGAAGGACCAGGTGACGGCGTCGTGGATCGCCAAGGGCGTCACGAACTGAGGCTCTTCAAGCGGCCGGCGTCCGGCGCTGCCCACGGCCTCTGCATCGAACGGGGCGCGTTCCCATCCCGGGAGCGCGCCCCGCGCATTCTGGCCAGAATGCGCCCGTTGCAACCGGAAGGGCGGCGGGAATTGATCTTTCTCGTTTCGCGCCGGTGAAAGGCGTGCATCCTTCCCGAAACGGCCGGCACGCCGGCCTGAGGTAAAGGGGAGGCCGCTGGAATGGACACCAGGGAAAATCGTCTCGGCATGCGGCTCCTGTTCGTGGACGACGAACTGCGCGCCGAAACGGCGACGGGCCGGGCCGCGCGCAAGCTGATCGAGGACCTGCGCGGCCGGGACGTCGAGGTGGTGGAGGCGCTTTCGGCCGACGACGGCCGCTCGGTCGCCCTCAACGACGCCTCGATCCAGTGCCTCGTGCTGGACTGGGATCTCGGCGATGGGAACGACCATAGCGATGCCGAGGCGCTGCTGACGGCGCTGAGGGAGCGCAACGCGGCAATGCCGGTGTTCCTGCTCGCCGAGCGCACCGCCGCCTCCTCGCTCTCGGTGCAGGTGATGACCGACGCCGACGATTTCATCTGGCTGCTCGAGGACACGCCGGAATTCATCTCCGGCCGCATCGTCGCGGCGATGCGGCGCTACCGCGACAACGTGCTGCCGCCGATGGCCGCCGCGCTCGTCCGCTTCGCCCAGGTGTTCGAATATTCCTGGCACACGCCGGGCCACACCGGCGGCACAGCCTTCCTCAAGCATCCGGCCGGGCGCGCCTTCTTCGAGTTCTTCGGCGAGAACCTGTTCCGCTCGGACCTGTCGATCTCGGTCGGCGATCTCGGATCCCTGCTCGACCATTCCGGGCCGATCGGCGCCGGAGAGGCCTATGCCGCGCGGGTCTTCGGCGCGCACCGCTCCTATACGGTCACCAACGGCTCATCGACCTCGAACCGCGTCATCCTGATGGCGAGCGTCACGCGCAACCAGGTGGCGCTGTGCGACCGCAACTGCCACAAGTCGGTCGAGCACGCGATGACCATGTCGGGCGCGATCCCGACCTATCTGCTGCCGTCGCGCAACCGCTACGGCATCATCGGCCCGATCCGCCCGGAACACCTGACGCCGGTCGGCGTCCGCCGGGCCATCGCCGACAACCCGCTGGTGACGCCGGAGATCGACCCGACGCCGGTCCATGCCGTCATCACCAACTCGACCTATGACGGCCTCTGCTACAACGTCACCCGCGTCGAGGAACTGCTCGGCGAAAGCGTCGACCGGCTGCATTTCGACGAGGCATGGTACGGCTACGCCCGGTTCAATCCGCTCTATCGCGACCGCTTCGCGATGCACGGCGAGCCGGGCGACCACGATGCCTCGAAGCCCACGGTGTTCGCCACCCAGTCGACCCACAAGCTTCTCGCCGCGCTCTCCCAGGCCTCGTTCATCCACGTCCGCGACGGACGGCGCGCCATTCCCCACGGGCGCTTCAACGAGGCGTTCATGATGCACGCCTCCACCTCGCCGCAATACGCCATCATCGCCTCGAACGACATCTCGGCGGCGATGATGGACGGCCCGTCCGGCAAGGCGCTGACAACGGAATCGATCCGCGAGGCGGTGTCGTTCCGCCAGACGGTGGCGCGCATCAACACGGAGCTGTCCGACAGCGGCAGCTGGTTCTTCGACGTCTGGCAGCCGGACACGGTGCGCGACCCCGCGACGGGCAAGGTGATGCCGTTCCACGAGGCGCCGGAGGCGCTTCTCGTCCGCGATCCCTCCGCCTGGGTGCTGAAGCCCGGCGCCCAGTGGCACGGCTTCGGCGACGTCGAGGACGGCTACTGCATGCTCGACCCGATCAAGGTCTCGGTGGTGACGCCGGGCGTCGCCGCCACCGGCGGGCTGATGCCGGTCGGCATCCCGGCGGCCGTGGTCACCGCCTATCTCGACG
This sequence comes from Pseudoxanthobacter soli DSM 19599, assembly GCF_900148505.1. Classification (NCBI taxonomy): domain Bacteria; kingdom Pseudomonadati; phylum Pseudomonadota; class Alphaproteobacteria; order Hyphomicrobiales; family Segnochrobactraceae; genus Pseudoxanthobacter; species Pseudoxanthobacter soli. The sequence continues at coordinate 597,372 of NZ_FRXO01000002.1, read as the reverse complement.
CGCGCGGCATCGTGGTGGAGAAGACCACGGACTTCACCATCCTGTTCCTGTTCTCCCTCGGCGTGACCAAGGGCAAGTGGGGCACGCTCGTCAACGCGCTGCTCGACTTCAAGCGCGACTACGACGCCGACGTGCGCCTTGCCGAAGTGCTGCCCGACCTCGTCGCCGCCCACGGCGACCGCTACGGCACGCTCGGGCTTCGCCAGCTCTGCGACATGATGTTCGAGGCGATGTCGGAACTCGGCACCACGGCGGCCATGGCGGATGCCTTCTCGGTGCTGCCGCACCCGGACATGAGCCCGGTGCAGGCCTACGAGACGCTGGTCAGGGGCGATGTGGAGCAGCTCGGCCTCGACGAACTCGCCGGCCGCACCGTGGCGACGGGCGTCGTGCCCTATCCGCCGGGCATTCCGCTGATGATGCCGGGCGAGAACGCCGGCGCGGCCGACGGCCCGCTGATCGGCTATCTCAGGGCGCTCGAAGCCTTCGACCTGCGCTTCCCCGGCTTCACCCACGACACCCACGGCGTGGAGGTGGAGGACGGCGCCTACCGCATCCACTGCGTCAAGCGGCCGGAAGCGGCCTGACACCGGCAACGGCCGGAACGGACACGACGGCGGGCGCGGATCTCCGGGAAATCCGCAAGGGGAGAAAGCGGCGATGGCGACGGCGGCAACGGCGACGGACAGGGCGGCGCCCGCGGACAGCGGCAAGATCGGCGTCATCGCCGCCACGCTGATGGTGGCCGGCAACATGATGGGCTCCGGCGTGTTCATGCTGCCGGCCAATCTCGCCGCCATCGGCGGCATCGCGGTGTTCGGCTGGATCGTGACGCTGATCGGCGCGCTGGCCCTCGCGCTGGTGTTCGCGCGCCTCGCGGCGATCGATCCCGCCGCGGGCGGTCCCTATGCCTACGCCCGCAAGGCGTTCGGCGATTATATGGGCTACCAGACCAACCTGATCTACTGGCTCGCCAACGTCGTCGGCAATGTCGGGCTCGCGGTCGCCGGGCTCGGCTATCTCAGCCACTTCTTCCCGGTGCTGAAGCAGCCGCTGATCCTGGCGTTCGCCCAGGTGGCGGTGGTGTGGTTCTTCACCTACGCCAACATCCTCGGGCCGAAATTCGTCGGGCGGCTGCAATCGCTCACCACCATGTTCGCGCTGGTGCCGATCATCGGCATGGCGCTGATCGGGTGGTTCTGGTTCTCCTCGGCGACCTACGCCGCCGGCTGGAACGTCTCGGGCAAGGATGGTCTCAGCGCCGTCGGCATGACGCTGAATTTCACGCTTTGGGCCTTCATCGGCGTCGAGACGGCCTCGGTCTCGGCCGGGGTCGTCGAGAATCCGCGCCGCAACGTGCCGATCGCCACGCTCGCCGGCGTCACGCTGGCGGCGGTATGCTACATCCTGTCCTCGACAGCGATCATGGGCATGATCCCGAACGGCCAGCTCGTCGCTTCGTCGGCGCCGTTCGCCGATGCCGCGCGCCTCGCGCTCGGCGGCTGGGCCGGCGACGCGGTCGCGGCCTGCGCCGCCATCGGCTGCCTCGGTTCGCTGGCCGGCTGGACGCTGCTGGTGGGCCAGACCGCCAAGGCGGCGGCCGACGACGGTCTTTTTCCCAACGTGTTCGCCAAGGTGAACGCCAAGGGAGTGCCGTCGATCGGGCTCGCGATCGTGGCGGTCATCATGACCGTGCAGATCTTCGCCACGATGTCGCCGACGGCGAGCGCGCAGTTCGGCAAGATCGCGTCCATCGCGGTCATCATGACGCTGCTGCCGTATATCTATTCGGCCATCGCCATCAAGGTGCTCGGCTACAAGGCGATGCCGCAGGGCGAATATGGCCTCTACTCGATCATCGCGGTCATTGCGGCGGTCTATAGTCTCTGGGCCCTGGTCGGCTCGGACGGCAACCAGACGCGCTGGTCGCTGATCTTCGTCATCTCCACCATCGTGTTCTATGCCCTGGCGCTGAACCACAAGCGCGACATCGAGGAGCACCGCATGGAACCGGGCGGGAAGGCGCCCCGGTGGGTGCGCTATGTCACGCTGGCCATCACCATCGCCGCGCTGGCGCTGATGTTCTGGGAATCCGTCGGCAAGCGGGAAGACCTGCTGCTGCGGACGCGCTCGCCCCAGCCCGGCGCCGCGATCACGGGGCCTGCGACGACGGAAACACCTGCGACGACAGAAACGCCGGCCCCGGCTGCGCCGGCCCCCTAGAGCATACCCCGTTCAGATCGAACCGATCTGAACGACAAGGATATGCTCAAGGCTTTGAATCTGGAGCGATTTCTTGTCGATCGGATGAGTCCATCCGATCGGAAAGCGCTCGGGGGCGCCGGACCACCCGGCGCCGGGCCGGCCGGGGCGCCGCCCTGCGGTGTCCCGCCATGGTTCGCGTCCGCACCGCGCGTTGATTTTCGGCGCGGGGCATAGGAGGCTCACGCCCGCTGGTTCTTGCGTGGAGTGGATATGCCCCGCCTCGGTGTGTTGTTGAGTGCCGTCCTTTCGCTCCTCGTGATCGCCACGGCGCGGGCCGACGACGCGGCAAGCGCGGGCGACCTGCTGACCTACGATTTCCAGATCGCGCAGGATTATTCCTATGTGCTGACGGTGACGGGCGAGAGCACGATCCGCACGCCGGAAGACGCGGCGGGGCACAGCGAACAGGCGGTGACCTTCGATCCCGCGACAAGCTCCGTGCGCTTCGTCGAGGCCTGGGTGCAGGAACCGGACGGAACGCGGCAGGAGCCGGCGCCGAACTCCGTGCTGGTCCGCCCCTCGGAGGCGGCGCGCAACAGCCCCGGCTTCGTCTCCACCCAGACCGCGACCCTGATCCTGCCCCAGCTCAGGATCGGCAGCCGCGTCCATGTCGCCTACCAGCTGACCGTGAAGACGCTGCCGCTGTTCGGCTTCAACGAGGCGTTCGTGCCCTCCCGCACCGGCGTCGGCACGCTCGGCGTCTCCATCCGCCTGCCGAAGGACCTTCCCCTGACGATCGGCCAGGAAGGCGGCTTCGAGGTCTCCGACACCTCGAGCGGCGACACCCGGACGATCACGGCGCAGCTTCGGCTCACCCATCCGCTCGTCACCGACGAGGAGCCCCATGCGCTTCCGATCGTGGAGACGGGGCCGATCTTCATGGCGTCCTCGCTGAAGAGCTATGAGGAGATCGGCGCGATCTACCAGCGCAACAGCATCGACAAGATCGCTGTGACGCCCGACATCAAGGCGCTGGCGGCCCGGATCGTCGGCGACAGGACCGGCCCCGATGCCGCCCACGCCATCCACGACTGGATGACCGACAACATCCGTTATCTCGCCGTCTGGCTCGACGAGGGCGCCACGCTGGTGCCCCACGATGCGGCGACGGTGCTGAAGAACGGCTACGGCGACTGCAAGGATCATGTCGCCCTGATGCAGGCGCTGCTGGCGGCGGTCGGCATCCGCTCCGCCCCGGCGCTGATCAATCTCGGCGACATCTACACACCGCCGCCGGTGCCGTTCTCGTCGATGTTCAACCACGTCATCGTCTACCTGCCCGACTATGACCTGTTCGACGACCCGACCGACCAGTTCGCGGCGTTCGGCGTGCTCGACCGGACGCTGGCCGGCAAGACCGTGGTGATCGCGGCCGAACAGCCGGCGATGAAGACCACGCCCGCGCTGACGCCGGCCTCCGCCGCGTTCGAGGCGACCTCCCGGATCGCCATCGAAGCCGACGGGACGATGGCCGGCGACCTCACGGCGACGATGACCCCGGTGGTGGCGGCGGAGCTGCGCGCGCTGCTCGCCAGTCACGCCGACGCGGCGCGCCAGATGGAAGCGCGGCTCGGCTCGACCCTTGAAGGTGGCTTCGGCCGCATCAGGACGACCGATCCGGAGAACCTCGACACGCCGTTCGAGATCCGCGCGAGCTGGACGAGCCCCCACGGCATCGCGCCCGATGCGCCCTACATGATGCTGCCGGTGGGCCCGAACTTCGCGCCCGTGCCGGCGTTGCGCGGCTATCTCACCCGGACGGCCAAGCGGACGCTGCCGTTCGAGCTCGACATCGTCGACGTGACGTGGACGTCGACGATCTCCCTGCCGGACGGATGGAGCCTGAAGGCGCTGCCGCCGGCGGTGAGCGTCGACAACGGCGTCGGCGCCTACACCGCCGCCTACACGCTCGACGGTGCGCAGCTTGCGGTGCACCGGCATCTGGTGCTGAAGCAGAGAGTGGTTCAGCCGCAGGACTACGCGGATCTCCAGTCGGTGATCTATGCGCTGGTCGACGACATGCACGCCATCGTGGCGCTCGACCGCGCGCAATAATCTCTCGTACGCGTCGCCCTTGTGCGCGCATCCCCCCTGCGCGCGCGGCCCCTCGGGCGCGGGCATGTGGCCGCGCCGGGACGAATCGTGCGTTCCCGCCGCGCGGCTTTGCGCCGGGACCTTTGGCGCCGGGACCGCTGGTGCCCGGACGATTGGTACCGGGACGGTCGGCTCGCCGTCGAGGCCGCCATCTTTTGCCGCGACCTTCGCGCTTGGACGTCTTTATTTTGCCCTAGTCTTGAATATCGAACGACGATGCTTTCATGAACTATAATTAAGTTGTTCCTCACAGGCATCGCGGATAGATTCTAATCGTCAGAACATGAGTTCTGAAGAATTTCGAATGTTGATAACTGCGCGCGAGAGCGATGATGAATATCTCCAAGCATTCTTTTGCTTCCAAGATCGATGATTCCGCGCTGGACGAGATCAACGGGGGCATCAGCCTCTCCGCGATCGGTGCCGGTGTGGGCGCGGTGGTCGGTGTCGGGGCCGCGGTCACCGCGGCGGTCGCCTCCGCGCCGTTCGCGCTGGCAGCCGGGGCGACGGCGGCCGAGATCGTGGGCGGGGCGGCGATCGCTTCGGTGGCTTATGGCGGCAGCGGCGCCGTCGATGGCGGCATCGTCGGCGGTGCGGCCAACTGGGTCGAAGACCACATCTGACGCGCGGCGACGACGGGATTTCAGGGGTTAGAGCGCTTTCCGATCTGATGGACTCATCCGATCGACCAGAAATCGCTCCAGATTCAAAAGCTAGAGCATATCCTTGTCGTGCAGATCGGTTCGATCTGAACGGGATATGCTCTAGCCCCGGGGACGGCGCGGATGCGAGGCATCCGCGCCGTCTGCTTTTTTGGCCAACGATGCCACTTTGGATTTCCTCCAGACTGTTGGGGCGACAGCGGATTTTCCCGCGGAGCGATTGACTCGCCGCCCCGCGGGCGCCTAGAGCATATCCCGTTCAGATCGGTTCGATCTGAACGACAAGGATATGCTCAACCCTTTGAATCTGGAGCGATTTCTGGTCGATCGGATGAGGCCATCCGATCGGAGAGCGCTCTGACCCGGGGGATGGGCGGGACGAAGACGGGCAAGATGCCGTTCCCGTCCGTCGGGGCTTGGAGGTCTGATGGCCGGAGACGGGTGCGAGACCGCGCGAGCGGCAGGCGGCGCGGCTGCTATGCCGGCCGTGCGCCGGCATGAGCCGGGCTGGTCCGTCGCGGTCGCCGTGCTGGCCGCCGCCGCGCTCGCGCCCCTCGTCGCCGTCGTCGTTCTGGCGTTCGGGCCTTCTGACGGCGTGTGGTCGCACCTCGTCTCCACGGTGCTGCCGCGGGCCATCGCCGAGACCGCCTGGCTGATGGCGGGCATCGGCATCGTCACCGGTGTGGTCGGCGTCGGCGCGGCCTGGGCGGTCACGATGTATCGCTTCCCCGGCCGCAGGGTGCTGGACTGGGCGCTGCTGCTGCCGCTGGCGGTGCCGACCTACATCGCCGCGTTCGCGGCGGTGGAACTGCTCGATTTCGCCGGCCCGGTGCAGTCCGGCCTGCGGGCGGTGCTGGGGGTGACCTCCAAGCGCGACTACTGGTTCCCGGAGGTGCGGACCCTCGGCGGCGCCGTGTTCGTCATGGGCACGGTGCTCTATCCCTATGTCTATCTCAGCGCCCGGGCGACCTTCCTGATGCAGTCCGCCGCCGCGCTCGACGTGGCGCGCACCCTCGGCGCTGGCCCCTGGCGGCTGTTCTTCCGCGTGGCGCTGCCGCTCGCCCGCCCGGCGATCGCGGTCGGCATTTCGCTGGCGCTGATGGAAAGCCTCAACGACATCGGCGCGGTGCAATATCTCGGGGTGCGCACGCTGACGGTTTCCGTCTACGACACTTGGCTCAACCGAAATTCGCTGGCCGGCGCGGCGCAGATTTCCGTCGCGATGCTCGCGGCGATGTTCGCCCTCGTCGCGGTGGAACGCGCCGCCCGGCGCCGCCAGCGCTTTCACGCCGGCAGCCGGGCCGCCGTCGTGGTGCCGCGGCCGCTGCCGAGGGGCCGGGGGCTCGCCGTCGCGGCGTTCTGCGCCCTGCCGGTGGTGGCCGGGTTCGTGCTGCCGGCGCTCGTGCTGGCGCGCTCGGCGTTGCGCCGGCTCGACCAGGCTTCCGATCCCGCGCTGGCGCTCGCGGGGTTCCACAGCATCTCGCTCGCCATCGTCGCGGCCGTCTCCACGGTCGCCGCCGGCGCGGCGGTCGCCTATGCCGTGCGGCTGAAGCCGGGGCGCTGGCCACGGGTCGGGGCCGCAATCGCCTCCATCGGCTATGCGGTGCCGGGCACGGTGCTGGCGGTCGGCATCCTCATGCCGCTTTCGAGCCTCGACGCGGCGCTGGCCCGCACGCTGCGCGACCTGTTCGGGCTCGCCGCCGGTCTGATGCTCGCCGGCTCCGGCGCGGGGCTCGTCTATGCCTATTGCGTCCGGTTCCTGGCGGTGCCGATCGGCAATGTCGAGACCGGCCTCGGCCGGCTTTCCCCCCACCTCGACATGGCGGCCCGCACACTCGGCCGCAGCGCCGCCGGCACGCTCCGCGACGTGCTGCTGCCGCTGCTCCGGCCCTCGATCGCCACCGCGGGCCTGATCGTGTTCGTCGAGACGATGAAGGAACTGCCGGCGACCGTGCTGCTCAGGCCGTTCAATTTCGAGACTCTGGCGACCACGGTGTTCAATGCCGCCTCGCGCGAGCGCTTCGAGGATGGCGCGCTGGCGGCGCTGGCCATCGTCGCCGTCGGGCTGGTTCCGGTGATCGTGCTGGCGCGCGCGAGCGCGGGCGGGCGTAACCTTGCGCGCAGGCAAGCTTCGGCCGAAATCCGGGACGCTTTACAGCATCGTCCGGCCTGATCGGGGCCGATCCGCGATTGTCTCGTTCGGCCCGATCCGCGATAATGGAACCACGTATTTCAATCCGGATCCGCGGTGGTGATGTCTTCTTCCTCGATCAGGCCGGCCGTTGCCCGCTTCCGGTGTTTCGAATGCGGCGAGCCCCTGTTTGCGCAAGGCCGCAGCTGCCCGCATTGCGGCGCATCGAACTCGATCCATCCAATGGAAGAGCAGCCGGCGGCCGCCGAAGCCGACGCGGTTGCCGAGACCCACGAGGCGCCGGGCGCCGATGGCGCCGGCACTGACGCCGCGGGCGAGGACGTGCGCGCCGCCGAGCCGGCCCCGGCCGCCTCGCCGGCCGCCGTCGCTGCCGAAGCCGCGGATGAGTCCGAAGCCGCGCGTGCGGACGCACCGGGCGCCGCTTCCGGCGGGACCGATGCCGACGAACCGGAGGTGATCGCCGCGCGTGACGGCCTCGCGCCGGATCGGGTGGCGGCGGACGTCGGCGGCGAGGCCCTCGAAGCCGAACCGGCCGTGTCGGCCGCAACCGCCGCGGCTTCTGCGGCGGCGGTCGAACCGGACCTCGAAGATGGACGGATCGAGCCTGTCTTCGACGTTTCCGGATCCGAATCCAAGTCCGGGGCGGAGCCCGAAGTCGCGGCTGTCGAACCCGAGCCGACGGAATCCGCGCCGGAAGACGTCATGGCCGGAGAACCTGCCGGCGAAGCGGCGTTCTCCCCGGCCGTGCCGCAGCCGAAATCCGATCTCACGCCGAAATTCGCAACCGACGCACCCGAGGAGACGAAACCCTCGTTCGATGCCGCGCTGGAAGACGTCAAGCCCGGCGCGGACATCGCGGCGGAGAAGGCGGAAGGCGACGCGGCGGCCTCCGGCGAAGAAACCACCGCCGCCGGGGCGCCTGCGGTGGAGGCGCCGGCCTTCGCGCCCCAGGCCTCTTCGGCCGGCAGCGCGTCTGGTGCGGCCCTCGGTGCTGCCGCCGGCGCGGGGTTCTCGGCCGGCGCGAGGCCCGCCGAGGCCGCACCGGCCGCCCGTGGCGATGGCAAGCCCGGCTGGCTGAAGTCGCTCTGGCCGGGTCCGCTGCGCGGCAGGCTGCGTGGGGGGGCGAAGCCTTCGAAGGCAAAGTCCGCGGCGCGATCCGCTCCTCCTCCTCCGCCGCCGCCCCGGCAGGAAACGCCGGCCCAGTTCGTTCGCACCGCCCGGCGCACGCGGGTGATCCAGCTCGCGGTCGTCACCTGCCTCGTGGTGCTCGCGGCGGTCTACGGTCGGTCTTGGCTGAAGACGGCGGGCTTCCTGACCTCCGGTATCGAAGTGCAGGCCAGCACCAACTGGACCAATCTGCCGGTCGATCCGGCGGTGTTCTCCGACGGGCCGGCGATCATCTCCGCCAATGGCCCGTTCCGGCTGCGGGTGGACGGCACGGTCTACACCATCGTCGGCCGCGAACAGGTGGTGGTGCCGATCGGCGACGCGACGACGGTCGAGGTGCGCTCCATCGAGCAGCCGCTCACGGTCCGCTTCCTTCCCGGCCAGGGCTGAGGACGCGCGGCCCGGCGAGGGCCACGCCGAGGCTTCCGAAGCCTGCGGCTTCGCCCGGTCCACGCGGGCATATCGCGTTCGAACCGATGCGGTCCGAACGACGGCGATATCATCACGCCCTTGAAGAGTCCTTCGGCCTCGAACCGCGGCCTCGAACCGCGGCCTTGCGCGGAGCGGCGAAAACGGCCGACCCGGAAGGCGCGCCGTCCTGTCCCGCCGCATCAGGTCCCGCCGCGTCGGGCGGGCGCCTGTTCAGTTGTTCGAGACGCACACCCCGAAGATGGTCTCCTCGCCGGTGCCGATGGGCGCCGCGCACGGCGCGAACTTCAAAAGCCGGCCCTGCGCCAGCATCAGCCGGCTTTGCAGCGCATTGAGCGAAAGCGGCTGGGTGATGCCCTCGTCGCTCTCGAAGGTGCCGATCGCCGACTTCACCTGATCCGGCGTCGGCGTCGTGCCGCTGTCGAGATAGCGCAGGTTCGACAGCATGCTGATGACCTGCGGGTCGTTCTCCTGGGAGATCGGCGGCGCCTGGACATCCTCCTGGGGCGGCGGCTCCGTTTGTACCACGGGGGCCGGCGGCTCGGCCGGGGCCGGCGCGGGAGCCGGCGGCGGGGCCTCCGGGGTGGCGGGCTGTGCGGCCACCTGCTCCGGCGGCGGCTCGTCGCCCGGCCGCGGCAGCGGCAGGATCACGGTCGGAATCGGCGGCGGCACCGCGGCTGACGGCGGCGGCTTCGACGGCTTCGGAGCGGGCGCGGTGCGCGGCGGCGCGGTGGCGACGCGAGGAGGCGTTGTGGCGACGCGCGGCGGTGCCGGCACCACCACGGGCGGTGGCAACGGCGCTCCGACGACCGGCGGCGGCACCACCATCACCGGCGGCGCAGGCGGTGGCGGCGGTGGCGGCGGCGGGGGAGGGGGCGAGATGAACGCGGTGTCGGCGCCGGGTGCGACCCAGTCGTCGCTCGGCAGCCGGCAGCGCTCGCCGCGCACCGTCATGTGCAGGCCGGTCGAGCCGCGATACTGATAGGAAAAGGTCCGGCAGCGCCCTTGCGGTCCCGGGCCGGCATAGGGCGCCGATGCCCGGATGGTCATGCTCGCGCCGGACGGAATCGGAATCGTCCGCGGCGTGTTCGCCGGGGCGAACTCCATCGCGTTGGCGATCTGGGCATTGATGAAGCCGCGCTCGTAGGGCGGGATTTCCGGCGGTGTCGGGTTGCGCGGCGGCTGCCCCCACCACATCACGCCGGGGCTCGCCATCGGATATTGCGCGCGGGCCTCGGGGGCGCCGCCGAGCGCCAGCACCGCCGCGGCGAGGGCGGGGATCGCGGCGGGCAGGGCCGCGCCGGCGAGGAAGCGGGCAAGGCGGCCGGCGGGAGCCGTCTCCGGCGCGGACCTGAAGCGACCGCCCGGATCGAGGTCGTCCGGATGGAGACCGTCCGAATCATGGCCGTCCGGATGGAGACGGGAAGGTTCGAGGCCGCATGTGTCGGGACCGGGCATTTCGGACGATAGGCTCCGTGTCTGGATCCGGCTACGCGCGCCCGCGGGGTCGCGCACACGCCTCGTAGGGGCCGTATCCCCGCCGGCCTGTTCGACCGTGTGAATCGGCTGGCGATGTCGACCCGGCGCGTCCGCCCGTCGGCCGGGGTTCACCCGGCCGGGCGACCGCCCCGCGTCCGTCGTCGGTTCGGAGCATGGCGCACGGGCCGTGAAACGGCCTGCGCTGCCATGCTCCACGCCCGGTGCAGATGCTCCGCACGCCGCATCCGCCGACCCATTGCCGGACGAAGTTGCCTCCGTCAGCCGGCGAGCCGGTGCCGATCCGGTTGCGCCTGCCGGGGGGCAGCGGCGGCGCAGCAGGATCGACAACGGCACTCTGGCCGCCGGACCCTGCGCGAAGCTGACGTCGAACCCACGCAGACGTGAATATTGGTCGAGAAATGTCATCACGGCAAAGAGCTTGTTCCGGATCGCCGGGATCGTCCGCCGGAAGCCGGCGATCCTTCGTGCCCGAGGAGTTCGGCGGCAACGAGACCGCAATGCGGCCGGCGCGCCGTTTGCGTCGCCGCTTTGGGGCTCAGGCCACCGCTTTCATGTCACCGTCATCATGGCACGACCAGTACCGCGCGCGCCGGCAGGCGGCTCAGGAGCCGGGCCAGCGTCTCGCGCGGCAGCGCGACACAGCCGGCGGTCGGCTCCAGCCCCGGCCGGGCGCAGTGCAGGAAGATCGCACTGCCGCGCCCGGCCACGCGCCGGGTGATGTTGAAGTCGAGGACGACGACGATATCGTAGAGCCCGTCTTCCCGCATCAGCGTCTCGTGGGAGGGCGCGAACGGCAGCCGCACGAACCTGTTGTAGCGGCCGTCGGCGGGGGCGTCGCACCAGCCGTCGCCGGGGCGCGCGGCCCGCGACGGCAACGGGCTCGCGGGCCGGCGCGTCCTGTCCGCGCGCCACAGCAGGGCCATCAGCGCGTGCCGTCCGGCCGGCGTGCCGCCGTCGCTCTCGCGCTTGATGTGGCGGATGCCGCCGGTGCCGAGGGCGCACGGCCAGACGGTTCCCGCGAAGGCGAGCAGACCCTGCCGCGGCCGGCCCGGACGGGGGCGTACCACCAAGACCGCCGGCCGCCTCGGGGGCGTCCCGCCCCGGCGCTGCGGGCGCTGGAGGCCTGGAATCGGCACGAACGGCATGTCCCCGTGTCTCCGTGTTTCGGTTCGGTCCGCGCGCTATAGCATAATCCCTGCGGATCGACGCGCGCCCGCATTGCCCCTGCCTGTGCGGCAGGATCGTGCACAAGCCCTTGAATCCGGATCGATTTCCTGTCGGCCGGTACGCCGGCCCGCCCGGTCTGGCGCCGCCTGGCGGCGAACCATGCCCTGAAATCCCGGCCGCCGCGGGTTGGGCCGGGCGCGAGGATACGATATTGTGAGAACGGCCGCTCTGGCGTCCGGCGTGAAATAACCGAAAACAGAGTGCAAGGAAAAAGCGGCCGATTCGGCTCGCCGGGCGTGTTCCGGCGGATGCCGCGGCGGGACGGCAGGGCCGTAGAGCGCCGATGCCGCGTTCCGTCCGGTCGCGAGTCCGGCGCAAGTCCGGCCCGGCGGATGCAGGCAGCTCCCGGGCGCCCAAGATGACGGTGGAGGATAACCGCACGATGACGACCCGCACGATCCTGATCGTCGACGACGACCCGGACCTGCGCTCGGCGCTTTCCGAGCAGTTGGCGCTGACGGACGAGTTCGCCCCCGTCCAGGCCGAAACCGCAGCCGAAGCGATCCAGTTCATCCGCGGCACCCCTGTCGACCTCGTGCTGATGGATGTCGGGCTGCCCGATCTCGACGGCCGCGAGGCGGTCAAGCTTCTGCGGCGTAACGGTTTCAAGGCGCCGGTGATCGTGGTTACGGGCCACGAGGGCGAGGCCGACACCATTCTCGGCCTCGAATCGGGCGCCAACGACTACGTGACGAAGCCCGTGAAGTTCGCGGTGCTGCTCGCGCGCATCCGCGCCCACCTGCGCCAGTTCGAGCAGAGCGAGGACGCGACGTTCTCCATCGGCCGCTACACCTTCCGCCCGAGCGCCAAGCTTCTGGTGGACGAGCGCGGTTCGAAGGTGCGCCTGACCGAGAAGGAAACGGCCATCCTGAAGTTCCTCTATCGCTCCGGCGAGAAGGCGATCGGGCGCGACGTGCTGCTGCACGAGGTCTGGGGCTACAATTCGGGCGTGACCACCCACACGCTCGAAACCCACATCTATCGCCTGCGCCAGAAGATCGAGCGCGATCCCTCCTCGGCGGAACTGCTCGTGACCGAAGGCGGCGGCTACAAGCTGGTGCCGAACCCGGCGCGCGACGCGGCACAGGCCTGAACGCGGGCCTCGGCCGGAACGGAGCGACATGAGTCTCGCGACATGAGCCATGTGACATGAGTCTTGCCTGACATGAGTCTTGCCGAAGACATCGCCGCCCTCAGGCGCGTTCCGCTGTTCGCCGATCTCGACGACGACCAGCTGCGGCTGCTCGCCTTCAGCGGCGAGGGCAGGTCGGTCGCCGGCGGCGAGGTGCTGTTCGAGGCGGGTGCGCCGGCCGATGGCGGGTTTGTCGTGGCGTCCGGGCGGTTCGAGCTTTCCGATGCGTCCGGCGACCGGGTGCCGGTGGAGGCCGGTCCCGGCGCGGTGCTGACGGTGGAAAGCCTGCTGGTCGAGGGGCCCTACGCCTTCCGTGCCGTGGCGGCGGAGCCGACGGACGTCTTCGCGATCCGCCGGGCGGCGTTCCGGCGGATGCTCCTGGAATATCCGGCCATCGCCGGCAAGATGCACGCGCGCCTCGCGGCGCAGCTTTCGGCGCTCGCGGCCCAAGCGGGCCTGGTCGCCACCGAACTCGCGACCGTGAAGGACCTGCAGGCGCGGACCGCCGCCGAGGATGCCGGCGAGCCGGCGCCGGCCGTCGGCTGAGCCCTCAGGCTTCCAGCGTGATGACGATGGGGACATGGTCCGAGGGCCGCTCCCAGCCCCGGGTCTCGTCCATGATCTCCACCGAGACGACGCGGGCGGCGATGTCCGGCGTCGCCCAGACGTGGTCGAGGCGGCGACCCTTGTTGCTCTCGCGCCAGTCGCGGGAGCGGTAGCTCCACCACGTATAGACCTTCTCGGGTACCGGGCGCGCCGCGCGCACCACATCCACCCAGCCGCAGGACAGGATGTCGACCATGCGCCCGGTTTCGCCGGGCGTGTGGCTGACGACGTCGAGCAGCTGGCGGTGGGACCAGACGTCCTCGGGCAGCGGCGCCACGTTGAGGTCTCCGACCAGGATGGCGCCGCCTTCGCCCGTCACCGCCGGCGACCACGCGTGCATGGCATCGAGGAAAGCGATCTTGGCGGCGAAGCGCGGATTGACGGCCGGGTCGGGAATGTCGCCGCCCGCCGGAACATAGAGATTGTGCACGGTGACGAGGCCGCCGGCGAAGGCGACCCCGGCGCGCTGCTGGCGCGCCTCCTCCTGGGAGGCGATCTGTTCCGGCGTCGCGCCCGTCAGCGGGCGCCGGGAGAGGATGGCGACGCCGTGGTGGCCCTTGCGGCTGTTCAGCGTCATGTGCTCGTAGCCGAGCGCGCGCACCGCCGCGCTGGGGAAGCTGCCGTCCGGGCACCGGGTTTCCTGCAGGCAGATCACGTCGGGCGCGCGCATCTCGACGAAGCGGGCGAGATGATCGAGCCGCGAACGGATCGAGTTGACGTTCCAGGTGGCGAGGACGAGGCGTTCGGACATCGGCAAACCGGTCAAAGGCGGGAGGGCGCACGATGGGCGAGCGGCGGCGGCGAAACAAGCGTTCTCGTCCGTCGCGGACACTTTTCCAGGCCGCTTCGGGGGCCGTCCGACCCGGCTCGTGGGGCGAAACGGCACACGGCGCGCACATGCCGGCCTTGACATTTTGCCTCTCAGGTAGCCACTACTCCCGCCTTGAGTTCGCCCGGCCCGGCGCGGCCGGATGTTTTTCTGTGTGCGATCGCCTGTTCCTTGCCGTCCGACGGATGGCCGCCGGGGCGGTCGAAGACCAGTCACGGACGGTGGAATGCGCAGCTACCTAGACTTCGAGAAGCCGGTTGCCGACCTCGAGGGCAAGGTCCAGGAGCTCAGGGCGCTCGCCGCCGACGGTGCGGCCGTCGATGTGGGTGACGAGATCGCCCGGCTCGAGGCCAAGGCCGCGCAGGCGCTTCAGGACGCCTACGCCAAGCTGACGCCTTGGCAGAAGACCCTGGTGGCGCGCCATCCCGACCGGCCCCATGCCGTCGATTATATCCGCGCTCTCGTGACGGAATTCACGCCGCTCGCCGGCGACCGCGCGTTCGGCGAGGATGCGGCGGTGATCACCGGCCTCGGACGCTTCCATGGCCGCCCGGTGGCGATCCTCGCCCAGGAAAAGGGCTCCGACACCCAGAGCCGCCTCAAGCACAATTTCGGCATGGCGCGGCCGGAAGGCTACCGCAAGGCCGTGCGCGTGATGGAGATCGCGGACCGCTTCGGCCTGCCGGTCGTGGCGCTGGTCGATACCGCCGGCGCCTATCCCGGCATCGGCGCGGAGGAGCGCGGCCAGGCCGAGGCGATCGCGCGCTCGACGGAAGCCTGCCTCAATCTGGGCGTGCCCAATGTCGCCGTCATCATCGGCGAAGGCGGTTCGGGCGGGGCGATCGCGCTCGCGACCGCCAACCGCGTGATGATGCTGCAGCACTCGGTCTACAGCGTGATCTCGCCGGAAGGCGCCGCCTCGATCCTGTGGCGCGATTCGGCCCGCGCGCAGGACGCGGCCACCAACATGAAGATCACCGCCGACGACCTCGTGCGGCTCGGCGTGGTGGACGAGATCATCCCCGAGCCGGTGGGCGGCGCCCATCGCGGGCCGGCGACCGTGTTCCAGGGCGTCGGCGAGGCGGTATCGCGCGCGCTGGACGATCTGGTCGGGCACGACGCGGACAGCATCAAGCGGATGCGGCGGGAAAAGTTCCTCGCCATCGGCCGCAATCTCTAAAATTGCATCCTTTCCGTTGCGCGCACGCGCGGCTTGGGGCAGCATCTGCGCGGGTTGTTCTCCCGTCTTGCGCGCTTGCCGGTGGTGATCGGGCGCCGAGCGATCTCTCCGCCGCGGGGTGGGTGTTCGGCATTCGTTCGGCGATCACCACTTGGTAACCGTGTCTCGTTATTCTCCAGCGGCCAGCGGCGTCCGTCCGGTGCTTGGAAAGGCTTGTTTTCCGACCCGGTCAGGATGACCCAAGGCGACCCGTTCCGGAGTTCGTTTCGAGCGTGATGTCGGCCGATCTGATGTTCAGAATGACCACCACCGGCGACCGCGAAGGCGGCGCCAGCGAAACCCGCGCCAACGGGCGGGCGAAGCTTTCCGTGCGTGCTTCCCGCGCTTTCGGCGTGCTGTCGGCCAAGGCCGTCGGCCGCGCCGCGGTGATGGCGGCCGCGCTGGTGCTCGCCGGCTGCCAGGCCGACGAGGTCGCGACGGTTTCCCCCTACAAGACGGTCTATGGCGGACCGCAGAAGTCCCGCGCGCCGGTGAGCCCGATCCTGGTCGCGCGGATGCAGACCCTCGACATGGACAAGAACTCGCCGATCATGGTTCGGCTGTTCAAGAAGGAGTCCAAGCTCGAGGTCTGGAAGCAGACCCGCAACGGCCGCTACGCGCTGCTCGAGACGTTCGATATCTGCAAGTGGTCCGGCAATCTCGGCCCGAAGGTGAAGGAAGGCGACCGGCAAGCGCCGGAAGGCTTCTACATGATCACCCAGGGCCTGATGAACCCGAATTCCAACTATTATCTCGCCTTCAACACCGGGTTCCCCAACGCCTACGACCGCTCGCTCGGCCGCTACGGCACCAATCTGATGGTCCACGGCGCCTGCTCGTCGCGCGGCTGCTACGCGATGACCGATCCCCAGATCGAGCAGATCTATGCGCTCGCCCGCGATGCCTTCGCCGGCGGCCAGAAGGCGTTCCAGTTCCAGGCCTATCCGTTCAAGATGACGCCTGAGAACATCGCCGAGCACTATGACGACCCCAACATGCCCTTCTGGAAGATGCTGAAGGAGGGCTACGACCATTTCGAAGTCACCCGTCAGGTGCCGAAGGTCGATGTCTGCGGCCGCAAGTACGTGTTCGATTCCACGCCGGTGAAGTCCGGTGCCGCGCTGGTCCCGACCCGGGACTGCCCGGAACTGACGATGCCGCAGACGCTGCAGCTCGCCGTCGCCTCCAAGAGCAAGCAGGACGACGTCAAGGTCGCCGCGCTCCTGCCGAAGGTGCGCCGCGAGAAGCAGCGCGAGGAAGACGCCGCGCGCTTCCTGATGATCGCGAGCGCCAACCCGAACCCGAATCAGTCGACCATCGTCCGCCCGGGCCTGCCGCAGCCGATCGCCAAGCGGCCCGCCGCGGCGTCGGTCATGATCGCCTCCGCTGCGCCTTCGTCCGCTACACCTTCGTCCGCCGCACCTGCGTCGACCGCGCCCGCCGCCGCGACGGCCGCGCCGCTTCCGGCGGAAGCCGCCGTTGCCTCCGCCACGACGGTCGCCACCGGCTCCGCGCGGCCCGCCGTCGCCGAGGCGGCCATCGCTGCCACGCCCGCCGCCACGACCGCCGCCACGCCGGGGCAGGTTCAGGTCGCGTCCGCCGACACGGAATCCTCCGGGCTGTTGCCGCCTGAGAAGCCCGGCACGGCGCAGGCCGATCAGGCCGGGGACACGCGCACCGCCAAGGCGGGCATCCTCGAAAGCGGCGGCACGATGATCCGCGGCTGGTTCGACGGCCTCTTTGGAAAGCCGAAGACACCGGCCGGCGAGGGCGCGCCGGTGCTCGCCGGAGCCGCCGAGGCCGATCCCGCCGCGTCCGCGGTCGCTCAGGCCACGCCGGCTCAGGGCGCTCCGGTTCAGGTTTTGCCGGTCCATCCGGCTGGGGTGGCGACCGCTTCCGCGCAGCCGGCCGCCCCGGTCCAGGTGGCCTCGCTCGAAGCCTCTGGTGCCAGCGCGGCGGGCCTGCCGGCCAATCTCTCGATGGAAGTCCTGCCGGTGCCCCGCCCGGCGCTCTCCGGTGGTGCGGCCTCCGCGGCTCCGGCCGTCGTGCCGGCCGTTCCGGCTGCGGCGGCGGCACCCGCCGTCGCTTCGCCCGCGCTCGCGGCGCCGGTGGCCGCTCCGGCAAAGCCCGTTGCTGTCATTCCGACGCCGGCGACTGCGGCGGCGACTGACGCGATGGCCGCCGCACCTCTGCGCACCTCCGTTCCCGCGACCACGCCTGCCGCCACCCCCGTCGTGGCAACCCAGCCGACGGCAAGCCAGCCTGCTGCAGCCGCCAAACCCGTTGCGCCCAAGCCGGTTGCGGCCAAGCCCGTTGCGGCCAAACCAGTCGCGGCGAAGCCGGCGGCGCCTGTCGCCAGCGCGGAACCGGCTGCTTCGGCCGCGCCGGCCGCCAATGCCGCGCCGGCCGCGTCGAAGCCGCTGGTGCTCGATTCCGCCAATCCGCCGGCCAAGAAGTCCGTCTTCGCCAAGGCGTTCGACATGTTCGGCGAATGATGCGGGGATGAGGCGGTCCCGGCGCAGCTGCGGCCGGGCGCGCTCTTGTCCCGCCCGACATTTCTGAAGCCCCGCCCCGGGAGATCGTGGCAGGGCTTCTGTCGTTCTGGGTGTCGTATGGCCGGGTACTGGGTTGTCGCCGGCGCCGGTGCCGGCGTCCCGGGACGGACTCGCGCGGACGGGCACGCCGGTTCCTGCCGCAGACGGCCCGGCAAATCGATCCGGACTCGTGCGTGCCCGCCGGCACGGCCTTCGTCAGAGCGCTTTCCGATCGATCTGAACGGGATATGCTCCGGCGGGAGAGCGCGGCCGAGCGAGGGCGACGCGCCCGTCGTCGATGGGGATCATCGCCGGCGCCAGATCATGTCCTTGGCGGCGATTACGCCGCCACCGGAGATCAAGAGGCAGGCGATCGCCAGCGTCCAGGTGGGTTCGCCGAAGCCGACCGCGACGAGCAGCAGCGTCGAGAGCAGCGGGGCCGCATAGGCCGCCGCGCCGAGCACCTGGATGTCGCCGTGCTTGACGCCCACGTCCCAGGTGAAGAAGGCGAGGCCGAGCGGCAGCAGCCCGAGGCCGGCGATCGCGAGCCATTCCGTCGCCGAGGCCGGCCAGACCGTCGTCTCGACGGCGAGATGGCAGAGGGCCGACAGCACGGCGGCCGCGAGGCAGAACCCCATGACGGTGGCGCTCGGCACCGCGGCGTAGCGGCGCGAGGCCACGGAATAGACCGCCCAGATCACTGCCGCCGCGACCGCCGCGGCATAGCCGGGCGCATAGTCCGCCGACAGGTTGAGCGCGGTGCCGCCTTTCGTGACGATCAGCCCGGCGCCGACGAGGCCCGCGAGCGCGCCGACGATGTGGTGTGCCCTCAGCCGCTCGCCCGGCAGCAGCCCGGAGAGGACGACGATCAGCAGCGGCCAGAGATAGCAAATCAGGCTGGCATCGGCGGGCGGGGCGGTCTTGACCGCGGTGAAATAGAAGAAGTGGTAGCCGAACAGCCCGGCGATCCCGAGCGCCCACACCCCCGGCGGCTGGCGCATCACCGAAAACGAGCCGGTCCTGATGCGGACGGCGGCGAGCCCGACGATGCCGGAAAGGCCGAAGCACAGCGCGCTCAAGAGGAACGGCGGCACCGCGCCGGACGCGGTGGCGAGCGTCGCGAGCGTGGCCCACATCAGGATGGCGGTCAGGCCGACGAGCGTCGCGGTGGAACGGGTCACGGCAGGGGGCTCCGGGAAAGGCGGGGTCCGTCCGGTCTACAGCATCGCGCGCGGAACCGGGAAGGCCGTCGATGAGAATCCGGCGTCGGGATCGCGGTTGCCGCTGCCGGCGGCGCTTTTGCGGCGAGCCGCGCCGGGGCGTCAGGCCCCGGGCGCCCAGCCGGGCGGGGCAAGCACGAAGCCCTCGAAGCGGAAGCCGGGCGCCACGGTGCAGCCGACCAGCGTCCAGGCGCCGAGCGAGCGCGCCGCCTGCCAGTGGCCTTCGGGCACGATGCCCTGGGGCCGCTCCCCGGCGGCGAGATCGGGTCCGAGCACTTGGGGCACGGGCGCGTCCGCATCGCTGGCCGCGGTCTCCAGCACGAGTGGCGCGCCGGCGTGCCAGTGCCAGATCTCCACGGCATCGACCCGGTGCCAGTGGGAGCGGATCCCCTCCGGCAGCAGGAAATAGATCGCCGTCGAGCGATCGCGGCCGCCTTGAGGATCGGGGTCGCGGAAGGTCTCGCGATAGAAGCCGCCTTCGGGATGCGGCGCGAGCCCGAGGAGGTCGATCACCGCGCGGGCGGAAAGACCGGCGTGGGTCGCGGCCGCGCCTTCGCCCGCCGTCACCGGAAGCTGTCCTTGCGGCGGCGGATCTCGGCGAACACCGCCGCCGGCGGCGCGCGGCCTTCGGTCGGCATCACGGCGGCGACCGAAGGCGCGTCGGCGCGCAGGAACGGGTTGGTGGCCCGGTCCTCGCCCATGGTGAACGGAACCGTCGGGCGCCCCTCGGCGCGGGCGGCCTCGACGGCGCCGGCGCGGGCGACCAGCGCCTCGTTGCCGGGATCCACGGTCAGGGCGAACCGCGCGTTCGACAGGGTGTATTCGTGGCCGCAATAGACGAGGGTGTCGTCGGGAAGCGCCGACCGCAGGCGGCAGAGCGACTCCCACATGATCTCCGGCGTGCCCTCGAACAGGCGCCCGCAGCCGAGCGCGAACAGCGTGTCGCCGGTGAAGGCGACGCCGAGGCCGGCGAAGTGATAGCTGAGCGGCCCGGAGGTGTGGCCGGGGGTGGCGATGCAGCCGGCTTCGAGGCGGCCGAGACGAACGGTGTCGCCGTCGGCGAGCGCGTCGTCGAGCGGCGGCATCCGGTCGGCCTCGGCCGCGGGCCCGTGCACCTGCGCGCCGGTCGCCTCCACCAGAGCGGCGACACCTTGGACATGGTCGTGATGGTGATGGGTGAGGAGGATGTCCGTCAGCCGCCAGCCCGTCTCGCCGAGGGCGGCGAGGATCGGCCCCGGCTCCGGCGCGTCGACGAGGACGGTGGTGCCGTCGACGCGGTCGTGCATCAGCACCGCGTAATTGTCCGACAGGCAGGGCACGAGGCGGATCTCGACGCCGTCCTTCTCGATGGTGTGGGAAGATGTGTTGTCCATGCGCTCCGCCGGGGATGTCGTCCGAGAGGCGGGCATCCTAGAGCATATCCCGTTCAGATTGAACCGATCTGAACGATAAGGATATGCTCAAGCTTTTGAATCTGGAGCGATTTCTTGTCGGTCGGAGGGAACCATCCGGTTCCTGCCGGCCTCTCGCCGCTCCGGCTCAGGTGTGGCCGCTCGCGGCGGCGAGGACGGCGATGGGGTCGGAGGCCGGAGCGGCGGCCGTCGACGGGGTTGTCGCCGGAGCGGCGGGGGCCGGCGGTGCACCTGCCATTTCCGCCGTGGGGGCCGAGGAATAGGGATCGGCCAGTGCGGCGTCCGGCCGGCTGATCGGCACTTTGCCGGAGGTCATCTGGCCCATCTTCTTCGAGCCGACCTGGCGCATCAGCGCGCGGAAGCTCTCGTGCATGCCGCCGTCCACATAGGACATGGCGAGCGGAGCCGCGGGCGGCTCGGCGGCGAGCGATGCGGCGAGCGCGTTGACGGAGGCGAGCGCCGAGGCGGTGGCCGGATCGGTGGTATAGGCCGGGCAGGGCGCCAGCGGCTCGAACGTCGCCGAAGGATTGGTGGCGACCGCGTTGAAGACATAACGGCCGCCGCAGGCATCCACCTCCGGCGGCTGCCGGGTGGCGTCGAAGATCGCCGCTCCTTGCTTCAGGTTCAGCCAGAACGGCATGTTGGGGTCGCCGCGGTGCCGCTCCAGGTTCGCCGCCGTCATGCGGAACGGCAGGGCCTGCACCTCGAAGTCGCGCTGGCCGCCGGCGAACGCCTCGCGGGCGACGGCATAGAGCTCGCCCGCCTGCTGGTCGGTCATGGCATAGCAGCCGGAGGACGAGCACGCGCCGTGCACCATCAGCGCCGAGCCGGTATAGCCGAGCGCCTTTTCGAGCTTGTTCGGGAAGCCGAGGTCGAACGACAGGTAATATTGCGAGTTCGGATTCATCTGCCGCGCGGAGACGGTGTAGAAGCCTTCCGGCGCCTGGCGGTCGCCGCTCGCCGTCTTCGGGCCGAGCTTTCCGGACCAGCGGCAGATCGGGTAGGTCTTCAGGAGGGCGTAGCGGCCGCGCGTGTCGCGCTTCCAGACCTCCAGCTCGCTTTCCTGCTTGTAGATGCGGATGAAGATCGGCGCGGCCGGGCTCATGCCCTTGGCGCTCATCTGGGCCAGCAGCTTCGCCGGGATCGGCTGGTCGGCCCGGTTGCCCTGATCGGGAACGCAGCCGGCCATAATCAGGCCGATCATGGTGCCGAGCGCGAGCGCGCGTGCCAGTCGTTTCATCGCCGTCCGTTCCTCGATCGTTGCTCCGGCCCCGCGCGGCGGGGACGGCACGGCTTTACCGTCGCGCACGGCAGGCCGCCCTATGCGTGCTGCTTCGGCGTGCTGCCTCGGCTCGTCCGCGCCGCTTCAATCCACCAAGCCCGGCGGCCATACCCGGATCTCGCGGCGGATGTTCGGCGATGCCGCCGGATGTCCCGATCATCGGCCGGGACGGTTAGCGAAACGTGACCGTCGTGTCCACCGGGGTCACGGCCGGTTCTGCATGTGGTTGGCGAGCGCCTCGATGCGTTCCAGCAGAAAGCCGCGCAAGGCCTCGTCCTCGACGGTCTCCACGAGGGCGCGGCGGAAGCACAGCATCCAGCCGTCGCGCTCGTCCGGCCCGATCGGGGCGTGGAGGTGCCGGCGGCGCAGCATCGGCGCCCCGCGCCGCTCCACGAACAGCGGCGGCCCGCCGAGCCAGCCGGAGAGGAACTCGTAGAGCTTCTGTTCGGAATCGGCGAGGCTTTCCGGGTGGATCGCCCGGCAGGCGGCCGCCTCCGGCAATTCGTCCATCAACCGGTAGAACCGCGCGACGAGGCGGCGGACGGCATCGTCCCCGCCGATCATCTCGTAGGGCGTCGTCGCCTCCGGCAGGGTTGCGTCCGCGCTGCTCGTCATCGGGTCTCGCTCCTTGCGTGCCGTCGTCGCCATTGATCGCCGGCCGTGCCGGATGGCATGAGTGGGGCTTGTCCGTCCGGATCGGACCCATCGGCGGCCGCCGCCGCCATCCGCCCGCGTCCGGACCCGCAGACCGCCGCAGCAACGAGGTGCCCGCCCTTGCCCGCGCTCGACAAAGTCCTGAACGACATCGCCGACACCATGGCCAAGGAGACCCGACGGGGCAAGGTCGCGGATTATATTCCTCAGCTCGCCAAGGTCGATCCCGCCCGCTTCGGCATTGCGGTCGTCACCAACGACGGCGAGACCTTCACGGCGGGCGATGCCGACGAGCCGTTCTCGATCCAGAGCATCTCCAAGGTCTTCACGCTGACGATGGCGCTCGGCCTCGTCGGCGACAGCCTGTGGAAGCGCGTCGGCCGCGAGCCCTCCGGCAATCCGTTCAACTCCATCGTCCAGCTCGAGCGCGAACAGGGCGTGCCCCGCAACCCGTTCATCAATGCGGGCGCGCTGGTGGTGACAGACGTGGTGCTGTCGCAGCACCAGCCGCGCGAGGCACTGGGCCAGATCCTGCATTTCCTCCGCTTCCTGGCGGGCGACGAGAGCATCGTGGTCGACAGGGCCGTCGCGCGGTCGGAGACCGAGACCGGCTTCCGCAATATCGCGCTCGCCAACTACATGAAGGCGTTCGGCAACCTGGAGCACGACCCGGACAAGACCCTCGGGGTCTATTTCCACCAGTGCGCGGTGGCCATGAGCTGCCGCCAGCTCGCCATGGCGGGACGCTTCCTCGCCGCCGACGGCCGCAACCCGGAGACGGGCGGACGCGTGGTGTCGAGCCAGCGCGCCCGGCGCATCAACGCGCTGATGCTGACCTGCGGTCACTATGACGGCTCGGGCGACTTCGCCTTCCATGTCGGCATTCCCGGCAAGAGTGGCGTCGGCGGAGGCATCCTTGCGGTGGTGCCCGGCAAGGCGTCGATCGCGGTGTGGTCCCCCGGGCTCAACCAGGTCGGCAATTCCCAGCTCGGCGCCATCGCGCTGGAGAGGTTGGCGCGCACCATGGGCTGGTCCGTGTTCGGCCCCTGAAGCCCGCACCGGCCGGCTCAGCCGGGCGGGACCGCCGCGCCGGTGCGCCGGCCGCGCGCGGCTGCCGTCATCCGTTCTCGGCTGTCGATCCGTTCTCGGCTGTCATCGGGTCCTGAGTGTCATCCGATCCGGCTGTCATCCTGTCTTGGCATTGATCGTGCATCGCTTTCCGGTGGCGCTCCCCAGGCACGGGTTGCGCCCCGGGCATCGTCCGCCAGGACGGCGCCCGCTCCCGCCTCGTTCCGTTCCTCGTCGAGAAGAGCCGGTTTCATGTACGATTTCGACATGGTCGTCATCGGCAGCGGTCCGTCGGGCCGCCGCGCCGCCGTCCAGTCCGCCAAGATCGGCAAGTCCGTGCTGGTGGTGGAGAAGGGCCGCCGGGTCGGCGGGGTGTCGGTCCACACCGGGACCATCCCTTCCAAGACCCTGCGCGAGACCGTGCTGAACCTGTCCGGCTGGCGCGAGCGCGGCTTCTACGGCCGGTCCTACCGGGTCAAGCAGGATATCGGCGCGGAAGACCTGCTGATCCGTCTGCACAAGACGCTCGACCACGAGGTCGAGGTGCTGGAACACCAGTTCAGCCGCAACGCGGTGAAGACGGCGCGCGGGGAGGCCCGGTTCGTCTCGCCCCACGAGATCGAGGTCACCGCCGAGGACGGCGAGCGCCGCACCATCAGCGCGGCGCATGTGCTGATCGCCTGCGGCACGCGCCCGTTCCGGCCGGATTATGTGCCCTTCAACGGCACCAACGTGTTCGACAGCGACGAGATCATCGAGCTGCCGCGTCTGCCGCGCAGCCTCACCGTGATCGGCGCCGGGGTGATCGGCGTCGAATATGCCACCATCTTCAGCGCGCTCGACGTGGCGGTGACGCTGATCGAGCCGCGCACGAGCTTCCTCGACTTCCTCGATCGGGAACTGATCGAGGAGTTCGTGCACGAACTCCGCGACCGCAACGTCGCCCTGAGGCTCGGCTCCGCCGTGACCTCCATCGAACTGGGAACGTCGGGTCCGGTGTCGAGGCTCGCCAACGGGCGCACGGTGGCGACCGACATGCTGCTGTTCGCCGCCGGCCGGGTCGGCGCCACCGACCGGCTGAACCTCGCCTCGGCCGGCATCGAGACCGACCATCGCGGCCGGATCACCGTCGATCCGAAGACGCTGCAGAGCTCGGTGCCGCACATCTATGCCGCGGGCGACGTGATCGGCTTCCCGAGCCTCGCCTCCACCTCGATGGAGCAGGGCCGGCTCGCCGCCTGCCACGCCTTCGGCCTCGAACCGCCGCCGCCGCCGGAATTCTTCCCCTACGGCATCTATTCCGTGCCGGAGATCTCCACCGTCGGCATGACCGAGGAGGAGGTCGCCAAGCGCGGCATTCCCTACGAATGCGGCATCGCGCGGTTCCGCGAAACCTCGCGCGGGCACATCATGGGTCTGAACGCGGGCATGATGAAGATGATCTTCTCGACGAAATCGCGTCGGCTGCTCGGCGTGCACATCCTCGGCGAGGGCGCGACGGAGCTGATCCACATCGGCCAGGCGGTGCTGAACCTCAAGGGCACCATCGACTATTTCATCGAGAACACGTTCAACTACCCGACGCTGGCCGAGGCCTACAAGATCGCCGGCCTCGACGCCTGGAACCGCATGACGCGGGTCTGAAGCCAGGGGCGGATATCCAGTCCAGATTGTCCGGTCCGGGTTATCTGGGCCAAGTTATCGGGGCCAAATTGTCCGGCCTGGCCGATATCAGCTCCCAACGGAAATGCCGATGTCGCTGCGGCCGGGTGGCTCCGTTCCCGGCGGCTGGATCAAAAGATGTCGTTCCAGACGCTCTTCACACCGTCGACCACGCCGCCCACCGCGGTGCCGACGACGCTGCCGCCGGCGATCATGCCTCCGCCGACGACGAGATTGGCGCCCTCCGCCAGCACCGCGCCCACGCCGACGACCGCGGCCGTCGGCGCCGCCGCGATCGCAAAGGCCGCCGCGCCGACGACGGCACCGGCAATCGCGCCGATCCCCAGCGCGCTGATACCGGCGTCTATCTCGCCGAGCTGTGTGTCCGTCAGGACGTTCAGGCTCGGGAAAGCGGTGTTCATGACCGTGCTCATCTTCAAAACCCCACCGGAATTCGGTTGTCGGGACTTCAGCTCAACCGTGTCGGAATCGGCTTTGCTCCAACGTGCCGTTCAATGGCCGGGTGGAACGCCCGCTCCGATGAGCTTGACTTAATATGTCCCGGTGGGAGGCTTCAAATTAAGAAGATGTCATCTTTATATCGTTCTTTGTAATATTCATTCCGATCAGGGGGCGGGTGCCACCTTCTCCAGGCGGCAGCCCTGTGCCGGGACGGAATCGATGGTGCTGGTGATGGGCGCGCATTCTCCGGTCTTCTTCAGGCCGTAGTGCTGAAGCGCCGTGTCGGCGGCCCCGGGATAATCCTTCAGGTTCTCGAAGCCCCAGATCGGCCCCTCGAACGCGCGGATCGCGGCTTCCATCCGCGGCCTGAGCGTGCCCTCGGAATCCGGGCGCACGAGGTTGCTGTTCGGCGCGATCACCTGCACGCCGGCCGGAAGATCCGGGATGAGATAGGAGAAGGCCCCCGGGTCGAGGAACACCACCAGCGCGCCCGGCTCCACCGGCGGGAGGCTGATTTCGACGGCGTGGACGCTCGGGCGCGATCTGTCCCACCACGGATAATGGGTGCGCCACACGGTGGCGATCCCGACCACCACGACGGCGGCGATCCCGATGCAGGCCATCACGCGCCGGGGCAGCCAGGCGGCGACGGCCGCGCAGACCAGCACGCCGGAGAAGCACTCTATCAGCGCGCTGTAGCGGTAGATCGCGAACATCGCCTCCCACAGCCCGTAGGCGATGAAGAGCGCGAGCGCGAGCAGGCCGCCCGCCCGCCGCGAGGGTGGACCGGCGCGGCGGAGGCCGCCGAAGACGACCGACGCGAGCAGGGCCAGCATGGCGAGAA
Organism: Pseudoxanthobacter soli DSM 19599; assembly: GCF_900148505.1. Lineage (NCBI taxonomy): Bacteria > Pseudomonadati > Pseudomonadota > Alphaproteobacteria > Hyphomicrobiales > Segnochrobactraceae > Pseudoxanthobacter > Pseudoxanthobacter soli. The sequence continues at coordinate 570,952 of NZ_FRXO01000002.1, read as the reverse complement.
GCGCAAGCAGAAGCCGCGCGTCGCGCATGGCGAGTTCGATCGCCTGGTTGGAATAGGTGAACGCCCACAGCGCGGGGAAAAGCAGCGCGTGCGTCCAGGTCTGCGGCTTGAAGCGGTCGTCCGACCAGCGTCCGGCGGCCACCCAATCGGAGCGGAACACGTCGTTGAAGGCCGGGAACACCGGGTTTCCGGTGAGCTGATAGATATGCCACCACCACCAGCCGGCCACCGCGAAGGCGGCGATCACGCCGGCGAGGCCGAACACGAAACCGGCGGCGATGCCGGTGCGCCAGCGCGGCAGTTCGGCGACGATCACCGCCACGAACAGGCCCACGAACAGCGGCAGCGAGGTCAGCTTCAGCCCCACGGTCGCCCCCGCCAGAAGGCCGGCGAGGGCCACGGTCCACACCGGCAGGGCGGGGCGGTCGCGCAGCGGCACGCAGCCGAACCACACCGCAAGCCCGGCCAGGAACGGCAGGCCCTGCGGGATCTCGCTCATGGTGGTGCCGATGGTGGAGAAGCTCGCCGAGCCGGTGACGCCGAACAGCGCGGCCGCGCCCGCCAGCACGTCACGCAGCGGCCAGGACTGCGGCAGCACGCGCCGCCCCACCAGATAGACCAGGAGCGCGGCCACGGCATAAGGCAGCGCCATGATGACGTGCAGCACGGCGGGATGGTCGTTCAGGGCCTGCGTCAGCAGGAAATAGAGCCCGTCGAGGCCGGGGAAGAAATAGCTTTGCAGCCCCGCCGCCGCGATGTCCTGCGGCCGTCCGCCGGAGACGAGCGCGAAGCCGTTATAGCGGTGATAGATGCGCAGATCCGGCGTGCCGTCACCGCCGATATAGAGGCCGAACAATCCGAAGAAGAGAAGGTAGAGGCCAAGCCAGGCCCATGTGGCCGGTGCGATGCCGCCGGAGCGCGGGGCGGCGGAGGGGCGAGGCGTGGTCATCGGTGGGTCCGGAGGTTTCGGCCGGCCTCGGAGAGGCGCGCGACGGGCGATGCGGCGAGAGGCTTTGCAGCCGGAAAGGTCAGGGCTTGCGGCCGGGGGGCGGCACGGCGAGATAGGCGAGGGTCTTGGCCTCGCGCCGGCCGCGCGACACGCCATCGAGCACCAGCCCCGCATTCAGCGCCAGGAGGCTTGCGAGCGCGAGGCCCATGGCGAGCACGGCCGTCGGCAGGCGCGGCACCAGTCCGGTCCGGCCGAACTCCAGCACCACCGGAACGCCGAACGCCAGCGCCACGAGAAACACGACGAAGGCGATGGTCGAGAAGAATTGCAGCGGCTTCTCCTCGCGGATCAGATGGCTGATCAGCCAGAGGATTCGCAGGCCGTCGCGATAGGTCCTGAGCTTGGAGGTCGACCCTTCGCCGCGCTCGCGGTAGCGCGTCGGGCGCTCGCCGATGGGCAGGTCGAGTTCGAGCGCGTGGACGAGGAGTTCGGTCTCGATCTCGAAGCCGCTGCTCTTGACCGGGAACGACTTCACCATGCGGCGCGACATCGCCTTGTAGCCGGACAGCATGTCGTCGTTGCGCTTGCCGAACACGGCGCTGACGAGGCCGGAGAGCAGGCGGTTGCCGAACTTGTGCCCGCGCCGGAACGCGGCGTCGCCGACCGCCTCCCGGGCGCCGTTGACGATGTCCATGTTGTCGTTGACGAGCGTCTCGATCAGCAGCGGCGCGGCCTCGGCCTCGTAGGTGTCGTCGCCGTCCACCATCACGTAGATGTCGGCGTCGACGTCGGCGAACATGCGGCGGACCACGTGGCCCTTGCCCTGCCGCGTCTCGCGCCGGACGACGGCGCCGGCTTCCTCGGCAATCCGCACCGTCTCGTCGGTCGAATTGTTGTCGTAGACGTAGATCGTCGCGGTCGGCAGGCTGCGGCGGAAATCGCGCACCACCGCGCCGATGGCGGCTGCCTCGTTGTGGCAGGGGACCAGCACCGCGATGCTGTGGCTGGCGGCGATCTCGGCGATGGTGGCCATGACGTCCTCGAACTCAGAGATTGCTCCCCGGGGGCGGCGGGGTGCGCTGGCGGGCCGGCGGCACTGTCCGCCGCCGACCGTTCGCTGTCCCGGCATCAGCCATGCCTGACCGGCGCGGTCAAGCCCGGCGGGCCGGCGCGCCGGCCCGGGGCGAGCGCGCTCAGGAAATCAGCTCGAGGACGTGGCCGATGAAGCGGTCGGGGGTGAACGCGCGGGCGCGCTCGGCGGCCCGCGTGCCGATCTCGATCCGCTCCTCGTCCTTCTGCGGCCGCAGGATGGCGGCCGTGCGCATCGTCAGCATCTCCAGCGAATCGTAGAGGAAGCCGTCCTCGCCGTCGGTGATGATCTCGCGCGCACCGCCCGCATTGAGGGCGAAGGCGACGCAGCCGGCCGACATCGCCTCGGCGATGGCGATGCCGAAATGCTCCGCGAGTTCCGGATGCTGCTTGAGGTTCTCCTCGAGCCCGGTGCCGTGCCAGTAGATCGCGGCATCGCGGTAGAGCCCGGCGAGCTCGCTGTTGGAGCAGTTGACGTGGAACACCACCGGTAGGTCGGCGGCCATCGCCTGCAGGCCGTTGAGATAATCCATGTGTTCCGGCCCCGGGGTGGAGGAGCCGGCGAGATGGAATTCCACGTCGCCGCCGACGCGCTGCGCCAGCGAGCGGAACGCCTCGATCAGCAGGTCGTGGCGCTTGGCATGTCCGCCGACGAAGAAACGCCCGACGGTCAGGATCATCCGCTTCTTCTTCGCACGCGCGTCGCCCTCATAGGGCGGCACGGGCGGATAGAGGATGTCCGTGCGCACCATCGGCAGATTGTATCGCTGCATCCCCTGGAGCACGTTCCTGCGGGTGAAGTCGGAATTGACGAGCACGGCGCGGTAGCCCGTCAGCAGCGCCGGATCCGGCGTGCCGTCGGCCGGCAGCGGGAACGGGAACTGGCAGTGATAGTAGCTGTCGCGTGCCTGGGCCGGGATCGGCGGCGTGACGTGGTTGCCCATCACGACCTGGATATCGAACTCCGGCTCGTCGGGCAGGTCGAGTTCCGTGACGATCCGGCAGCCCGAAAGATCGAGGCCGAACACGCACGCGAGGTTCGTCAGCCGCAGGTGGCTGTAGGGATGCGGGGTCGCGATCGTGACGTTGAAGCGGGTGCTGAGCGCATCGGCCAGCGTCAGAAGATAGCGCTCGCCGCCGCCGGGCGTGAGATTATAGGGCGTATAGATCAGCGCGCGCCGGGCATCAGCGGGCGGCGCCGGGCGCTGCCGGGTCGCCGGGGTGAACAGCGCCCGGCCGGCAGCGAGGGTCTCCGGGCTGCGGTCTTCCAGGTAGTCGCCCCAGCGCGACAGGAACTTGCCGCGGTTGAGATCGCCGAGCGCCCGCTTGCGCGCCGAGGGGATCGCCTTCTCGTCGGTCGAATAGCCTTCGAGGTGAATGACCGTGACCGAGGGGATTAGCCAGACTTCCTGGCCGAGCGCGGCGAGCTTGAAGCAGAAATCGGTGTCTTCGTAATAGGCCGGCTCGAACGCCAGGTCGAAGCCGCCTGCATCGAAGAAGCTGTCGCGGTGGACGAGCAGCGCCGCGGCGGAGATGTAGTCCACCGCCTTGGCCGGCATGTTGCGGATCGCGGCCGCAGGCTTGCCGCGCAGCGAGCGGGCGGGAATGCCGCTCGGGTCCATGTTGCCGCCGGCTTCCTGGATGGTGTCGTCGGGGAACAGGAACACCGGCCCGACGGCGGCGGCCTTCGGGCGCTCCGTCAGCGCGGCGTGAAGGCCGGTCAGCCAGCCTTCCGGCACGAACACGTCGTTGTTGAGCAGGCACAGGAACCGGCCGCGCGCGTGCTCGGCGATGATGTTGTTGGCCTCGCCGAAATAGCGGTTCACCTCGAGCTGAACCAGCCGCACATCGGGTTCCAGCACGCGCAGCGGCTCGAACTCGGCCCGCCGGCTGCCGTTGTCGGCGATCAGGATCTCGTAGGTGAGGCCCTCGGTGTGTTCCCAGATGTGCTCCACGCACGTCCGGGTCATGTCGGCGGCATTCCAGTTGATGATGAGGATCGAGACGTCGGGGCGGTCGCCCCCGCTCCAGCGCCGCGCCTTGGCGCGCAGCTCCTCGAGCGGGCGGTCGAGGCGCAGTTCGTCGGGAATGCGCGCGCCGTTCGCCCGCGCGTTGACGAAGCTGTCGAGGGCGGCGGCGGTGACGTCCGCCGCCGTCCGCCATGAACTCGGATGCCACTCCGCGGCGATGCGGGCCTCGGCCTTGGCCAGAACATCCGGGTTCAGGACCGCGCGGCTCATCACCCGGTAGGCATCGTCGTCGTCGAGCGGGTCGAAATACCAGGGGAGGTTGCCGGCATATTCGCGGATCGGCTCCAGGCCCGACGAGATCGGCACCTTGCCGTAGGCGAGGGTGTCGGAGATCGACAGACCGTAGCCCTCGCTCAGCGTCGGGAACACGGTGAACAGGCACAGCCGGTAGAGATCGGCGAGTTCGGCGTCGGCCACGTCTTCCAGAATGGCGATGCGGCCGGCCTTTGCGAGCGCAGCGACGTTCTCGTCCGTGGTGCCGAGGCGAAGATCGTCGCGGCCGACGAGCACCAGCATCGGCACCTTGTCCGCCCCGAGGGTCTCGACCAGGCGGCGCCAGAGCCGCGGCAGCATCGCCTGGTTCTTGCGCTTGTCGATGGTGCCGACCGAGAGCGCGTAGGGCACGGTCACGCCGGGGCGCAGCGGCTTCGCGGCCTCGGGCACGGGCACGAGGCTCGGCCCGAACGGAATGGTGACGATCGGCTGCCGGCGCGCGATCTTCATCTCGCGGGCCCACGCTTCGATCTGGTGACGCACGAAATCGGTCGAGACGAACAGCGTGCTCGCCTTGCGGGCGACCGCGTCCATCCAGAGCGTGAAGCCCGCGTTGAACTCGGGGGAAACGAACTCCGGCTCGTCGATCGGGATGATGTCGTGGACGAGAACGCTGAAGGTGAGGCCGTTGCGCACCAGCCGCTCGATCAGCTCCACATAGTGGGCGTTCCAGATCACCCCGGTGAAGAGCACATGGTCGCCCGGGGCGGCCGACATGCCCTGGACGGGGATGCCGTCGCAGACCTTGCGCAGTTCTTCGATCGCCGGACCCGATCCGCGCCAGTTTCCGGCCGAGACCTGGGCGAGGCCCGCGCCGCCGGCCGTGGCGATGGCGGGAAGCCAGCGCGGCCGGGGCCGGTCCTCGACGCCGCCGCGGAACAGCTCCGCCGTGACGCGGCCGACGCCGGTGAGATGGCTGTGGTCGGACAGCCAGTCGATGGTGTCGCCCATGAAGAACCACAGCACCGGCTCGCGGCCCGCCGGCGACGTGGCGGCGGTGGCCGGGGCGGGAAGGGCGACGCGCGGCGGCGGGGCCTTCAGCCGGGCCAGGTTCGCGGCGGCCCGCAGGGCCCACCGCGTTTCGTGGACGAGGCCGGGATTGTTGCGCGCGAACCCGCGCAAGATCCGCGCGATGGCGGGAAAGCTGGTGGAGGCGGTGCGGACCGGGCGGGTGATGCGCCAGCTCACCGAGGCGCGTGTCGCATCGAGCACGGCGTGGGCCTCGGCGGCGGCACGCAGCGCCTCGTCCGCCCGCGACTGGGCCAGAGCGAGCTGGCGCTGGATCTGGCGGCTGGCGATGGCCGCCTCGCTCGCGCGCCGTTCCGCGGCCATGCTCCGCTCGGCGGCGACGCCGAAGGCGGTTTCGTAGAGCGAGCCGAGCCGGGCGAACAGCCGCTCGAGGCCCTGCAGGCCTTCGCCGCGCGCGGCCTCCGCAAGGGCCTGCAGGCCCGGTGGCACGGTGCCGACCGGCACGACGGCGAGGCCACGGCCCACGGGGAAGGCGGCAGGATAGGCGGCCAGCAGTGCCCGCCAGGCGGCGGTGCCGGGGGAGCCGGCCGACGACGAGGGAGCCGGCGCGATGTGCGCGACGAGCGCAACCGCATGGGGCGAAAGCGCGTCGCCGAGGGCTGCGATCTGCTCCTCCGCCGAGAGGCCATTGCCGGCGCCGTCCACCAGCACGAGGTCGACGGTGCCCGCCGTGGCGGAGACGTCGTCGGGCGTCTCGATCAGGTGCAGCCGGTCGCCGAGGCGGTCGGCGAGCCAGTGGGCGCGTGCGCCGCGCGAGGCGGGCGCGATGCGGCCGGCCTCCGGCGGGCAATAGAGCGTGGCCGCAGGCGTCCTGTCCGCGAGCATCGCGACCACGGTCGTCGGCTCCGGCAGGAAACTGACGATGCCGCGCGGCGCGAGGTGGGAGGACAGCCAGAGAACGAACGGGACGTGGGCATCCCAGGCATCGCCGACATAGCCGGAGGGCAGCGAGCCGGCGCAGGAAGACAGAACGTCGAGCAGGACGACCAGTTCGTCGTTGGTAACAAGGTGCTGATCGGAAGAAGACATCAGAAGCAGGGTCTCTCGTGTCGCCGACGAACCGGCCGGGGGAGCGCGGACGCTGGGGACGAAGGACGATCCGGGCGCCAAGTCAAGACCGTCGAGGACTTTTGGTTTCGAACGGCGAGGAAACGGCGCTGAAGGAACGCCCGCGGGACGGGGGTAAAGCGAAGGGCCGCGCCTTCGGGCGCGCCGCCCGTACCGGAACCTCGGCCGCAGCTCTTCCGGCAGAAGGCGGAACGGTTCCTCCTCGTCACGGCCAGTGCCCGAGACCGGCACCGCCGCCTGCGGCCGGCCTCGTCCGATCGCTCGATATCATTCCTGCGCCGTTCTTCGGGAAAACGCGACACTCTGGTCCGCTGGCGGACGTTCAAGCTGCAACCCATGCCCCGATCCTATCCGCTGCGTCTCCCGGTCACCAAGACGTTCGATAGATTTCACGCGCAAGTGTGGGGTGATAGGTGCGATATCGCAACAGTCTCGGAAATCCGCACGCGTTTCCCGGCGGGGCCGGTTTTTGACGTCGGGCGGGCTTTTCGCCCTCGCGGAGGCGGAAAGGCCGGGCGGAAGGCGGCCTGTCACGCTCGGATGGCCCGAATCCGGCCTCCGGCACCCTCGTCGTTCTACCGGTGAGGGCAATTCCGGCGCCTCTTCAATTTTGAAGCTAAATAGGGTGGCGGTCAGTTGAAAGAATTTGAAAGAAAAGAAACATTGTGAAAAAATGAGGAGGCACCCGTCGATTTTCACTGAGATTGACATTGCAGGGGGTTCTTATAAGGATGCCTCTGGGGCGATACACTGTGTCTTGGGGTGCAGGGTCTTTTATATGGACGTTGAAGGACGCGGGGGCGTTCCCCGGCCGCATGGCGGCTGCGGGGCTTGATCGTCGGACATGATGAATGCGGCCGTCCCGGTGCAGCGCGAGCCGTCGCGCCGGGCAACGGTGAGGCATGTCCGCGGCGCGGCCGGCGGGCGAGATCGTTCGTCCGCATGTCGCCCGGCCGGTTTCCGGTTCTGCCGGCCAGTCGTCTGGGTCGTCCAGACAAGGTCAGTCTGGACGAGAGCGCTTTCCGATCTGATGGAATCATCAGATCGACAGGAAATCGCTCCAGATTCAAAGGTTTGAGCATATCGTTGCCGTTCAGATCGGTTCGATCTGAACGGGATATGCTCTAGGTGCTTTCGACCAGGATCCCTCGGATCAAGGTCGTTGAGGCCAACGTCATTGGGCGCATGTCGCCGGGCCTGCGGGCTGCCGTGGCGACGTCCATTCATTGAGCATCCGTTCTTCGAACGGCGGGAAGGCGATGCGGCGCTTCTTCATGGGGGCATGAGGAAGCGCCGTTGTTGAAACTGGAGGCGGGGAATGCGCTCTATTCTACTGGCTGCTTCGCTGGCTTTGCTGTCCACGACGGCAATGGCCCAGACGGCGGGGCCCACCTACACATCCGTCTGGGATCTCGGCGACAGCCTGTCCGATACCGGCCGCACCTATGCCCGAACCAAGTACCTGAGCGGCCTCAAGGATGGGGCCGGCAACGCCTGGGAGCAGGTCAAGAGCCTGTTCGGTGGTTCGGCCAATCTCAGCCAGGACAGCATCACCCAGCCCGTCGGCAACCTTTACTATCAGGGCCGGTTCTCGAACGGACGGGTCTGGGTCGAGTATCTGAACTCGATGAACGGCCTGACCTACAATGCCGACCACAACCTCGCCTGGGGCGGCGCGGTGACGGGAACGGCGACCGACTCCAAGATCTACCTGGTGATCCAGCACCTCGAGCAGCAGGTCGGGCAGTTCACCGACAAGGTGAAGGGCACCGAGAAGTGCTTCATCTTCTGCGTCGGCGACAAGGCGCTGTCCACGTCCGAATATGGCGACCATCCGCTGGTGACGCTGTGGATCGGCGGCAACAATTTCAGACAGGTGATCGAGGATACCAGCTTCAACGACAGTCTGAGAACGTTCATATCGTCCAACACGACGTCCATACGGACGTATCTCAATAAGAAGGGTGACGATACTGCGTTCACCGACTTCCTGAACACGATGTACACGGGAACGACGCTGGGCGGTAAGCTGCTCGTCGAAAAGACCGATATCGTCAAGAACGTTCCGGACGACCTGCGCAAGATCAATTCGGCCATCGCTGGGCGGAACGACATCGCGTCCCAGGGCGTGACCTACTACGTGCCGACCATCGCCGACGTCAGCACCACCCCGAAGATGCTGCTTCAGGACGCCGACACACGCTTCGTCCTGAGCTCCGCGGTGAAGGATACCAACCGCTCCCTCAAGGAAGCGCTGTACGATCTGTCGGACGAGTTCTCGAAGGCCAATTCCAAGACCCGCCTCGTCATCGTCGACACCGCGGCGCTGCTGGACGAGGTGACCGCCGATCCGCAGGCGTTCGGGTTCGTCTATTCGAACAAGAACTGCGTCGATTCCGAGACCGGCAAATACACCAACGGCTGTTCGGCCGACAATGTCGGCGACTATCTCTACTGGGACCAGTTCCACCCGACGACCAAGGCCCATGAGATGGTCGCGGTCTACGCCCAGACCACCGACTGGCTGGAATACGGCGCCACCGTCAACCTGACCCAGCCCTATGTCGCCAATATCGAGATCCGCAACCAGACCTTCTCCGGCGTGATCAACGGGACCGGCTCGATGATCAAGAAGGGCGAGGCGGAGCTGACGCTGGCCGGCCTCAATTCCTATTCCGGCGGCACGCGCATCGACAACGGCACCATCCGCATCACCACCGACGAGAATCTCGGCGCCCGCTCCGGCGTGCTGACCATGCAGGGCGGCGGCATCGCCACCGGCGTGACCATGGCGATGACGCGCAACGTCGTCGTCAACAAGAGCGTCTCGATCGACAGCCCCTATGGCGGATCGAATTTCGGCGGCACGTTCACCGTGGATTCCGGCGCCGTCATGACGCTGCGCGACAACACGATCTCCGGCACGGGCGACATCCTCAAGAACGGCGCGGGCACGCTCGACATCCGCTCCGCCGTGACCGATGCCCGCACCCTCACCCAGGTCGACAGCGGCCTTCTCAAGATCAACGCCGCCGGGAACTACGTCACCCAGCAGCTCGTGGTGAATTCCGGCGCCTCCCTTGGCGGTTCCGGCACCATCGTCGGCACGGTGGTCAACAACGGCCAGCTGGTGCCCGGCAATTCCATCGGCACGCTGACCATCGTGGGCGACCTGATCCAGGGCGACAGCGGCGTGTACGGCCTGGAGGTCGATACCGCCCGCAGCGACAATCTCGTGGTGACCGGCAACATCGTGCTCGACGGCACGGTCAACATCATCACCGATCCGACGGACAAGCTGGACGGCCAGACCTTCACCATCGCGCGAAGCGAGGGGTCGGTGTCGGGCGAGTATGACGAAGTGACGGATCTGAGCCCGTTCCTGTTCGAAACGCTGCACTACGACCCGAATTCCATCAGCGTTTCGTTCACGCGCGACTTCACTGCCCCGGCCACGACGGCCAATGAAGCCGCAGTCGGCGCCTATCTGAACGGCATCTACCTGCCGATCGACCAGGGCGATCTCGACAACGTGTTCTATGCCCTCGACAACACCGTCACGGCCGCGGCCGGCGCCAAGGCGCTGCAACTTCTGTCGGGCGAGACCCTCGGCAACGGCATGACCGCCGATGCCCTGCAGCGCGGGCAGTTCACCCGGGCGCTGGAAGACCGCATCGCCGGCCGCCGCTTCGGCATCGGCCAGAGTGCCGTCACGGCCGCCACCACCGTCCAGGCGACCGGAGGGGCCGCCTCGGGCCTCGCGGGCGCGGTGCAGGCGGCGGATGCGCCGGATTCACGGTCGGTCTTCACCGGCGTCTCGACCTGGGCGCGCGTTCTCGGCGGCCCGGCCTTCGTGCGCGGCACCGGCGCGTTCGACATGACGAGCGTCGGCGTGCTCGTCGGCGTCGACAAGTCGTTCGGGGATTCGCTCATCGGCATGAGCCTTGCCTACGGCAACTTCAATGCCGACGGCAACGACGGCTCCAGCACCAGCGCCGACACCTACGGCGTGTCGCTCTACGGCTCGCTGCAGAACGGCCAGTGGTTCGCCGACGGCACGCTGTCCTACAACTATGCCGACTATTCCACCGAGCGTCAGATCACGTTCGGGACGCTGTCCCGCACCGCGATCGGCTCGCCGATCGGCAACGACCTCTCCGCCTCGGTCAAGGCCGGCGCGCATCTGTCGTTCTCGCAGATTATGGTGGAACCGAGCCTCGGCTTCGACTGGTACCGCATCGACCGCGGGTCCTTCTCGGAGTCGTCCGCCGGATCGGCGGGTCTCAGCGTGCGGTCGCAGACGATGGACCTCTACATGCCGTCGGTCGGGGCGCGTCTCGCCACCCGCTTCGAGGCCGGCGCCTTCACCATCACGCCGGAGATCGCCGCCCGCTACTACTACAATTTCGGCGATACCGACGCGAAGACCCAGGCGTCGCTGATCGGCGCGCCCGCGGGCTCGTTCGAGGTCGAGTCGGCCGGAATCGGGCGCAATATCGGCGTGCTCTCCGCCGGCATCGCCGCGGAAACCGCGCAGAATCTGCGGCTGACCGGCCAGTACGAACTGGCGGTGAGCGGCAGCTCCACCGCCCACACGTTCTCGGCCGGCTTCAAGTACACCTGGTAACGGCCGGGAACACAGGCAGGCGGCCTCCGGGCCGCCTGCCTTTCTTCGCGAAGGGGGATATCCGCGTCGGTTGCGCCCGGGATCCGTCAGAACGCCGCGGTCATCGGGTTGGGGCCGATGCGGCCGTCCTGCGCATCGAGCGCGGCGATGGCGGCGAGGTCCGCCTCGTCGAGCTTGAAGCCGAACACGTCGAAATTCTCCACGATGCGGCTCGGCGTGACCGATTTCGGGATCACCACGAGGCCGCTGTCGATGTGCCAGCGGATGATCACCTGGGCCGGGGTGCGGCCGTGCTTGGCGGCGATGGCGGCGATGGCCGGATCGGCGAGGAGGGTGCCCTGGCCGAGCGGGCTCCAGGACTGGGTGACGATGCCGCGTTCGGCGTGGGCCGCGCGCAGGGCCTTCTGCTGGAAGCGCGGATGCAGCTCGATCTGGTTGATCGCCGGCGTCACGCCGGTCTCCGCGATGATGCGGTCGAGATGCTCCACCTCGAAGTTCGACACGCCGATCGACCGGGCGCGTCCCTCTTCCCGCAGCCGGACGAGCGCCCGCCACGTATCGACGAACAGGCCCTTGCGGGGCGCCGGCCAGTGGATGAGGTAGAGATCGACATGGTCGAGCCCGAGCCGCTTCAGGCTCGCGTCCGCCGCCTTCAGCGTGGCGTCGAAGCCCTGGTCGGCGTTCCACACCTTGGTGGTGACGAACAGATCGTCGCGCGGAAGGCCGGCGGCGCGGATGCCTTCGCCCACGCCCGTCTCGTTCTCGTAGATCGCGGCCGTGTCGACGTGCCGGTAGCCCGCCTCCAGCGCCGTGCGCACGGCGGTGACGGCGACGTCGTTCGGGGTCTGCCACACGCCGAGCCCGACCTGCGGGATCGCGCGGCCGTCGTTGAACGTCAGATGAGGTTGCGTTGTCACGGATGTCTTCCTGAATGCTGTCGCAGTGGCGCGTGGGGGAACGGAAACCCGGCAGGGCGCAAGCGCCTCGCCGACGAGCCCGCACCGCCGGGAATGCCGCGAGGCGGCGTGATGGTCATGGCCGGGTGCCGGCGAAACACGCGAAGACCGTTCGCTTCGAACGGTGCGCGTGGCCATCGCCCCCCGATGGCGCCGCCGTCCCGCACTGGAACTTAACACCTGCATCCGGGAAGGAAACGGCCTCGACCTGAACGAAGCGTTGAGGAAAATTCAATGATACGGTCTTGAATTGCGCGAAAAACGGCCCATCACGCGGCATCGCGCATCGATCGCGCCCCATGTCTTCATCTTTCTTCAATGTCGCGGATATCGGAAGACGCCATGCTCCCCCTGTCCAGAACCGACCTCGGCGATCTCAGCGTGTTCATGGAGGTTGCGCGCTGCCGCAGCTTCACCAGGGCGGCGTCGCTGCTGGACGTTTCGACGTCCGCGCTCAGCCACGCGGTCCGCAATCTCGAAACCCGCCTCGGGGTGCGGCTTCTCAACCGCACCGCCCGCAGCGTCACGCTCACCGAAGCCGGCGAACGGCTGCTGGCACGCCTCGAAGCGGGCTTTCGCGAGATCGGCGAGGCGGTGGAGGATCTGAACCTGTTCCGGGAGGGGCCGGTCGGGCGGCTGCGCCTCAACGTGCCGAACGATGCCGCCCGGCTGATCCTGGCGCCGATCCTCGCCGACTATGCCCGGCAGTTCCCGGGGGTGAGCCTCGACATCATGGTGGACAACGCCATGGTCGACGTCTTCAGCGCCGGCTTCGATGCCGGCATCCGCTACGGCAACCGCGTGCCGCAGGACATGGTGGCGGCGCCGCTCGGCCGCGATCTCGCGTGGGTGACGGTGGCGAGCCCGTCCTATCTCGCCGCGCGCGGCCGCCCGCGGACGCCGGAGGACCTCCACCGCCATGCCTCGATCGGGCTCCGGCTCGGCGACGGCAGCCTCTATCACTGGGAACTCGGCGACGGCGAAAGCGCCCGCACGGTCGACCTGCGCAGTTCCATCGTCGTGAACGAGACGCAGCTCGCCATCGATGCGGCCTTGCGTGGCGCCGGCATCGCCTATTGCCTCGCCGCCCACGTCCGCGCCGAACTGGCCTCGGGCGCGCTCGAGCGCGTGCTGCCGGAGTGGACCTCCTACGGCCCCGCATTCCACGTCTATTATCCGAGCCGGCGGCAGGTTCCGGACGCGCTGCGGCGGCTGATCGAGCTTGCGCGCGTGGAAATGAGCCGGCTCGACGAGGCGACCGCCGCCGTGCTGGCGGCACCGGCCCGGCCGGGCTGACCTCCCGTCACGCTTGCGGTATCCGCCGGTCCGTGCCGCCGGCCTATCGCGCGGCGGCGCACCGCTTGGGGCCGAGGCGCTCCAGGGTCAGCGTCTTGAAGTCGAACACCGAGCGTTCCATCACGACCGGCCGCTGGTTCTGGGCCTTGAGCTTGTCGTAGTCCGGGCAGGTCTCGGGCGTGCCCTCGCCGACATAGAGCAGCAGCGTCACGTCGGTCGGCTTGATGAGCGGCCATTCGCGGTCGACATAGCGCGCCTGCCACACCGTGGCGCCGGTCGCGATGTCGCGGATGGTCAGCGTATTCGGTGCCGTGGGCGCCATGTCGTCGACAATCACGAAGCCGCGCGCCGCACCGAGCAGCCGCACGCCGTCGGCGGGGCCTGCGATGGCGATGTCGTCGGGACCGAGCCTCGTGCTGCAGAGCGTATCCCGGTCGGTCGGCTTGCGCGCGATGATGGTATCGCCGCCCTTGCCGTCCGCGGGCGGCGCGGCCACGACCGCATAGGGGCCGCTTTCGACGCAGCGCACGCCCGGCGGCAACCGCAGGGCCGCTTCCGCCGAACCCGCGGCCGAGGCCAAGGCCGCGACGGCGGCGAGGGTGGCGAGCGCGAAACGGGCGAAGCCGCGCGGCGTGACCGTGCGCGAGGGGAGCGGAATCGGCATGGCGATAGACCTTTCACGTCGTCGGGCGAAGCCGGCATCCGGTCGCGGACGCCACGGGCCTGCCTCGGCTCAGGACAGGGCGATCGCCTGTGCCGTCGCCGTCCGGTTGCGGCCCTGCTGCTTCGCCGCATAGAGCGCCTTGTCGGCGAGATCGATCAGATGAGTGTAGTCCGGATGGCCGTCGAAGGTCGCGGCGCCGATCGACACGGTGACGCGCCAGTCCGACCCATCCGGCAGGTTCAGTGTCTTCCTCTCGAGCGACTGCCGTATGCGCTCGGCGATCTCGATGCCCGCGGCGGCATTCGTCTCGATCAGGGCGATCAGGAATTCCTCGCCGCCATAGCGGAACACGAAGTCGCTGAGGCGCACGGTATCGAGGATCACGTCGGCGACCTGGCGCAGCACGAGGTCGCCGACCGAGTGGCCGGCGCCGTCGTTGATCCGCTTGAAATGGTCGACATCGAGCATCAGCAGGGTGAACGGCGCGCCGCCCTTGATCGCGATCGCGGTCTCGCGGCCGAGGATCGAAGGCAAAAAACGCCGGTTCAGGGTGCGTGTCAGCGGATCGCGGCCGCTTTCCAGGCCGGCGACGCTTTGGAACAGCTCGCCCAGCAGGAACTTGATCTCGTCGACCATCGTCTGGAGGCGGCTCGTCAGCGCCGACAGCGGTGGCCCTCCCGCCTCTCGCGCCTCCGCGATCTTGGGCAGCAGCACGCGGTCGATGTTCTGGAGGTTGGCGTTGATGGTCTCGAGCGACGGCGATCCCTGGAACATCAGCCCGGCACGGTGGTGCACCCAGAGCCCGAACGGCGATGACCCGATCGGGGGCAGGGCGCCGCCGGCGCCGCCATTGCCGAGCAGGCTGAACAGGATCGACTGGCTCCATTCCATCAGCGCGGCGCGCTGGCTCTCGCGATCGACGGTGCTGTCCTGGCCGATGGCGAACAGGCGGAAGGCCTCGTCCACCTCGGCACCCTGCGTGCTGACCGAGACATAGGCCTCGCCCATCAGGCACATGGCGTCGTCGATGCGGCTGTTGAGCAGTCCGAGGGCGCTCGCCAGTCCGTCGCGGTCGAGCGGGCTTGCCACGAGATCCGCCGCGAGGGCGTTTTTCAGGAACATCGTTCCCTTCATGACGAGGTGGGCCGGCAGCCGGACGCGCGCATGGATCGCGCCGATCGCGCGCTGATGCGCCTCGAAGGATACCCGATCGCCGTCGGGGTCAGAGGCCAGAAGCTCCAGCAGCCATCGCCGAAGGCCCGGCTTCAGCCGTTCCTGCACCATGGCATGGCTCAGGAACGCCGATCCCTCGGCGTCCTGCATGAAGGTGCCGTAGAACAGGTCGACCAGCGCATCCGCGTTCTCTGCCGCGATCCCGGCGAGAACGGATTGCGGATCCTGCGCGGCGGCGGTGGATGCACCGGCCGGATGATCGTCGGATATCTGGTCCATGATCTATCGGATAACCGTCTCTCGGGCGTGCCTCAACCCACCCGTGTTTGCCGCTGGTCCGATACCGCTCGCCAGCATTGCATGGCGGGGGGCGTTCTGCGCGGGAGGCCCGCGGCCGCGGGCCATGCGGCGGTTCAAGCGCCGCGTCTGTTGTGAGGGTTCGTGGCGACAAACCGCCGCCGGTTCAGGAAGTTGAGAGCCGGACGCTGCGTCCCGGCCGCTCGGGTGTGGCGCACGTCAGGCCGTCTCGGCGCGGTTCATGGCGCGCCGTTCGGTCGCCATGCGGTCGATGGCCGCGCGCAACGCCGGGTGGCGGGTCATGAACTGGTTGAAATCCCGCCGGTCGAGAACCTGGAACTGGCAGAAATCGACCGCGGTCACGTCGGCGGTACGCCGCTCGCCGGAGAGAAGCGCCATTTCGCCGAAGATCGCTCCGGCCTGGAGGGGAATGCGGTGGTCGCCCACCTGCACCTCCACCGCACCCGAGGAGATGAAATACATCGCGTCGCCCCGGTCGCCCTTGCGGATCACGCGCTGCCCGGGCGAGGCGGATTTCGGCCGGAACAGCAGCAAGAGCGAATCCTGATCGTGCTCGTCGATCAGCGACAGCATCGGGAACGTCTTGATGAGTTCCTCGATCTCCAGCTTGCGGGCATGTTCCCGCTCCTCGCCGCGGGCCTTGTTGCGCGCGAGGTCCTTCTCAAGCGCGTGGAAGCGCTTTTCGCCGAAGAAGGGCTTGCCGGGTGCGGGGGCGAACCGCTTCTGCAGCATTCCCGTGACGAAGAACACTGCCGGGTTGAGGATGATCGACAGGATGGAGCCGGCGAGCACGAGGTCGCGGCCCTCTGGCGGCATCAGGCCGTAGGAGATGCCGAGGGCGAGCAGGATGAACGAGAACTCGCCGATCTGGGCGAGGCCGGCCGAAACCATCAGGCCGGTCGAGACGGGATAGCCGAGCGCGAGCACGATGCCGAACGCGATCACGCCCTTGCCGACGATGATGAGCGCGAGCACGCCCAGCACCGCATCAGGCTCGCGGATCAGGATCGAGGGGTCGAACAGCATGCCGACCGAGATGAAGAACAGCACCGAGAAGGCGTCCTGCAGCGGCAGGGAATCGGCGGCGGCCCGGTGGCTGAAATGGGACTCGCTGAGCACGACGCCGGCGAAGAACGCGCCGAGCGCGAAGGACACGCCGAACACGGCCGCCGAGCCGTAGGCGATGCCGAGGGCGATGGCGAGCACGGAGAGCGTGAACAGCTCGCGCGAGCCGGTGCGCGCGACCCGGGCGAGGATCCATGGCACCACCTTCGGGCCGAGGGTGATGGCGAGGGCGGCGAAGGCGGCAACCTTGCCGAGCGTGATGGCGATGGTGAGGAGGATCGGCTGCGCGTCGCCCGCAGCGCCGTGGCCGGCAGCCCCGGCACTCTCGTGGCCGCCGAGCACGCCGGCGAAGGCCGGCAGCAGCACCAGCGCCAGCACCATGGCGAGGTCTTCCACGATCAGCCAGCCGACCGCGACGCGGCCGTTCGCCGTATCGACCAGGTTGCGCTCCTCCAGCGCCTTCAGAAGCACGACCGTGCTCGCGACCGAAAGGCTGAGGCCGACGACGATGCCGGCACCGAGGCTCCAGCCCCAGGACAGGCACATGCCGATGCCGAGCAGCGTCGCGAGCAGGATCTGGCCGACCGCGCCCGGGACCGCCACCCCGCGGACCGCGAGCAGGTCGGCGGCCGAGAAGTGCAGGCCGACGCCGAACATCAGGAGGATGACGCCCATCTCGGACAGTTCGCTCGCCAGCCCGGCGTCCGCCACGAACCCGGGCGTGAACGGTCCCATCATCACGCCGGCGATCAGGTAGCCCACGAGCGGCGGCAGGCGCAGCCGGTCGGCGATATAGCCGAACACGAAGGCGAACACGAAGCCGATGGCGAGCATCGCAATGAGAGTGACGTCGTGATGCATTGGCCGGTTCCCGGAACGTGATGCGCGTCGCCGCCTGCCAGGCCGGCTCCGGTCTGAATGCCGCCTGAAGGCCGTCGTCGCAAGGGCATCGCCGGCGTCGCGGCCATATTTTCGCCGCTTCCGGCGACAACGCGGTCCGTCGTTGCAGTTCTGCGTCGCCTCGCGGCCGCGAACCGGCCGGAGCCGTTTGGAAATTGCCGGCGGGAGCCGCGGCGGTCACAATCGCGGGCGCGAATCTTTTCTCAGGCATTTCCACCAGAACGCCCGCCTCTGCGAACGGACCGGAACGAACGTCATGACCGCCTATCAGGATCTTTCGGACCATTTCGGCCGGATCGCAGCGGTGTCGGATGCCCTCGGCATCCTGCAATGGGACAACGACGTGATGATGCCGGTCGGTGCCTCGGCCCGGCGTGGTGAAAGCCTCGCGGCGTTGAACGTGCTGCGTCACGGCATGACGACCGATCCGCGTCTCGGCGACCTGATCGCGTCGGCGGAGGCCGATACCGGCCTCGGCGTCTGGGAGCGGGCGAACCTGCGCGAGATCCGCCGCATCTGGACGGTCGAGACCGCGCTGCCGGCCGATCTCGTCGCCGCGTCCGCCCGGGCCGTCGCCGCGTGCGAGATGGCGTGGCGCCAGGCGCGCGCGGCTTCCGACTTTCCGGCCCTGCTGCCGCGCCTTGCCGAGGTGCTGCGCCTCCAGCGCGAGATCGCGGTCGCCAAGGGCGAGCGGCTGGGGCTCTCGCCCTATGACGCTCTCCTCAACGACTACGAGCCCGGCGGTCGCTCGGCGGACATCGATCTCCTGTTCGACGATCTCGCCGCCTTCCTGCCGGGCTTCACCGCCGAGGTGATGGAACGGCAGGCGCGCCGGCCGGCCGATCCGCCGCTCGAAGGTCCGTTTCCGGTGGAAACCCAGCGCGCCCTCGGCCTCAGGATGATGGCGGCGCTCGGCTTCGACTTCACCCGCGGACGGCTCGACGTCTCCACCCATCCGTTCTGCGGCGGCGCGGACGACGACGTCCGCATCACCACCCGCTACGACGAGGCCGATTTCGCGAGCGCGCTGATGGGCGTGCTGCACGAGACCGGTCATGCGCTCTATGAGCAGGGTCGCCCGGCGGCCTGGATGGCGCAGCCGGTCGGCCGCGCCCGCGGCATGAGCATCCACGAGAGCCAGTCGCTGCTGATGGAGATGCAGGCCTGTCGCAGCGCCG
This sequence comes from Pseudoxanthobacter soli DSM 19599, assembly GCF_900148505.1. Lineage (NCBI taxonomy): Bacteria > Pseudomonadati > Pseudomonadota > Alphaproteobacteria > Hyphomicrobiales > Segnochrobactraceae > Pseudoxanthobacter > Pseudoxanthobacter soli. The sequence continues at coordinate 552,337 of NZ_FRXO01000002.1, read as the reverse complement.
CGTTCCTGGCGTTCGCCGCGCCCGTGCTGCGCGAGGCGTTCGGCCGCTCCGGCCCCGCGTGGGAGGCGGAGGCGCTGCGCCGGCGGTTCACCCGCGTCGCGCCCGGCTTCATCCGCGTCGAGGCCGACGAGGTCACCTATCCCGCCCACGTCATCCTGCGCTACCGCATCGAGAAGGCGCTGATCGCCGATCAGATGCCGCTCTCCGAACTGCCGGCGGCCTGGAACGCCGGCATGGCGGCGCTTCTCGGCATCGTCCCGCCGAACGACCGACTCGGCTGCCTGCAGGACGTGCACTGGCCGAGCGGTGGCTGGGGCTATTTCCCGACCTACACCCTCGGCGCCATGACCGCGGCGCAGCTGTTCGATGCGGCGCGGCAGGCGGACCCCGGCATCATGGAGGCGATCGCCGGGGGCGATTTCGGCCCGCTCGTCGGCTGGCTGCGGACCCATGTCCATGGCCTCGGCTCGCTCTACGAAACCCCCGAGCTGCTGACCCGCGCCACCGGCCGGCCGCTCGACGCCTCGGTGTTCAAGGCGCATCTCCATCGGCGTTATCTCGACGAGGCCTGAGCCGGCTCATCATCTGCGGCGGAGATTCGATTGGACGGCGCCAACGTCGCGTGCCTAGACTGCCCCACGGCGAAAGCGCTTTCCGTCCGGATCGTGGTTCGCTCCGGACGATACAGGCTCTGCACGTACAGGCGCCGGACATACAGGCTCATGGCGCCATGGGGATGGCGCCGCGCTGGGGGGAACCGCATGGCGACAGAGCACCCCTCCGCCGGGGCCGCTGCGGCCTCGCCGGAGGTCCGGGTGACCGGCGGCGGCGACGCGGATGGCGTGCCCGCTGCGGTCCCGGTCAAGGCCGGCCGCCTGATCGTGCTGTTGCTGGCGCTCGTGCCCTTCAGCCAGATCCCGCTCGATGCCTATTCGCCCGCCCTGCCGCAGATGGTCGAGGCGCTGAATGCCAATCCGACGCTGATCCAGAACACGGTGACGGCCTACATGCTCGGCATGAGCTTCGCGCTCGTGCCGGCGGGGCTTCTCGCGGATGCGTTCGGGCGGCGCGTGGTGGTGCTCGCCGGCATGGTCCTGCTGATCGCGATGAGCGCGGCCTGTGCGCTCGCCGCCAGCGCGGAATGGATGCTCGCCTTCCGCTTCGTCCAGGGCCTCGGCGGCTCGGTCTGCCTCGTGGTCGGCTATGCCATCGCGGCGGACGTTTTTCGCGGCGCGAAGCTCACCTCGGTCGTCGGCCTGCTCGGCGCCGCCTGGGGGCTCGCCCCGGTGCTCGCCCCTGCGGTCGGCGGCCTGCTGGTCGACGTGATGTCGTGGCGCATGATCTTCGTCCTGATCGGGGCCATGGCGGCGGTGGTGACGGTCGCGGTCTATTTCGGCCTGCCGGAAACGCTGGCGCCCGCGCGCCGCACGCCGGTCGATCTCCGCAAGACGCTGTCGGTCGCCGGCACCGCGCTCTCCAACCGCAGCTTCGTCTGCTACACGCTGGTGTTCGGCGCGATGGCGAGCGCGCAGCTCGTCGTCGGTGTCGTCGCGCCCTTCCTCTATCAGGACGGCCTCGGCTTCTCGCCCGCCGGCTACGGCATCGTCGCCTTCCTTCTGGGCGGCGCCAATCTCGCCGGGGAACTCGGCTGCTCCTATTTCGCGGGCCGCGCGACGCCGCGGCGGCTGGGGTTCGCCGTGTTCGGCGTCTATATGCTCGGCGCCCTGGCGCTGTTCCTGTTCGGGCTGGCGTGGGGGACGGAGATCGTCTCGCTGTCCCTCGGCTGCGCGCTGGTGCTCGCCGCGTGCGGTCTCCTGTGCCCGCTGATGTATGGCATGACGCTCGGTCTGTTCGACCGCAATCTCGGCCTGATCGGCGGCATGACCACGGCGGCCTGCTACTTCATCGTGAGCGGGGCGATGGCCGTCGCCGCGGCATTGCCGGATCATTCGCCGGGGCCGATGGGCGGACTGTTCGTCGTCCTCGGCATCGTCGCCGGCGGGCTCCTGTTCGCGGGCCTGCCGAGGGCCGCTTCGCACCAACAAGCAACGACACCTTAACGGGGACATTCAGCGTCATGGGCGCCACCGGCATTCGCGGCACGTTCTTCGACTTCATCGACGATCCGTGGAAGCACCTCGGCCGCGAACAGGACGCGGCCCGCTTCCACGCCGACGGCCTGCTCGTCGTCGAGGACGGCATCATCACCGATTTCGGCGCCTACGATGCCGTGGCGCCCCGCCACGCGGGGCTGGAGATCACCGCCATCGAGGGGCGGATCATCCTGCCGGGCTTCATCGACGGCCACATCCATTTCCCGCAGACCCGCGTGCTCGGCGCCTATGGCGAGCAGCTCCTGCCGTGGCTGCAGAAGTGGATCTTCCCCGAGGAGCTGAAATACAAGGACCGCAACTACGCCCGCGACGGCGCCAAGCGCTTCTTCGACCTCTTGCTCGCCTCCGGCACCACCACCTGCCAGGCGTTCACCTCGAGCTCGCCGGTTTCCACCGAGGAATTCTTCGAGGAAGCGACCCGGCGTAACATGCGCGTCATCGCCGGCCTGACCGGCATCGACCGCAACGCGCCCGATGATTTCATCGACACGCCGGACAATTTCTATCGCGACAGCAAGGCCCTGATCGCGCGGTATCACAACAGTGGCCGCAATCTCTATGCCGTCACGCCGCGCTTCGCCTACGGCGCCTCGCCGGAATTGCTGCAGCGCTGCGAGCAGCTGAAGCAGGAGCATCCGGACTGCTGGGTCAACACCCACATCTCGGAGAACCCGGCCGAGTGCCGCGGCGTGCTGGAGCAGCATCCCGGCGCCGAGGACTATCTCGGCGTCTACGAGAAATACGGGCTCGTCGGGCCGAAATTCTCCGGCGGCCACGGCGTCTGGCTGTCCGACGGCGAGTTCAGGCGGATGTCGGCGAGCGGGGCGGCGGTGGTGTTCTGCCCGTGCTCCAACCTGTTCCTGGGTTCCGGCCTGTTCCGCATCGGCCGTGCCACCGATCCCGCGCACCGGGTGCGGATGTCGTTCGGCACCGACATGGGCGGCGGCAACCGCTTCTCGATGCTCAACGTGCTCGACGACGCCTACAAGGTCGGGATGTGCAACAACACCCTGCTCGACGGCAGCGTCGATCCCTCGCGGCAGGACGCGGCGGAGGCCGAGCGCAACAAGATGTCGCCCTATCGCGGCTTCTGGTCGATCACCCTCGGCGGGGCGGAGGGGCTCTATCTCGACGACCGGCTCGGCAACTTCAATCCCGGCAAGGAGGCGGACTTCGTCGCGCTCGATTGGAACGCCGGCCCGATGGCGCAGCCGTGGCACCAGTCGCTCGTCGTCGGCGACGGCGGGCCGAAGACGGTCGAGGAGGCGGCGGATCTCTTGTTCGCCGTGATGATGGTGTCGGACGAGCGCGCCGTCGACGAGACCTGGATCATGGGCAAGCGCCTCTACAAGAAGAGCTGAGCGCGCCGCCGGCGCGAGGGAGGCCGCCATGACCGAAGAGATCGCCGCGACGGGCACCCCGGATCCGGGCGCGCCCGTCGCGCTCGTGGTCCAGCGCCGCATCGCCGAAGCCGGCTATGCCCGCTATGCCCATTGGCTCGGAAAGGTCGCGGAACGGCTGGCGGGCTGGCCGGGCTTCGAGGGGCAGGAGGTGATCCCGCCGACGCCGCCCGCCCAGGTGGACTGGGTGGCGGTGCAGCGCTTCGCCAATGCCGCAGCGGCACGCGCGTGGCTGCAGAGCCGGGACTGCGCGGCCCTGGTGGCAGAGGTGCGCGACCTCTTCGTCGGCCAGGAGGACGTGCATCTCCTGACCGACGCCGGACCGCGGCGGGAGGCCACCGCCTCGCTGGTGATCTCGTTCAACGTCGCGCCGGAGCACGAGACGGAATTTCTGGCCTGGCAGCGCGAAATCCAGGCCGTCGAGGCCGACGTGAAGGGCTTCCTGCGCCACAAGATCGAGCGCCCGGTGCCCGGCGTGCACGACGAGTGGATCATCATCCTGTCGTTCGACAGCGACGCCAACCTGACGGCGTGGCTGGACTCGCCGCTGCGGAAGCGGCTGATCGACAAGGGCGCCCGCTTCAATGCGGACATCAATCTGCGGCGGACGAGCTACGGCTTCGATTTCTGGTTCCAGGGCCAGGACGGCAGGCGGCCGAGCAAGGCGGCGACCTTCAAGAACAACCTGCTCGTTCTGCTGGTGCTCTATCCGGTGGTCTATCTCTGGGGCTTCTTCGTCTCGACGCCGCTCCTGACCGGCAAGGGCATGCCGTTCTGGCTGGCGCTCTTCATCGGCAACCTCGTCAGCACGCAGCTGCTCGGCTGGTGGGCGGTGCCCGCCGCCTTCCGGGCGTTCGGCTGGTGGCTGGCGCCGGAACCCGGCCTGAAGCGCGACATCCTCGGCTATGCCGTGCTCGCCGCGCTTTATGCCCTCTCGATGGCCGGCTACGCCGCTCTGCTCGCGTGGAACTGGGGCGGCTGAGGCCGCGCCAGCCGTGACCCCGTTCTTACAGCCGTCCCTCGATCGCGTCGTCGAGGAGGCGGGCGGTGTTGCGGGCATCGAGCGGGACCGGGTTGCCGCCGGCACAGGGATCGGCGAGCGCCATCTCCACGATCCGCGGACGGTCGATCTCGCCGAGGCCGAGATCGGCCAGCGTCTCGGGAATGCCGAGTTCGGTTCTGAGCGCCAGGATCCAGTCGATCACCGCGCCGCCGTCGTGGGACGGCAGGTCGAGGAGGCGGGCGAGGTCGACGAGCTTCGGCTCGATCGCCGGCCGGTTGAACGCCACCACATAGGGCATCAGCACGGCGTTCAGCAGGCCGTGGTGGGCATCGTGCAGCGCGCCGAGCGGGTGGGCGAGGGCGTGGATGGCGCCGAGGCCCTTCTGCAGCGCCACGCAGCTCATGCCCGAGGCGATCAGCATCTGCGCCCGCGCTTCCATGTCGGTGCCGTCCGCGACCGCCCGGGTCAGGAACAGCTTGACGAGGCGCAGCGCGTTGAGGGAGAGGCCCTCCGCCATCGGATGGAAGCTCGGCGCGCTGTAGGATTCGAGCGCGTGGGAGAGCGCATCCATGCCCGTCGCCGCCGTGATCGCGGCCGGCAGGCCGACCGTCAGGCCGGGATCCATGATGACGATGTCCGGCATCATGCACGGGTGGAAGATGATGACCTTGCGCTGGCCCGCGGTGTCGGTGATGACCGACGAGCGGCCGAGCTCGGAACCGGTCCCGGCGGTGGTGGGGATCGCGATCACGGGCAGGAGGTGCGAGGTGTCGACGCGCTTCCAGTTGTCGCCCACATCCTCGAAATCCCACAGCGGCCGGCTCTGGGTGGCCATCAGGGCGATGGCCTTGGCGGCGTCGAGGCCGCTGCCCCCGCCGAGCGCCACCACGAGATCGTGCCCGCCCTCTTTCAGAGCGGCGACGCCCGCCGCCACGTTCTCGCCGGTCGGGTTCGGCTTGACGTCGCTGAACAGCGCGGCGTCGAGGCCGGCGGCGTTCAAGCGTGCCATGATGTCGGCGACGAGCGGCAGCCTGGCGAGGCCCTGGTCCGTCACCACCAGCGGGCGGCGGGCGCCCAGCTCGGCGATCGCGGCCGGCAGGTCCGCGATCCGGCCGGCGCCGAAGCGCACCGTGGTCGGAAAGCTCCAGTTGGCGGAAACGAACGGCGTAAAGGCAGTCATGACGTCCTCTCGGTCCGGCCGGGCCGGGTCATTCAGCGGGGGCGAGCCGGTTGCGGCGGGCGGCGCGGCGGCGGACGATGTCGGCCACCACCACCAGCACGATGGCCGGGATGCAGTTCAGCGTGGCGAGCGCGGGATAGATCGGCGACGAGCCGACGGCGATCCCGCTATAGACGAAGGTGGGCAGCGTGCGGATGGTGCCGCCGAGGCTGTAGGACACGTAGAAATTGCCCCACGACAGCAGGAAGGCGAAGCTCGCGGCGGAGAAGATGCCGGGCCACAGCAGCGGCAGCGTGATCTCGCGGAACACCACCCAGCCGCTGGCGCCGGCATCGCGCGCGGCGTCCTCCAGCGTCTCGTCGAAGCCCCACACCTGCACCGCCACGATCACGAGCGCGAAGGGGGTGATGTAGACGATGTGGCCGATGACGATGGTCGGCAGGCCGTTGGAGAAGCCGAGCCACTGCCCGAGCACCGAGAACCACAGCAGCATCACCACGCCGAGGAGAAGCTGCGGAAAAAGCAGCGGCGCGAACGTCAGCGCCCGGAATGCCTGCTGGAAGCGGAACCGGAACCGGATCCAGGCGATCGCCCCGGCCGTGCCCAGCACCGTGACGAATACGGTGGAGATCGCCGCGACCATGGCGGAGTTGGTGAGCGCGGGCAGGAAGTCGGGCTTGGCGAGCAGCGCCCCGTACCATTCGGTCGACCACGTTTCGATCGGCAGCGTCAGCATCCGGCTGCCGGTGAACGAGAACACAACCAGGGTGACGATCGGCACGTAGAAGAACACCAGAAGCAGCGCGACCGAGCCGACCAGCACGATGTCGATGAGGGCGCTCTTGAAGCGGTCTGAAACCATGTGCGCGTCCTCCCTCAGGGCCGGCCGGTGCCGCGGCGGCGCAGCGCGACCACGGCCGAGAGCGCCAGCGACAGGGCGCCGATGGCGATGAGCACCAGCGTCAGCGCCGCGCCGAGCGGCCAGTTCACCCGCGTCTCGAAGCTCTGGCGGATCAGTTCCGAGGCGAGCGGCGCCGTGCCGCCGCCCATCACCTTCGGCTCCAGGAAGGCGCCAAGGCTGAGAACGAACACCAGCACCGCGCCGGCATAGAGCCCGGGCTTCGCCAGCGGCAGCGTGATCTCGAAGAACGTCCGGATGCGCGATGCGCCGGCATCGTAGGCGGCGAGCTGCAGGTCGCGGTCGATGCGCACGAGCGAGAGATAGAGGGTGAACACCGGGTAGACCGCGAGATTGTAGACCATGCCGATCAGGGTCGCGGTCGGGGTGAACAGCAGGTTCGTCATCTGCGGCGGGAAGCCGACATGGGCGAGCGCCCAGTTGAGGACGCCGTTGCGGTCGAGCACCAGGATCCAGCCGAAGGTCTTCAGCACCGCATCCGTCAGGAAGGCGAACGTGATGAGGATGGTGACGTGGCGGCGCACCGACTGCAGCCGGGTCGCCAGCGCATAGGCCACCGGCAGCGCGATCAGGAGCGAGAGCACGACGCAGACGACCGCCATCCACACGGTGCGCAGCATCACGATCCAGTAGGAGGGTTTGCCGAAAACCTCCCGCCACACCGTCAGGTCCCACGTCCATACCAGCCGGTAATAGCGCGTGGTCTGGAAGGTCAGAACGCCCGTCATGGCGAGCGGCACCAGGAAGAACATCACCATCAGCAGCGCGAGCGGCACGGTGGTGCCGATCAGGGCCGGGTCGCGCCAGGATTTCGGTTCGACGCGCATCGGCTCACTCCTGCAGGATGAAGCAGTCGGCGCGGTCGAAGCCGACGGTGACGGCGTCGCCCACCTGGGCGGGCAGATTGGGCGTGCCGGAAAGGTCCATCACCACGGGCACCGCGTGGCCCTCGACGCGCACCCGGTAGAGGATCGAGGCGCCCTTGATGAAGAATTCCTCGACGACGCCGGAAAGCGTGGCGAAGGGCGCTGGCGCGCCGGCCGTCACGAAGCGCATTGCCTCCGGCCGCACCATCAGGAGGGCGGAGCCGCCGGCCACCCGCGGGGCGACGCGGTCACCCGGCACGGTGGGATCGGCGGCCTCGATGGCGGGCGAGCGGAATGCCGTCGAGCCGTCGGCTTGCCGTGCGATCGAAACGGGGAAGAGGTTGGTGTCGCCGATGAAGCCGGCGACGAATGCATCGACCGGGCTGTAATAGATCTCCGAGGGCGTGCCGACCTGCAGCACGTTGCCGGCGCGCATCACGCAGATGCGGTCGGCCAGCATCATCGCCTCTTCGAGGTCGTGGGTGACGAGCACGAACGAGGTGCCGAGATTGCGGTGCAGGTTCTTCAATTCCGCCTGGAGCGACTTCTTCAGCTTGGCATCGAGCGCGCTCATCGGCTCGTCGAGCAGGAGCACGCTCGGGCGCGAGACCAGCGCGCGGGCAAGCGCCACGCGCTGCTGCTCGCCGCCGGAAAGCTGCGCGGGATAGCGGCCGAGATAGGCCGGATCGAGGTGCATCAGCGCGAGCATGGCGCGGATGCGCTCGTCCGCCTCGCGCGCCGGCACGCCGGCGAGCTTCAGGGGAAAGCCGATATTGTCGCGCACCGTCTTGTGGGGAAACAGCGCGAGCTTCTGGAACACCATGCGCGTCGGCCGCCCGGCCGCCGGCACGCCGGCCATGTCGGCGCCGGCGATGCGCAGGCTGCCTTCCGTCGGGGCCTCGAAGCCGGCCACGATCTTCAGAAGCGAGGTTTTCCCGCATCCCGAGGGTCCGACGAGCGCCACGAACTCGCCGGTCCCGACGTCGAGCGAGACCGAGTGGAGCGCGCGGAAGGTGCCGTAATCCTTGACGATCCCGGTGGCTTCGATGATGGGGGTCTGCAACGGGCAATCCCTCTGGTGCTGCGGCCTGGTTCGAACGAACGGCCCGCCCGCGGCTGCAAGGCCGATGCGGGCGGGCCGGACGGCGCGGGAGATCAGCGGGCGGCGAGTTCTTCCTGCCAGATCGCCAGCATCTCGTCGACGTTCGGTGCGATGGTGTGGAACATGCTGTTGTCCCAGGCGTGCCACATGTAGTCCATCTGCAGCGCCGACTTCTGCTCGGGCGTGAACAGCGCCTCCGCCTTCTGGTTCGGCACCAGATTACAGGTCGCCTCGGTGATGGCGAGCTTCACCTGCACGTCCGGCGAGACGATGTACTTCAGGAACTTGTCGGCGACGCCGGCCGGCTTGCCGTTGTCGGTGAGGCCGGTCGCCTCCATCCAGATGATGCCCTGCTTCAGGCCGTCCTTCGGCTCGGGCACGATCGACTGGATGTAGTCGTGTCCCTGCAGGCGCAGCGACGAGGTGCAGTAGGTGCCGCCGCCGACGAGGCAGCGGAACGAGCCGTCGATCAGGCCCTTCTGCGCGACCGCGAGGTCGGCGACGATGGCGCGGGTGTTCTTGAAGGCCGCGCGCAGCACCTTGCGGACCTCGTCGAGCGCGTGCTGGTCGAGTTCCTTGTAGGGATCGACGCCGGCATAGAGCGCGAGCGGCATGATCGGCCAGTCGCCCCAGTCGAGCAGGCAGATCTTGTCGCGGTAGGCCGGATCGAACACCGGCGCGTAGCTCGACCAGGTCTCCAGCTTGTCGAACTTGGTGTTGACCGTCGGGCCGACCCAGCCCCAGCGGGTCGGCAGGCCGGTGGTCTTGCCCTCGAACTGGAGCGGGGCGAACGGCGCGCGGAACTGCGGGTAGAACTCGGCATTCTGCTCGGCGAAGCTGGCGTCGTCGATATAGCGGGCGATGCCGGCCGGTCCCATGCGGGCGATCCAGGGACCGTCCGACGACACGAGGTCGAAGTCGCGATAGGCGCCGGCCGCGAGCTTGGCGAAACCGCCGGCCGAATCGGTGATCAGGTCGACCGAGATCGAGACGTCGTTGGCCTTCTGGAACGGATCGAGGATGGCCGGGGAATTGTAGCCCTCCCAGCACATGTAGTTGATCGTCTCGGCCGCCGCGGCGCTGCCCCGGCCGAAGCCCGGCAGACCCGGCAGCGCGCCGCCCGCGGCAAGGGCGGCACCGGCGCCGAGACCCCTCAGCATGGTCCGGCGGGAGATCGGCCCCATCGATGCCGGACGCATTCCCTTCGATTGATCCTGTGTCATCGTCCTGTTCCCTTCTCGTCTCTGCAAGGTGGTCTCTGGCAAGGCCGTGTGGGCTCTCGTTGGAATCCGGTCGGGGCGGTCACACCACCTCGAGATAGCGGGCGATCTCCCACGAACTCACATGGCGGCGATACTCGGCGTCCTCGAAGCGGCGGGCCGCGGCGAAGGTGTCGACGAAGGCATCGCCGAAGAGGGCGCGGGCGGGGCCGGAGGCCGCGAAGCGGCTCGCGGCCTGGCCGAGGTCGGTCGGGAAGGCCGCCGAGGGTTCGGGCGGCATGGCATAGAGGTTGTCGGTGCGGCCAGCCGGCGGCTCGATCTCGTTGCGGATGCCCCAGAGGCCGGCGCCGAGGCACATGGCGAACGACAGGTAGGGGTTGGTGTCGGCGGAGGGCACGCGGAATTCCATCCGGGTCGCGGCCGGCGTGTCGTTGATCACGCGCACCGCCGCTGTTCGGTTCTGCACGCCCCAATTTGCGGCCGTAGGCGCCCATGCACCGGGCACCATGCGCTTATAGGCGTTCACGGTGTGGCTACACATGGCGAGAAAATCGGGCATCAGCGCCAGAAGGCCGCCGATGAAATGACGCGCGGTCCGGCTCAGTCCGTCGGGGTCGGAACCGTCGTGGAACACCGGCCGGCCGTCGCGGTCGACGAGCGAAACATGCAGGTGGCCGGACTGGCCGGAGAGGGCCGGCGACAGTTTCGACATGAAGGCGACGGTGAGGTCGTTGCGCAGGAAGAAACTGCGGGCGAAGTTCTTGAACAAGACTGCGTCGTCGGCGGCCTTGATGCCTTCCGCGTAAGTCAGCGGTGCCTCGAAGCAACCGGGGCCGAGTTCGGTGTGGATCGCGTCGATGGCGATGCCGAGCGTCGTCATGGTCTGCCGCAGGCCGTCGATCAACGCGCCATGGCGCGTCGCCGTCTGGAGCGAATAGGTGCGGTTGGCCTTGGCGAAGAAGTTGAGGTCGCTGAAATTCTTGGCGCGCAGGCTGTCCGGGGTCTCGTCGAGCACGAAAAACTCGAACTCGAACGCCGAGAGCGCCCGGAGGCCCAGGGCATCGAGTTCCGCCAGCATTCTCAGGCACTGGTTGCGGGCGGAGAGCGCGCCGAACGCGCCCTCGAAATCGGCGATCACCACCGCGGCCCGGTCGGCGAACGGGTAGCGCCGCACCGTGTCGGGGAAAAGCTTGGCGGGCCGATCGATATAGGCGCCGGAATCGTAAGTCTTTTCAGCGGTATCCCAGCAATAGAGCACCTCGCAGAACGGATAGCCGTCCTTCGCGAGCTTCACCGCCTTGGCGGCGCCGACCTGCTTGTGGCGGAACACGCCGTCCGGGTCGATGAGGCCGAGATGCACGTCTTCGGCGCCGAGCGCGTCGAGCCGCGCGCGCAGTTCTGTCGCTGCCTCGTCCCGCTCCGGTTTCGAGTTGCCGTCGGCCATCGGATCGCTTTCCCACATCACGTCGCGAGAACAGGCTAGGATGGGCGAACGAGCCTATGAATATCCCCCGAGATATAGACCGCGAAAAAATGTTTCCTCTTGAAACTGCTCGTTCCGTCTCTGCCCCGCTGGAAGTCCGGTCCACAGGGACCGTGCTGGCGGACTGGAACCGCGCGACCGGCGAGGCGCTGGAGACGTTGCAGACGCCTGCCTTTCCGCGTGCCCTGCAGACGGCTCTCAAGACCGTGATCGCCTACGACATCTCGATGGTGTTCGCCTATTCCGGCCGGGAGAAGCCCATCTGCCTCGACCACAACATGGAGGCCGAACGTGCCGCCACGGTGATCGAGGACTATATCCGCGGCCCCTACCTGCTCGATCCGTTCTATGCCGCCGCCGTCGGAACGGAACGGCCGGGGGTCATCCGCCTCAAGACGCTCGCGCCCGACCTGTTCTACAATTCGGAGTACTTCAAGCGGCACTATGTGCGCACCGACATCCGCGACGAGGTGGGGTTTCTCGTTCGTCCTTCGCCGGGCGCGGCGCTCGTCGTCAGCGTGACCCGCCCGATCGACCGGCCGGCCTTCTCCGCCCGGGACATGCAGATTTTCCAGGCCGTGGAGCCGGTGGTCCGCCGGCTCGCCGAATTCCACTGGCGTGACGTCGCGGCGCGGTTCGGGCCGTCGCCCGGCCCGGCCGGCGGCGGCCTGAAGGACGGCCCCATCGGCGTCGCGCTCGACCAGATGGCGGACGGCCGCCTCACACGGCGCGAAATCGAGATCACCGCGCTCGTGCTGCGCGGCCATTCGAACGCGTCCATCGCCGACCTGCTGAAGATCAGCGCGGGCACGGTGAAGATCCACCGCCGCAACATCTATCAGAAGCTTGACATCTCCAACCAAGCCGACCTGTTCTCGCGCTTCATCGGCCATCTCGCCCAGATCGGGTGAGCCAGCAGGGAACGTGAACGTGCTGATCGCGGTGTTGCAGATGCAGACGAGCCCCGGCGAGCCGGCGGAGAACCTGGCGGCGATCGCCCGGGCCGCGCGCGCCGCGGCGGCATTCGGCGCGGATCTCCTGGTGACGCCGGAGATGAGCCTCACCGGCTATGCCATCGGCACCGACGACATCGCCCGCCTCGCCGAGCCGCGTTCGGGCGCCATGATCGGGGCGGTGCAGACCATCGCCGAGGAAACCGGCGTCGCCGTGGTCGCCGGCTTTCCGGAGCGCGAGGGCGGGGCGGTGTTCAATGCCGCCGCTCTCGTCGCGCCCGGCGCCGAGCCGATTGTCTATCGCAAGGGGCACCTCTACGGCGACGCGGAACGCGCGGCGTTCGCACCCTCGGCGGCGCCCCCGGCGGTGTTCGCCTTTCGCGGCTTCAGGGTCGGGATGCTGATCTGCTACGACGTCGAATTCCCGGAAATGGTGCGCAGCCTCGCGCTCCAGGGCGCGGAACTCGTGATCGTCCCGACCGCACTTCCGGCGGGGGCCGCCTCTCGCCGGGTGTCGAAAAGCGTCATCCCCGCGCGCGCGCTGGAGAACCACGTTTTCGTGGCCTATGCCGGTCTCTGCGGCGACGAACGCGGCACCGCGCTTGAAGGCGGCTCCGCGATCGTCGGCCCCGACGGCGAGGATCTCGCCCGGGCGGGGGCCGCCGAGGCGCTCCTGTTCGCCCGCGTCGAGCCCGGCCGCTACGACGAGGCCCGGGCGGAAAACCCGTACCTCGCCGACCGCCGGCCGGATCTCTACCGGCTCGCAGACTGAAGCGTCTCGACCGGCGTGTCCGGATCGACAGCCGCTGCCACCGCCTCCACGACGACGGGCGGCTTCACCTCGGCAGGCTCGCCGGTCGCGACGCGCTCCTCTGCGGGCCCGGTGCGGCGCGCGAGGTTCAGAGCGGTGTTGATCAGCCCGATGTGGCTGAAGGCCTGGGGGAAATTGCCGAGCATCCGCCCCGCCACCGGGTCGTATTCTTCCGACAGCAGCCCGACGTCGTTGCACAGCCCGCTGAGGCGCTCATAGAGCCGCTGCGCGTCGCCGTAGCGGCCGAGCAGCACCAAGACGTCGGCGAGCCAGAAGCTGCAGGCGAGGAACGCGCCTTCGCCGGGCGGCAGACCGTCGTCGACCTCATGGGTCTCGTAGCGCAGCACCAGCCCGTCCTGGACGAGGCGGCTCTCGATGGCGCGCACGGTTCCGATCACTCGCGAATCGTCCGGCGGCAGGAAGCCCACGAGCGGAATCTGCAGCAGGCTGGCGTCGAGCACGTTGGAGCCGTAGGCCTGCACGAAGCTGCCGATTTCCGGATCGAACGCCTTGGCGCAGACATCGGCATGGATCTCGTCGGCAACCTTGCGCCAGCGCGCCGACAGCGTCCGGCCGAGCTTGGAATTGGAGGCGAGCCCTGCGGCACGGTCGAACGCGACCCAGGCCATCACCTTGGAATGGGTGAAGTGCTGGCGGCCGCCGCGCACCTCCCAGATGCCCTCGTCCGGCTCGCGCCAGACCTTTTCGAGGAAATTGAGCGTGACCTCGCTGAGTGCGCGCGTGCGCGGGTGCGGGGGGAGCCCGCCGCGCTGTGCCTGGGCGAGCGCGTCGGCCACCTCGCCGTAGACGTCGAGCTGGAGCTGGTCGGCGGCGGCGTTGCCGATCCGGACCGGGCGGGAACCGCCGTAGCCGGCGAGCCACGAGACCTCCCATTCGAGCAACTGGCGCTCGCCGGCGACGCCGTACATGATCTGCACCTGCTCCGGGGCACCGGCGACGGCGCGCATCAGCCACTCGCGCCAGGCCGAGGCTTCCTCGTAGTAGCCGAGCTTCATGAACGCCATCAGCGTCATGGTGGCGTCGCGCAGCCAGCAGAACCGGTAGTCCCAGTTCCGGGTGCCGCCGAGCGCTTCGGGCAGCGACGTGGTGGCCGCGGCGACGATGCCGCCGGTCGGCATGTAGGTCAGGGCCTTGAGCGTGATCAGCGAGCGCTTCACGGTCTCGGTCCAGCGCCCGACGCCCGGGCAGCGCGCGGCGAACCCGCGCCAGTAGGCCTCGGTCGCGAACAGGGCCGCCTCGACGTCCTGAGACCCGGGGCGCGGGCCATAGGAGGTGCCGTAGGTCACGGCGAAGGGCACGCGGTCGCCCTCCATCACCATGAAGGTGCCGGTCGAGTGCATGTCCTCGCCGGTGAGATGAACCGGGGTTCGCAGCACGAGGAGGTCCGGGCCGGCCACCGCGTACGTGACGCCGCCCTCCTCGTTGGTGACCCACGGAACCGTATGCCCGTAGCCGAACCGAACGACGAAGTCGGTCTCGAACTCGACATGGCCCCGCACGCCGACGACGATGCGCATCACCGTCGACGAACCGTCGGCGAGCGGCATGAAGTCGATCAGCGTCGCGACGCCGGTGTCCGTCTCGAACGTCGTCTCGAGAATGAGCGTGTCTTCCCGGTAGCGCCGGCTGATGCGCGCGTCGCCAGCGGTCGGCGCGATGCGCCAGCGGCCGTTTTCCGGCGTGCCCAGCAGCGCGGCGAAGCACGCCGCGGCATCGAAGCGCGGAAGGCAGAGCCAGTCGATGGAACCGTCACGCGAGACGAGCGCGGCAGTCTTGCAGTCGCCGATCAAGGCATAGTCTTCGATGGGCGAAGTCAACGGAATCCTCGCGGCATGGTTCGGGGTGGGAAGGACCGTCCTGCCGCGGCTGTCAGGCACCCGTGAAGCGCGGAGGCAGTCCGTTGAGCAGGAGAAACGTCTGAACGAGCGGATCGTTTCATGGTCCGGCGGCGAAATCGCGTCGGCAAAGCGGCATCCTCGTTGCCGCCGCGTCCGTGTCACCCCGTCGGGATGCCGGCTCGCTGCATTGTGATGTCAGGCGGGGTGCGGGCGGGAGCGCCGTAAGGAGGCATCGGCCATGTGCTTTTGCAAAAATCAATGTCGCCGCCGGATTTTGACGTAGCATTACAGGATGCAGGCTGGCCCCGTGCCTCGGGTCGCCTGCGGCGCGGCGCCCGGCCGCGCACCCACGATACACGCTGCCAGGGGGCGGGATTCGCCTCCACCGTGCCGGAACCGGTTTCCGGCCGTCGCCGCAGCCCGGCAGGAGAGCGAAGCCATGACCGCGACCAAAGGCGCCGAGCGCAAGCACGACCATTATGCGAGCCTCGTGGCCCGGGCACGTTCATTCGGCGCGCTGCGAACGGCCGTCGCCCATCCGTGCGACGAGTCCTCGCTGCGCGGTGCGCTGGAGGCGGAGGAAGCCGGCCTGATCGATGCCGTCCTCGTCGGACCCAGGGCCCGGATCGAGGCGGTGGCCGCCGCCTGCGGCCTCGACCTTTCCGGACACGAGATCGTCGACACGCCCCACAGCGTCGCCTCGGCCGCCAAGGCGGTGGAACTCGTGCGGCGCGGCGAGGCGGCGCTCCTGATGAAGGGCAGCCTGCACAGCGACGAGCTTCTGGCCGAGATCACCGCCAAGGAAACCGGCCTGAGGACGGGCCGGCGCATCAGCCACGTCTTCATCATGGACGTGCCGAGTTATCCCGAGCCGCTGTTCATCACCGACGCGGCGGTCAACATCTTCCCCGATCTCGAGGCGAAGCGCGACATCGTCCAGAATGCCATCGACCTGCACGTCGGCCTCGGCCTCGGCCGGCCGCGCGTCGCCATCCTGTCCGCCGTGGAGACGGTGACGCCGCGCATCCCGAGCACGATCGAGGCGGCGGCGCTCTGCAAGATGGCCGACCGCGGCCAGATTTCCGGCGGCGACGTGGACGGGCCGCTGGCGCTCGACAACGCCATCAGCGAGGACGCGGCCCGGATCAAGGGCATCGTCTCCCCCGTCGCGGGGCGGGCGCAGATTCTCGTGGTGCCGGACCTGGAAGCCGGCAACATGCTGGCCAAGAACCTGAGCTTTCTCGCCGGCGCGGATGCGGCGGGCGTGGTGCTCGGCGCCCGGGTGCCGGTGATCCTCACCAGCCGCGCCGACAGCCTGCCGACGCGGCTCGCGTCCTGCGCGGTGGCCGGGCTCTACGCCCACAGCCTGATGCAGAAGGGTATCGCCTCGTGACCGAAGCGCTGTTCGTCATCAATGCCGGCAGTTCCAGCATCAAGTTCAAGCTCTATGGCGTCGCCGGCGGCGATCTCGACCTGATCCTCGGCGGCGCCTTCGACGGCATCGGCTCGAAGCCACGCCTCAAGGTCCGCGATCACGACGGCGCGACGCTGGTCGAGCGCAGCTACGAGACCGCCGAGGTGCCGGATGCCGAGGCCGCGCAGCACGCCGTTTCGGACTGGCTGATCCCGCATATCGGCGACCTCCGCATCGTCGGCGTCGGCCATCGGGTGGTCCATGGCGGCCCGACCTACTCCCATCCGGTGCTGGTCGACGACGCGGTGATGAAGACGCTTGAAAGCTTCATTCCGCTGGCGCCGCTGCACCAGCTTTCCAATCTCGATCCGATCCGGGTGCTGCGGCAGCGCCGGCCGGACCTGCCGCAGGTGGCCTGCTTCGATACGGCGTTCCATCGCGACCACCCGGAACTCGCCGACCGCTTCCCGCTGCCGCGGGAACTCTATGACGAGGGCGTGCGCCGCTACGGCTTCCACGGGCTGTCCTACGAATATGTCCACGGTGCGCTCGCGGCGGTGGCGCCGGGGGTGGCGGCCGGGCGGGTCGTCGTCGCCCATCTGGGCTCGGGCGCATCGCTCTGCGCCATCGACGGCGGCCGCAGCATCGAGACGACGATGAGTTTCACCGCGCTCGACGGCATTCCGATGGGAACGCGCACCGGTTCGCTCGATCCCGGCGTGGTGCTGCACCTGATCGAGCAGAAGGGCATGAGTGCCGCCGAAGTCGGCCACATGCTCTATTACGAAAGCGGGTTGCTGGGCCTGTCCGGCATCAGCAACGACGCGCGCGACCTTCGGGCCAGCGCCGCGCCGGAGGCGGCGATGGCGCTCGATTTCTTCGCGCTGAAGGTGGCGCAGGCGATCGCCAGCCTGACCGTGTCGCTCGGCCGGCTCGACGGCCTCGTCTTCACCGCCGGCATCGGCGAGAACGATGCCGACATGCGCGGCCAGATCGTCGGGCGGCTCGGCTGGACAGGGCTTGCGGTGGACGACGCCGCCAACCGCGCCCACGCTCGCAACATCGAGGCAAAGGGCAGCGCCGCCCCGGTCTTCGTGATCAGAACCGACGAGGAGCTGATGATCGCGCGCCACACGCTGCGCCTGTTGCGGCAGGCGGCACCCGTCTCAGGCGCGGTTTCCGGGGCCGCCGAGGCGCCCTGAAAGGTCGTCCGCAATCGCACGGACCTGCGCGCCGACCTCGGCGAGCCGGCCCGGCGTCGCCTCGCGTTCGAGCAGGCTGACCGCGACGCCGGCAATGGCCTTGCCGGAGAAGTCCGCGACCGGTGCGCCGAGGCAGACCATGCCCTCGCGGATCTGGCCGTCGTCGACGGAATAGCCGCGCGCCCTGGCCGCCGCGAGTTCGGATTCGAGTGCCTTCAGGGATCCGACGCTGCGCGGCGTGAGCGGTGCCGGCCACGACCCCGCGAACAGATCGGAGAGTTCGCCCGGGGCGAGCGTCGACAGCATCGCCTTGCCGGTGGCCGCAAACGCCGCGGGCAGCCGCATGCCGATGCGGAAGGTGAACCCCAGCGGCGCGGCGCTGTTGCAGCAGGCGAGATAGATCACCTCGCTGCCCTCGCGCACGCTGAGGGTGATCGTGTAGGCCTCGAAGCCGGGCCGGCCCTCGAACAGGCGGCGGAACTCGCCCACGAGATCGAATTGCGCGAGGAAGCCGCTGGCCCAGTTCATCAGGTGCGGGCCGAGACGAAGCGTGGCCTCCGTCGTCCGCGCGAGGAGGCCGAGATCGACCATGGCGCCGATCAGGCCGTGGGCGGTGCTGCGCGGCAGCCCGAG
The DNA here is from genome assembly GCF_900148505.1 of Pseudoxanthobacter soli DSM 19599. NCBI lineage: Bacteria > Pseudomonadati > Pseudomonadota > Alphaproteobacteria > Hyphomicrobiales > Segnochrobactraceae > Pseudoxanthobacter > Pseudoxanthobacter soli. The sequence continues at coordinate 534,178 of NZ_FRXO01000002.1, read as the reverse complement.
CGCCCGGGCGATTTCTGCTGCGGTCGGTGGCGCGGGCGCGGCGGTCACGAGATCGAGGATGCGAACGGCACGCCGCAGGGCCGGTGCGGAATCGGCCGGTGCGGAGTCGACCTGTGCAGGTCGCGCGGCCGCGCTGTCGCCGGACGCCCCGCGGTCGCCAGAAGTCTGGTCTCCGGAAGTTCCGCCCCGGGAGGGCGTCTCGATCTCCGTCATCGCCGTGACGTCCTTCGGATTGTTCTTGTAGTCCCGGCTGCGAGCCGTGCACGGACGGCTCGCGCCCGTGCTTGACAGGGGAACGGAAAAGGCCGAACGTTCAATCAGTAGAACATAGTTCAACTAATTGAACAATGGCGATCTTGAAGGAGGATGCGGTGGTGCAACTCGCAAATCCGGCGCTGCTGCGCGACGGCGGACTGATCGACGGGGCGTGGCGGCAGGCCCGCAGCGGCGAGACCGTCGCGGTGACCAATCCGGCCGACGGCAGTGTGGTCGGGCCGGTGCCCCGTTTCTCGGCCCAGGAAGTGGAACAGGCGATCGAAGCCGCCGAGGCGGCGTTCGGGCCGTGGTCGCAGCGCGCCGCGCGCGAGCGCTCGGCCATCCTGAAGCGCTGGTTCGAGCTGATCGTCGCCAACGCCGACGACCTCGCCGCCATCATGACGGCGGAGCAGGGCAAGCCGCTGGCCGAAGCGAAGGGCGAGATCGTCTACGCGGCCTCGTTCATCGAGTGGTTCGCCGAGGAAGCCAAGCGCGTCTATGGCGACGTGATCCCCGCGCCGCAGACCGACAAGCGCCTGATCGTGCTGAAGCAGCCGGTCGGCATCTGCGCCGCGATCACGCCGTGGAACTTCCCGGCGGCGATGATCACCCGCAAGGCCGCGCCGGCACTGGCCGCCGGCTGCGTGATGATCGTGAAGCCGGCGGAGCAGACCCCGCTCACCGCGCTCGCCATCGGCCAGCTCGCCATCGAGGCCGGACTGCCGGCGGGCGTGCTGCAGATCGTGACGGGCGAGGCCCGCACCATCGGCGGCGTGCTGACGGCGAGCGACAAGGTGCGCAAGCTCTCCTTCACCGGCTCGACCGAAGTCGGCCGCATCCTGATGGCGCAGTGCGCGCCGACCATCAAGCGCGTCAGCCTCGAACTCGGCGGCAACGCGCCGTTCATCGTGTTCGACGATGCCGATATCGAGGCCGCCGTCGTCGGCGCCATCGCCTCCAAGTACCGCAATGCCGGCCAGACCTGCGTCTGCGCCAACCGTCTCTACGTGCAGTCGGGGATCTACGATGCCTTCGCCCGGCGCCTGGCGGAGGAAGTCGCGAAGCTGCCGGTCGGCGCGGGCACGGAAAAGGGCGTGCTGATCGGGCCGCTGATCGACGACGACGCCATCGCCAAGGTGGAGCGCCACGTCGAGGATGCCGTCTCCAAGGGCGCGCACATCGTGCTCGGCGGCAAGCGCCATCCGCTCGGCGGCACCTTCTACGAGCCGACGGTGATCACCGGCGTCACCCCCGACATGGTGGTGGCACGCGAGGAGACGTTCGGGCCGGTGGCGCCGCTGTTCCGCTTCGAGACCGAGGAGGAGGTGATCGCCATGGCGAACGACACCGAGTTCGGCCTCGCCGCCTATTTCTACACCGAGAACGCCCGGCGGACCTGGCGGGTGGCGGAAGCCCTGGAATACGGCATGGTCGGCCACAATACCGGGCTGATCTCCAACGAGGTGGCGCCGTTCGGCGGCGTCAAGCAGTCCGGCATCGGCCGCGAGGGCTCGAAATACGGCATCGAGGAGTACCTGGAGATCAAGTATCTCTGCTCCGCGGTGCGGTGAGCCCGCATTGACAACGCCGCCGCCCGCGCCGATGGATGCACGCGGGCGGCGACGGGAGACGATGACGATGTTCATGAAGGACGGCGTGGAATATCGCTTCCACCACATGGGCATCCCGGTGACCGAGCCGCGGCCGGGCGAGCGCTACAGCGCGCTGTTCGGCATGTACACGCGCGACAGCGACTGCCGGCTGATCCGCGCCCAGTGGCATCGCTTCGAAGAGACGAGCCCGCTGCATCCCCTGCTGCGGACCGTGCCCCACCCGGCCTTCAAGGTCTCCGACCTCGCGCGCGCCATCGAGGGAATGACGCTGCTGCTCGGACCCTACGAGCCGATCGCCGGCTTCCACGTCGCGATCGTCGAGGATGGCGGCATTCCGATCGAATTCATCGAGACCGAGCTGACCGACGACCAGATCTGGGCGAAGGCCGAGACCGAAAGCATCCTCTACGCCGACAACCCGCGCGCCGCTCCCGTGGCCACGGGCTGATCCTTTTTCCCGCTTGGGTCGTGCACGCCCGTGAAGCCGACCTGGACCGGGCGAGGGCGGCCATGCCGGAATGCGGTATTCCCGCTGTCACCGTCCTTATGCAAAGCTCCGATATCGTAAGCCGCCTTTCCGAATCCTTCTTCCCCGGCCGGAAGCCCGGGAGCGGCGCGATCGAACCGACTGATTGAGAGGTCCCGCGATGCGGCACGCACTGGAATTCTACATCGACGGCGAGTGGGTGGCTCCGGTCCGGCCGGCAACGCTGGACGTGATCGATCCTTCGACCGAGCAGCCGTTCGCCACGATCTCGATGGGCTCCGCCGCCGATGTCGACAAGGCGGTCGCCGCGGCCAAGGCGGCGTTCCAGACCTTCTCCATGACGACCAAGGAGGAACGGCTCGACCTCCTGCGCAGCATTCTCGACGTGTTCCGGCGGCGGGTCGACGAGTTCGGCGAGGTGATCTCCCGCGAGATGGGCGCGCCGCTCGCCTTCTCGAAGGAAGAGCAGGCCGGCGTCGGCATCGCCCATCTCTCCCAGACCATCAAGGCGCTGGAGGCGTTCGACTTCACCTACATGCAGGGCTCGACGCTGATCGCCCACGAGCCGGTCGGCGTCGTGGCGATGATCACGCCGTGGAACTGGCCGATCAACCAGATCACCTGCAAGGTCGGGCCGGCCATCGCCACCGGCTGCACCATGGTGCTGAAGCCGTCCGAGATCGCGCCGCTCGATGCCCTGCTGTTCGCGGAGGTGATGCACGAGGCCGGCGTGCCCAGGGGCGTGTTCAACCTCGTCAACGGCGACGGGCCGTCGGTCGGGCAGGTGCTCGCCGGTCATCCCGACGTCGACATGGTTTCGTTCACCGGCTCCACCCGCGCGGGCGTGATCGTGGCGCAGACCGCGGCGCCGACCGTCAAGCGCGTGCACCAGGAGCTCGGCGGCAAGTCGCCCAACATCGTGCTGCGCAGCGCCGATCTCGTGGCCGCGGTCTCCCACGGTGTGGTCCGGTGCTTCGAGAACAGCGGGCAGTCGTGCAATGCGCCGACGCGGATGCTGGTGCCGGCCGAGCGCATGGACGATGCCATCGCCGCCGCGGCCGCGACGGCGGCCAAGTTCAAGGTCGGTGCACCGGCCGATCCCGAGACCGATCTCGGCCCCGTGGTCAGCGAGGTCCAGTTCGACAAGATCCAGGCGCTGATCCAGGCCGGCATCGACGAGGGCGCCGAACTGGTGGCCGGCGGTCCCGGCCGGCCGGCTGATCTCAACCGCGGCTATTATGTGCGCCCGACCGTGTTCGCGCGCGTGACCAACGACATGCGCATCGCGCGCGAGGAGATCTTCGGCCCGGTGCTGTCGATTCTCGGCTACGAGACCGTGGATGAGGCGGTGGAGATCGCCAACGACACCGTCTATGGCCTCGCCTCCTACATCCAGGGCGACCTCGAGGAGGCGCGTGCGCTGTCGAAGCGGCTGCGCACCGGCGTCGTGCGCATCAACCGCTCGGCCTGGGACGGTGCCGCGCCGTTCGGCGGCTACAAGCAGTCGGGCAACGGCCGCGAATACGGCAAGTTCGGCATCCACGAGTTCCTGGAGATCAAGGGCGTCGTCGGCTGGGACGGAGTCTGAGAATCCCGGGCGCCGGTCGCGCTGGAGGCCCGGCGCATCGGCGCCGGGCGTGCTCGCCCCGTTGCCGGAACCGCGGCGTGCGTCCGCCATTGTAGTCCGGCCCGGGCAAGCGGGTGTCAGCCCGGGCCAACGTACCGCACGTCCTCCGGGATTCGCGCGATGCGTCCATTCCACAACCAGGCCCCGGCCTCTCTCCGGCCGGGAGACCCTCGAACCAACGGCAGTCTCCTGCGATGCGTATCGTCATGATTGGGTCTGGCTATGTCGGGCTGGTGTCCGGCGTGTGCTTCGCCGATTTCGGCCACACGGTCGTGTGCGTCGACAAGGACGCCGCCAAGATCGACGCCCTGAAGACCGGCCGCGTTCCGATCTTCGAGCCCGGTCTGGAGGATCTGCTCGCCAAGAACGTGCGCGACGGCCGTCTGTCGTTCACGACCGAAATGAAGGAGGCGGTGGCGGCCGCCGACGCGGTGTTCATCGCCGTCGGCACCCCGTCGCGCCGCGGCGATGGCCATGCCGATCTCACCTATGTCTACGGTGCCGCCCGCGAGATCGCCGAGGCGGTAGACGGCTTCACCGTGGTGGTGACGAAATCGACCGTGCCGGTCGGCACCGGCGACGAGGTCGAGCGCATCATGGCGGAGGCGAATCCCGCCGCGGATGTCGCTGTAGTGTCGAACCCGGAATTCCTGCGGGAAGGCGCGGCGATCTCGGACTTCAAGCGCCCCGACCGCATCGTCGTCGGCAGCGACGACGAGCGGGCCGTCGAGGTGATGCGCGAGATCTACCGGCCGCTCTATCTGAACGCCGCGCCGCTGTTCTTCACCACCCGGCGCACGGCGGAACTGATCAAGTATGCCGCCAATGCGTTTCTCGCGATGAAGATCACCTTCATCAACGAGATCGCGGATCTCTGCGAACAGGTCGGCGCGGACGTGCAGCAGGTGGCGCGCGGCATCGGCACCGACAACCGCATCGGCGCGAAGTTCCTCCACGCTGGACCGGGCTATGGCGGATCCTGCTTTCCGAAGGACACGAACGCGCTCGTCAAGACCGCCCAGGACCACGGCAGCCCGATCCGCCTGATCGAGACCACCGTTGCCGTCAACGAGACCCGCAAGCGCGCCATGGGCCGCAAGATCATCCAGGCTTCCGGCGGCAGCGTCCGCGGCAAGACGATCGCGATCCTCGGGCTCACCTTCAAGCCGAACACCGACGACATGCGCGACGCGCCCTCGCTCTCCATCATCCAGACGCTTCAGGACGCCGGCGCCTCCATCCGCGCCTACGATCCAGAGGGGATGGATCAGGCGAAACCGCTTCTCGCCGACGTGGCGTTCTGCTCCAGCCCCTATGAAGCGGCGCGCGGCGCCGAGGTGGTGGCGATCGTGACGGAGTGGGACCAGTTCCGCGCGCTCGATTTCGCGCGTCTCAAGACAGAGGTCGCCGAACCCGTGCTCGTCGATCTGCGCAACGTCTATCCGCCGGACGAGGTGTTGCGCCACGGCTTCCGCTATACCGGCGTCGGCCGGTAGAACACATCCCGTTCAGATCGAACCGATCTGAACGGCGAGGATATGCGTGAGCCTTCGAATCCGGAGCGATTTCCGATCGGTCGGAAAGCGCTCCGGTTCCGGTCGTCTGGACGGTTGCGCGGCCTGCGCGGACGGTTATCCTCTCACTCGGGGGCGCGGCGCACCTTTCGAACGGATGGCACGTCCGATCGCGAGGGGATTGCACCGATATTCAACGGTTCAGGCATATTCTCGTTCTTCGGGCCGCTTCGGTCCGAACGGAATTTGCTCTATGGGGGATGGCGCCGAGGGGGAAGCGGGCCATCCATGGATAACGGCATGCCGAGGCGGGGGCTCGCATGAGCGAGACGGCACGTTCAGACCAGTCGCTGTTTCGCAAGGAGGCGCTCGACAGGCTGCGCACGCCTGAGCAGGTCGACCGGCTGATGCATGTCGTCGGCCCGACCGGCTGGGTGCTTTTGCTGTCGCTCGCCTTCGTGCTCGGCTGCGCGGTCTACTGGAGCGTCGCCGGCCGCATTGCGACCTATGTCGAAGGCCGCGGCATCCTCGGGCCCGCCTTCGGAGAGCGGCGCGAGGTGGTGGCGCCGGCCGCCGGCATTCTACGGCAGGTGCTCGTCAAGACCGGCGACACGGTGAAGACCGGCCAGCTCCTCGCCAAGGTCGAGATGCTCGACGCCTCCGAAATGCAGCAGGACGCCCAGCGCACGCTGAAATCGATCGAGAACGAGCGGGCCCGGCAGGCGGCGTTCTGGACGTCGTTCATCGCCACCCAGACCTCGGATTTCGCCGCCCAGAAGGCGAGCCTCCAATCCCAGATCACCTGGGCGCAGCAGCAGATCGACGGCCGGCAGCAGATCCTGAACTCGTTGACCGACCTGCAGTCGCGCGGGCTCGCGACGGAAATCCAGGTGGAGAGCGCGCGCGACGACCTGATCAGCGCCTCCGCCAGCCTCGACGGCGCCAAGGTGCAGCTCCAGCAGCTCCAGGCCAAGCAGCTCGACCTCGAGAACCAGCGCATGACGGCGATGAGCGGGTTCGATGACCGCATTCTCCAGGCGCAGGAGCAGCTTGCCAACGCCAAGCTGCGGCTGGACCAGGGCGGCCGCATCCTTGCCGACATGGACGGCGTCGTCGTCGAGCGTGACGGCCAGATCGATGGGGCGGTAGAGCCGGGCTCGCCGATCCTCGCGATCCAGGCGCAGCGCACCGACCTCGAAGGCGTGTTCTTCGCCGAGCCGCTCCACGGCAAGGACATCCGCGTCGGCATGGCGGCGAACGTCGCGCCCTCGACCGCGCAGCCGGAGCGCTATGGCACCATCCGCGCCAAGGTGGTCTGGGTCAGCCCGCAGCCCCAGAGCATGAGTGCGGTCAATCTCCAGCTCGGCAACGCCACGCTGGCCCAGTCGCTCGTCGGCGACACCCCGCCGATCTCGTTCGGCGTGGTGCTGGAGCGCGATCCCTCCACGCCTTCGGGCTTCGCCTGGACATCGGGAAAGGGGCCGCCGACGGCCATCGAGACGGGGACGCTCGCCACGGCCAACGTCGCCATCCGCGAGGATGCCCCGGCGGTGCTCGTGATCCCGGCCCTGCGGCGGCTGGCCGGGCTCGATCAATGACGGCACGGATCGAGGCGATGCGGCCTGCCGCCGGAAGCCCGGCGCCGGATGATATGGCGGAGGGCCGGCCGTCCGCGCGCCCCGCGACTGGCGAAGACTTGCCGCCGGCGGGTGGAGATGCCGTCCATGCCGGCTGATCTGCGCCGCCTGCTGCCGTTCCGCCGCCGCGTGCGAACGCCGACCGTGCTGCAGATGGAGGCGGTCGAGTGCGGCGCGGCCTGTCTCGCCATGGTGCTCGCCCATTTCGGCCGCTGGGTGCCGCTGGAGGAACTGCGCGTCGCCTGCGGCGTCTCGCGCGACGGCTCGAACGCGCTCAACGTCGTCAAGGCGGCCCGCAGCTACGGCCTCGAAGCGCATGGCATGAAGGTCGACATGCAGGGGCTCGGCGCGCTCGCCCTGCCGGCGATCGTGTTCTGGGAGTTCAACCATTTCGTCGTGGTCGACGATGTGGCCGGCGACAAGGTCCACCTGAACGACCCAGCCCTCGGCCGGCGCACCATCAGCCGGCAGGCGTTTTCCGAAAGCTTCACCGGCGTCGCCATCGCGCTGAAACCGGGTCCCGATTTCCGCCCCGGCGGGAGACGGCCGCAACTGATCGGGGCGCTGCGCCGCCGCCTCGACGGCTCGCGCGATGCGTTCGCCTACATCGTGCTCGCGACGCTTCTTCTGGTGCTGCCCGGCATCGCCATCCCGGCGCTCACCAAGACCTATATCGACCAGTTCCTGGTGGACGGGCAGACGAGCTGGGTGCGGCCGCTCCTGATGCTCTATATCGCCGCCGGGGCGGTCAGCCTGGCGTTGACCTGGCTTCAGCAGCGTTACCTGCTGCGGCTCCAGGTCAAGCTCGCCGTCATCATGACCGGCCGCATGCTCTGGCACATGCTGTTCCTGCCGGTGGACTATTTCACCCAGCGCTTCGCCGGCGACCTGTCGAGCCGGCTGCAGGCCAATATCCGCGTCGCCCGCACGCTGTCCAGCGACCTCGCCATCAACCTCGTCGGCATCCTGACGCTGGTGCTCTACGCAGCGATCATGCTGGCCTACAGCCTGCCGCTCGCCGGGATCGTGGTGGGATTCGCCGCGGTCAATCTCGTGCTGATGCGCATCGTCTGGGTGCGGCTCGACAATTCGACCCAGCTGCTCGCCCAGAGTTCGGCACGGCAGGCCTCCGTGGCGATGAGCGGGCTCGCCGCCATCGAGACCATCAAGGCGACCGGTTCGGAGGGCGACCTCTATGCGCGCTGGGCCGGGTTCCAGGCCCGGTTCGTGTCGCTCTCGCAGGAGATCGGCTTCGAATCGCGCCTGCTCGGCGTCATGCCGGGTTTCCTCACCGCCATCGGCAATCTGACGGTGCTGACCTATGGCGCGGTGCAGGTGATGGAAGGCCGGCTTTCCGTCGGCGACCTGATCGCATTCCAGGCGCTGGCCGCGAGCTTCAACGGCCCGGTCGGTAACCTCGTCGGCCTCGGTTCCGTGCTCCAGACCGCCAAGGCTGACCTGCAGCGCATCGACGACGTGATGAACTATCCGGCCCGCCTTCAGCCGGGCGAGCGGCCGCAGGGAGAAACGCCGGCCGATCTTCGACTGGCGGAGGTGAGGCTCGCCGGGCTCGTGGAACTGCGCAACGTCACCTTCGGCTACAGCCGCCTCGCGCCGCCGCTGATCCAGGACCTGAGCCTGACGGTCCAGCCGGGCTCGCGCGTGGCGCTGGTCGGCCTCAGCGGGTCCGGCAAGTCGACCGTGGTCAAGCTCGTCGCCGGGCTCTACCAGCCGTGGAGCGGCGAGATCCGCGTCGACGGACGCCTCGTGCAGGACATCGACCGGCGGGTGCTGACCGGCTCCATCGCGGTGGTCGACCAGGAGATCACGCTGTTCGCTGACACCATCCGCGAGAACATCGCGCTCTGGGACCCGACCATCGACGACGTCGCCATCGAACAGGCGCTGACGGATGCCTGCCTGCGCGACCTCGTGCGCCAGCGCGAGGCCGGCATCCGTTCCGAGGTGACGGAGGGCGGACGCAATCTCAGCGGCGGCGAGCGCCAGCGCCTCGAAATCGCCCGTGCGCTGGTGCGCGCACCGAGCGTGCTCCTGATGGACGAGGCCACGGCCGCGCTCGACCCCATCACCGAGAAGGCCATTGACACCAATATCCGGCGGCGCGGCTGCGCCTGCCTCATCGTGGCGCACCGGCTGTCGACGATCCGCGACTGCGACGAGATCATCGTGCTCGACCGCGGTAGGGTGGTGCAGCGCGGCACACACGACAGCCTGAAAGCCGAGGCGGAGGGAGCCTATGCCAGACTCATCGCCGCCCAGTAACGAATTGCCGCCGGCCGGCCGGCTCCCGGCCGACAGGACCGCGGAAGACGGATTTCCGGAAAGTTTCGCCGCCGCGCCGCGTTCGCCGACGGTGTCCCGTGCCGTGTGCATCAGCCGGGCCGACGGCTTCTGGCGGGTGGACGCCGGCGGCGTCGACCTGTTCGCGGTGCGTCCCGGCGCGTCGGCGGCCTATGGGCCGTGGCATCCGCTCGGCCGCGTCGAACCCGGCGAGGCGTTCGGCGGCCTTGCCCCGCTGCCGGCGACGCTCGACCATCTCGACATCCTGGCGGTGCCGCTTCCCGGCACGCGGCTCGCCGACATGGCGCGGGATTGCGGCGACGGCTCGTTCGCCGCATTCGACGACTGGATCGTGCGGCTGTCGGAACTCGCCCGGCTGCCTCTGCGGCCGCGCGACGTCGCGGGCCTCGGCGCATTCGCCGGATCGGCCCCCGCGCCGGCCGGCACCACGCTCTGCGCCGCACGCGGCCTCGTGTGGCTTGCGGCCTCAGGGCCGGTGTCGGCGTTCGGGCAGCAACCGGTGGATGCCGCCGTGCCGCTTGCCCTCACGGGCCGGGTGTGGGCGCGGATCGCGGCCGACTGCACGGTGCGCGCCTGGACCTCGGCGGGTCTTGCCGTGGAAGGATTGCTGGAAGCCGCCGCCGGCCGGGCCGTCGTGGACGCGCTCACCCGTCTCGACGCGGAGCTCGACCGCGCCGTGGAGGGATCGGCCGCGGCCTTCCGGGGACGGGACGCCGCGGCGAAGCAGCGCCTCAAGGCGGCCTCGTCGCATCTTGCCTCGACGCTGCATCCCGGGAGCGCGGGGAGCGGCGACGAGGGCACGGGCGATGCGCTGCTGCGCTGCTGCATCCGGGTTGCCGCGCGCGACGGCATCGTGCTCGACGCGCGAGGTTCCGCTTCTCCGCGCGATGCCGACCTTGACGCTGCCCGGACCATCGAGGCGCGCGTCGAGCGGATCGCCCAGGCGGCCCGCGTGCGGATGCGGCGCGGCACCCTCTCCGAGAGCTGGTGGAAGGGCGATCACGGCTCGTTCGTCGCGGTGCGGGGTGACCGGCCGGTCGCCGTGCTGCGGGTCGGCCGCGGTTACCGGCTCGTCGAGGCGGATGGACGCAGCGAACGGGTGGATGCGGCCGTTGCGGCCGATCTCTCGCCGTCTGTCTACCTGTTCTATCGCCCCCTGCCGCCGACCGCGATCAACGGCTGGGGCCTGCTGCGTTTCGCGCTCAAAGGCAGCGTCCGCGAACTGGCCGTCATCCTCGCTGCGGCGAGTGCCGCCGCGCTGCTGGCTCTGATCACGCCCGTCGTTTCCGGCGCGATCTTCGACACCATCGTGCCGCGCGGACAATATGCGCAGCTCGGGCAGGTGACCGTGGTGCTCGCGGGGGCGGCGATCGCGACCCTCGGTTTCGGCATCGCCCAGGCACTGTCGCAGCTTCGCGTGCAGGGGCGCCTCGACGCCGTGGTGCAGTCTGCCGTCTGGGACCGGCTTCTCAACCTGCCGGTCTCGTTCTTCCGCGACTACGAGGTCGGCGACCTGACGAGCCGGGCGATGGGCATCAATTCGCTCAGCAGCCAGCTGACCGGCGCCACGATGAGTTCCCTGTTCGGCGGGGTGTTCTCCGTCGTCAGCTTCGGCATGATGCTCTACTACCAGTGGAAGTTGGCGCTGATCGGCTTCCTGTTCGCGGCGGTGACGGTGGGCGGCAGCGCCGTGTTCGCGCTCGTCCAGCGCAGCCAGCAGCGCGAACAGCTCGCCCTGCGTGGCCAGATGTCCGCCCGCGTGTTCCAATACATTTCGGGGATCGCCAAGATCCGCTCGGCGGGCGCCGAGAGCTTCGCCTTCTGGGACTGGGCGGGCCGCTTCGCCCGCGACATCGGCTTCCAGCGGCGCAGCGGCACCATCGTCTATTCGCAGGCGCTGTTCGGCACCTTCATGCTGCTCGCCTTCCAGGTGCTGTCGCTGATGATGTTCGCGTTCTTTCTCGACAAGATCAGCATGGGGTCGTTCGTCGCTTTCAATTCGGCGTTCGGCCAGTTCTTCTCGGGCATGTCCAGCCTCGCCGGGGCGGCGGTCACCGTCTACGGCCTCGCGCCGCTCTACGAGCGCACCCGGCCGATCCTGCAGGCGGTGCCGGAGATCGACGGCGCGAAACTCGATCCCGGCGAACTCTCGGGCCGTATCGCCCTCGACCATGTCTCGTTCGCCTATCCCGCGACAGAGCGCGGCGGAGCGGGCCGGCCGATCCTCGACGACGTGAACCTGAGGATCGAACCCGGCGAGTTCGTCGCGGTCGTCGGCGCGTCGGGGGCGGGCAAGTCCACGCTGCTTCGCCTGCTGCTCGGGTTCGAGCGGCCCGTTCAGGGCAGCGTGAGCTTCGACGGGCGCGACCTCGCGACCCTCGACCCCGGCGCGGTGCGCCGGCAGCTCGGCGTGGTCCTGCAGAACGGCCAGATCCTGCCGGGCTCCATCTTCGACAACATCGTCGCGAACGGACCGTTCGATCTCGACGACGCGTGGCGTGCTGCCCGCGTCGCGGGACTCGAGGACGACATCCGTGCCATGCCAATGGGCATGCAGACCATGATCAGCGAGGGCGCGGCGACATTTTCCGGCGGCCAGAAGCAGCGCCTGATGATCGCCCGCGCGGTGATCCGCCGGCCGCGAATCCTCTTCCTCGACGAAGCCACCAGCGCCCTCGACAACGCGACCCAGGCTCAGGTCTCCGCGGCGCTGGAACAAATGCGCACCACGCGCATTGTGATCGCACATCGCCTGTCCACCATCGTGCACGCCGACCGGATCGTCGTGCTCGACGGCGGCCGCATCGTGCAGGAAGGCCGCTATGAGGACCTTGCCGCCGCGCCGGGCCTGTTCGCGGCGCTCGCCCGGCGCCAGACAGCCTGAAGCGGCATCGCCGGACATCGCCCGGCTGGTTCTCGCCCAAACGTGAAGGCCCGGGGCTTACCGGCTTCGATTTTGCGTTCCATCATCGAACGGTCGCCCGGATTGCGTTTAGTAGCGGGGCCCGCGCGTTCTCACCGCGGTCGAGACAATCATCATCGGCGCAGCAGGGAGACTTTCATGAACGTCCAGACGCACACCGCGGCGTCCGCCGCTGACGGATCGACGCTCGACGATGCGGAACTGGCGCTGATCGACCGTTACTGGCGCGCGGCAAACTATCTTTCGGTCGGCCAGATCTACCTGCTCGACAATCCGCTCTTGCGCGAACCGCTCGATATCAAGCACGTCAAGCCGCGGCTTCTCGGGCACTGGGGTACCACTCCCGGCCTGAACTTCATGTATGTCCACCTCAACCGTGTCATCCGCCGCGACGATCTCGACATGATCTTCATCTGCGGCCCCGGTCACGGCGGCCCGGCGGTGGTGGCGAACGCCTATCTCGAAGGCACCTACACCGAGACCTATCCGCGGGTGACGGAGGACGAGGACGGCATGCGGGTGCTGTTCCGCCAGTTCTCGTTCCCCGGCGGCATCCCGTCCCACGCCGCCCCGGAAACGCCGGGCTCGATCCACGAAGGCGGCGAGCTCGGCTATGCCGTCGCCCATGCCTACGGCGCCGCCTTCGACAATCCCGACCTGATCGTCGCCTGCGTCGTCGGCGATGGCGAGGCGGAGACCGGGCCACTCGCTGCCTCCTGGCACTCGAACAAGTTCCTCAATCCGGTTACCGACGGCACGGTACTGCCGATCCTGCACCTCAACGGCTACAAGATCGCCAATCCGACGGTCCTCGGCCGGATGCGCGATGACGAGGTCGAAGCGCTGTTCACCGGCTACGGCTACCATCCGCTGTTCGTCGAAGGCCATGAGCCGGCGGACATGCACCGCAAGATGGCCGCGGCGCTCGATCAGGCGCTCGACGAAATCCGGACGATCCGCGCCAGGGCGCGCGACGAGGGCGTGAACGAGCGGCCGCGCTGGCCAATGATCATCCTGCGCAGCCCCAAAGGCTGGACCGGCCCGAAGACCGTGGACGGCAAGAAGACGGAGGACTTCTGGCGCTCCCACCAGGTGCCGCTCTCCGGCCTCGCCGGCAATCCCGCCCATCTGGAGGTTCTGGAAGGCTGGCTGCGCAGCTACCGGCCCGAGGATCTGTTCGACGATGCCGGCCGGCTGGCGCCCGAACTCGCCGCCATCGCGCCGGAAGGTCCGCGGCGCATGAGCGCCAATCCGCACACCAACGGCGGCGTGCTGAAGCGGCCGCTGCGCCTGCCCGATTTCCGCGCGCTCGCCGTCGACGTGCCGGCGCCCGGCCGCACCGTCGGGGAAGCGACGCGGGCGATGGGCGCCTACCTGCGCGAGGTGTTCCGCCTCAACGCCGACGCCCGCAATTTCCGCCTGATGGGGCCCGACGAGACCGCCTCGAACCGCCTCGACGCGGTGTTCGAGGTGACCGACCGCGTCTGGCTGGAGGACACCATCCCCGAGGACGTCCACCTCTCGCGCGATGGCCGGGTGATGGAGATCCTGAGCGAGCACCTCTGCCAGGGCTGGCTCGAAGGCTATCTGCTGACAGGGCGCCACGGGCTGTTCTCGTGCTACGAGGCGTTCATCCACATCATCGACGCCATGGTGAACCAGCACGCCAAGTGGCTGAAGGTGACGCGCGACCTGACATGGCGGCGGCCGGTCGCCTCGCTCAACTACCTGCTCACCTCCCACGTCTGGCGGCAGGACCACAACGGCTTCTCGCACCAGGATCCGGGCTTCGTCGACCACATGGTCAACAAGAAGGCCGACATCGTGCGGGTCTATTTCCCGCCGGACGCCAACTCCATGCTCTGGGTCACCGACCACATCCTGCGGACGTGGGACCGCATCAACGTGGTCGTCGCCGGCAAGCAGCCGGAACTGCAGTGGCTGACCATCGACGAGGCGGCGCGCCATTGCGACGCCGGCATCGGCATCTGGGACTGGGCTAGCAACGACCACGGCCATGAGCCCGACGTGGTGTTCGCCGCGGCCGGCGACGTGCCGACGTTGGAGGCGCTCGCCGCCGTCTCGCTGCTGCGCGAGGAACTGCCGGAACTGCGCATCCGGTTCGTCAATGTCGTCGACCTGATGACGCTGCAGTCGCCGAGCGAGCATCCCCACGGACTGGCGGAAGCAACCTTCGACGGGCTGTTCACCACCGACAAGCCGGTGATCTTCGCCTATCACGGCTATCCGCAGCTGATCCACCGGCTGACCTACCGCCGGCACAATCACCGCAACTTCCATGTCCACGGCTATCGCGAGGAAGGCACCACCACGACGCCGTTCGACATGGTGGTGATGAACGGGCTCGACCGGTTCCACCTCGCCATGCATGCGATCGACAGCGTGCCGGGCCTGGCCGTCCGGGCGGCGCCGGTGCGCCAGCGCTTCCGTGACCGGCTGATCGAGCACCACGACTATATCCGCGCGACCGGCGAGGACATGCCGGACATCTCGAACTGGGTCTGGCCCTACGGCGCCGGGCAGAGCTGAGCGGGATGGCGTGAAAAGGCGGGAGAGAACGAACTCTCCCGTCCCCGGCGCTTCTCCCGCCGGATCATACCACCGGGGTCGGCAGCGGCTCGCCGGCGAAGTGGGCGTCGAGATTGGCGAGCACGAGGTCGCCCATGGCGCCACGGGTTTCCGCCGTCGCACTGCCGACATGCGGCGCGAGCACCACGTTGGAGAGATTGATCAGTGCCTGGGGAACCTTGGGCTCGGCCTCGAACACGTCGAGCCCGGCGCCGGCGATGCGCCCCTCGATGAGGGCGTCGATCAGGGCATGCTCGTCCACGAGGGAGCCGCGCGCGATGTTGACCAGCGCGCCCGTCGGGCCGAGGGCATCGAGCACCGCCGCATCGACGATGTGGCGGGTGGACGGCGATGCGTTGGCGGCGACGATCAGGACGTCGGAGGCAGCCGCCAGTTCGGTGACGGTGGGGTGATAGGCATAGGGCACATCTGAAACAGGCGTGCGGGTGCAATAGGCGATCTCGCCGCCGAAGCCCTCGAGCCGGGCGGCGATGGCGCGGCCGATCCGGCCAAGGCCGAGGATGCCGTAGCGGCGCCCGGAGGCGCGGGTCGCAAGCGGGAATTCGCCGTTCAGCCACCGGCCGGCGCGCACGAAGCGATCGGCGGAAACGAGCCGGCGCGACAGCATCAGCATCAGCGCGACCGCGAGGTCGGCGACGTCGTCGGTCAGCACGTCCGGGGTGTTGGTGACGCGGTAGCCGCGGGCGCGCGCGAGGTCGAGATCGACCTTGTCGAAGCCGACGCCGTTGATAGCCACGATCTCGAGCGCGGGAAGCTGTGCGACGAGGTCGTTGCCGATGCCGGTGCTGCCGCCGGTGACCACGCCGCGGATGCGGGGTGCGACATCGCGCTGAAAGGCGGCCTTTTCGCCGTTGCCGGCGGGGCGATGAACCGTGAAGCGCTGTTCGAGCGCGCGCTCCTGGGCGGGCAGCAGCGTCGACAGAAGGAGGATATCGGCAGGCATCCGGGACGAACTCCGTGACGGGCGTCTGGCGCGACCGCACGGGTTCGTCGCCCGGTCGATGCGCTCTCAAATCCGGCGCCATAACGCGGCGCCGCGAGCCTTCCGTCCGGAATTCTCCGGAAACCGGAAGGGCGCACACCTTACAATGGATTGCCGTCTTGCGAAGGGGGGCGCGTTCATCGTTCTGGCGCCTCCCCGGCTTGGTGGATCGCTGCGGACGGCGGGCGCCCGATTGGGATCAGGACAGGCACCAGACGCGGTAATTGCCGTCCTCGACCACGGAACCTTCCAGTTCCTTCGCGAAACCCGGAAAGGCGCGGCCCCAGCTTTCGAGGGCGCGCAGATAGGACAGCCACGGTCCGTCCGCCGGGCCGAAGCTCTCGCCCGGCATGATGATGGGGATTCCGGGCGGATAGGGGATGACGCCGACGCCGGCCACCCGGTCGGCGAGGGCGTCGATCGGCAGCAGCTCCGCCTTGCCGGCCATCAGCCGCGCTGAGGCGCGCCGGGGCGGCATCCGGGGCTCGGGCAGGGTGGAGAACGCCAGTGCCTGGCGGCGGTCGATCCGCGTCGCGCGCATGTGCGCGAACATCTCATCGCAGAGATCCTTCAGCCCCATGCCGGCATAACGCTTCGGCGCCTCGGCGACGATGTGCGGCAGGGTCTGCTTCAGCGGCTTGTTCCCGTCATAGTCGAGCTTGAAGTCGAGCAGCGTCGACATCAGCGTGCCCCACTTGCCCTTGGTGATGCCGAACGAGAACAGGCACAGCACCATGAAGTCCGTCGTACGCGAGGGAATGATGCCGTAATTGTGCAGATAGGCGCTCAGCACCTCCGCCGGGATGCCGGTCTCCTCGAACTCGCCGTCGTCGCCCATGCCGGGGGTGAGGATGCCGGCCTTGATGGGGTCGAGCATGCACCAGCCGTCCGGCAGGCCGTCGAAACCGTGCCAGGCATCGCCGGGGTGCAGGATCCACGCCTCGGCATCGGTGGCGAGGAATTCCGGCGGAGCCTCCTCGAACGGCACAACGGTGCCGTCTTCGCCGCGGACGGTCGGTGCGTTCCAGGGCCGGAAGAACCAGTCGCCGCGGGCCTCGAACGCACGGTGGGCGCGGGCCAGCGCCTGCCGGAAGGCGATGGCTTCGAGAATGACCTCGTGGGTCAGCGCGTGCCCGCTCGGCCCGTCCATCATCGCCGCGCCGATCTCGTTGGAGGCGATCAGGGCGTAGAGCGGCGAGGTGGTCGTCTGTGCCATGTAGGCTTCGTTGAAGCGGGTGTGCTCGATCGGGTCGCGGCCGTTGCGGACGTGGATGTAGGAGGCCTGCGACAGGGCGGCGAGCAGCTTGTGGGTCGAGTGGGTGGCGAACACCGTCGGCCCGTCGGCCGGGTGGTCGGCGGGATCGCCGCGCATGGCATAGCGGTTGTCGTAGAGCGGGTTGAAGCGGGCATAGCCGAACCACGCTTCGTCGAAGTGGATGCGGTCCACGATGCCGTCGAGCCGCCTCTCGACTCCGGCGGCGTCGTAGCAGAGGCCGTCATAGGTGCAGTTGGTGACGACGGCATAGACGGGATCGTCGTCGCTCGCGAGATGGCGCAGGGGATGGGCGGCGAGCCGCTCCGCGATGGTCTCCGGTTCCAGCTGTTCAGGCGGGATCGGGCCGATGATGCCGTAGCGGTTGCGGGTCGGCACGAAGAACAGCGGAATGCCGCCCGACTGGATCAGCCCCTGTTCGATCGACTTGTGGCAGTTGCGGTCGCACAGGGCGAACTCGTTGTCGGCGACCAGCGCGCCCATGATGGCGCGGTTCGAGCCCGAGGTGCCCGTCAGGCCGGAATAGCTGAGGTGGGCGCCGAACACGCGGGCGGCATATTGCTCGGCCTCGCCGATCGGGCCGGAATGGTCCATCAGCGAGCCGAGCTGCTCGCGCTCGATGCCGGTGTCCGTGCGGAAGATGTTCTCGCCGAAGAAATCGAAGAACGCCCGGCCTGAGGGCGTCTTGGTGAAGGCGACGCCGCCCTGGTGACCCGGCGCGGCCCAGGAATATTCGGCGGTGTCGGCATAGTCGAGCAGCGCCTTGGTGAAGGGCGGCAGCAGGTCCTCACGATAGCGCTTCACCGCCGCCATGATGCGCCCGGCGATGAAGGACGTGGTGTCTTCCAGCATCCAGACATATTCGTTGGCGAGCTGCATCACCTCGACGGTGAGATCCTCGCCGCTGGTGCGGTCCTCCATCAGGATGACGGGGATTTCGGCGTTGCGGGCGCGGATGGTGCGCAGGAGGTCCATGCCGTCCTCCTCGCTCAGGCCCTCCTCGCGCTCGCGCGTCCAGTCGAGCAGGATGGCGTCGAGCGACGGGTCCGACACGATGGCGGCGCGCCCATCCTGGTAGGTCACGGCTTCAACGACTTCGATGCCGCGGCTTTCCAGCTCCTCGGAAAGGGCGCGGACCGCCCGCCCGCCGACGCTCGACGGCATCGCGAGCGTGTCGTCGACGATCAGAACCTTCGGCTTGTGCAGCTTGATGGTGCGGCCGAGCATCTTGTCCTGCCCTCGTCAGGTCCGTCGCGGCCGTTCGCGGGCCGGCGGGCGTTTCCATGTGGTTCCCGGCGGATAGCCCCGATTTGCATCGGTGTCGTGACAGTCGTTCAACAAGCCAAGAGAGCCCACGGGAGCAAGCCCCGTGCAGATCCGATCCACCACAACGCCCGGGTTGTCCCGGCGCGCCGGCTGTCCTGTGAACGGGGATCGGGGAGGCCGAAACGTCAATCGGCTTCGTGGCCGGTGGCGACGAGCGCGGTCGCCAGGCTGTCGGTGAGAATGGCGAACGCGTTGGCGAAGAAATCGCTGATCGCCTCGATCAGAAGCGGCTGAAGCACGATCGACCCCGCGGCTGATCCCCGCGCGATCAGCCCGGCTTCCTCGCCGGCGCGCAGAACCCCGAGGACGTGGCTGCGCGAGACCGAAAAGCGTTGGGCGAGGGCGGCGATGCTGATGCCGGCGCGGATGCCGCCGGATTCGACGCGCGCCGCAGCCGCCTCGGCCGAGCCGTCCTGGGGCGGGACCGACAGGACCAGCGAGACCGCGATCATCACGCCCGAATCACGTTCCGCGAACGCCCACAGCGTCGGGGCTGCATCGAGCACGCGGAAACCGGCGAGAAACCGCTCCACCGTCGCGCCCACGAAGGCGGCCAGGAACGCGTCGTCGTCGATCAGGGCGATGGTCGTGTCGGCGTTCGGCACGAGGGGGCGGATCGCGGTGAACAGTTTCCGCCAGCGGTCGCGGTGGATCGACACGAGCCGGTCGGTTGCCGACAGAGCCTTGATGCGCTTGTCCGGCGTCGGCCGCGGCTCGACGAGACCGAGGAGCTGCATGGTGGCGAGCACCGCCCCGGCGCGTCCCGGGCTGCAGATGTTCTGTTCCGTGCACAGCGCCTTGAGGCGCCCCGTCGTCAGCCCGACCTTGCTGTTGTCGAGCTTCCACTCGAAATGCAGGTGGAGTACGAGAATGGACAGCAGGAACCGGCCACGATCGTTGAGGATGCGGTTGAGAAGCCAAGAACCGCGGAATTGATTGACGAGAGTGGTGGCGCCGGCCCGCATCGCCTGATCGAAGCCGGGATCGGCGCGGAACCGCAGCTTCCGGGCTTCGATCGTCGGAAAGAGCGGGGTGTCGACGGTTGGGGCGGCAGCGCTGTTGGGAGTCGTCATAGAGTGATGGCGGCCCTGTACTACCGTTATCCGGTCGCCCCGGCGTTCCTGCGCGGGACCCGGACGACGGGCTGGCACCGAACCGGGCCTGCACCAGGGGCAGCTCCGGATTCGATCAATGTTCGCCATTGTAACGGCCTCGCCGCAGCCGTAACAGCCGAAACAGGCCGCTCGAGCGCCGATAGATGCCAATTCCGATCACAGTCGAGGGACACATGGCAATCTGGACCAAAAATCGGGACTCCGGTGCACGGGGAATTCCCGGCTTGCGAGCGCGGCGCCTGACGGCTGCGCGGCTGGCGAGCACTGCCTTCGCGATCTTCGGCCTCGCGGCGACCTCCTTCGGGGCGGTGCTGGTGAGCGCGGGCCCGAGCGCCGCGGTGGTGTATTGCACCGGCCCCGGCTACCCCGCGGGCTGCGTGGTGCGGCCTGCCGCGCCTGCGGCGCGCGCCGCCGTCCACTGCACGGCGCCCGGCTATCCTGCGGGATGCAAGGGCGGAGCGCCTGCGGCCCGCGCCACGGTGCACTGCACCCGGCCCGGCTATCCGGTTGGCTGCACCGGCGGCGCCGGTGCGCGCGGCGTCGGTGCGCCGGGCGTCGGTGTCGAGCCGTACAATCGCGGCGGCCCGGTCAACCGCGTCGGCGTCCGCTGATCTGCGGAGGGTGCCCTGTGGCACCCGCCTGTCCCGACCGGGCCAGCGGATCGCCGCTGGCGGGCCGTTCCTTATAGAGAATCAGGAGAGTTCCCATGACCTTGCGTGTCGTCGTTCTCGCTGCGGCGGTGGCCGCGATCATCGCTCCCGGCGCTGCGTTCGCCGACGCCGCCTCGGCCGGCGCGTGCGCGCAGAAGCTGGCGCCCGATGCCCGCCAGATCTATGACGCGACCGCGCCGCAGGTGACGCCCGGCGTCGACCTCAAGTCCGTCGTCACCACGGCCACGAAGAAGCTGGCGATGGCCGGCACCATCAGCCGTGGCGATGCCCGCTCTTCGGCGATGTCGGCGGTGCAGTGCCTGCAGCAATTGCAGAAATAACGTCGTTGCGGGAATAATGTCCGCTTAGCGGGCCGCCATCGCTCTCCTATGGGGGCGGTGGCGGCCCGCTGCATGTCGGGATCCTCGCTCATGGCCGCCATCGGATGCCTCGCCCCGCTGTTCCTGCTCGTCGGGGGTGCGCTCCTCGGCCATATCATGGCCGGCGCTGTGGGCGGCCTCTGGGGGGCGGGCCTCGGTTTCGGCTCCGGTATCGTGGTGCTCGGCGGTTTCCTCTGGCTGAGCGCCAAGATGAAATCCGGCTGATCCCGTCGGAAGCCGCTTCAGCCGGCCGTGTTCATTCCGCCGGTCGCGGGCCGTAGCCGTCGCGACTGCGACCCTCGATGACGGCCCGAAAGGCCCCGATCTCGGCGGCGAGAAAGTCGAGCAGGGCGCGGACGCGGGCCGCGTGGCGCAGGTCCGGGTGGGTGAGCAGCCACAGATCGGCCGAGAACGCCGGATCCGGTGGCGCAAGCCGCGTCAGCGACGGCCGGACATCGGCGATGAAGCAGGGCAGGTGGCCGATGCCGATGCCGCCTTCCACCGCCTCCGCCAGCCCGAGCACGGTGTTGACCTTGTAGGCCACCCGGTCCGGCGCGATGGCCGCCTTCACGAATTTCACCGCCTTCAGCGATCCCATGTTGTCGCCGAGCGAGACCCAGCGGCAGCTCGCCAGCATGTCCTCGTCCACGGCCTCGGGCATGGGAAAGTCGCTCGCCCGGCCATAGAGCGCCCAGGCGATCCGGGCCGCCCTGCGGCCGACGAGGGTGTCAGGCGGCTCGTCCGTCGCCCGGATCGCCACGTCGGCGTCGCGCCGCGACAGGTTGAGCGCCTGGTTGTCCAGAACCACGTCGAGCCTGATCGCGGGAAACGTGGCGAGGAAGCGCGCGAACAGCGGCGTCAGCAGATGGATCAGCAGCGAGTCGTTGGTGGTGACGCGCAGTTCACCGGCCGGCGCCGGCTCACGCCCCGCTAGGCGCCGGACGACTCCGGTAACGTCGCTGTCCACGCGCTCGGCAAGCGCCGCGATCTCCTCGCCGGCCGACGTCGGCACGTAGCCGGTGCGGCGGCGCTCGAACAGCGGCACGCCGAGCGCCTGCTCGATCTGGCCGAGGCGGCGAAACACCGTGGAATGGTTCAGGCCGAGGCGACCGGCAGCAGCCGGGAGGCTTCCCGCCTCCGCGACAGCCTTGACGAGCCGTAGGTCGTCCCAGGCAAGCGGCTTGAAGGTCTCGGTCATGCTTCGCTCCATTCCTGTTTCCGGCCAGCGGATCGGCGAGGGCGCTGCGTGGCATGACAGGCCGGCCGTTTGTGCCTGCAATGTTGAATGGCGCATCTGCAGGATCTGTATTGCAGGAATGCAATGAGTTTGCCATGGCAAATCGCGGCGATCGGCTTATTTCTAGGCTCAGTTCAACACGGGATGCACAGACGGCCGGAGATACTCCCGGGTTCTGCGCAGCCAAGCGGAGGTTTCGCCATGAGTCACAACGGTATTCACCACGTCACTGCGATCGCCGGAAATGCGCGTCGCAACCTGAAATTCTACACGGGGACGCTTGGACTGCGTCTGGTGAAGAAGACGGTCAATTTCGACGATCCCGGCACCTATCATTTCTATTTCGGCGATGAGACCGGTCAGCCGGGAACCATCCTCACCTTCTTCCCGTGGGATCACGTCGCGCCGGGCCGTCTCGGCATCGGCGAGACCCAGGAGACCGTGTTCCGCGTGCCTGAGGGCTCGATCGGATACTGGACCCAGCGCCTCATCGAAAAGGGCGTGTCCCATAGCTCGCCGGAGCGCCGGTTCGGCGAGACGGTGATCTCGTTCAAGGACCCGGACGGTATGCGGCTCGCGGTCGTCGGCGTTCCCGGCATCGAGGCGGAGCCCGCGTGGAGCAACGGCGACGTGCCGGCGGAGCATGCGATCCGCGGCTTCCACAGCGTCAGCCTGCTTCTGGAGGATTCCGCGCCGACCGGTGCGATCCTGACGGACGTGCTCGGTTTCGCCGAGGCCGCCCGCGAAGGCACGCTGGTGCGCTACAAGGCCGGCGACACCGCCATAGGCGGGATCGTCGACATCCGGGTGGCCGGCGGGTTCCTGCCGGCGCGGATGGGCGGCGGCTCGGTCCATCATATCGCCTTCCGCGCCGCCAACGACGCGGCCCAGGCGGAAATGGTCCGCAAGCTGCGCGAGAACCACCGCATCGCGACCACGGAACAGAAGGACCGCAACTACTTCCGGTCCGTCTATTTCCGCGAGCCCGGCCGGGTGCTGTTCGAGATCGCGACCGACGAGCCCGGCTTTGCCGTGGACGAGCCGGTGACGACGCTGGGTCAGGCCCTGAAGCTGCCGACCTTCCTCGAAGGGCACCGCAGCCACATCGAGCAGGTGCTGCCGGAGCTCGCCTGAGCGGTTTCGCCTCTGGTTGCCGGCGCCGGGATTCACCCCGGCGTCGGTCCCATCGGACGAACCTGTCGCGATGAAAGTGACGCAGCCGACCGGTCGACATTCTACCGGCGGCTGCCCACGGAAAAGGGAGACTCGCCATGAGCCTCGGGACTGATCGAACCGGCGGCGCCGACACGACGCTTTCCTTCGTGCACCGCTTCCTCCCCGCGGACAAAACCGGGCGCCCACCGCTGCTGCTGCTTCACGGCACCGGTGGCGACGAGAACGACCTCGTCGATTTGGGTCGCGCGCTCTCGCCGGGATCGGCGCTGGTGTCCCCGCGCGGCAAGGTGCTGGAAGGCGGAATGCCGCGCTTCTTCCGCCGCCTCGCCGAGGGCGTTTTCGACGAGGACGACGTCCGCCGTCGCGCCAGCGAACTGGCGGATTTCGTCACCGAGGCTCGCGAGGCCTATGGCCTCGGCGCCCCGGTGGCGGTCGGCTTTTCGAACGGCGCCAACATCGCGGCGGCGCTGATGCTGCTGAGGCCGGGCGTGCTCTCGGGGGCCGTGCTGCTCAGGGCGATGGTGCCCCTCGCCAAGCCACCGGTCGCCGATCTCGCGGGAACGCCGGTGCTGCTCCTCTCCGGCGCGATGGACCCGATCGTGCCGGCGGAGAACGCCGCCCGGCTCGCCGGAATGCTGGCGAATGCAGGCGCGGTGGTCGACCATCGCACGCTGCCGGCGGGCCACGGCCTTTCGCAGGCCGATCTCTCGCTTGCCACCGGCTGGCTCGCCAAACGGCCCGGCTGACGGGCCATAGCGGATGAAACGAGGGCCGGCGGGATATCTCTCCCGCCGGCCCTTTTGTGCCTTGCGGCGGGGAACGTCAGGCGGCGGGCAGGAAGGCCGCCTTGTTCGCCTCGAAGAACGCGCGCAGCGACTGGGGTTCGCGGCCGGTGAGCTGCCGGACAGCGTCGGTCACCTCCGAGGCGCGCCCGACGCGGGTGTTGACGTCGAACGATACCAGGGCGCGAACGAAGAAATCCGGGAAGCCGGCGCCGGCGAGCCCCTTGGCGAGGTCGTCGTCGGACACCTGGATGACCACGACCGGCTTGCCGAACACCTCGGCGGCAAGCGCAGCGATGCCCTCCGTCGTCAGTGCCTCCGGACCGGTGATCGTGTAGATCCGGCTTTCCGGATCGCTGGACGCTAGCGCCGCCGCGGCTGCCCGCGCGCAGTCCTCGCGGGTCACGTGGGTTACGAGCCCGTCGCCGGCCGAGGTGAACCACTGACCGGTCGCAAGCGCATGGGGGAGCGACAGCAGGAGGTTGTCCGAATACCAGGTGTTTCGCAGGATGGTCCAGCCGAGGGTGCTCGCTGCCAGCGCCTGTTCGGTGCCGTAGTGGTCGCCCGCGAAGGTGACCGGCGAGCCGGGTTCCGGATTCGGCAGCGAGGTGTAGACGACGTGCTTCACGCCCGCCGCTTCCGCCGCCGCGACCGCTGCCTTGTGCTGGCGCAGCCGCAGGCCCGGCTCGGCGAGGGCATCTGTGGAAATGAGCAGCAGGCGGTCCGCACCGGCGAGCGCCGAGGCCACGGCGGGGTCGTCGAAATCGACGCGGCGGGTCTCCGCTCCCTTCGCGGCGAGATCGGCGAGCTTCTCCGGAGAGCGCGATCCGGCAATCACCTTGCGGCCCTGTTCGAGCAGCAGCTCGACGACTCGCCGGCCGAGCTTTCCACCCGCACCGGTGACGAGCAGGGTTTCGGTGCCGGACTTCTGGGTTTCGGACATATGGTTCTTCCTCGGGTTCGCGCAGCCGGCAATCGAGGCCGGCGATGTCGATGCTCTCCGTTCGGCCCGCCGCACGAGCGTTTTCTCCCGGAGCGGTGCTGGTCTCAAAAAGAGAGTAGCGCTAAAATGATCAATGCCGCTTGCCTGTAAAGAAGGCAGTCTTGCGGGAGATAGTTACCTCGAGGGAACCACCATGAACCGAACCGCAGGCGCCGCCCGGCTCAAAACCGAGGCGGGAACATCCGGAGTTCGGGGCAGGGCGGGGGTGCGGCCGGTCGAAGCCGTCGAAACCACTGGAAACCGCGCGGACCCGGTAGCGCCGGCCGTCGATTTCGCCTCTCGTCTCACCGTCAAGTCCGTGCGGGAAGGGTGGCGGGAGAAATATCCCCACTATACCAACTGCCCGACGCGGGACGTGCTCGACCAGATCAGCGACAAATGGAGCACGCTGATCATCGTCACCCTGGCAGAGCGGCCGCGCCGGTTCGGCGAGCTTCGCCGGGAGATCGACGACATCTCTCAGCGCATGCTGACGCAGACCCTGCGCGACCTGCAGCGCGACGGGCTGGTGGCCCGGCAGGTGTTCGCGACCACGCCGCCGAGCGTCGAGTACAGTCTCACCCCGCTCGGGCGCTCGCTGCTGGAGCCGCTCGTGGGTCTGATGCACTGGGCGGAAAGCCGCCACGGCGAAATCCGCGCCGCGCGCGATGCGTTCGATCGCGGCGCGGAATGAGGCGTGGGCTCAGACCAGCGCGGCGTCGAGGGTGATCTCGGCTTTCAGCAGCTTCGACACCGGGCAGCCCGCCTTCGCCTTGCCGGCGAGATCGGCGAACGTCGCGGCGTCGGCGCCGGGCACGTTGGCACGCAGGGTCAGATGGACGGCGGTGATGGAGAAGCCGTCATCGACCTTGTCGAGCGTGACTTCGGCGGTGGTCTCCATGGACTCGGCCTTGAAGCCGGCCTCGCCCAGGATCAGAGACAGCGCCATGGTGAAGCAGCCCGCGTGGGCGGCCCCGATCAGCTCTTCCGGATTGGTGCCGGGCTTGCCTTCGAAGCGGCTGGCGAAGCCATAGGGGTAGCTCGCCAAAGCGCCGCTTTCCGTGGAGATCGCACCCTTGCCGTCCTTGATGCCGCCCTGCCAGACGGCGGATCCGTGCTTCTTCATGCTCGTCGTCCTGTCCTGATTTTCGAGGAAAGATGCCCGACTTCGGGTTCGTGCGGGCGACGGGAGGACCGCCACGACAAGGGTGACGGATCCGTGGGCGCAGCGTGGGAGCCCGGCTTTTTCCCGCAGCCGGCAAGAGCATATCCCGTTCAGATCGAACCGATCTGAACCACAAGCGCTCCAACCGTGCCGGTGGCGTCTCGCGCCGGGGCTGCATCCACGCGCGGATTGCACCCCGCCTTGCCGGACTCGTCAAGCCACGGTTCTGCGAACGCGCGACCGGCGAGGCGGTTCCCCCGGCGGCGCAGATTCGTCCTGTCGGGTATCCACGCGGGTGAAACGGCAAGCGGCGAAGGCGGTCCGGTCAGGACTGGAGCCGGCGGGCAATCTGCGGCAGCACGAAGGGACGGCCGTCCGGCGGCACCGTGGAGGGTGGCAGATGGACGGCGAACACCGTCCGCAGCAGGTCGAGCGTCAGCACGTCCGCCGGCGGGCCTTCCGCCGCCTTGCGGCCGTCGGCGATCACCACCATCGCGTCGGCATAGCGGGCGGCGAGGTTGAGATCGTGCAGCACCACGACGGTGGTGCCCCCAGCCGCGGCATGGTCGCGGGCGACATCCAGCACGCGGAGCTGGTGGGCGAGGTCCTGCGCCGCGGTCGGCTCATCGAGCAGAAGCACGCCCGGCCCGTGAAATCGCTCCCCGGCCCAGGACTGGCACAGCACCCGGGCGAGCTGAGCCCGCTGCCGTTCGCCGCCGGACAGCGCGTCGTAGAGCCGGTCGGCCTTGTCCCCGAGATCGACATGGTCGAGGGCGCGATCGATCATGTCCTCGGCGTCGTCCCGGGTCATGACGAAGCCCGGAACGGTGATGCCGAGGGCCGCGATTTCGCGCACGTTGAAGGGAAAGGACAGGCTGGAGGACTGCGGCAGCACGGCGCGCCTGGCGGCGGCCCGGCGGGGCGCGAGACCGGCAAGCGGCTCGCCGTCGATCAGAACGTCGCCGCCGCTGGGGCGATATTCGCCGGCGAGCTGCTTCAGGAGCGTCGATTTCCCTGCGCCGTTCGGGCCGACGATGGCCGTGAAGCTGCCGGGTCGGGCGGCGAAGTCGATGCCGTCGAGCACGGCGCGACCGCCACGCAGGAAGCTGACATTGCGCGCCTCGATCATCGCCGGGGGTTGGTTCGCGGAGATCACAGCAAGCCCCCCCGCCGGTTCATCAGGAGCCACAGGAAGAACGGCGCGCCGATCGCGGCGGTGACGATGCCGATCGGCAGTTCTGCCGGCGACACCAGGATCCGGGCCGCGGCGTCGGCGAACAGCAGGAGCGCGGCGCCGGCAAGTCCCGCGCCCGGCAACACCCAGCGGTGGTCGGGCCCGGTCGCAAGCCGCACGAGATGCGGCACCACGATGCCGACGAAGCCGATCACGCCCGACAGCGCAACCGACGCCCCGACCGCGCAGGCCGCGGCAACGATGGCGATCTTCTTCGCCCGCTCGATGGCGACGCCGAGATGCACGGCCTCCGCCTCGCCGAGCAGCAGCGCATTGAGCGGCCGTGCCACCAGCGGCGCGGCCACCGCCGCGACGATGAAGAACGGCAGCGCCGCGGCGATCTTCGGCCACGTCGCGCCGCCGAGGCTACCGAGGGTCCAGAAGGTGATGTCGCGCAGAGCCCTGTCGTCGGCCTTGAACACGATCAGTCCCGACAGGGCGCCGGCGAAGGCGCCGATGGCGACGCCGGCAAGCAGGAGCGTCGCGACCGAGGTCTGCCGCTCGCGGGTGGAGAGCGAATAGAGCAGCATCGTCGATCCGAACGCGCCGACGACGGCGGCGATCGGCACGGCCTCGTTGCCGAGGAAGCCGACCACCGGCGCGAGCAGTCCGCCACCGAGCGCGATCACGGCGACCGCGGCGAGGCCGGCGCCGGACGAGGCGCCGACAAGGCCGGGATCGGCAAGCGGATTGCGGAACAGGCCCTGCATCATTGCGCCGGTGACAGCGAGGGCGCTGCCGACGAGCAGCCCGAGCACCGTGCGCGGCAGGCGGATGTCGAGAAGCACCAGCCGCTCGCGCGCGACCGACGGCGCCACTTCGCCATCCGCGACAAGGGATGCGAGGACGCGGGGCAGGGCGTCGAGCGATATTCCCGTCGGACCGACGGCAACGGACAGAACGATCGCGACGCCGAGCAGGGCGGCGGCGACCGCGATGCCGAGCCGGGCGCGGCCGGACCGATCCCCGCGTCTTGTCACCCTTCCCGTTCGTCCGGCGGGTTTCGGGCGGGCAGGACGGCCGTTCGCATCCATCGCGGTGGCGGACGCCTGCGGAGAAGAAGGACGCCGCTCGGCGCCATCCTGGCGGGCATCGGCGCGCGCGACGGTCATGGCGTGTCTGCTGTGCAGGCGGGGTCGAGCGCGTGGCACAGTTCCAGCGCGGCCTCGGGGGTGCGCGGGCCGAAGCCCAGCAGCGCCAGCCCGTCCACTTTGATCAGCCGTTTACCCTCCGCGGCGGGTACCATACGGAAGGCCGGCATGGCGAACACCTCGTCGGCGGAAGCGCTCGCCTGGGCATGGGCCATCATCACCACGGCATCCGGTGCCGCCTCGACGATCGCCTCTTCCGTCATTCCCTTGTAGCCTTCGACGCCGGCCGCGACGTTCTCCGCGCCCGCAAGCCGGATCGCGGCGTCGGCGGCGGTGCCGGAACCCGCGACCATCGGCTGCCCGTTGCGCAGCGACAGTACGAACATGACGCGGACCGGCTTGCCGACCTTCGCCCGCGCAGCCGCGAGACGTTCGAAGCCGTCCTGCACATGTTTGGCGAGCGCCTCGCCCTTGTCCTTTTCCCCGATCACGTCGGCGATGAAGCGGATGCGGCTTTCGACGGCCTCCGGTGTCTTGGTATTGTCGATGATGACCATCGGCACCGTGGAGGAGGTGAGGACGTCCACCGCCGGCGGCGGGCCGACATCGCCCTCAGCCACGATCAGCGTCGGTGCTTCGGCCAGAACGCCCTCCGGCGCCAGGGAGCGCAGATAGCCGACATTGTCCTTGGTCTTCAGCGCTTCCGGCGGATAGAGGCTGGTCGAATCGACCGCAACGATATTGCCGCCGTGACCGAGCGCGTAGAGGATTTCGGTGACGGTGCCGCCGACCGAGACGATGCGGCTGGTGTCGGCGATCTCGACGGTCCGGCCACGACCGTCCGTGACGGTCTCTGCGGCCCAGGCGGGCGCTGTTGCGAGCGGTGTGAGGGCGGTGGCCGCGACGACGAAGGCCATTCCCACCAGCCGCCCGGACCGGCGACGCCCGCGGCGGGCGGTGGCAGCGCCGATGCCGGCAGCCGTCGCTCCGGGAAACTGGCTTGCCGCCATCGCGTGCGCAAGGAAACCGCTGCTGCTGCTACCCATGGGGAACTCTCGATCCGTTGGTCCTGCCGCCGGCAGCCGTATGCCCGCAGATGTGCGTGCCTCGCTCGGCGGCGGGATAATCATGGCTTACGGCTCCGGAGGAGGTCCGGATTGCCGAAAGGCGTTCCTCACTCCTAATCGCCTCACGCGCCCCGTGCAACATTTCTGCAAATCATTCGCAACTACTTAGAGAAGGTATAAACAGGGGCGCGGCTTTGGCTGGATGACGGCATTATATTGCCGGGAAACGCGCGCGAACGCCGGGCGGGCATCCTCATGCGATTTCGGCAGGGCAGCCCAACATGACCTAAATTTAACGCGGAATTCCGCCGCGATGCGCCAAGATCGTGCGCTTGGTCTCATGCGGTGCGCTGCGCACCTCGAGGTTCCGGGATGCGACTGGACTACTTCACCTTTGCGTTCACCGGCCTGTTGATCGCCGTCCTGATGGGCGGCGCGATGCTGGTATCGGCGCGCCACAGCAAGGATGGTGCCGCACTCGGCTGGTGGGGGGCAGGCTACCTGACGAACGCGCTGGCGATCGGCCTGTTCGCGATCCGCGGCAGTGTGACCGAGGCGGCCGTGATCATCGGCGCCAACGCACTGCTGCTGTCCGGATCGGCCTTCATCTGGTGCGGTTTGCGACGGTTCGAAGGCCGTCCTGAATCCTTTTGGGTGGGGCCGCTGGCGGTTCTGGTCTGGCTCGGACTCTGCGCCGTTCCGGCCTTCTACGCCTCCATCGCCGCGCGGGTCATCGTTGCGTCCCTGTTGGCGGCCCTCCTGTCGGCGATGTGGGCGTTCGAGCTGTGGCGGGGGCGCGACGAGCGGTTGCCGTCGCGCCGTCCGCTGATGGTGGTGGCCGCCCTTCACGCCACCTGCATGGTCGTGCGCATCGGCTTCGCGATCGACGGCCATCTTCCGTCGATCGAGGGAAGCGTCGACGTCTCGCACGTGAGCCAGGCCGTCGATCTCTCAATGGTATTCTTCGCCGTGATCGGCGGGCTGCTTCTCGTCTCGATGAGCAAGGAGAGAGCCGAGCGCGTCCAGCGCGACATAGCCCGGGTGGATGGGCTGACGGGCGTCCTCAATCGTGGAACGTTCACTGCAGAGGGAGGGCGCCTGCTGGCGACGGCGCGTCGTGCCGGAACGTCGGTTGCGCTCGTCGTGTTCGACATCGACCGCTTCAAGCGGATCAACGACACCTTCGGCCACCCGACCGGCGACCGCGTCATCCGCCGCTTTGCCGCCTGCGCCACCGAATCGCTGCGCGAGGGCGACATGCTCGGCCGCATCGGCGGTGAAGAATTCGCGGTGCTGCTGGCCGGCGCGGCACCGCAGGAGGCGATGGCCGTTGCCGAACGGATCAGGACCGCGTTCGCCGTCGCGACCCGTGAGCACGACGGTCCTGCGGCGACGACGGTGAGCGGCGGCGTTGCCTGCGCCCGGGCTCAGGACGCCGACCTGGCGGACCTTATGATGCAGGCTGATCGCGCGCTCTATCGTGCCAAGCGAATGGGACGGGATCGCATCGTCGCCGATACCACGATTGTGCCCATCGGGCCGACGACCGAGGCAGGCGCCGCACCCGTCCGGCCGCGGCCCGATTCGGTGGCCTGATCACGGCCGCGCGGAGCGACGATGATCAGGAAAACAGCGAGTCGATGTCGTCCTGGGACACGACGTCCTTGTCGGTGATCAGCGCCGGCCCGTTCAGCAGGGCCTCGTCGCCGGTGCGCTGGCCGAACGCCGTGGCGCCCTCCGGCTGCTTGTCGTCGTCGACGCCCCAGATCTCGATCATATGCTCGATGCGCTCTTCCACGAAATGGAGCAGCCGGACAACCTTGCTGATGCGCTGGCCGGTGATGTCCTGGAAGTTGCAGGCTTCGAAGATGCGGATGACCTGATCCTGGATCGCGGCAATCTCGCCCTGGTGCTCCTCGCTGACATGCTTGGAGATCCGGGCGGCCGCCTCGTCGATCCGTTCAGCGGCGCTGAGGATCGTGTCCGTCGCGCTTTCCGTGTCCGATACGACGGCATCGAGCTCGTCCGTGGCCCGGCTGAAGGATTCTGCTTCCTTGTCAGCACGAAGCGTCACGATCTCGTAGCGCGTCTTCTGGATCGCGTGCTGTATCTGCTCGATGTCCAGACGCAGCGAATCTTCTCCGCTACGCAATAACGCCTCGCGATCGCGCTTGCCGATCTGCTCGGTAAGCTCGCGCAACTCCATCAATTCCTGAAAGATTCGACCAAGGTGATCGGAAACCAGGGTACGTATCTCGGATTCGACGGATCGGCCGGGGGCGCCAAAACCCTCCTGGATCCCAAGAGTTTCGACGCGAAACGGTCTGCGGCCGCCCGACATTCCTACCCCCGCAGTTTCATCCATCCCATAGAAGGACAGCTTATCGTTGACCCGATTCCCGGGGAAGCCCTTATCGTGGTGCCATGCAAGCCTCAAGCAAGATTAGGCGGGCTAAAACTAGAGCGTTCATGCTGGTGATCGCTTCGTCATGGGAGCTTTGCCTGCTGAGCGCTTTCGGAGCGTGCCAATGGCCCTTGATCATTCGATGCCCATCCTCGTGGTCGACGACTATAAGACCATGATCAGAATCATACGTAACCTGTTGAAGCAGGTTGGCTTTGAGGACGTCGACGAAGCGTATGACGGGTCCGAGGCGCTTGCCAAGATGAAGCAGCGCACCTACGGGCTCGTGATTTCCGACTGGAACATGGAGCCGATGACGGGCTACGAACTCCTCCAGCGGGTTCGCAGCGACGAGGCTCTCAGCGAGACGCCGTTCATCATGGTGACCGCCGAGGCGAAGTCGGAGAACGTGATCGCCGCCAAAAAGGCCGGCGTGAGCAACTACATCGTCAAGCCGTTCAATGCCCAGACCTTGAAGGGCAAGATCGAGAACGTCTTCGAAAAGGCATGACGTGCCAGCGGCACGGGAAGCTCCGGAAGGGCGTCCGCGGACGCCTTGACGGGTCCTCCGTGCAGCCGGCGCGTGGCCGCGCCGGGTCTCTCCTTCCCTACGCCTTGCATTGCGTCCTGCTTCTTGTGGGTTCCGCCGGGTTTTCGCCGGCGTTCTCCGGCTTCGAACGCGACGCTGTCGCCGCTCGTCCGACGCTTCGTGACAGGCAGCCTGCGGCAGCCGTGGTGTATCCGTCGAGCGGCGAAAGCCGGCATGTTCTCGCCGTCGCCGCGACGGGAGGCCTCGCGACACCGGACGTTATTCCTGCCCCCGACCGTTATCCGGTCGAAGAAGAGCTTTCCGCCATTCTGGAAATGACGCCGGCGGACCGGAATGTCGTGTCCGAACTTCCATCCGGTTCGCGGCTCTCGGTCGTGGCATCCTCTTTCTTCGTGGGTGCCGGCGGCCCTGACTGCCGCCGTTTCTCATATGTCTATGAAGGTGTCGGCGGCGTGACCGCGGCCGTCGAGGGAGAGCGGTGCCGCTATTCCGCCGGCGTCTGGTTCGCGAGCCGGTCGGACCGGCTGCTGAACCCAACCGATGCGGAATCGGAGGGCGCAGCTGCGGACATGCCGGCAGAACCGTCGTTCCGCCCTGTCGGAGCGGCGGGACTGGTCCAGCCCGACCCGGGTTGGGGCGACGCGGTTCCGCCGGCCGGGCCGGTCGTCGGGACGCAATCCGGACCGGCTGCACCGCCGGCGCCGGAATCGGATGCCACTCCGCCCCCGCCTGGCGGCGATTCGCGGGGAAAGGGCGGCGGTGAGGTCACGGCCGTCGATGTGCCGTCCGAACCCGCATCGCCCTCACGGGCGGCGTCGGGGTCGGGATTGCCGAGGCGTATCATTCTTCCGTTTGCTGTCGACCCCCGGGGAGGCGGGCAAATGCGGGCGGAGATGCTCCGCCTGCTGCGATCGCTGATGTATCTGCCGGCGGCCCCCCCGAATCCCTCTCCCAGGTCGATCGAGGATGCCATCGCCGCCTTCGCGTCCGACGAGCATTTCAATCTTCCGGTCGCCGACGCGATACTGATCGAACGGCTTCGCGCTGCGGCGTCCCGCGTGAACGCCGCACCGAGATGTGCGACCGCACCATCTCCCGACGCGCTGCCGCTTTGCATCGGCCCACGTTGAGGTCGCGCGCACGCAGGTCGTTCGCGAGGGGTGTCTCCAACGGATCCGGAGCGCGTGCGAGGTGGTGTGAATTTGCTCCGATCTGGAAGCATTTGGAGGCCAACGGATGGTCTGCCAGCTTGCTTCGTTCCGAGCGTGCGACATTATGACCAAATGTGAACGGAGCATTCGAGCGGGCTTAAACGCGGCCGCTTTGCAGAAGGCTTTTGTTAACAGTTGCAAACTCGTGCCGGTCCGCCGGCGAAGACAGCTTGATGACAGACTGCCCGCTTTTCCCGCATGCCTCGGCAATTTGTGCATTGCGGGGTGACAGATCCGATGCCTGAACCGTGTGTTCTCGCGTCAAGAGAGAAAATTTTTCAGATATGACAACCCAAACGAGTGTGCCCGCTTTGGTTATTCGGGGCCGAAAGCGGCCCTCCAAGGTTGCGGCGAACGCCTGTCTCCATGAGTCTCATTCAAGTATAAGGCCTCTAATTTTGAATAAGCGAAATAAGACGCAAATCTCAATTTGACTCCTTTGGCGCTTCTAAGCGAAGATAAGTGACATTGGTTTCGGCCGTTTATGAAAGTCGCTGTCAAGAAGACGACTAAGAAACGCCAAGGCTGATGTGTAACATGTGCGGGGGCACGTTATGTATATTTTTATCGAACAGAGGCCTGAGGTCTCTGCTGCGTACGTATCTGGCTTTACAAGAGAGGGCTGGCCATCTCTTGGACTGCGATCCGAAGAGTTCAGGGAGTGGGTCGAAACCACTTCTGACCAAGATCTGAGGTCCGTTCAGGGATTTGTTCTTGGTGACTTCGATGGTCGTCAGAATTATCCCGATCTGATACGAACTCACAGCCGCGCGCCGATCATCGCCCTGAGTGAAGTTCGTTCTCTCGAGCAGACGTTGAAATTGTTCTCTGCCGGGATCGACGATGTTGTTCCTAAGCCTGTGCATGTTCGTGAGCTGATTGCTCGATCGGACGCAGTATGGCGCCGGCTCAACATGAATTCCGGGCCGAGCGTCAAAGGACGACTCAAAGTTCATTTCGACGGGCGTGATCCGGAGATTGACGGTGATCCGTTGCCTCTGCCTCGTCGTGAGCGTCTAATACTCGAATATATCGTCAAGAACAGTGGTCGCCGCATCACCAAGGCGCAGTTGTTCAATTCGATATACGGTATCTTCAATCACTCCGTGTCGGAGACTGTGGTTGAAGGTCATATGAGCAAGCTGCGCAAGAAGCTGCGGCAACGCCTTGGATATGAGGTCATCGAAGCGAAGCGATATCTCGGATACTGCTTCGTCGAGCCGTCATGATCGCCTAGCTTTTATAGAGCTGGCATAGAATTTCAGTATCGCATCGATTTATCCGAAGTTATTGCTTCTTTTCTCTGATCGTGAGCCGGGCCTCGTCGTGAGGCCCGGCTTTCGTCGTTTCTGATCGGACTTCGGGATGCCTGAAACCCGAGGCCCCGGCCCGTATCACCATGCCCCTCTGCCGGCGCGTTTGAGCGGGACTGGAGCCAGACGTGAACGCCGAAGCAAAACAGGTGTTCGGAATACTATCCTGTCATAAAATATTTATGTTGGAACTCTGATATTGTCGTTATCCTTTTGACCTGCCTCAAGGCGAGAATATTCCTGCATTCGATGGAGGAGCTATATTATGGCTGCGATGGATGTGATGCCTTTGGGGGAAGGCAGCACAATTCGCTCGTAGTCAAACGATCGCGGTGATGTTCTTGCGCGGTTTGTCGCTCGATTCAGAATGTGCCCGAGCTGCAGCCGAGCGAGCGTTGGCAGCGCTGCCCGATGCAGTGCAGCACATCCGCGGTCTTGGGACGACCTGCGTTTCGGACTGCCGAACGCTGTTACGTCTTGCAAACTTCGGCGAATGGTTCCCGGTGCGCGCCGACCTGGTGGTGCCGGGCACCGGCTCGTGCGCCCTCGGATCGGCATGTCGCGAACGGAGCGGAATCCGCCTCTTCGACGATGGCCTTCGCCTTGGCCTGACGATCTCGTCGGACGGTTCACATTCTATCGGCAGAAGGATTTTGACCGCGGCGTCCACGAGCCGAAGCCGGTCGCAACCAGATTGGTGATGACGGCGCAGATATAGCGCTTCTGTGCCGGATTGTTGTTCGGCCCCGCGTGGTATCGTGCGACCGCCATCGTCCAGCTGCCCTCTCGGGCCTTGAGCGTCTTCAGGAATCTCGCCGCATAGTCGACATTTGTCCGCGGCTCCAGCATCGCTTCCAGCGAGGGGAACTGGTCGCGGTGGAAGTAGTGATTGATCTGCATGCAGCCGAGATCGATCAGCTTCGCACCGCTCCGCCGTGCCTCGTTGAAGCGGCGTATCGCGTCGCCCCGACTGGTGGCGAAGTAGGACTTGCCCTCGATGTTCATCGCGTTCGGCTGCAGCGAGCCCTTGCGGCCGGTTTCCGTCAGACCGACCGCGTAGAGGATCGCGACGGGAACACCGTACCGCGCGGACGCGCGCGTCATCTCACGTTCACACACATTCTGCGCTGCGCTGGCGGCAGGCGCCGTGGCGAACAGGGTGAGGCTAGATATAAACGACGCCAGCAACACGGCCTTGAGTTGTTGGATCGGCATTCCCGTTGGCTTCTTTCTGTGTCGATTGGTCTTGCGGGCCATGGCCGCCTTGATGCTGCGGCTGGCCGTCCTGGCGCGGGCTGCCCCCATCGGATCCGGCATTGCCGTTGGAGGTGCCGTTGAAAGCGGGATTCGGTGCTGTGGCCACTTGCGGCCGGAGCGCCGAGCCCGCCGAGCCGACGTCGATCGAGACGACATCGGTGTCGTAGCCGGCCTCCCGCAGGATATGCTTGAGGGCATGGCTGTCGCTCGCGAGCATTTCCGCCGTTTCCGGCTTGCTGGCGCTGACACGCAGGTCGAGGGCGTTGCCGACAAGTCTTAGCCGGATGGTGACGTCGCCGAGGGCATCAGGCTTCAGGCGGATGTTCAGCAGCCGCACCGCGTCGCCGGACGCGGACACGTTGGACAACTCGCTGAGGCGCGCCGCGGCGGCAAAACCTGTTCCGGACTGTGCAGATGCCAGACTTCCCTGACCGCCGGCGGCGCGCGCGGCCGAAAGCACTTCTCGGGCGACCTGCGTCATCGGCGGTTCGAATCCCTGCGCATCGCTCTGATCGGATGAGCCCGCTTCCGCCGTGATGGTGTCGACGTCGGACGCGGCGCGTTCGTCCGATCCGGAGACGCCTGCCCGTTCTTCCGCGGTCCTCGCCGTCCTTTCTTCGGTGCCACGCAGCCGCGCATCGGCACCGCGCGCGGATCGCCGTCCCCCGGCGTCTCCCGTCCGGTCCTCCCGCGATGTCGTTCCGGCGGCCGAAGTCTGCTGCTGCGCGCCTGCGGTCGCCTGCCGGCCGACGTCGGTTGCGGCAAGCAGGGCCGTCAGATCGTTTCGATTGGCGATCGGGCGTGAGGCGGCTCCGCCGTCGGACGATCCCGTGCCATTCTGCCGCTCGGTCCCGCCAGTGCCCTGCGAGGCGGCCTCGGGGGCGAGCACGGGAGCGAAATGGGTTTCACGACCGAAGATCTCCATGCGGACGATCTTCGATGTCTCACCGCTGCCGCCAGCTCCCCCGCCGTCTGCTTCGAGGGCGGCGTCGGCGCCCGTGCCATCCTTGCCCTGGCGAAGCAGAGCGAGCGCCAGTTCCGCGTCGCTTGGGCCGGCACCGGTACCATTCTCGGCAGTATCGCCGGTCTGGCCTCCAGCCCCTTGCGCCGCGAGCAACTCGGCGAAGCCAGACGGAAATGCGACGAGCGGGGTGGTCTGCGCGGCCGCGGTCTGCTGCCCGCTGGCGTCGAGGCTCGTCGTCTCATCGGCATCGACTGTTCCGGCGCCGCTGCGGTCGCGTCCGCCATGACCGGAACCCGGCCGTTCGTCCGCATTACGGTCGGTCTCCGCCGCGTCGTTCTGGCCGTACCGCCGCTGTCCGAGATCCGAAAGGACGGAGCCGAAATCCGACCCTCCGGTCGTCCCACGCGCCTGGTGTCCGGCGGCCGAACCACTTCCGGCCTTGGCGGCCCGAACATCGCTTGGCGTGCTCGTGGGAAGGCCGACATCGAGTCTGGTCATTCTGGGGCGTCCGCTAGGAGTGAATCGACGGCGCTGAGAACGCTGCGGGCCTGGACCACCGCGGCCGGCGAGTCCGCTGTCGGCTGCGGCTGCGCCGTTCCAGCGTCAGCATTGGAGCCGCCGGCGGTCGCCGGAGCGGCAGCCGAACTCGCGGGCGCACCCGGTGCGGCGCCAGCCGGGGAGACAGGAGCGGCGCCAGCCGGGGCCGCCGGTGTAGCGCCAGCTGGGGCCACCGGTGCGGTGCCAGCCGGAGTGACCGGTGCGGCGCCGGCCGGGGTGGGCGGGGCGGCCGCGTCGAGCGGCGTGTTGGCGTCCGCGACCTGAGCGCCCGTCGTCTGGACGAGCTTGCCGTCCGGGATCGCAGCCGTGCGGATCAGCTCGGCGGCCTGGATCGCGGCCGCGCGCAATGCCGCGTCCTCCGGCGGCAACTTGCTGGCATCGGAGGCCTGAAGGCTGCCGATGCCGCGCTCCAGTCCATCCTGGGTCACTGCGAGTGCCGCCCCACGATAGACGAGGGCGCGGGCCTCATCCTCCGAACCCGGCGCTGCCGTATCAAGCGCCCGTTCCGATGCGAGGATCGCAGCGGGGGTCTTGCCTTGACTGACCGATGCCCTTGCGATTGTGAGGTAGAGTTCGCGCTGCGCATTGACGCGAAGCAGCTTCAATGTCTCGTCGAGACGGGCGAACTGCGCGGGATTGTCGATGTAGCTCATGCGCGTCAACGCCGCTGCAAAGCGCTGCCGGAAATTGCCGGCATAGACCGACCGGCTGAACCGCTGGAGATATTGCCGGGCCAGCATCTCGAACTTGGTGTTGTCGCCCGCCTGGCTGACGATGAGGATTTCCCGGCGAAGCGCCGCCTCCTCCACCAGAGTGCCCGGCGCCAGCAAGCGGCCGGTATCGAGCAGGGCGATGGTCTTCGCGGGGTCCTTCGCGGCGGAAAGCGCCGCCTGCGCGAGCGCGACCTGCCCACCAATGCTGGCCGGCAGAGCACGCGGATCGATATCGCGCAACAGCGGCTCGGCGACACTCTCCCGCCCCTCCGCGTAGGCGAGCGAGCCGCGCAGAAGGTTATCGTCGATCGCCGGCTCGATGCCGCGGTCGAGCAGCGTCCGCAATGTCACCGGGCTGCCGCCGCTGAGGATGAAGGCGACGAGCGCGTTGGCATTGCGCGCCTCCTTCCAGGCGTCCGGAGGCGCGGCCAGAAATTCGCGATCGATGCGCGAAAGCAGGACACGCTGGGCATTGAGCGCGGCGACGGACCCGGCAGCAATGTCGTCCTGGATGCCCTGCAGTGTGCGGATCAACTCGTAGGGTGCCGCGATCGCGGGTCCATCGCCGGCTGCGACGGCCGCCATCGCCTGCGGCGCCGGCATGGTGCCGCCGGGAAGCGGCCCGTTCGAAGGCGGAGGAGGAGTCGGCTCCGCCTCGGCCGACGCCGGGGCCGTGGCGGAAGGAGATGAGGCGGAAGGAGATGCGGCGGCCGCGGTGGCGCCGCTGTCGCTCGCCGGTTCTGGGGGCGGTGCCGCCGCTTCGGCCGGGAGGGCAGGGGGGCCGGCCGGCGTCACAGCGCGGCCATTATCCGGCGGCTGAACGGATGAAACCGCCGGTGCTTCGGTGCCGCCCACCGCCGCCCCGCTCGACACGTCGCCGGAGGGCGCCGGTGTGTGGGCCGGCGGCTGGACCGAGCTGGTGGCGGCTTCCGCTTGCTCGGCCTTGCGTGCGTCGTCCGCGGTGGGCCACGGCATCGTGGCCTGGCCGGAGGCGGGCATTCCCGCGACCGATTGGGGCGGCGGCGCCGCCGGCGCTGCACTCTGCCCGAACGCCGCCGTGCACCCGGCGCTGCCCACCGCGACGAGTGCTGTTGCCAGCAGGGCCGCGCGGAAGCCGCGATGAGGGCGCCGGAAGGGCGTTCCCCCGGCTGCCGCGCCCGGCGAGCGCATCCCGGCTTGCCATGCGCAACGACGAACGATCGGCTTCATTCCGGCACCTGCAGGACGATCTCGATCCGCCGGTTCTCGGCCGCGTTCGGATCGTCGGGGTTCTTCAGGTTCCGGTCCGCATGGCCTTCGATCTGCTCGATGCGTGCGCTGTCGAGCCCGCCACGGGTCAGCATGTAGTAGGCCATGTGGGCGCGAGCGGTCGAAAGGCGCCAGTTGTCGTAGGTCTCGGAGCGGAACGGCCGGGCGTCGGTATAGCCGCGGATCAGCACCTGTCCGGGGCGTTCCTTCAGCACCGCGGCCACGTTCTCCATGGCTTTCACGAGCTTCGGATGGGGAATCGCCGAACCGATCGGGAACATGCTGAAATCGAGATCGTCGGTGAGGTTGATCAGAAGTCCCTCGCTCGACGATGTGACCTCGACATGCGGGATCGCGGCGGTGCCGACCGACGTGCGCAAAGCGGCCGCGAGTTCCGCCCCGAGGGCGACGGCTCTCGCCTGCCGGTCGGCCGCACGCTGGGCGACCGCCGCCGCTGCCGCTGCCTCCGCCTCGGCGACCGCCGCGGCGGCGATATCGGCCGCTTCCGGATCGGGGGGGAGATCGCCGCCGGAGAGAGCCGCGGACATCGACATGCCCTGCTCGGCGATGTTGGTGGCGGCCTGCGCGCCTGCCCCCGGATCGTTCACGACCGCAAAGCCGTCGTTCTTGCCGGAAGAGCGCGCGTCGATGGCGGTATTCGCGGGCTGGGGTTGCGAGGCGGCCCCGTTTTGCGCCGTTGGATCGGGGGTCTTCCTCTTGGGGCCGTCGCGCAGCTGCCAATAGGTGGGATCGAACGGGTCGCGCTGCGCCTGGGCAGCGCTCGTCGCCACGCCTTCCTGTCCGACCACACCGATCACCACGTCGGGATCGGCCGGCGTGTCTGCCGGGGCGAGAGAGGCGAGCTTTGAGAGAACCGCATAGGGATCCTGGAACGCCGCGGCCTCTTCCTGGGACGTTGCCGCCTGCTGACCGATGGCGACCTTCACGACGCCGGTGGTATCCGGCCCGGCCTGCACCTTCTCACCGCCCGGCTTATTGCCGGTCGGCGACTTGTCGCCGTCGCCCATCTCGTGCCCGACGATCTCCTGTTCGTCGGCCTTCATCGGCTTCGGATCGTTGACGCCCTTTTTCTGCGTGGGACTTTCGGCGAGCGGCTTCGGGTCGTTGACGCCCTTGTGCTCCACCGGGCTCGCAGCGAGGTTGATCGGATTGAAGTAGTTCGCGATTTCCTTCTTCGCCTCGTCGTCAGTGGCGTTGATGAGCCACATGATGAGGAAGAAGGCCATCATCGCCGTCATGAAGTCCGCATGCGCGACCTTCCAGGCCGTATTATGCGACTCGTGTTCTTCTTCCTCGACGCGGCGGATAATGATCAGATCATGTTCGGGTGCGGAACTCATTCCGGTTCTCACTCGATGGCGTTGGCGAGAAGCTCGGACCAGATCCGCGTCTGCGTCTCGATCACGGTGCTGTCTACGATAACGCGGACGTCGGGCGTGTCCGCCTCGGTAAAGGTGATGGCGGCGGCATGACGGGCGAACCGCTCCTGAAGCGGTGCCAGCAGATCCTTCGGCCCGGAAATCGCCAGCGACTTGTGTTCGCCGGTTTCCAGCATGCCGGCCAGAAGATCGCAAAGCCCTTCATGCGCTCGTCTGCGGATGCCCTCATCGAGGAACGGCACAAGCGTGCGTGCGACGCTCGAAAGCAGCGATTCCTCAAGACTCGCCACGGCCAGCGCGAACCTGTCTGCCAGCCGCTCGGCCTCCTCCTCGCTCCAGCGGCGGCGCTCGTCCGCGAGCCGTTTGTCGAGCGCGGCGAGTTCCGCGGCCCGCGCAGCCTTGTTTGCGGCGCGTTCGGCCTCTGCCCCCTCGCGACGGCCGCGTTCGAGCGCTTCCGCCGTCGCGCGGGCAACGGCATCGGCGACGGCCTGCGCGACGCGTGCCTCGGTGACGGGAGCGCGGGACTCCTCACCCTTGGCGGAGGGCTCCTCGAAGTTCGGCAGGAAACGGGCGAGATCTTGCCTCATGCTGCGGTCTCTTCCTGACGCATCCATTGCTTCAGGATGGCCGCGACCTGCTCTTCGTCATATTCGACCATCTGCTCGAGCCGCTTCTGCGGCGAGCGGTTCATACGGCTCGTGAGGTCTTCGATCAGGTTCGGATTCTCGCTGGCGGGCAGCTGCGGGAAGCTGCCTTCGGCGAGTGCCACACTCTCCGGCCCCTCGATCAAGAGATCGGATCCGGCCGTTTCGGCCTGCGGCTGGGCCAGGATGGCGCGCACGGCCGGCTTCAGCCCGAACCAGATCAGCAGCACGGCCACGATGAGGATCGCCGCGGCATTGATGAGCGTACCCATCTGGCGCAGCAGCAGGTCCTTGATCCCGAGCGGGGGCACCGGCTCCATCGAATTGCCGCCTTCGGCGAAGCTGACGGCCGACACCTTGATCTGGTCGCCTCGCTCCGCATTGAAGCCGACCGCCGAACGGACCAGTTGCTCGATGTCCTTCAACTGGTCGTCGACCGGCACCGAACCGCCCTGGGTGCTCGCATTGACGAGCAGACGGTCGCGGTTGACGAGCACGGCGATCGAAAGTCGCTCCACGGTATAGCCGTCGCTCACGCGCTCGATCGTCTTGGCCGAGACCTCGTAGTTGGTCAGTTCCTCGCGACGGTTCGATTCCTCGGCGGAGTCGTTGCCGGCGGCACCCTGGACCTGTTCCTGCGGAATGTTCTGCTGAACCGTCGTCGGCGGCTGGCTTGCACGGTTCTGCGAGGTGTTGTTCTCGCGGACAACCCGCACCGAGCGCTCAACCCGCGAGTCGGGGTCGTAAATTGTCTCGCTCGTGCGCGTCTTGTCGGTGTTGAGCCTCGACGAAACGCTCACCTCGAAATTGTTGAGGCCGAGATAGGGCGTCAGCGTCTTGCGAATGTTCTGCGTCAGCTCGCTGTTTATCTGCTCCTCCAGGTGGGTCATCTTGCCTGTGGAGGTGCTGTCGGCCATGTCACCGGACGCAAGTACGCGGCCATCGGTGTTAAGAACGGTCACGCCTTCCGGCTTCAGGTCGGGGATGGCGGCTGCGACGAGATAGCGGATCGCCTGGGCCGACGAGGTGTCGTCGGCGCTTTCGGTGCGGATCACGACGGAGGCCGTCGCCGGCTGCTGTTCGGTGCGGAACGATCCGCGTTCCGGCAGCACGATGTGCACGCGCGCAGCCTTGATTCCCTTCATGCCCTGGATGGTGCGGGCGAGTTCGCCCTCGAGCGCACGCACCTTGGTGACCTGCTGCATGAACGAAGTGAGGCCGAACGAACCGAGGTCGTTGAACAGCTCGTAACCGGAATTGGTGTTCTGCGGCAGGCCCTTTTCCGCCAGAAGCATGCGGGCGCGGGCCGTGTCGCGATGGCCGACGAGCACGGCCGAACCATCGGCGCTGACGTCGAAGGGGATGCCGGAATCCTTCAGGACGCCGCCCATGCGCGTGACGTCGTCTCGGCTGAGGCCGGTATAGAGCGCCTCCCGCTCGGGTTGGCTCAGATAATAGACGCCGAGGCCGATCGCCAGCATGACGGCGAGTGCGATCAGGCCGAGTGCGATCAGGCGCCGTGTTCCGAGGTCGCGAATATTCGACCAGAGCTGTTCAGCTTGCGCGAGGCCCGGCATGGACACTCAGCCTCCTCAAACACGACACACTTGCAGTCACGACGCTTGCAGCGGCAGCGTCCTTCGGGGCGCCCGCGGCTTTCGAACGCCCGTGCGCTGCGCGATGGAGGCTGTCCGCTTGGCCGCCGTCGGAACAATCCGGGCGGTCATGCCGATCCTTGATGCCGAGTGTGTGCTCTGAAGCTTGTCCGGAGATTGCGCGCATAAAAAAGGACCGCGCCCGGGGAAGCGCGGTCCCGATTCCCGCCGCCCGTAGGCGGCGGGTGCGTTTCGGATCGGGATCCGATTACTGGAACAGCGACAGGATGTTCTGGCCGCTGGAGTTGGCGATCGACAGGGTCTGAACGCCGAGCTGCTGCTGGGTCTGCAGGGCCTTGAGGCGGGTCGACTCTTCTTCCATGTCCGCATCGACCAGCGCGCTGATGGCGTTGGTGTTGGCGTCGATGAGAGAGCCGACGAAGGTCTGCTGGCTGTCGATGCGGGTCGAAACCGTACCGAGAACGGTCGCGGCGTCGGTGGCCGCGCCCAGCGCCTTATCGACGACGTCGATGTAGCCGCGCAGCTTGGAGAGGTCCGTATCGTCGATGTTCGAGATGTTGATCGAGTCGACCGACATCGCGTAACCGACCAGGAAGCCGTCCTCATTCTTGGCAAGCGTGGTGTACTGCTTGTTCAGAATGCCGCCTTCACCGTTCACGCCGTCGTTCTTCACGATGGCCGCATTGTTGAGGCCGTCCTGGCCGGCAGAGAACAGGGCCTTCGAAGCGGTGTAGAGCGCTTCGGCGGCATCCAGCGCCGCGCGGTCGTCCGTGCTCTTGGCGCCCAGTTCGTACTTCGTCAGGGCGGCGTCGTAGTCCGCCTTGGCGGACGCCGCGAACTTCACCAGCTGGTCCGCATTGACCGAATCGCCGAAGGTCGAGGCGATCGTGGACGCGGCAAAGCCGGCCGTGGAAGCGGCCGCGGCGAACGTGGAGTAAGCGGTCTTGAAGGAGGCGAGAGCGGAGCTGTAGGCAGTGCCGAGGTCGGCGGCGGAAACCGCCGTCGCGTTCGTGGCCAGATCCACGCCCGTAGCGGCGGTGCCGGCAGACGTCGTCTTGTCGTAGAGCTTCACGCTGTCGACATCGACGTCGACGGTGCCGAGCGAGATCTGGCCGCCGGTGCGGGTGAACGAAGCCACCAGCTTGGCGACCGGGTTGTAGTCGCCCTCGGAGCTGTCGACCGAGAGCCAGTTCTCACCGGCCTGCGTGGCGGCCGAAGCCGAGTCGCTCAGGTCGGTCAGGATGGTGTCGATTTCCGACTGAATCTTGCCGCGGTCCACGTTCGCGGAAAGAGCGGTCGTCAGCTTCTTCTGCAGCTCGTTGAGCTTGTCGATAACCGCGTTCATGCCGGTGGTCTGGGTGTTGACCGTTTCGGCACCGAGCGCGAGAGCATCCTTCACGGCGCCGAGCTGGCCGTTGTCCGACTTGGTGGTGGTGGCGATCGACCAATA
Organism: Pseudoxanthobacter soli DSM 19599; assembly: GCF_900148505.1. Classification (NCBI taxonomy): domain Bacteria; kingdom Pseudomonadati; phylum Pseudomonadota; class Alphaproteobacteria; order Hyphomicrobiales; family Segnochrobactraceae; genus Pseudoxanthobacter; species Pseudoxanthobacter soli. The sequence continues at coordinate 489,402 of NZ_FRXO01000002.1, read as the reverse complement.
GGCGGCGTTGTCCTTGGCCGTATTCACCTTCAGGCCGGTCGAGATGCGGCTGTTGGTGGTGTCGAGGTCCTTACTGATCGACTTGAGGGTCGACAGGGCCACGAGAGCGGAGGAGTTCGTGATAATGCTGGTCATCGTAGTGTCCCGTTATCGAGAGATGAAGATGATCTTCAGGGACAGGCCGGGCTTTCACCGGCATGGCGGGGCGGCATCATGCCTTTGGACATTTCGGGCTGCGGCGTGAGAGCCGCGCCATTGCCTGCTGGAACATCGACAGCAGGCATCCAATCCACCATGGCCCCACCATGAGCGCGCAAGCTTGTGTGAAGCTTGCGCCAGACATCGCTGCCAGGCGCCGCCGGCGGTCCGCTGTCCTCAGGCTCGCGCAAGCCTGCAATCGGATGGTGAAGCCTTACGTAAAATAGGCGGCCCGCATGTCTCGTGAGAAAAAGCTGAAGCGTTTCAAGCCCGCGCGTCCCGGCGCCGGTGGTGTCGCGCCGCGGCCTGCCATGTCCGCCTCCGGTGTCGACATGAGCGCGGAGGCTTTCCTCAAGGCAGCTCTGACGTTCCACGACAACGGCGAAGACGGGAAGGCGGAAGAACTCTGCCAGATGGGGCTTTCGCTCCACCCGGGCGATGTTGGCTGCATGACGGCGCTGGCGATGCTGCGCCAGAAAAACGGCGACTTCGCCGCCGCGACGGAGCTTCTGGCGAAGGCGGGGGATGCCGGTCCCGCGAGTGGCGATGTCTTCCTCCTCAGAAACCGAACGCTTGTAGGCCTGGGGAGGCATGACGAGGCGCTGGAGGCCTATCGCAAAGGCCTGGCGACCGCACCGGAAAACGGTGATCTCTGGCGCGGCCTCGGCGCCGCGCTTCGCAGCCTCGGCCGCAATGAGGAGGCCGCCGACGCCTACAGGCGCGCGCTCGATCTCAGGCCGGACGATCTTACCATTCTCGCTGCGCTTGGCGATGCCCTGAAACAGATTCCCGATGCCGCAGATGAGGCCGTCGCCGTCTTCCGTAGGGCCGTCGCGCTGCGCCCGGATGTCGATGCCGGCCATCTCGTTCTGGCGCAGACGCTCGCCGACTGCGGACGGATCGAGGAAAGCATCGAGACGCTGAGGGCGGCAACGCTGCGGCCGTCGACCGATCCCAGCGTCTGGAACCTGCTGACGCAATGGTGCCGGACGGTCTGGGACTGGAGCGAACTTGAGTCCGACCAGGCGGAATTGCTGCGGTTGCTGAGAACGAGCGACCAGCCGGTGGACCCGTTCGTTCTGTTCACGCAGCCGTCCACGCCAGCAGATCAGCTCGAGAACGCCCGCAAGATGGCCGAACGGACGAAGCGTGGTGTCTGGCCGCCGCTCGGGCCGGCCGGCAAGCGGGGCGCCGCCGGGGACGGGCGCATTCGCATCGGTTATCTTTCCTCCGACCTGCATACCCACGCCACGGCGATCCTGATGGCGGAACTCTTCGAACGCCACGACCGCGGCCGGCTGGAGATCACCGCCTATTCCTGGAGCGTGGACGACGGCTCGCTGCTGCGGCGTCGCCTCGAGAATGCGTTCGACCGCTTCGTCGAGATCGGAAACATGAGCGACCGCGAGGCGGCGCAGCGCATTCGCGACGACGGCATCGATATCCTGGTCGATCTCAAGGGCTACACCAAAGGTGGCCGGTTGGGCATCCTCGCCCTGCGGCCGGCCCCCGTCCAGGTGAACTATCTGGGCTTTCCAGGAACGCTCGGCGCGGATTTCATCGACTACATCATCACCGATGCCATCGTCACCCCGATGGAGCACCAGCCGTTCTTCAGCGAGAAGATCGTCCACCTTCCGGACACCTACCAGCCGAACGACACCAACCGCCGCATCGCCGCCGACCTTCCCAACCGAGCCGTCTGCGGGCTGCCGGAGGAGGGCTTCGTGTTCTGCTGCTTCAACAACATCTACAAGCTCACGCCCGAGATGTTCGATATCTGGGCGCGGATCCTGATCGCCGTTCCCGGATCCGTGCTGTGGGTGTTGAGCGACCAGGAGCGGTCCGAGGACAATCTGCGCCGGGAAGCCATGATCCGCGGCGTCGATCCGGCCCGCATCGTGTTCGCCAATCGCGCGGCGCCGCCGCTGCACCTCGCCCGGCACCGCCTCGCGGATCTGTTCCTCGACACGCTGCCGGTCAACGCCCATACCACCGCAAGCGATGCGCTCTGGGCAGGGCTGCCGGTGCTGACCTGTCCGGGGGATACGTTCGCGAGCCGGGTCGCCGCCAGCCTTGTGACGGCCGCCGGGCTGCCGGAACTCGTCGTTGCCACGCTCGACGATTACGAGGCGATGGCCATCAGGCTCGCGACCGAGCCGGAAACGCTGTCGTCGCTGCGCCAGCGCCTGATCGGCAATCGCCTGACGGTGCCGCTGTTCGACATCGACCGCTATGCCTATCACCTCGAACAGGCCTATGAGCGGATGTGGGAGATCCACTGTGCGGGACGCCCGCCGGAGGCGTTCGCAGTGGAAGCTCTGCCGGTCGGAACCTCTCCACCGGAGCGCCAGGTGCCGACGGTGCGCTCGATCGAGGACGGGTCGATCCGCACCCGCCGGGCCGCGGACGACCAGTCGGCGCTGCTGTTCGCCGAGGGCATGCGGCATCATCAGGTCGGCCGTCTGATGGAGGCCGAGGACATCTACCGGCGGATTCTTGCATTCGAGCCGGGCCACTTCGACAGCCTGCATCACCTCGGCATCGTCTTCCACCAGACGGGGCGTAACGACGAGGCCGCTGAGATGCTGCAGCAGGCCCTGATCGCGAAGAACGATCACGGCCCCGCCTATAGCAATTTGTCGCTGGTGCTGCGCAAGCTCGGCCGTCTGGACGAGGCGGTGTCCGCCGGCGAGAGGGCGACGGGACTCGCGCCCGGTGACGCCAAGGCCCACCTCAATCTCGGGTTCGCATTGAAGGACGCGGGGCGGCTCGACGAGGCAACCGATGCCGTGCGAACGGCGGCCCGTCTCAATCCGGGGCTTCTGGAGGCACGCTACGAACTCATCGACCTTCTGCGCAAGCAGGACAATGTCCTCGAGGCGCTTCAGGTACTGAAGGAGACGATGCTCGTCCAGCAAGCCGCTGCCGCGCGGCAGGACGAGAGCGTGCACTGAGCGCAGCGCTTTTGCCCGCGGCGGGCGAAGCGCAGCGCGCGGAAGCCGGGACAATTCCGGATCGGGGGCTTCGGCCCCCGACTTCGTTTCGGTGGGTTGTCGGAATCACCGCAGCATCAGCGGTCCGATGGGCGCGAATCCTGCAGCGTGCCCTCCGCTCAGGTACATGCCATCTGGCGGGAAGAGCGGCCTCGGAAGATTCAAAGGCGAAGGGGTGTGCCGCAGTCAAATGATCCCATCTGACCGGAAGGTGCGCTTTTTTGCGTCAGTTCCGGTGTGCGTCAGTAATAGGAACGCACAAGGCCACCGATCAGCATGTTCCAGCCGTCGATCAGGACGAAGAACAGCACCTTGAACGGCAGCGAGATGATGGACGGCGGCAGCATCATCATGCCCATGGACATGATCAGGGTCGCCACGACCATATCGATCACGAGGAACGGCAAGGCGATCAGGAAGCCGATCTCGAAGCCGCGGCGCAGCTCGGAAATCATGAATGCCGGGATCAGGACGCGAAGGTCGACGGCTTCGGTCGGGATGAAGCTCGGGGCGGCAGGGGCGGAGGCGCGGGTGTCGCGGTCTTCCTCCTGCGCGCTGCCACTGGTTTCAGCCGCTGCATCACCGTCCGCTCCGTTGGCTGCGCCGGCGGCGCGGCGGCCCTGGTCGCGCGCGTTCGCCGCCAGATCGGTGAACAGCTGAAGGTCCTTCGGCCGCACCTCCGCCAGCATGAACTCGCGGAACGGGGCGGTGATGCGGTCGTAAGCCTGTTCCTCGGTGATGGCGTTCTGGGTGAGCGGCACGATGCCGTCCCGCCAGGCGCGGTCGAACGTCGGCGCCATCACGAAGAACGTCATGAACAACGACAGGCTGATCAGCACGAGGTTCGCGGGCGTACTCTGCAGGCCGAGGCCGGAGCGCAGGAATGAAAGCGCAACCGCGAAGCGGGTGAAGCTCGTCACCATGATGAGCAGGCCCGGCGCGATCGAAAGGACTGTCAGCAGCGCGAAGAGCTGGACGATCCGCCCGCTCATCGAGGCGTTGCCCGCGGGAAGCAGGTCCGCGAGCAGGTTCGACTGTGCGTGAGCGTCCGCGATCATCACCGGCAGCATCGCGACGACGAGCACGGCGAGGATGCGCCACCGCATGGCCATGGACCACCCGCCCGAAGGCATCCGCCGGGTCGCACGCACCGCGTCGCCGGGTGTCGCCGGTGCGAACGGTGCCTCGACGCTCACGGGGGAAAGATCGCCGGCGTCGGGGCAGGAAGCGGTTCTGGTGGACTGGGGCATGATGGGCAGGAGAGGTGTGGCTCGATGGCCGTTGCGGGAGGCGCGGTCGAAGGAAAGGGAGATCCGCCTCATTGCACCACGATCATTCCGATGACGAGTTCGCGGACGCGGTTGTCCGTCCTCAGCGCCACACGCTCGTTGAGGTCCTCGCGCAGGTGCTGAAGCGCGCTCGGTCCATCGAACTGTGACAGGGGGAGAGTGCGCAGATACGACATGAGATCCTGCCGTACCTCGGCCGCCGTCACCTGCGGCGCTTCCAGGCTGCCGTTCTTGTACACGATGGAGGCCTCCAGCCGGATCCAGGTGGAACTCGGAGACGCAAGATTGGTGACGATCGGGTCGAGCGGCTGCAGGCGGGCGTCGTTGCCGTAGACAATCTCACCAGGGACCTTCTTCGGCTTGGCGCGCTCCTTCTCCTCGAACGCCTTCTCGACGGTTGAGGCGAGATAAAGGCCGACCCCGCCGCCGGCAGCGGCCGCAACGACGGTGAGCAGCAGCAGCACCAGAATGATGGTGCGTCCGCCCCCCTTTCGCCGAGGCTTGTCCAGATCGGTCCTGCTCAGTGCCATCCGGGGCTCTCCCGCTGTGTCTTTCGGCGCGACCATGCCGCGGCCGATGCCGCCGGTTCCCGGCCCAGTTGGCGGAGATGCGTCCGGGGCTTGCCGGCCGCGGTCTCGTTCGCCTGAACATTAGATCGGACGAGGGCGCGCAGCAGCATGTTCCGTACAGACCGGATCGATCCGAACGACATGCTCAAGCTGTCGAATCCGAGCGTGCTCCTTCCGATCGGATGAGCCATCCGATCGGAAAGCGCTCTAGAACGGTGTGGTCTTGTCATAGACGCGCTGCGCCCAGCCAGGCTGCTGCACGTCCGAGATCCGGCCGCGCCCGCCATAGGAAATACGGGCCTCCGCGACCTTCTCGTAGCTGACGGTGTTCCGGCTGCTGATGTCGTAGGGCCGGACGATGCCGGCGACGGTCAGCACGCGCACCTCGTAATTGACCATGATCTCCTGCGAGCCGCTGATCACCAGGTTGCCGTTCGGCAGCACCTCGGTGACGATGGCGGCGACGTTGAGATTGAGCTTCTCGGAGCGGTCGATCGAACCCTTGCCGTTGCTGCTCGTGCCGCCCTTCAGGGTGACATCGGCGCTCGTCACGGGAAGCTGGAAGTTCAGGGCGCCGAGGCCAAGCCCGATCCCGGTGTTGATACCGCTTTCGCGGGAGCGATCGCTCTCGTTGTCGAACTCGGCCTTGTCGTTGACGGTGATATTGACCGTCAGGCTGTCGCCGACATGCGTCGCCCGCAGATCGCTGAACATGTCCCGGCTGTTTCGTCCCCAGGTCGAATTCGGCCCGCCGCCCGCGTTGCCGGAAGCGATGGCGATCGGCAACGGATCGCGCGGCGGCTGGATTCCGAAGCCGAGCGGCATCAGGTGAGGCTGGTCCATCGCATCCTTGCTGGACTGGCAACCGGCAATCGCCAGCAGGGCCGCGGTGACGATCAACATTCTCATCCGCGCATTCCTGTCGTGGGCGGCTTCTTGCCGGTCTGACGATCTGTCAGGCCGGACATGTAGCTGGCGACCTGCGCGGCCTTGGCGGCGTCCATCTCGTTGAGGATGGCGCTCGCGGCGCGCGGCTGCAGCTTGGCGACGATCGAGGCCGCCGCTTCGTCGGACATGGCGGTCAACTGCGCGGCGGCGGCATCCGGGCGCATCTGCGAATAGATCGCCACCAGAGATTCGTCGGCCTTCTTGAGGAACGCCTCGCGCCGGTCGAGCCATTCCTGGTACTCGGCCCGCTTCTGCTCCAGCGCCGCCACGCGCTTGTCGATCTCAGCCTCGAGTGCCTTCAGCGTCTGCGCCTGCCGCGCAAACCGAGCATCCGCCGCGGCATTGGCAATGTTGTTGCAATATTGAGCGGCGTTCTCGTCCATCGGCGAAGCAGCGACGACGGCCGCCTGCGTCCCGATCGCACCGGCGGCCGGAGCCTGCGGCGCGGGCGTCTGGGCGACCGCCAGTCCAGGGACCGCGGCAAGCGCCGTCGCCGCAATCAGCGCCGCCGTGGCGGCAATGCGGAATCCGCGACGGCGCGAAACGGAAGAGAAGAGGGCAGCGGAATCCGTCATTGTACGATGAGCTCCGCCTGGAGGGCGCCGGAGGTCTTGATCGCCTGCAGGATGGAGATCATGTCCGTCGGTTTCAGTCCGAGCCGGTTGAGCCCGTGCACCAGGGTCTGGAGGTCGGTTCCGCCCACCATGGCGAGGTGAGCGTCCTGCTGATCCACGGTGATGTTGGTGCGGGGCACGACCTGTGTGGTGCCGTTGCTGAACGGCCCCGGCTGCGAAACCTGAGGCGTCTCGGTCACGCGCACCGTCATGTTGCCGTGGGCGAGGGCAACCGTGGAGATGCGGACATTGTTGCCGATCACAACGGTACCGGTCCGCTGATCTACCACGACGCGGGCCGGGATATCGGGCTGGATCTCCAGTTCGCCGATTTCAGCGAGGAAGCGCGCCACGTTCACCTTCTTCGGCTTCTGGATCGTGACACTCGCGAGGTCGCGCTCCTTGGCGGCCTTCATGCCGTAGCGGTCGCTCGTGAAGGCGTTCACCGCGTCTACGATCAGCGCCGCGGTCATGAAGTCCGGGTTCTTGAGCTGCAGCACGATGGAATCGCTGATCGAGCCGGCGACCCGCCGCTCGACGAGCGCCCCGTTCGGGATGCGTCCCGCGGTCGGCACGCCCTGGGTGACACTTTCAGCCTGGCCCTGGAGGGAGAAGCCGGAAACCGCGATCGGCCCCTGGGCGACCGCATAGACAACGCCGTCGCCACCCGAAAGCGGCGTCATCAGCAGCGTTCCGCCCTTGAGCGACGTCGCATCGCCGAGCGACGACACGTTGACGTCGATCTGGGAGCCGAGACCGGCGAAGGCGGGCAGCGAGGCGGTTACGGTCACGGCCGCCACGTTGCGGGCCCGCATGTCGAGGCCCTGAACGTTGATCCCCATACGGTCGAGCATCGACTGCATCGACTGGCCGGTGAACGGCGTGTTGCGCAGCGTGTCGCCCGTGCCCTGAAGGCCCATGACGAGACCATAGCCGACAAGCTGGTTTTCACGGACGCCCTGAATGCTGGAGACGTCCTTGATGCGCGCGGCCTCGGCGGCTTCCATCGGCCACCCGGCGGAAAGCAGCAGGCCGAACAGCGCCGCCGCGCCTGCCAGCCGCGAGAACGGTCTGCGCATCACCGTCCTCCTACGCGAACGGTGCCGTCCGCCTGAACGACGCCGCTGATCATGCGGCCGGAATCGACATTGCGGACCTGAATGACATCGCCGACGCCGCCGGACTGCATCGGCATCACCTGAGCGGTGATGCTGAGGCCGTCTTCCACATAGGAGGCTTCGGTCGGCACGCCCCGGTTCACGAGCGTTGCCATGCCAAGGGCGTTGAGAGGGATCGGCTGCCCGGCCGCCAGCGTGCGGCGAGCGACCTTGCCGATCACCTGATCGCGACCGGAAAGCGCTGCATAGCGCTGCGATACGCCGGCCGGAAACTGACGGTCGATGACCATCGCCTCGGTGATGGTGTCGCCGGGATAGACCGTGACAGCGAGGACGGGCAGCGTCTCCCCGTCCGTCTGCGTCGCAGCCCCCGGCACGGCGTCGTATCGCTGCACCATGCCCTGCGGCGGAGCGCCCTGCGGAAAGATCGGCTGCACCGCGGCCGCCGTTCCGTTGCTGGAGGCGATCTCCTGGCCGAGGGCCGGAGCGGCGGCTGCCACGAACACGGCAAACGCCGCCGCAAAGGAGCGATACAAAAATGACATGGCCCTGGCCAGTGCTCAGCGGATGCCCTTCGATACGGTGCCGGCCATCTCGTCCGCAGCCTGGATGACCTTCGAATTCATTTCGTAGGCACGCTGGGCGGAAATGAGCTCGGTGATTTCCTTCACCGGATCGACGTTCGAGCTTTCGAGATAGCCCTGATAAAGCTTGCCGAAGCCGTCCTCGCCCGCGAACCCGGCAACCGCCTGGCCGGAAGCGGCCGTCTCGCGGTAGAGATTGTTGCCGAGAGGCTCCAGTCCGGCTTCGTTGGCGAAGTTCGCCAGCGTGACCTGGCCGATCAGCGTCGGCGTGTCGGGCTGGGCCGCCGTGGCGGCATAGACCTCACCGGACTCGTTGATCGTGATGGCCGTGGTATCCTGCGGGAAGGCCGGCAGCGGCGGATCGAGCGTATAGCCGTCCGAGGTCACGATCTCGCCGACGTCGTTCTTCTCGAACGCACCGGCGCGAGTATAGACGGTCTCGCCGTTCGGCCCCATCACCTGGAACCAGCCACGGCCGTTGATCGCGAGATCGAGTGGGTTGCTCGTCTGGTCGAGCGAGCCCTGGATGTGCAGGTTGCGCACCCCGAGGGTCCGCACGCCGAGGCCGACCCGCGCACCCTCCGGAATCGGGTTCTCGCCGACCCGGTTCGGCACGCCGGCCGCACGCTCGGATTGATAGAGCAGGTCGGAGAATTCCGCGCGGGCGCGCTTGAAGCCGGTGGTGTTGATGTTCGCGATGTTGTTTGCGATCACCTCGACGTTGGTCTGCTGGGCACTCATTCCGGTCGCGGCGATGCCGAGAGCTCTCATAACCATGTCTTCAGATCCTCACATCGTCGCGTCGCGATCAGATCGACATGCGCGTGACTTCCTGGTAGGCGGCGACAACCTTGTCGCGCACCGCGATCGCGGTCTGCAGCGATTCCTCAGCGACCATGATCGCCTGGACCGCCTTGGCGACGGGGACGTTGCCGGTCACGCCCGAGATGGCAGCGCCTTCACCGCTCTTCATCGAATCGACGAACCCGCGGGAGACCGAGGCGAGGACATTGGAAAAGTCCGATCCGACGGACGCGGCGGACGACGCCACGGAGGCGGCCGACGAGGCGACCGAAGCGGCAGACGATGCCGTGCCGGCGAGCTTCGTCAGGGTCGAGCTGTCGGTCAGCGAGCCAATGAGCGAGATCGGGTTCACCATTATCCGTTCCTCAGCAGATCGATCGTCTGGGAGATCATCGAGCGGGCCTGCTTCACGACCTGCAGGCCGGCCTCGTAGGACCGGTTGGCCTCGCGCATGTCGGCCATCTCGACGATCGGGTTGATGTTCGGCATCTTGACGTTACCGCTGCCGTCGGCCGCGGGGTTGCCCGGGTCGTACTCGACGAGGAACGGGGAATCGTCGACGCCGAAGCTCTTCACCTTCACCGAGGATGCGCCGAGCTTCTCGTCGAACATGCTCTCGAACTGCACCGTCTTGCGGCGGAACGGGTCGGAGCCGGAGGTGCTCCCGGTCGAGCGGGCATTGGCGACGTTCTCCGAGATGATGCGCAGGCGCATCGCCTGGGCATCGAGCCCGGAGGCCGCAATTCCGATCGTAGCCTTCAACGGATCAATCATGCGCCGGTCTTTGCTGTCGAGAGCAGCATCCGGTGGAATGACCGGATGACATTGTTGTCGAACGCGAAGGCCCCGCTGATCTCGGCGGCCTTGAGCATTTCCTTGTCGAGGCTGACCGAGTTGCCGGAGTGCGACACGTCCCACGTCCCGTCCCGGTTAACCTTCGTATCGCCGCTCTGGCTTCCGTCGAAGCTCATGTGCCCCGACTGGGTCTGCGCCATGACGAGCGCCGTCTTGTCGAGCACGTCGCTGAACGGCACGATGTCGATGGCCTCATAGCCCGGCGTGTTGACGTTCGCGATGTTACTCGCGACGGTCGTCTGGCGTGCCGATGCCCACTGGGCATGCCGTGCGGCAAGATCCATGAGATAGACGGGTTGCACGCGGTCAGCTCCATCGAGACGATCCGGAACACGGATCCAACTGCCCATGAGCGACGTTAGCGCGTCAAACTTGCTCGAAGCTGGTGCCTGTCGGCGGTCCGGAAAATGGCCCCGCCGTGCCGGGAACCGCTGCTCCAGAGGCTTAATGGGGGGGCGCTTTCGGAAGAACCGCCGCCTCCAGCGCGCTGGTCAGACGGCGCAGGTTTTCGTCCCTGTCGCCGGGCGGCGTCGAGAACAGCATCGCGCTGATGTCGATGCCGACGAATTTGCCCTGGAACACCACCTTGAAGAACACCGAGCACGGATGGGAAATCAGTTCGAGGTCGATGGTCACGGCCGGAACGGAGCCCCATTCGAAATCAACTGCCGCGCTGCGCCCATACCGGAGCGTTCCCGGACGAAGCGTCAACTCCGTCGAAGACGAGATGATATCCTCTATGTTCTCGTCCTGTTCCATGACGATGTACGAAATAAAAACACCTGCATTGACCGTATAGAGTTCGGCAAGCGTGCTGCGAAGTTTATAGCCAAGAATTTTTTCATAGGCGATGAATTCATCATCGCTCGTTCGCGTCAGAAGGAAATTATTATCTTTCAACATTCTATTTTTCGCGCGAATAGAGGAAATAGAGAATCTTTGCGACAGCCCGGTAGAACTCGGGCGGAATCCACTGGTCCACTTCCGTGGAATCGTACAATGCACGGGCGAGGGGCTTGTCCTCTATGATCGGAATGGCGTGCTTCGTCGCGATTTCGCGGATGCGCAACGCGAGGAGATCGGCGCCCTTCGCAACCACGACCGGGGCGCCGCCTTCCTCGCGCTGGTAGCGCAGCGCCACCGCGAAGTGGGTCGGGTTAGCGACCACGAAGGAAGCTTTCGGCACGGCGGTCATCATGCGCTGGCGCGCCCGGTCCTTGGCGAGCGAGCGCAGCCTGGCCTTGACCAGGGGATCGCCCTCGGTCTGCTTCATCTCCTCCTTGATGTCCTGCTTCGTCATCCTCAGATCGCGGCGCCATTTCACGCGCGACCAGACGAGATCGAGCGCGACCAGCACGATAATGCCGACGCAGACGGCCGAGACGAGGCGCGTCGCCAAGGAAAGCAGCAGAGCCGGGATCAGGACCGGATCGCTGAACATGGCATTGATGACCGCATATTGGTCGGTGTCGCAGAGAATGATGATGAGCACCGCGACGGCGGTGAACTTGAAGAGGGACTTGAGAAACTCGATGAGGCCGGCGCCGCCGAAGATGCGCCCCCATCCGCTCGCCAGCGAGATGCGGTTCCACTTCGGGCTGATGCGCTCAAGGACGAAGGCCGGGCTGTTCTGAAGCAGCGCAGCGGCAAGGCCCGCGACGGACAGCGTGATAATGGACGGCAACAGGAAATGGCTCGCGGCCATTGCCGTTTCCCAGAGCAGGGCGGTCGCATCGCTGCCGCTTTCAAGAGAAAATCCTCCAGGATCGTCGATAAAGCGGCTTAACTCGTGGGCAAGCGCGCCGATGCTCTGCGGAATCAGGAATACGAGGCAGACAAGCATGGCCGCCAGCGAGGCAAACAGCGGCGCTTCACGCGAGAAGGGGACGTTTCCCTTCTCGAGCGCCTGGGAAATTTGTCGGTCGGTCGCCTCTTCGGTCTTGCTCTCCTTGTCTTCATCGCCAGCCACGGGATCTCTCCTTGCGATCCGTACAGCGCATCGGGGGCACGGCGTCGGGCCGCCGGCTTACCGGTACAGCGCCCCGCCGTCGTCCTGATCCGAGTTCAGTTCGATCTCGCCGCGGCCGGCCATTTCCAGCGCGAGGTCCGTGATCATGCGGCGTGCTTCGGTGACGTCGCGCTGGGTCGCCGGCTGGCCCGTCGCCAGTTCCTGCTCCACCATGCGGCGCACGCGCGAGGCGAGCGACTGAAGGATGATGTCGCGGAAACCGGCATCCGTTCCCTTCAGCGCCATGACCACGCGGTCGTTCGGGATCTGGTCGAACAGCGCCGTGCGGGCCTTGGGCGTGAGATTGACGATGTCGTCGAAGGTGAACAGCAGGCCCTTGAGGATTTCTGCGGATTTCGGCCGCGTGTCCGACAGGTTCTGGAGCACGTTTTCCATATGGTCGCGCTCCATCTTGTTGATGATGTCGGCCATGCGGGCATGGGTGTCTGCGCCCATGTTGCGCGAGAAGTTGACGAGGAAGTCCTCATGGATGGTGCGCTCGATGATCTTCATCGTCGCCTCGACCAGGGGCTTCAGCGTCAGCATCCGGCGCATCACGTCATTGCGCAGGTCCGTCGGCAGGTGGCCCATCACCTTGGCGGCGCACGACGGCTTGACCTTCGACAGGATCAGCGCCGCGGTCTGCGGGTGTTCCTTGAGGATGTAGCTCGCCAGAGCGCCTTCCGAGACCGTCGAGATGCGATCCCAGATCGAATGATTGGCGTTGCCGAGCACGTCGGCGAGGATGTCCTGGATCTGCTCCGGCGGCAGCATGCCGCTCAGCAGCCGCTCCACTTCGCTGACGGTGCCGATGAGATTCGCGCCGGCGACGAACTGTGCGGCGAGGTCCTCGATCAGCTGCTCGATCTGGGCGGTTGACACCGGCTGCAGATCGGCGATCGCCCGCGTGATGACCTTCAACTCGTCCTGGCTGAAATGCTTCATGACCTGCACCGCAGCCGGTCTGCCCATGGTCATGAGCAACGCGGCAACGCGGTCCGCCCCTTCCAGAGGGCGGCTGACGGTCGTCTTGGTCGAAGCGGAGGCCGACATGCAACGCTTATCCGGTCAACGTGATGATACGGGGCCGCTCAACTCGAAATTTCCGAGCCGGGCGGCCCGATGATCTCGGTCAGCGACACGCCGAAGCGCGAATTGTCGTCCTCGACCACGACGACTTCGCCGCGGGCGATCACCCGGCCATTCACGACGATGTCGACGGGCTCGCCGACACGGTGGTCGAGCGGGACGATCGCGCCGCGCCCGAGCTTCATCAGGTTGGCCACGGGCATGGTGGCGGAACCAAGCACCACCTGCAGCAGCACGGGGATGCGCATGATCGATTCGACATTGCGCGGCCCGCCGAGCGGCTCGTCGGGGTTCGGCTCGAATGACTTGCTCCGGGGGCGGTCGTTGGGCGTCGCCATGGTCGTGTTGTCCTGCGTCCTAGTGTGCGTGTGGCCGCTATGCCCGGCCTGCAATATCCCGATGACCGGCCCGGCGCGGCCGGCGCGATCCCCCGGCGCGGTGGCGCCGCGCCGGCATTATGGCCGCGGAACCGGCTCGCCCGTTCCGAGAGCGGTGCGCCGGCTGTCGAGTTCGTCGACGAGGGCCTGCGCTCGCTCGATCTGGCCGGCCAGTGACGCGACCAATCCCTCGCCGTCTGCCTGCAGCCGCTCGATCGCGGTCCGCGCCGCATCCAGCGACTGCGCGGTCTGTGCCAGAACGATTTCGTATTCCCGATGATGCCGTTCGAGCTTTTTCAGTTTGGCGTAGGTCGTCAGGACCGAGATCGACGTGATGACGAGCGCAATCAGAAGGATGACGTCAACGAGGGAGGATATCATCGATATATTCCTGCTCGTAGCTGACGACGTCCTCGATCTTGAGCTTGTAGTTCCCTTCCGACTGGCCGAGGCTGCACCAGAACAGGGCCTGGTCGTTGCATTCGAGTTTGACAGGGCTGAGCGGCGTCGCCTGGAGCTGGATGATCTGACCGATGTGGAAGTCGGCGACCTCGCCGAGCTCGATCTGACGCTCCTCCAGGATCGCCCGCAGGCTGACCTCGGCGCGCTGCACTTCGCTGCGGATCTGCCGCGCCCATGTCGGGTCGCGCCCGGAGGATTCGCCGGAGACGACGCGCGCGAGCTGCTGGCGCATCGGCGTGAGGGCCGATTGCGGGATGATCACGAACATCTCGCCGCCGCGGCCGATAGCCTGGAGCAGGAATTTCGCCGCGACCGCAAGGTTGTTGCGGCGGCCGATGACCGCGAAGTCCATGCGGGTCTCGACGCGCTCGAACTTGAACTGCACGTCGCTGACCAGTGCGAACGACATCTGCAGCGCCTTGGCGATCTCCTCGAACAACGCCTGTGCGACGCGCAGCTCGATGTTGGAGAAGCTGCGCTCCTCGTCGAGCGGGGGTTCAGAGCCGTCGGAGCCGAACAGAACCTCGATGATTGTGAACACGAAGTCGCGGTCGAAGCCGACGATGACGTGGGTGTCCCAGGTGGGGACGTGGAAAACGCCCGCGATGGCGTTTGCCTCGTAGACCTCAAGGATGTCGCCGATGCGTCCGCTTTCGACGTGGCTCAGCGAATAATAAGCCTGCGAGGCCGCGAGATGCCGCAGGCTGTCGGCGCAGAACGCCGCCAGGCGGTCGAACACCACATGCAGCATCGGCAGCCGGTCGAGCGAAAGCCCGGCCGCGTCGAGCAGCATGTCGCGGATATCGTTGTGGGTCTGGGCGCCCGCCATGCTCAGGCGACCTTCTGTGCCGGCGCCGCACTGGTCGGCGGCGCGGAAATCGCCTCGCTTTCCACCTCATCGATGGTCGGGCGTTCGTTGGCAGTGATGGTCTTGCGGCCGTGCTCAAGCGCGATCTGCGGCAGCGCCCCGTTCATGAACGCGATCAGCGTCTGCTTGACGATGATGTAGGGCGAGCACTGCAGCTCGCGGGTGGTCTTGATCTTCTGTGCGAGCGGCCCGATGACCGCGTAGGACAGGAAAATGCCCACGAAGGTGCCGATCAGGGCCGCACCGATATAATGGCCGAGCACTTCCGGCGACTGGTCGAGCGCACCCATTGCCTTGACGATGCCGAGCACCGCGGCGCAGATGCCGACGGCGGGCAGCGCCTCGGCGACCGTCCCCAGCGCGGACGCCGGCTTGGTGCGCCCGCGCCGGATCGTGTTGATCTCCTGCTCCATCAGGCCCTCGATCTCGTGGGACCGGGCGTTGCCGATGATGATGAGCCGGACATAGTCGCAGATATATTGCGTGAGTTCCTTGTCCTTCAGGATGCTCGGAAACTGCCTGAACAGCTCGGAATTGTTGGGGTCGTCGATGTGGGCCTCGACCTCGTTGCGCGGCCGGGTGCGCAGGTCGCGCATCAGGGTGTAGAGCAACCGCAGCAGGTCGAGGAAGTCTTTGCGCTTCGGAACCGCACCCGTCATCGCCTGGAGCATCGCACGACCGGTATCCGCGATCACTTTCATCGGATTGGCGATGATGAAGGTGCCGAGCGCGATGCCCAGGATGATGACGAATTCCCACGGCTGCCAGATGACCGCGATATGGCCGCCCATCGCGACGAAGCCGCCGAGCAGCGAGCCGACGCCAATGACGAGTCCGATCAATACGCCCAACGTGCGAATCCTTTGCGGAAACCGAGAGACATAAAGGCTAGGCGCACTGGCTTGCGCGAGGCTGAAATCCGCCGTCATGCGCCACATCCGCCCCGTCAGTCTGGCGCAAGCTTGGTGGGTGATCCTCCTTCCAGGAGAAGGAGCGTGCCGGATGGTTTCGACGTTCGCGAACTACAACCTGATCGCCCGGAATCTCGACCGCACGCTCACGCTGAAGAAAGCGGAGCCGCTCGTTGCGCGCGATACCGACTATTTCCTTGCCAACATCGGCAACGTGAAGTCGGTCGATGACTTCATCAAGGACACGCGGCTTTTCAATTATGCGATGAACGCCTTCGGCCTCGAGGATATGGCCTATGCCAAGGCGTACATGCGCAAGGTCCTCGACGAAGGCATCGCCGATAAGAACAGCTTCGCCAATCGCCTCGCCGACGATCGTTTCGTCAACTTTGCCAAGACGTTCGACTTCGCCGCCAAGGGCGACAAGGTCACCTCCGACACCGAGGCGATGAAGAAGGTCACCGAACTCTACGCCCGCCAGGAGGTGGAGGAGGAGGCCGGCAACGAAGACGAGGGCGTGCGCCTCGCGCTCTATTTCGAGCGGACCGCGCCAACCGTTAAGTCGGCTTACGGCCTGCTGGCCGATCCCGCGCTCTGGCAGGTCGTGAAGACGGTGCTCGGCTTCCCCGACGCGATGGCGGGCGCCGACATCGACAAGCAGGCGGCCGCCGTGAACAAGCGGCTCGACGTGAAGGACCTGCAGGATCCCGAAAAGCTGCAGAAGCTGATCGGGCGCTTCACGGTCATGTGGGACGTGAACAACAACACCGATACCGATCCGGTCCTGACGCTGTTTTCGAGCGGCTCAGGCTCGGCGCAATCAACCGTCAGCACGGAGCTGGCGGCAACGCTGCACAATCTGAAGCGCGGGGGATACTGAGCCGATGCCGTCCAGCCTCTATGTCGCGCTCGCCGGCCAGGTCTCGATGAACCGCCGGCTGGAAACGATCGCCAACAATCTCGCCAACATGACCACGCCCGGCTACCGCGCCGAGGAGGTGAAGTTCGAGACGCTTCTGTCGAAGACCCGCGCTCAGAGCGTGGCCTTCCCGACCAGCGGCGAGACTTATATCTCCCGCCGGCCCGGACCGATCACTTACACCGGCAACCCGCTTGACGTGGCGACGGAGGGCAACCACTGGTTCGCTCTCCAGACGCCCGACGGCACCGTCTATACCCGCGACGGCCGGCTGAAGATGAACGAGATCGGCGAACTGCAATCGGTGGCAGGCTATCCTGTCCTCGATCCGGGTGGCGCGCCGGTCCGGGTGGATCCGCAGGCCGGACAGATCGTGATCGGTGACGACGGCTCGATCATGCAGGGCGACCGTCAGGTCGGCGGCATCGGGGTGTTTCAACTGCCCGACAACGCCAAGCTCTCGCGCTACGAAAATTCCGGCGTGATGTCCGATGAGCCCGGCGTGCCGCCGCAGGATCCGATTGGGGCCGGCGTGCGACAGGGCTACCTCGAGGGCGCGAACGTCAATCCCATCATGGAGATGACCCGACTGATCGCCGTAACGCGGGCGTTCGAGATGGCTTCCTCCGCCATGGGCCAGGGCGAGTCCACCCAGGACGAGGCGATCCGCTCCCTCGGCAGCCCGACCTGAGGTTCTGAGCCGGCATCCGCCGATCCACGGTCCGCGATCCCCGTGCTGACGAGGAGGAGGCGAACATGCATGCGATGGCGCGCCTCGAGGCGGCAATCAGCGCAGCTCTGGTCGATATTCCGGTCGTGCGCGTCGGCGGCGTCGTCAACGAGGTTGCGCCGACGCACTACCGGCTGAACGGCATCTCGCCCTTCGTCAAGCTCGGCGATCGCGTCGGCTATACCGACGGCGGTCGCGTCGCCCTCGGCGAGGTCGTGCGCATCAACGACGACGGCGCCGTCATCAAGCCGTTCGATGCCAGGATTTCGGTCGGGATCGGTGCCGTCGCCTTCCGCATGGGGGCGATGGCGCTCTCGCCGCATCCGAGCTGGAAGGGTCGCGTCATCAACGCCCTCGGCGAGCCGATCGACGGCCGCGGCGTGCTGATGCGCGGCGAGCGGGCGATGCCGGTCGATACGGAGCCGCCGCCGGCGATGACGCGGGCGCGCATCCGCAAGCCGCTGCGCACCGGTGTGCGCGTGGTGGATCTGTTCACGCCGCTGTGCGAGGGCCAGCGCATCGGCATCTTCGCCGGTTCGGGCGTAGGCAAGTCCACGCTTCTGTCGATGCTCGCCCGCGCCCAGGGGTTTGACAGCGTCGTGGTCTCGCTCGTCGGCGAACGCGGCCGCGAGGTCCGCGAGTTCCTGGAAGGCGCCTTGGCGCCTAACCTGTCCCGCTCGGTTGTTGTGGTTTCCACGGGTGACGAGAGCCCGATGATGCGCCGGCTCGCACCGCAATCGGCGCTGGCGGTGGCGGAGTATTTCCGCGATCTCGGCGATTCCGTGCTGCTGATCGTCGATTCCGTGACGCGTTATGCCCATGCGGCGCGTGACGTCGCTCTGGCCGCCGGCGAGCCTGCCGTCGCGCGCGGCTACACGCCAAGCGTGTTCAGCGCGCTCCCGAAGCTGCTGGAGCGCGCAGGGCCCGGCAGCGAGGGCGCGGGCAGCATCACCGGCGTGTTTTCCGTGCTGGTGGACGGAGACGACCACAACGATCCGGTGGCCGACGCCATCCGCGGCACGCTTGACGGCCATATCGTGCTCGACCGTTCGATCGCGGACCAGGGCCGGTTTCCCGCAGTCAACATGCTCGGGTCGATTTCCCGCCTCGCCGACCTCGTCTGGAGCAAGGACGAGCGGGAGCTGGTCCGGCGCCTGCGCGCCATGATCTCGCGGTTCGAGGACACCCGCGATCTGCGGCTGATGGGCGGCTATCACGCCGGCAGCGACACGGAACTGGACCAGGCGGTGGCGCTGGTCCCGAAAATCTACGACGCGTTGCGGCAGCATCCGGAAGGGGCGGCCTGCAAGGATGCGTTCGCCGACCTCGCCCAGGTGCTGCGGGGCGGGGCCCCGGCCGCGCAACAGCCTCGCACAAGCTAGTCGGCGTTAGCTGCTTCCATGGGGCGGAGCCGTGCGCGGGACTACCGTCACGCTCCATCCGGCGGCCGTCGTTACGCGGCCGATGGTGGAAACCGGCGCTTGGTCCTGCACGGCATCTGTGCCCGGGGCAGCGCGATGAGCGGCCAACGGGGGAGTTGAGCGATGAGCCTTTATGGTGTGCTGCGCACAAGCGTTTCCGGCATGAACGCGCAGTCGAACAAGCTCGGGACGGTCTCCGACAACATCGCCAACTCCAGCACAACCGGTTACAAGCGGGCATCCACGGAGTTCTCGTCGCTCCTGCTCGAGAACCAGGGAACCGGCAGCTACAATTCGGGCTCCGTCGAGACCAAGGTGCGCTACGCCATCAGCGACGAGGGCACGCGGACCTACACCACGTCTTCGACCGACCTGGCCATCGGCGGCGACGGCTTCTTCATCGTTGCCGACCAGAACGGCACCGGCGCGCCGGTGCTGACGCGGGCCGGCTCGTTCGTGAAGGACGGCGCGACGGGAAATCTCGTCAACGCCGCGGGCTTCACCCTGCTTGGCTACAACCTGACCGACGGCTCCGCCGGCGTGATCAACGGAACCCAGGGGCTCGTCCCCGTCAACATGTCGTCGATGAACATGATGGCGGAGCCGACGTCCTCTGGCGCGTTCTCCGCGAACCTGCCGGACGGCGATGCGGTCGGCGCGACGAAGACGAGTTCGGTCGTGATGTACGACAATCTCGGCAACGAGGTTCTGACCAAAGTGGAGTTCACAAAGACGGCTGCCGCCGACGCGACCGCGACGCCGCCGACGGGCGCGCAGTGGACGATGACGCTGACCGCGAACGGCACGACCACCACCCAGAACCTCGAGTTCAACTCGTCGGGCCAGCTCACGACCCCCAATCCGGCGACGACCAGTGTCGAGATTCTCAACGGCAACAATGTCAGCGTCGACATCTCGGGCTTGACCGCGCTTGCGGGCGACTATCAGCCGTCCGCGCCGTTCGACGGCTCGCCCCCGCAGAGTGTCGAGGACACGGTGATCGACCCGGACGGCGTGGTCTATGCGGTTTATGAGGATGGCAGCCGCAAGGCCGCTTTCCGCATTCCGCTCGCCACCGTGGCGAGCCCGGACAATCTGCAGCCGATGGCCGGCAACGTCTTCACCACGACCAACGATTCCGGCGGCATCCAGATCGGGACGGCCGAGACGGGGGCCTACGGCTCCATCGTTTCGGGCGCGCTGGAGTCCTCCAACGTCGATATCGCCAACGAGCTGACCGAGATGATCATCGCCCAGCGCGACTACACGGCCAACTCGAAGTCGTTCCAGACGGGCACCGAACTTCTCGACGTGCTCATGAACCTGAAGCGCTGATCCCCTCATCTATCGAGGTGATGAAGTCGAAACGTGACCCTGGCGCCGGAAGTGGATCATGAGTCTCTCGCTTGCCCTGAATACCGCCAAGTCCTCGATGGCGTCGGTCTCCGCGCAGATTTCGACGTCCGCGAAGAACATTTCCGGTGCGACGGACGCGACCTACTCCCGCAAGATTGCGGCCACGACCACGACGGCCGATGGCTCGGTGCGCTACACGACGGTGCGCCGCGCGCAGGACACGGCCCTCTACAACAAGATGCTCGGTGCGACGTCCAGCGCGGCTGAAAAGGATGCGCTGCTGAATGGTCTCGACCGCCTCGCCGATACGGTCGGCGACACCGAAAACGAGGGCTCTCCCGCGTCCAAAATCCAGGCGTTGGCGAACACCCTGACCCAGTACGCCAACCTGCCGAGCGACCAGGACCGTGCCGCAAGCGCCGTCACTGCCGCCAAGGATCTCGCCGCAACGCTTAACGATGCGACCTCGACCGTTACCTCCGTGCGTCAGCAGGCCGATGCCGACATGGCGTCCTCGGTCGAGAACATCAACGATCTGCTCGGCCAGTTCCAGGATCTGAACAACGCCGTCATCCGCGGTACGGTGGCGGGCGCTGATATCTCCACACAGCTCGACCAGCGCGATGCCGTGCTCGCCAAGATTTCGGAGGAGCTGGGCGTCACCACGGTGACGCGCGGCAACAACGACATGGCGATCTATACCGACAGCGGCGTGACGCTGTTCGAGACGACCGCGCGCAAGGTCGAGTTCAATCAGACCACGGCCTATTCGCCGGCGACCGTCGGCAATGCCGTCTATATCGACGGCGTGCAGGTCACCGGTGCCGGCGCCTCGATGCCGCTGCAGTCGGGAAAGCTGGTCGGGCTGGCGACGCTGCGCGACGAGGTGGCTCCGACCTACCAGGCGCAGCTCGACGAGGTTGCCCGCGGACTGATCGACACCTTCCAGGACGGCGGCGCGGACGGCCTGTTCACCAAGACGGGCTCCGTCACAGGTGTCGGGCTGGCAGGGGCGATCGTCGTCAATGCGGCGGTGGACCCGGATCAGGGCGGGAATCCCGTCCTGCTGCGCGACGGTATCAACACCGACTACAATCCGGACGACGCGGCGAGCTTCTCCGATCGCCTGTTCGCTCTCACAGGTGCCCTTTCGGCGACCCGAACCGATTATTCGGCTGCCGCCGGCATCGGCACCACGGGGACGCTTGCCGGCTTCGCTTCATCGTCGGTCGGCTGGCTGCAGAACCTGCGTTCCGATACCACCTCGTCCTCACAGTACCAGAACACGCTCCTCAGCAACGCGTCCGAGGCGCTGTCCAATGTGACGGGCGTCAACCTGGACGACGAGTACGCGCTGCAGCTGTCGCTTGAGCAAAGCTATACGGCATCCGCCAAGCTGATGAGCGTGGTGCAGAAGATGTTCGACGACCTTCTCAGCACGGTGTGATCATGCGGACCAGTTTCATCTCGACGGCCAACATGATCAACTCGACTCGCTCGAGCATTCTCAAGCTCCAGAGCGAGTTGACCAAGGGAAACAAGGAAATAACGACGGGCCGTTACGCCGACGTCGGACTTGAGCTTGGCTACAAGACGTCGACCAGTGTTTCGCTCTACAGCAAACTGGGTACGCTTCAGTCCCTGATCGACAACAACAAGGTCGTCGGGTCCACGCTGGAAACGACACAGGCGGTGCTCAACAACGCGGTGAGCGGCACGTCGTCTTTCCTGGAAATCCTGAACGGCACCCAGACGGTCATCGACCCTAACCTCCTCGTCGCGCAGGCTTCATCCGCCCTGAGCGACTTCTACAGCGGCGTCAACACCAGCAGCGGCGGCTTGTACCTGTTCAGCGGTATCAATTCCGACTCTCCGCCGCTGAACGATTTCGATGCGCCGGGTGGCCTCAAGGAGGCGATCGGCACGTCCTTCTCCACGCTGATCGGCGGTGGGTCTGCCGGCGACATCTCCGGCGACGATATGAAGACGTTCCTCGATGGGGATTTCGCCGCGCTGTTTTCGGACGCGAACTGGGGGTCGTGGTCGGATGCGTCGAGTTCCAACACCAAGACCCAGATCGGCCTGAGCGAGACGGCGACCACCTCGGCCAGCGCGAACGAGCCGGTGTTTCGCAACGTGATCATGGCCTACACCATGATCACGGAACTCGACTATCCCAATCTCAGCGCTGAGGCCCAGCAGGTCGTGCTCGACAAGACCGGCAAGCTGCTCGGCTCGGCGATTTCGGACTTCTCCCATCTCGAAGCGCGGCTTGGTGCCGTCCAGAACCGGATCGACACCTCGACCGACGTTCTGGATAACCAGAAGACCCTCGTCAAGACGCAGCTGAACAACATCGAAGGTATCGATGTTGCCGAGGCCAAGACGCGGGTCGATACGATTACGACGCAGATCGAGATGTCTTATTCGCTTACCGCGAATATAAAAAATCTCAGTATCTTGAACTATATTTAAAATATTCTCGGAGGTTCCTATGTACAGGTTCTCATACGCCGAGATCGTAGAGGACTCGAGCGACGAGGGCCGCTCCCGCGAGCGCATGGCCTTCGAGCATGCGATCTATCTGCTGGAGAAGGCGGAGCCGCGTGGACTGAAGTCCTCGGAGACCCTTGAGGCCGCGCAGTTCGTGCAGAAGATGTGGTCTTTCCTGATCTCGGACCTGTCGAGCGGCGACAACGGGCTTGCCGAGAGCGTCAGGGCCGATCTGATGTCGATCGGCCTTTGGGTCATCCGGCAGGCCGATCACCTGATCCACGAGCGGGCCGTGAGCCTCGATGCGCTGATCACCGTGCACCGAACCATTCGGGACGGCCTGCAATGAAGAAGACGATGCGCATCTCTTTGCGGGCCGGGGAGCGCATCTTCATCAATGGTGCGGTGCTCAGGGCGGAACGCAAGGCAACGTTCGAACTGCTGAACGACGCGACCTTCCTGATGGAGAGTCATGTCCTGCAGGTCGAGCAGACGACGACACCGCTGCGGCAGCTCTATTTCACCGTCCAGGCAATGCTGATCGATCCGCGCAATGCAGACAAGGCGCGGGCGCTGTTCGATGAGATGATCGAGCCGCTTCTGGCCGCCTTCAAGAACGAGACCATCCGGAACGAGCTGCAGGAAATCTGCAAGCTGGTGGCCAATGGACGGACGTTCGAGGCGCTGCGGGTCATCCGCAGTCTCTATCCGCTCGAGGAAGCGATTCTCGAAGGCGACCTGGATCGGGCGTCCAAGGTCGCCTGATGGTGTCGGCGAGCAACATTCACGAACGCGGCGGCGGACGAATGCCGCAGGGCAAGGACAAGGTGCGATGAGCGGTCTTACGGTCAACAGCACGACGGCGACCACAAGCACGGCGACGTCATCGTCGTCGTCGGCGGCGGGTACCTCCGCCTCGACGCTCGACTACGACGCCTTCCTGAAGCTCCTCATCGCGCAGATGAAGAATCAGGATCCCACCAACCCGATGGACTCGTCGGAATACATCGCGCAGCTCGCGACCTTCTCGCAGGTCGAGCAGACGATGAAGACGAACACCAAGCTCGATTCGCTGCTGACGTCCTCCGCGATCTCGCAGGCCGAGGGGCTGGTCGGGCGGACGGTGTCGTCGGACGACGGCAAGGTGTCCGGCGAGGTCAAGTCGATCAAGATCACCGACGATGGGCCGCTCGCCACCCTCAGCACGGGCGACAAGCTCCTGATTACCTCCGGCGTCACGGTCGCCTGACGATGAACGAGGCGGATGCTATCGATCTCGTCCAGTCCGCGATCTGGACGATCATCGTGGCGGCGGCGCCGGCGGTCGGTGCGGCGATGCTGGTGGGAATTGCGATTGCGCTGATCCAGGCTCTGACCCAGATTCAGGAAATGACGCTGACCTTCATTCCGAAGATCCTCGTCATCTTCGCCGTCGCCGCGGTCACGGCGTCGTTCATCGGGGCGCAGATCTTCGCGTTCACCGAGGAGGTCTACGGCCGCATCAGCACAGGGTTCTAGAGCGCTTTCCGGTCGGATGGACTCATCCGATCGACGAAAGGTCGCTTCAGATTCGAAGCTTTATGCATAACCCTGGGTACTGCGCCGAACCCGGCGCGCTGCGGCGGCCGGAGTGTGAAAGCCGGTTGGACCGAGCCGGCGCACGGTGAAGAGACGGGAAGGCAGGACGAGCAAGCATGGCCGACATCACGCCGAGCGTGTCCGCCCCGGCAGCCGAGCGCAAGTCGCTGCGCGACATCGCGTTCGCCGGCGGCATCACCGCCATTCTGCTGATTCTCTTCCTTCCGATTCCGACATTCATCATCGATGTCGGGCTCGCCTTCTCGATCGCGCTTTCTATCCTGATCCTGATGGTGGCGCTCTGGATCCAGAAGCCGCTGGAGTTCTCGTCCTTCCCCACCGTGCTTCTCATCGCGACCATGCTGCGCCTCGCACTCGGCATCGCGACCACGCGCCTGATCCTGTCCCACGGCGATCAGGGCATCTCGGCGGCCGGCCACGTCATCGAGGGCTTCTCGATGTTCGTCATGAGCGGCGATTTCGTCATCGGCATCGTGGTGTTCCTGATCCTGGTCACCGTCAATTTTCTGGTGATCACGAAGGGTGCCACCCGCATCGCCGAAGTCGGTGCGCGCTTCACCCTCGATGCCATCCCGGGCAAGCAGATGGCGATCGACGCCGATCTCGCGTCCGGGCTCATCGACGACAAGACGGCCCAAGCCCGCCGTCGCGAACTGGAGGAGGAAAGCGCCTTCTTCGGCTCGATGGACGGTGCCTCGAAGTTCGTGCGCGGCGAGGCGGTGGCGAGCCTGATCACCATCGCGGTGAACATCTTCGGCGGTATCATCATCGGCACGACGCGCCACGGCATGCCGCTCGCCGACGCCGCGGACGTGTTCACGCGTCTGTCGGTCGGCGACGGTCTCGTCTCGCAGATTCCGGCCCTGATCGTGTCGCTGGCTGCCGGCCTGCTCGTTTCCAAGGGCGGCACGCGCGGCTCGGCGGAGCAGGCCGTGTTCGGGCAGCTCGGCGGCTATCCCCGCGCCCTGTTCGTCGCCTCCTGCCTCATGTTCATGATGTCGCTGGTCCCGGGGATGCCGACGGTTCCGTTCGCATTGCTTGGGCTCGCGATGGCGTTCGTCGCCTATACCATCCCGCGGCAGATCGCCCAGAAGAAGATGGTCGAGGATACCAAGCAGCGGGAACAGCAGGCGAAGGCAATCGAAGATCAGCGGACGCGGGACGCCGTCAAGGATTCCCTCAAGGTCGACGAGGTCGAGATCAGCTTCGGCAAGCAGATCTCCGGTCACCTCAGCAAGTCGCATTCCGATCTGGCTCACCGCGTGGCCAAGATGCGCAAGAAGTTCGCGCAGCAATACGGCTTCGTTGTCCCGGACATCAAGATCGGCGAGAACCTGTCGGTTCCGTCCAAGAGCTACCAGATCAAGATTCACGGCACCGTCGTGGCCGAACAGGCCCTGCGGCTGAACGAGTTCCTGGTGATCGTCGGCGACGACAAGAAGCCGGATCTGCCCGGCGACGAGGTTCGCGAACCGGCGTTCGGCATGCGGGCGATGTGGATCTCGGAAGCCTATGGCGGTGAAATCCGCCGGGCAGGGTTCACGCCGGTCGACAATCTTTCGGTGGTGCTGACGCACCTGAGCGAGGTCATCCGCAACAACCTCGCGCAGCTTTTGTCCTACAAGGACATGCGCAGCCTGCTGGACCGGCTGGATCCGGAATACAAGAAGCTCATCGACGACATCGTGCCGTCGCAGATTTCGTTCTCGGGCCTGCAGGCGGTGCTGAAGCTCTTGTTGGCGGAGCGGGTGTCCATCCGCAACCTCCACCTGATCCTGGAAGCGATCGCCGAGATCGTGCCGCATGCCCGGCGCTCCGAGCAGGTGGCGGAGCATGTGCGGATGCGCATGGCGCAGCAGATCTGCGGCGATCTTTCGGAGAACGGCGTGCTGAGCGTCCTGCGTCTCGGCAACCGGTGGGATCTCGCGTTCCACCAGAGCCTGAAGCGGGATGCCAAGGGCGACGTCATCGAATTCGATATCGACCCGCGCCTCGTCGAACAGTTCGGCACGGAGGCCTCTCAGGTCATCCGTGACCGCATGCGCGACGGACGCATGTTCGTGCTCGTCACCGCTCCGGATGCGCGCCCTTACGTGCGCATGATCATCGAGCGCATGTTCGCCTCGCTGCCGGTGCTGTCCCACGTCGAGATCGCGCGCGGCGTCGAGATCAAATCGCTCGGAACGATCTCGTGAACGAGATCACGTCCACGGGGGTCCTTTCGGCCTTCGTGGTATTCTGCCGCGTCGGCGGCTGCCTGATGATCATGCCGGGGTTCTCCTACGGGCTCATCCCCGTGCGGGTTCGGCTGTTCGTGGCTTTCGCGGTGGTGCTCGCGCTTCTCGGCGTCGTGCCGGTCGACCGGATCGCCACGCTCGAAACGGTCGATGTCGGCGAACTCCTCCGGCTGATCGCCGTCGAGACCCTGGTCGGGGTGTTCATCGGCCTGATGGGCCGGATGTTCTTCATGATGCTGCAGACGATCCTGGTCGCCATGGTCACGGCGATCGGCCTCGGCGGCCTGCCGGGAACCATGCCCGACGACACCGAGATGCTGCCTGCCCTCGCGACCCTGATCTCGCTTGCCGCACTGACGATGCTGTTCGTCACCGACATGCACTGGGAGCTGCTCAAGGGCATCGCCGATTCCTACCGCGCGATTCCGCTCGGCATCGGCCTCTCTCCAGCGGTGGCGCTCGCAAGCATCACCGACCAGATGACGGATACGTTTCTGCTTGTGCTCAGAATCGGCAGTCCGTTCATCGTCTATTCCATCATCGTGAATTTTGCGGTCGGCCTGGCGAACAAGCTCGTGCCGCAGATCCCGGTCTACTTCATCACGACGCCGTTCGTGATCGCGGGCGGCCTCATGCTGCTCTATCTGACCATTGACGAATTCCTGCTCAACTTCATCGACGGCTTCTCGCGATGGGCCTTCGGCGGATGAAACGGGGGAGGGCCAGGCCGTGAGCAAGGCGACGAAGCGGGTTCGCCGCATCGTGAAGGTGCAGCAGGAGATGCACCGGTTGGCGGAATGGCGCCAGGCGGAACTCGTCCGCCGGGAAAACGAACTCAAGGCTGCCCAGGAGGAGATCGTCCAGGTCTTCAACGATCACGACAAGCTCTACGGCGTGGTCATCGAGCCTATGGCGCGCAAGCTGAAGTCGCTCGCCGGCGAGGAGACGCGGGTCGTCCGCGATCGCGAGGCCCAGGACCGCCGCGTCGTGGAGGAGGCCGTGCGCCTCAAGCGCGCGGAGCGGATGGCCGCGCGGGTCGAGGAAGACGCTCGCCACGCCGAGGAGAAGCAGAGCCTGCGCGACCTCATCGAGCAAATCGGGGGAACCGGCGGCGCAAGCTTCCCGTAAGCCCCATGTCGCACAGTGACGGCCATGATGCCGTTAGTTTTCGCGATGTAGGTCGATCCATGTCGGTGAGCATTCCATCGGATATCGTGCTCGACGTCGTGCACGCCGCGGACCCGCTCCGTTACCAAAGCGCGGCCGACCGCCTGTTCCGGGCCGGCCAGACCGGTGGCTCGGATGCGTTCCAGGATGTCTTCGACACGTTCGGCGCCGATGCCGGCCCCCGTCGGGCCGGGGGCTACGGCAGTCTCGATTCCCTCGGCGTGAGCGGACGGACGGTGCCGGTGCCCAAAGCCTGCTCACCCGAGGGCCAGGACGGAACGGAGCGTGCGGCGCTCAAGAAGTATCAGGCCTTCGAAGCGATGGCCCTGTCGAGCTTCGTCCAGGAGATGCTCCCCAAGGATGCCGAGGCGGTGTTCGGCAGCGGTACGGCCGGCGACGTCTGGAAGACGATGCTCGCTGAGCAGATCGGCAACCAGATCGCCGCCGCCGGCGGCATCGGCATCGCCAAGCAGCTTTTGAAGAGCCATCCGGTAGACGATGGCGAGGCCAGCCGGGCCGAGGCGACGCTGGGCCCGGTGTCGCTGTCTTCGGTGCTGTCGCAGCTGCCATCCGGCGGTTACCCCGACGACGCTTCGTCCGGCGCGGTCAAGGCGCCGGACAGCGAGGATCTTATCTGAGGAATGAGTATGGCGAACAGCGATCAGGCCCTCGTCGTCGTCCAAGGTGCCGCTGAGGTCCAGACCGGCCCTGCCGCGATTGCGCCGTTGCTGGCGGCCTTCGATCGTCTCGAGGACGTGCTGGATGTGGAAACGGCAGCGCTGCAGCAACGCGTCTCCGTCGACTACAACGACTTCGGGCTGCGCAAGAGCCGCAGTCTCCTCGAGCTGACGCGGATCGCGCGCGTCGTCGAGAGCAGCGGTCCGCTGCATCCCGACGTGGCCGCCCGCCTGCCTCTCCTTCAGGCCAAGCTCGAACTCAATCAGGAGCTCCTGGCGATTCATCTCGCCGCGGCGCGCGAGGTGGCCGAGGTGATCGCCGCCGCCACCCAGGCCGCGGAGTCCGACGGCACCTATTCGGCCACGATCGCCCAGCAGGGGGGAGGGCGCTGATGTTCAAGATCAGCGCGACCGCTCTATGGATTCTCGCGGTGGCGCTGATCTCGAGCTTCGGTGCGGCGTACTGGGCGGCCAACAACGACAACGCCAATCAGCCCGCGCCGTACCTTGAGGGACTCGAATACCGCAAGCTTCCGCTGCTCACGGTGCCGATGATCGTGAACGGACAGGTGGCCGGCTACGTGCTTGCCAAGCTCGTGTTCACTGCGGACGCGCGCACCCTGCGTGAGGTTCCGATCCAACCCGATGAATTCGTGACGGACGAGGCATTCACGGAAATATATACGAACGGGAAGATCGATTTCGGAAAGATAGACAAATATAATATACCCGAAATGGTTGAGAAAATCAAAACAAATGTCAATAAAAGATTGAATATTGACATTGTGCACGATATTCTCCTTGAGGGGATGAACTATCTCAGCAAAGACGAAATGAGGGAGCACGTAGTCGGAAGCTCCAGCGAGGCGGCGAGCGGCGGGGGCTGATCGCAGCCATAAGTGTTGATGCGGCTGCATCGCGCTTAGAGGGGGCGTGGAGAAAGTGGCGGAAAGGCGCGACGGGGTCGTCAGTGCGGCCGACCTTGCGGCCTCGGCTGCATATCCCGGAACGCGAGGACGTCTGGCGCCGATGTGCGGACACTGGACGATCGCTCGCTCCGTGGCGCCGGGTTGAAGTGCGAGTTGCGCCCGTCCGTCATGCTGCGCAGGCCTTCGGTCCGCGTCGATGCGAGTCCGGATCGTCTGAGCCCATTGCGGGGCGCCGCGCTGTCTTCATTCGTGCGTCGCCATGTCTGCCCGGCAGGGCAGGCTGGCAGTGAGCTCCGACAGCCTCTGGCTGAAGCGGTGCGGGTTTGAATCGGCATGAGGTTCGCGGCGGCGCAGCTGGCGCCGCACGGGGCTGACTGGATGCGGTGTTGGGATGTCTGTCGGCCCGGGGCGGGGCCGGCGGGTGCCGGTATGATGAACAATCGCTCGACGCAATCGAGAGTGAGGCTATGGACGAACTGCTCAGAGAGTTTCTGACCGAGACGAGCGAAAATCTCGATGTCGCTGACGCGGAACTCGTCAAGTTCGAGCGGGATCCGAACAATCTCGCCATTCTGAACAACATCTTCCGGCTGGTGCACACCATCAAGGGCACGTGCGGCTTCATCGGCCTGCCGAGGCTGGCGACGCTCGCCCACGCGGCCGAGACGCTGATGGACGAGTTCCGTCAGGGCGCATCCGTCACCACCGATGCCGTCAGCCTCGTGCTGCGCACGATCGACCGAATCAAGGCGATTCTGGCCGAGATCGAGGCGAGCGAGGGCGTGGAGCCCGAAGGGTCCGATGCCGATCTGATCGAGGAACTGGAGCGCATGGCGGCGGGCGCGGCGGAAGCGCCTGCGCCGGAAGCCGTCGCCGCGCCGGAGCCGGCCCCGCCGGAACCTTCGCGCGAGATCGCGGTGCAGGCTCCTGCAGCGAAAGAGCCTGAGGCGAAGGTGCCGTCCATCCAGGTGCTGGAACGCGAGCTTCAGCCGGGTGAGGTGTCCCTCGAGGAGCTGGAGCGTCTGTTCCTCGAGACCCCGCGCGATCCGCCGCGATCGTTCAAGGAACCGGCGCGTACCGAAGTCGTCCCGTCCAAGCCGGCCGAGCCTCCGCCTGCACCAGTGGCTGCGCCTGCACCGGCCCCGGTGCCCGAACCGGCGCAGGTCCACGCGGCCGATCCTGCGGCCGCGCGCAACGACGACCACAGCGGCGGCGTGGCGGGGCAGACCATCCGCGTCAATGTCAGCACCCTCGAGCACCTGATGACCATGGTTTCCGAGCTGGTGCTGACGCGCAACCAGCTCCTGGAGATCGCCCGGCGCCACGAGGATTCCGAGTACAAGATTTCGCTGCAGCGGCTTTCCGCGGTGACGGTCGAGATCCAGGAAGCGGTGATGCGCACCCGGATGCAGCCGATCGGCAATGCCTGGCAGAAGCTGCCACGCATCATCCGCGATCTCGCCAAGGATCTTGGCAAGCAGATCGAACTGGAGATGGTCGGTGCCGACACCGAACTCGATCGCCAGGTGCTCGACATCATCCGCGACCCGCTGACCCATATGGTCCGCAACTCCGCCGATCATGGCCTGGAGAGCACGCTCGAGCGCCGTGCCGCCGGCAAGTCGGAGATCGGCAAGATCAGGCTCGCCGCCTATCATGAGGGCGGCCACATCATCATCGAGGTGGGGGACGACGGTCGCGGCCTCAACATCCCGCGCATCCGCAGCAAGGCGCTGGAAAGGGGCCTCGCCACCGAGGCTGAACTCGCCAAGATGTCGGAAGCGCAGATTCAGCGCTTCATCTTCCACGCCGGCTTCTCCACGGCCGACAAGGTCACCAACATTTCCGGCCGCGGCGTCGGCATGGACGTGGTGCGATCCAATCTGGAGATGATCGGTGGCACGATCGACGTGCGGTCGAAGGCGGGCGCTGGCTCCGTCTTCCTGATCCGCATCCCGCTGACGCTTGCGATCATGCCGGCGCTGATCGTTCAGGCGGACAGCGAGCGCTTCGCCATTCCTCAGCGCGCCGTGCTCGAGCTCGTGCAGGTTCAGAACGGCTCGGAATATGCGATCGAGCACGTCAAGGACGCCCCGGTGCTGCGGCTGCGCGACAGCCTGCTGCCGATCGTGCGCATGTCGCATCTCCTGACGACCGGTTCGGCGGCCGGCGATTCCGAAAAGATCGAGACCGGGTTCGTCGCCGTCCTGCAGGTCGGCGCGCAGACATTCGGCCTTGTCGTCGATGCTGTGCTGCAGACGGAGGAAATCGTCGTCAAGCCGCTGGCCTCGGTGCTGCGCGGCATCGGGCTGCTGTCCGGCAGCACCATCCTCGGTGACGGTCGCGTGATCATGATCATCGACCCGAACGGGGTGGCTGAAGCGATGGCGAGCTCCATTCAGGGGGCCTCGCTCGACAGCGCCGGGGGGCGGGTGGAGATCATCGAAGAGATCGAGAACCGCACGGAACTCCTGCTTTTCCGCGCCGGCGATGCGGACCCCAAGGCCGTGCCTCTGTCGCTGGTCACCCGGCTGGAGGAGTTCGAGGCCGACAAGGTCGAGCGCACCAGCAACGGCCCTGTCATCCAGTATCGCGGCACCCTCATTCCGCTCTACTACCTCAACGACAAGGTGGAGCGCCGTGCGACCGGCACCCAGCCGATGCTGGTGTTCTCGGACAACGGGCGGTCGCTGGGTCTGGTGGTCGACGAGATCGTGGATATCGTCGAGGAGCGGCTCGATATCACGCTCGTCTCCAACAATCCGGGCGTGCTCGGCTCGGCGATCGTGGCTGGAAGGGCGACGGATCTGATCGACATCGCCCACATTCTGTCCGAGGCATTTGCCGATTGGTTCGAGCGTGGCAAGACCGACGGTGCCGGCCGCAGGCGCGGCCGCAACCTGCTTCTCGTCGACGACAGCGCCTTTTTTCGCGGGCTGATCACGCCGCTGCTTCATAGCGCCGGCTTCAACGTGACGGCCTGCGCCACGGCGAGCGACGCGCTGGAGCGGCTCAATGGCGAGCGCCGCTACGACATCATCGTCAGCGACATCGACATGCCCGGAATGGATGGCTTCGCGTTCACGAACGCCGTCCGCAGTCGTCCGCAGTCGCGCAGCCTGCCGATCATCGCGCTTTCGGGGATCTGCACGCCGGAGGCGATCGAGCGCGGACGAGAGGTCGGCTTTTCCGACTACATCGCCAAGTCCGACCGCTCGGGGCTGCTTGCCGTGCTTCGGGAGTTCGCCAACGTCATCGAGGAAGAGGCGGCATGAGCACGGAACTCGCCCTGAAATCCGATTCCGCGTCGCAGACCACACAATTCGTCAGCGTGCATATCGACAAGCAGCTTTTCGGCCTGCCCATCGATAGCGTTCACGAGGTCTTCGTCCCGGACAGTATCACCCCGGTTCCGCTGGCACCGCCCGAGGCGGAAGGCGTGCTGAACCTGCGCGGTCGCATCGTCACTGTGGTGAACATGCGCCGGTTGCTGAACCTCCCGCGGAACGAGAAGGCTGGTGGGATGGCCGTCGGCGTCGAGTTCAAGGGGGAGACCTATGGCCTCCTGATCGACGAGGTCGGCGAGGTTCTGACGCTGGAGAATGCCAACCGGCTGCCGAACCCGTCCAATCTCGATCCGCGCTGGGCGCAGATCTCGAACGGCGTCTACAGGCTGCCGGGCGTGCTGATGGTCATCCTCGACGTGGAACGTGCCCTCAGCCGGCTGACGGTCGTCGCCTGAACCGGCAATAGCGATGGCGGATATGACGAAAACCTGCCTTGTAGTCGACGATTCGAGAGTGGCGCGCCTCGTCGCGCGGCGCATCCTCGAAGAGCTGTCGTTCATCGTCCAGGAAGCCGAGGACGGGGAACAGGCGCTCGCGCTGTGCCGCGAATCACTGCCCGACGCGATCCTGCTCGACTGGCACATGCCCGTGATCGACGGCCCTGCCTTCCTCCGAAGCCTGCGCCACTCCCAGGGTGGGGAGCGGCCAAAGGTGGTTTTCTGCACAAGCCAGAATGATCCAGAGCAAATCGCCGCTGTTATCCAGGAAGGCGCAGACGAATATATCATGAAGCCCTTCGATCGTGATATCTTGCGAGAGAAGTTCGCAGGCGTCGGACTTGTTTAATTCTACAACAAATATTTCAATATAACTGAAGCGAGTTGTTATGACGGTCGCCAGTCCGGAGACTTCGGATACCACCTCTTCCCGGGAGCCTATCCGCGTCATGATCGTCGACGATTCCGCCGTGGTACGCGGAATTATCGGCAACTGGTTCGCCGGCGATCCGGGGTTTGCGGTGGTCGCGTCCCATTTCAACGGGCGCCGGGCCGTCGACGACGTTACGAATTCCAAGCCAGACGTGATCATCCTCGATCTCGAGATGCCCGAAATGGGCGGCCTCGATGCGCTTCCGCTCATTCTGGAGCGCAAGCCCGGCACGGCGGTGATCGTCGCATCCACCCTTTCCCAGCGCGGGGCCGAGGCCAGCATCTCGGCACTCAATCTCGGTGCGGCCGACTACGTGCCGAAACCATCCGCGGCGACCAACAAGATCAATTCGGCCGAATTCCGGGCCGACCTGCTGCAGAAGGTGCGCGAACTTGGCCTGAAGGCCCGCCGCCGGATCGAGCGGACGGCGGCTCCTCGTCCCACCCCTGCGGCGACGGTCGGCGTTGCCGCCACCGCGCCCGCTCCGGCGCCCGTCGCCAAGCTGGCACCGCAGCCCATTGCGAAGCCCCGCATGCCGGAGGCGCTTCGGCGGCCCTCGACCGCCCCGGTGCGCGCCATCGTCATCGGCAGTTCCACCGGCGGCCCGCAGGCGCTGTCGAAGGTGTTCACGGCGCTCGGCCCGGCCATGGCCGGGGTACCGGTCCTCGTCACCCAGCACATGCCGCCGACCTTCACGACCATCCTCGCCGAGCACCTGTCACGCTCGGCCGGGCGTGACGCCCGTGAAGGTACGGACGGCGAAATCGTCGTTCCCGGCCGGATCTATGTGGCGCCGGGAGCGCGCCACATGCTGATCACCCGCTCCGGACAGGATGTGGTGATCCGATTGTCGGATGCTCCGCCGGTGAACTACTGCAAGCCGGCTGTCGATCCGCTGTTCCAGTCCGCTGCGGCGGTCTACGGCGCGAACCTCTTGGGCGTCGTGCTCACGGGCATGGGAACCGACGGGGCCAAGGGCGGCCAGGCAATCGTCGCAGCAGGTGGGACGATGATCGCGCAGGATGAGGAGAGCAGCGTCGTGTGGGGAATGCCCGGCGCCATGGCTGCGACGGGTGTCTGCAGCGGCATCCTGCCGATCGACGAAATCGGACCGAAGCTCGTCGCTTTCCTCGGGGGGCGTCGATGATCGCGCTGGCGGATTACGAGTTCTTTCGCCGCCTGCTCAAGGGACGGTCCGGCCTCGCGCTGCCGGACGACAAGCAATATCTGCTCGAAAGCCGGCTGACGCCGGTGATGGACCAGTTCGGCATTCAGGGCTTCGCCCAGTTGGCCCAGCGCCTCCGGGGTCCGGACGCGCGCGAGATCGAGGATGCGGTGGTCGACGCCATGACCACCAACGAGACGTTCTTTTTCCGGGACAGGTCGCCGTTCGAGACTTTCACCTCGTTCGTGCTGCCGAGCATCGCCCGCGCCAGGCCGGCAGGTCAGCCGCTGCGCATCTGGTGCGCGGCAGCCTCCACGGGGCAGGAACCCTATTCGCTCGCGATGTGCCTGCGGGAGAACGCGGCAATCATCGGCGGCCGCAAGGTGGAAATCCTGGCGACCGATATTTCTCACGTCGCGCTCGAACGGGCAAAGGCTGGCATCTACTCGCAGTTCGAGGTGCAGCGCGGTCTTCCGATCCAGCATCTGCTGAAATATTTCACGAAATCTGGGGACCAGTGGCAGGTCAACGCGGACATCCGCGCCATGATCACCTACCGATATCTGAATCTCCTGGATTCATTCGTTTCTCTCGGTCGCTTCGATATCGTCTTCTGCCGGAATGTCCTGATCTATTTCGATCCGCCGACCAAATCCGATGTGCTGGAGCGCATCTCGAAGCTGATGGCGCCGGACGGCCACCTGTTCCTGGGCGGTGCGGAGACCGTCGTCGGTCTCACGGATTGTCTGCGGCCGAACGGCGATTATCGCGGGCTTTATCACCTCAAAGGCAGCACCGACGGCGCGGACGCCCCGGCATATCGGATTGCCGCCCCGGCGCCATCCCCGGCGCCGCCCGCCCAGCCCACGGCCGCTTTCCCGCCGCCGCAACCTCATCCGGCTCGTCCGGCCGATGCGCAGGCCCGGCAAACGCACCGTCCGCCGCGCTATTTTCCGCCGCGCGGTGCGAATGAATTCGGGGGCTGAAACCCATCCCGTCCAGACCGGAGTGATCTGAACGGCGGAAGGTATGTCCGCAGCCTGGTCAAGCCGTCCGGGTGGGCTTGATCAACGGCGAGGTTTCCGCCGCCTCAGTGGCTCCCGCGCGCGACAGCGGCTCGCGCCGGTGACTTTGCCGGGCGCGCCGTCTCTTCCGCGATGACGGCTTGGTGCCCGGCCTTCGGTCGGGACACGGCGTGCCGGACGGGGCTCCCCGTCAGCCGCCTTCCACCGGTGCGTAGCGCCAAGGTTCCAGCGCATCCGGACGGCCGGGCAGCGACAGCCGGGTGGTGCGGGGCGGCGTTTCGGCGATGATGCGACCGCGGCGGAACACCGCCAGACGATTGGCCTTGAGGCGGATCGCCTCGATGGGGTCGCGGGCCTCCAGCAGCACGAAATCCGCGTTGCAGCCGGGCGCGATTCCGTAGCCCTCGAGGCCAAATGCTTTCGCGGCATTGGTCGTCACCGCCTCGAAGCAGGAGACGACCGCTGTCCGGCTGGTCATCTGCGCGGCGTGGACGCCCATGTGTGCGACTTCCAGCATGTCGGCGTTGCCGAACGAATACCACGGGTCCATCACGCAGTCGTGGCCGAAGGCGACGTTCACGCCGAGGGCCATCAGTTCCGGCACGCGGGTCAGCCCGCGGCGCTTCGGATAGGTGTCGTGGCGTCCCTGCAGCGTCATGTTGATCAGCGGATTCGGAATGCAGTGCAGCTCCGCTTCCGCGATCAGTGGCAGCAGTTTTGACACGTAGTAGTTGTCCATCGAGTGCATCGACGTCAGATGCGAGCCGGCGACGCGGCCCTGCAGGCCGAGGCGCTGGGTTTCGCACGCCAGCGTCTCGACATGGCGCGAAAGCGGATCGTCGCTCTCGTCGCAATGCATGTCGACGCGCAGGCCGCGTTCGGCGGCGATCTCGCACAGCACCGACACAGAGCGTGCGCCGTCCTGCATCGTGCGCTCGAAATGCGGGATGCCGCCCACGATGTCGACGCCCATATCGAGCGCCCGGATCAGATTCTCCATGGCTTTCGGAGCGCGGAACAGCCCGTCCTGCGGGAAGGCGACGAGTTGCAGATCGAGATAGTCCTTCACCCGGTCGCGGACCTGCAGCAGCGCCTCGACGCCGACGAGGCGGTCGTCGCAGATGTCGACATGGGTGCGAACGGCAAGCAGCCCCTGGGAAACGGCAAGGTCGCAATAGCGCAGCGCGCGTTCGACGACGGCGTCGACAGTCAGGATCGGCTTCAGCTCGCCCCACAGCGCAATGCCTTCGAGCAGCGTACCAGACCGGTTCAGCCTCGGCAGCCCGAGCGACAGGGTCGCGTCCATGTGGAAGTGGATGTCGACGAACGGCGGCGAGAGCAGCCGCCCGCCACCGTCGACGATCCGGCCGGCTTCCGCGTCGATCCCGACCTCCACCGCCGCGATGCGTCCGTCGGCGACGGCGACATCCACGCCGGTCCTCCCATCGGGAAGGTTGACGTTGCGCAGGATCAGGTCGAACGGCATGGCGGCACTCCGGCAGGCGGGGGATTTGAGGCGGCCGCACTACAGCATGATCGAACGCACCGGGAAACGGCTTTCCGGCATCCCGGCCCCTTGCGGGCGGTGGCGGCCGCGATCAATCTGCCATCCCGAATCACAACCGCGACAAGAGGAAACCCCCCATGCAGCAGCGCACGTTCGGCCGTCTCGGCCGCTCTGTTTCCGAAATCGGCTTCGGTGCCTGGGCCATCGGGGGAAGCTGGGGCGAAGTCTCCGATCGCGACGCGGAGGCAGCGCTCGAGGCGGCGCTCGACGCAGGCGTGACGTTTCTCGATACCGCCGACGTCTACGGAGACGGCCGTTCGGAACGCCTGATCGCCCGCGTCCTGAAAGCGCGCGGCCGGCCCGACGTGATGGTCGCCACCAAGGCGGGACGGAAGATCTCGCCTCATGTCTCGGCCGGCTATACGCCCGAGGCGCTGCGCGGCTTCGTGGAGGATTCGCTGCGGCGTCTTGAAACCGACGCGCTCGACCTCGTTCAGCTGCATTGCCCGCCGGTCGAGGTCTATTACCGTCCCGAGCTCTTCGAGGAACTGGACCGGCTTGTGACGGCCGGCAAGCTGAAGGCCTACGGCGTCAGCGTCGAGAAGGTCGAGGAGGCGATCAAGGCGCTGGAATATCCGATCGCCAGCGTGCAGATCATCTTCAACATGTTCCGCCTGCGGCCAGCCGAGCTCTTCTTCGGCCTCGCCAAGGCCAAGGGTGTCGGCATCATCGCGCGCGTGCCGCTCGCGAGCGGCCTGCTCACCGGCAAGCTGTCGGCATCGAGCACGTTCGCGGCCGACGACCATCGGCAGTTCAACCGGCACGGCGAGGCGTTCGATGTCGGCGAGACATTCTCGGGCGTGCCCTACGACGTCGGGCTGGCGGCGGTGGAGGAGGTGCGCGCGGTGATCGGCAACGTGCCGATGGCGCAGTTCGCGCTGCGCTGGATTCTCGCGTTCGATGCCGTCACGGTCGTCATCCCCGGCGCGCGCAATCCGGCTCAGGCCGCGTCCAACGCTGCTGCGGCCGACCTGCCGGCTCCCACGGACGAGCAGATGGCAGCGATCCGCGCGATTTACGACGCGCGGATCAGGCCTTACGTCCACCAGCGCTGGTAACCGGCGCTGGCGGGTGACGCCGCGCTGTTCAGGTGAGCGGCGTCATCACACCCAACCGGTAGGCCGGCCGTTCGGTCAGGCCCTTGTACCAGGCCTCGAGATGGGGCATGGCGGGCCGCTCGATCGGCAGGCCGAACCAGCCGTAGGCCACGCTGCCGAGCGGTATGTCGCCCATCGTGAGATGGTCGCCGCCGAGATAGGCGTCCTTCGCCAGTGCCGCATCGGCGATGGCCATCAGGCGGGCCGAGGCCTCGAAGCTGCGGTCGATGGCGGCGGGATCCCGCTTCTCCGGCGGCGTGCGGACGAGGCCGACGAACATCGGCCCGAAGGCCGGCTGCAGGCTGCCGGTGACCCAATCCATCCACTTGTCGGCCTGCGCCCGTGCCGCGGGGGCTTCTGGCCACAGCCGACCGGCGCCGTAGCGGGCGGACAGATAGCGGACGATGGTGTTCGATTCCCAGATCACCGCGCCGTCGCTCTCGATGACGGGCACGAGGCCATTGGGATTGAGGGCGCGGAAGGCCGGGTCGTTGACGACGCCGAACGCCCCGCCAGCGTCGATCTGCTCATAATCGAGCCCGAGTTCCTCAGCGCACCAGAGCGCCTTCCTGACATTGGTGGAATTGCGCCGTCCCCAGATCCTCAACATGCTCGTCCTCGTTCGTTTTCCGGGTGGAGTGATGCCTCGCTGGGCCGGCGCATCCTATGACCGCAACGCTCCGATCCGAAGCGTGACTTGATGGTCCGGTGACGTCGTCTTCGGCACCGTCCTTGCGGTTCGATGCCGGCCCGCGAGCCGGACGATCTCGCCGTCGTGACCGCGATGCTGCCCTTTTCGCATGGCCTGCTCTAGTATGTTGACGCACGAAGCGCCACCTTGGCGGGGCGGCAGGTCAGTCCGGTCGGACCAGGCTCGCCGCCGCAGCGGACGGGTTGCCAGTCGATGCCTCTCGACGTGATCGAGCTCAAGACCTTCTACGATACCGCTCTCGGCCAGACGGTTCGCGGGCTGGTGTCGGCGCGGTTGAAGGAAATGATCGCTGGCGGCAGTGGCGGATGTGCCGTCGGCCTCGGATTCACGCCTCCCTTTCTGGAAACATTCGGTGCCGGTGCCGACCGCGTGCTGGCACTCATGCCGGCGCGCATGGGCGTCTGCCGCTGGCCTGTCGAGGGCGGCAACCGCGCCGCGCTCGTGGAGGAGGACGAGCTTCCTCTCCCGGACGCTTCTGTCGACCGGCTGTTGCTGATTCACGGCATCGAGGAAGCCGAGACGCCGGAGGCGATGGTCCGGGAGATTTGGCGGGTGCTCGCACCGGGCGGCCGGCTGATCGCAGTGGTGCCCAACCGCCGCGGGCTCTGGGCCCAGGCCGATACCACGCCGTTCGGCAACGGCAGGCCCTACAGCCGCGGCCAGCTTGAACGTCTGCTGACAGCGGCAAAGCTTGCGCCCACCGGCTGGAGCGAGGCGCTGTTCCTGCCGCCCCTCAGCCTGCGGGCGGTGGTGGGCTCGGCTCGCGCGCTTGAGAAGATCGGCCGCAGCATCACGCCCGCCTTCTCCGGCTTGATCCTCGTGGAGGCGGAGAAGCGGATGTGGCAGGCGCTGCCGAGCGATGGCCGCGCGCTTCGTGTGCCGCGCCTGGTGCCGGCGATGGCGGACCCGGTCTCCCATTTCGCGCGCCGCCGCCGCCGTGTCGCCGCGATGACGTGGCCTGCGATGTTCGACGGCGACGAGACCCGCTCCCGCGACTGACGCGGGCATCGACGCGCGGGGACGCACACACACCTCCGCCCGCCGGCTGCTCGCCCCCCTGGTCGTTGCGTCCCATGTCCGGAAGACCGCGCCCCGGCGTTCGGGCCGATGTCCTACCGCCGCAGCACGAACACCGCCTGCTCGCCGAACACGTTCCAGAACACCCACGGCGCCCGGAACGGGATGCGCTGGCCGGCGGCATTCAGCGCCACACCCTGCTCGATCACCGCGTTCATCTCCTCGGCGAGGCTGACGAAGTCGCGGATGGTGCAGAAATGGATGTTCGGCGTGTCGTACCAGGTGTCGGGCAGGTTCTCCGTCACCGGCATCCGCCCGAAGAACATCAGCCGGCAGCGCACGCGCCAGTGGCCGAAGTTCGGGAACGACACCACGGCGCGCCGCCCGATTCGCAGCAGATGTTCCAGCACCCGCCTCGGCTCTCTGGTCGCCTGCAGCGTTTGACTCAGGATGACATAATCGAAGGCGTCGTCGGGATAGTCGGCGAGGTCGGTGTCGGCGTCGCCCTGCACGACCGGCAGGCCGCGGGAAACGCATTCGTTGACGCCGGCCTGGGAAATCTCGATGCCGCGCCCCTCGACGCCGCGCCGCGCGGCGAGATAGGCAAGCAGCGCGCCGTCGCCGCTGCCGACGTCGAGCACGCGGGAGCCCGGCTCGACAAGGTCGGCGATGACGCGGAGGTCGACCCGTGGTTCGGGAAGATGCAGGTTCGCCATGGTGTTGCGTCGTCTGCCCGTGTGGTTGCGGTACGCGCCGGTGGGGTGATGGGCGCGGGAATGCTTTCGTGGCCTTGCGCCCGCCGTCAGGAAGGCTCGGCCGGCGGGGCGATGCCGCGCGCCTTGGCGGCGCCGGTGAGGAAGCCCCGCACGGTGCGGAACATCTCCGGCTCGTCGAGCAGGAAGGAATCGTGGCCGCGGTCGGTATCGATCTCCACGAAAGAGACGTTGGCCGCGGCGGCGTTCAGCGCGTGCACCACCATCCGGCTTTCCCGCGTCGGGAACAGCCAGTCGGAGGTGAACGACACCACGCAGAACCGGGTGCGCGTTCCCGTGAACGCGCGCGACAGCACCCCGCCATGGTCGGCGGCGAGGTCGAAATAATCCATCGCCCGCGTCACGTAGAGATAGGAATTGGCATCGAAGCGGTCGACGAAGCTGAGGCCCTGGTGGCGCAGGTAGCTTTCCACCTGAAAATCGGCGTCGAAGCCGAACGTGATGTTGGGCCGGTCCTGCAGGGCGCGGCCGAACTTCCGCTGCAGCGCCAGCTCGGACATGTAAGTGATGTGCGCGGCCATGCGCGCCACCGACAGCCCCTTTGCCGGTCGGGTGCCTTCCTCAAGGTAGCGCCCCGCGCGCCATTCGGGATCGGCCATGATCGCCTGGCGACCGACCTCGTGGAACGCGATGTTCTGCGAGGAGTGCCGGGCGCCCGCTGCGAGCGGAACCGCGGCGAACACGCGCTCCGGCTGGCTCGCCGCCCATTGCAGCACCTGCATGCCGCCCATGGAGCCGCCGACGACGGCAAACAGCGTGTCGATGCCAAGCCGGTCGACCAGCATTTCCTGGGCGCGCACCATGTCAGCGATGGTCACGACGGGCAGATCGAGCGCGTAGGGGCGCCCGGTCAACGGATTGGTCGTGGCCGGTCCCGTGGTGCCGAGGCAACTGCCGAGCACGTTCGAGCAGATGACGAAGAACCGGTCGGTATCAACCGGCTTGCCGGGACCGACCATCAGCCCCCACCAGCCGGGCTTGCCCGTCACCGGGTTGACGTTCGCGACATGCTGGTCGCCCGTCAGCGCGTGGCAGATCAGGATAGCGTTGGACTTGTCGGCATTGAGCGTGCCGTAGGTCTGGTAGGCGATCTGCCACGGCGCCAGCGACGCGCCGGAGGTGAGCTGCAGCGGCTCATCGGTGCCGAACATCGCGACGAGGCTCGAGGGCTGGTCGGCCTCGCGGTGGCGCGGCTCTGCCGCTGCCTGCGTATTGGTCCAGTCGCCTTGAACGCCCATTGGCGGACAGCCTCCGGCCGGGTGCCCGCCCGCCGTCCGGGGCATCAGCCCCGCGGCCATGGCGCAACGCACCCCGGCTCCGCTCGTTTGAAAACCCGCGCCCCGCGCGCCTGTTCGATCGGGCGACGGCGGGGGGCGGACCTGTGCCAGCGCATAACCGCCGGCCGGACCCGTTCGCGTAGGAGGGTGTCCGTCGGCTGTCAATCTTTTCTTTGCTTTCGCCCGGTGCGTTCCTTAAGAGTGCGCGGCGAGCGCGCGGGCCCGTCCGGGGAGGATGGCCGCCCGGCGCGCAGGCCGCATGGGCGTCGTGACGGGCGCCGGCGCGGCCGGCCTCCCGCCCGACGGACCCATTCGAGATGAACGCCACCACCCGCCCCGATCGCCCGGCACCGAAGCCCGGCATCCTCGAGATCGAGCCCTATATTCCGGGCAAGTCCACCGTTGCCGGGGGCGGCAAGGTCTACAAGCTGTCTTCGAACGAGACGCCGTTCGGCCCCTCGCCGAAGGCTGTCGCTGCCGCCGGCGCGGCCCTCGGTGCGCTGGAGCGCTATCCCTCTCCGGGTGCGCGGGAACTGCGCGAAGCGATCGCAGCGCGCTATGGCCTCGACCCGGACCGCATCGTCTGCGGCTCGGGCTCCGACGAACTGATTGCCCATATCTGCCAGGCTTATCTTTCGCCCGGCGACGAGATGGTGCAGACCGTCCACGGCTTCAACATCTATGCCATCGCCACGCTCGCGGCAGGCGGCCGCCCGGTTTTCGTCGAGGAACGCGATCTCGTCACCGATATCGACGCGATCCTGGCCGCGGTGACGCCTCGCACCCGGCTTGTGTTCATCGCCAATCCGAACAACCCGACCGGCACCTATCTCTCCGCGTCGGAACTCGCCCGTCTCGCGCGAAGCCTGCCTCCCGGCGTGCTGCTCGCGATCGATGCGGCCTATGCCGAGTATGTGCGCCGCGACGACTATGGCTGCGGCCTCGAACTGGCTGCGACGATGGCGAACGTGGTCGTGATGCGCACCTTCTCCAAGATCCACGGCCTGGCGGGTCTCCGGATCGGCTGGGCCTACGGTCCTGCGGACGTCATCGGCGTGCTCCACCGCATCCGTTTGCCGTTCAACCTGTCGACGCCGGCGATCGCCGCCGCCATCGCCGCCCTCGAAGATACCGCGCATGAGGAGAAGTCCGTCCGCCACAATCTCGAATGGCTGGCGCGGTTCACCGATGCGGTCGAGGGGCTCGGGCTGGTGGTTACCCCTAGCGTCGCCAATTTCGTGCTGGTGCATTTCCCGAACGTTCCCGGGCGCAGCGCGGCCGATGCGGACCAGGCGCTCCAGGCCGTCGGCGTGATCACGAGGCGCATGGAAAGCTACCGCCTGCCCGACGCGCTGCGCATTTCCATCGGCTCCGAGGAAGCCATGCTCGCTGCCATCGCAGCGCTTGCGGATTTCCTCGGCGTGCCGGCGTGAACAAGGCCGCGACGCCGATGACGCCCGCCCCCGACAAGGATTCTCCCGTGGTTTCGTCTTCTTCACCGGCTACCGGGCCGCTGCCGTTCGGACGGCTTGCCATCGTCGGCGTCGGCCTCATCGGCTCGTCGCTCGCGCGCGCGGCGCTGGCGCGCGGGCTTGCCGGCGAGGTTGCGCTCGCCGATGCCGATCCGGCGGTCGTGGCGCGCGCCGCCGAACTCGGCATCGGCACCAGTTTCCATGCCGATGCCGCAGAGGCGGCGGCGGGCGCCGATCTGGTGATTTCGTGCGTGCCCGTCGGTGCGTGCGGGCTTGTCGCCGAGGCGATCGGCCCGGTGCTGAAGCCCGGTGCCATCGTCTCCGACGTCGGCTCGGTCAAGGCGGCCGTGGTGGAGCGGATGTTGCCGCACCTGCCGGAGAAAGACCGCTTCGTGCCGGCGCACCCGGTGGCGGGCACGGAGTTTTCCGGCCCCGATGCCGGTTTCGCAGACCTGTTCGAGGGACGCTGGTCGATCCTGACGCCGCCGCCCGGCACGGCGGAGGAGGCGATCTCTACAGTCGCCGCGTTCTGGGAAGCGTGCGGCGCCAACGTCGAGACCATGACGCCGGCGCACCACGACCTCGTGCTGGCGATCACAAGCCATCTGCCGCATCTCATCGCCTACAACATCGTCGGCACCGCCGCCGATATCGAGGAGGTCACGCAGTCGGAGGTGATCAAGTTCTCGGCCGGCGGCTTCCGTGACTTCACCCGCATCGCCGCCTCCGATCCCACGATGTGGCGCGACATCTTCCTCAACAACAAGCTGGCGGTGCTGGAGGCGCTCGGCCGCTTCTCGGAGGATCTCGCGGCCTTGCAGCGGGCGATCCGGTGGGGCGACGGCGACGCACTGTTCAACCTCTTCACCCGCACCCGCGCCATCCGCCGCTCGATCATCGATGTCGGTCAGGACACGCCGTCGCCGGACTTCGGCCGCCGGCCGCCGGGAAAATAGCGCCGGCCGTCAGATCGGCGCGGTGCCGATCGGGATCGGCGGCAGCCGCCCGACGGGGATGAAGCCGACCATCACCCGGCTGGCGTCGAGCGTGATCTTGAGCGTGCGGCTCGGCTTGCCGTCGGTCTGGCCCGGCTGTCCGAAGGCCGAGACGGCCGCCACCACCGGCGCCGCGAGGCCTCTGGCCCGCGGGTCGACCGCCGCGATCGCGGCCGCGAGGCCTTCGGGGTTCACGAGCGAGACGTCGACGTTGCCGTCGAGACGCCCATCGGGGCGGATACGGAGATTGCCGGTCGCCTCCAGGGCAGCGTCGCCGGAGCGCAGGCCGACGCGGGTGAGATCGACGGGCAGTCCCTCCGGCGGCACCGCCACGCCACCGCCTCTCAGCGCGTTGCCGCCGTCGCGGACGGTGAAGATGATCCCGAGATCGAACGGAGCGGTCGCCGCCTTCGGCTTCACGCCGCTCATGGTCAGCGCGACGTC
This sequence comes from Pseudoxanthobacter soli DSM 19599, assembly GCF_900148505.1. Lineage (NCBI taxonomy): Bacteria > Pseudomonadati > Pseudomonadota > Alphaproteobacteria > Hyphomicrobiales > Segnochrobactraceae > Pseudoxanthobacter > Pseudoxanthobacter soli. The sequence continues at coordinate 444,423 of NZ_FRXO01000002.1, read as the reverse complement.
CGTGCCGCCCGCATCGTCGGGCGTGTTGCGCACGTGGAGTTCGGCGAGCGTCGCCTTCATCGGCCCAGCGGCGAAGGCGGGGGCCGTCACGGTCGGCTCATCGATCGAAAGCGCACCCTGGATCAGGAGGCCGTGGTCGAAATGAAGGCTCATGCGGCCGAGCGACCATGCGGCCTGCACAAGCGGGGATGCCGGGTCGCCGATCTCAAGCGGTCCGGAGAACTCCGCGACGATGCGCTCGGGATCGTAGACGCGGGCAGCGGCGGAGACGTGGCCGAGCGCGACCGGCGGCAGATTCGGCGCGGTGATCGCCGCATCGCCGCAATCGAGCGCGAGATAGAACGGATAGCCACCCACGGTGCGCGGTGCGCACACGAGCTTGATGCCATCGGCCGCGACCGGCGCATCGAGCGTCGCATCCGCCGACCGCTTCAGCGCGTCCGCCGCGTACCACCAGAACCCCGACCATGCCGCCACGGCGACGACGAGCACCGCCATCGCCGCGATCACCTTGCGTTTCATGCCGGACCTGCGCGGCGCGGAAAGGGGAACATCCCGCGCGCCGGGATCGGTGTGTTCGGCAGGACTTTCCGGCATGGAATGCTCCTTCGTCACGAACGGTGAACCTGCATCGCCGCAAGGGTGGTTCGCAAGCGCCGGGCGGGTCGCGTCTTGCGGCGACACGCCCCGGACGGCGCTTCCGGAACCGCATTTCGGCCCTTGCGGAACCGGTCCGCGCGGCCGATCTTCTCATCGTTCGTTTCGTGGGCGAAAGGATGGCCCCGCCGGGTCGCGGATTTGCCGTTTCCTTCGCCTGCGACAAGGGGTGCAGCGCCTTGCGGCCTCCGGCACCCCCTCTTATATAGCCTCCAAGCACGGCGTTCCTCACGTCCGGGCGCCGTGAAATCTCAAATGTTTGGGGACCAGCCGGGGTGAGCCCGGCTATGGGTCGAAGGCCTCTCCGAGGATTCGGCCGGTCTGCCTGAAGGAGAACGATATGGGTAAGGTCATAGGAATCGACCTCGGCACGACCAACTCGTGCGTTGCCGTGATGGACGGCAAGAACGCCAAGGTGATCGAGAACGCCGAGGGCGCGCGCACCACGCCTTCGATGGTGGCGTTCAGCGACGATGGCGAGCGTCTGATCGGCCAGCCGGCCAAGCGCCAGGCCGTCACCAATCCCGAGAACACTTTCTTCGCCGTGAAGCGCCTGATCGGCCGCCGGTTCGACGATCCGATGGTGTCCAAGGACAAGGGCCTCGTGCCCTATCACATCGTCAAGGCCGACAACGGTGATGCCTGGGTCGAGTCCGACGGTAAGAAGTACTCCCCCTCCCAGATTTCCGCCTTCATCCTGCAGAAGATGAAGGAGACGGCCGAGGCCTATCTCGGTCAGCCGGTGACGCAGGCCGTCATCACCGTTCCCGCGTACTTCAACGACGCCCAGCGCCAGGCGACCAAGGATGCCGGCAAGATCGCGGGCCTCGAAGTGCTGCGCATCATCAACGAGCCGACGGCGGCGGCGCTCGCCTACGGCCTCGACAAGACCGACAAGTCCAAGACGATCGCGGTCTACGACCTCGGCGGCGGCACCTTCGACGTGTCCGTTCTCGAGATCGGCGACGGCGTGTTCGAGGTGAAGGCCACCAACGGCGATACCTTCCTCGGTGGCGAGGACTTCGACATGCGGCTCGTGGGCTACCTCGCCGACGAGTTCAAGAAGGACGCCGGCATCGACCTGCGGAACGACAAGCTCGCGCTGCAGCGCCTCAAGGAAGCGGCCGAGAAGGCCAAGATCGAGCTGTCCTCTGCGACCCAGACCGAAATCAACCTGCCGTTCATCACCGCCGACGCTTCCGGCCCGAAGCATCTGACGCTGAAGCTCACCCGCGCCAAGTTCGAGGCGCTGGTGGACGATCTCGTCCAGAAGACCATCGAGCCGTGCCGCGCCGCGCTGAAGGACGCCGGTCTCTCGGCCGGTCAGATCGACGAGGTCGTCCTGGTCGGCGGCATGACGCGCATGCCGAAGATCCAGGAGATCGTGAAGCAGTTCTTCGGCAAGGAACCCCACAAGGGCGTGAACCCGGACGAAGTCGTGGCCATCGGCGCCGCGATCCAGGCCGGCGTGCTCCAGGGCGACGTCAAGGACGTGCTGCTGCTCGACGTGACCCCGCTGTCGCTCGGCATCGAGACGCTCGGCGGCGTGTTCACCCGTCTGATCGACCGCAACACCACGATCCCAACCAAGAAGAGCCAGGTGTTCTCGACCGCCGAGGACAATCAGACCGCGGTGACCATCCGCGTGTTCCAGGGCGAGCGCGAGATGGCCGCGCACAACAAGATGCTCGGCCAGTTCGACCTCGTCGGCCTGCCCCCGGCGCCGCGCGGCGTGCCGCAGATCGAGGTCACGTTCGACATCGACGCCAACGGCATCGTCAATGTGTCGGCCAAGGACAAGGGCACCGGCAAGGAGCAGCAGATCCGCATCCAGGCTTCCGGCGGTCTGTCGGATGCCGACATCGAGAAGATGGTCAAGGACGCGGAGGCGCACGCCGCCGAAGACAAGAAGCAGCGTGAGCTGGTGGACGCCCGCAATCAGGGCGAGGCTCTGGTGCACTCGACCGAGAAGTCGCTCGCTGAGTTCGGCACCAAGGTCTCGGCGGCCGATCGTTCGGTGGTCGAGGGCGCTCTTGCCGACCTGAAGTCGGAGCTGACGGGCGAGGACGTCGAGGCGATCAAGGCCAAGACCAACGCTCTTGCGCAGGCGTCCATGAAGCTCGGCGAGGCGATGTATGCCGCTTCGCAGGGCGGAGAAGGCGCCGACGCCTCCAAGCCGGCCGACGATGTTGTCGATGCCGACTTCGAGGAAGTCAGCGACGACGATCGCAAGAAATCGGCCTGATTTCTGCATGGTCCCCTGGTGAACGGCCGAAAGGACGTTCGCCGGGCGGGTGAACAGCGATGCCGCGCGGTGTGACGGACCGCGCGGCATTTCGCAGTCTGAAAACGCCACGTTGAGCGATTTTCGAGCGGAAGCGAATGGCCAAGCGCGACTATTACGAGGTGCTCGGCGTCGGGCGCGATGCGGATGAGAAGACGCTGAAGAGTGCGTTCCGCAAGCTCGCCATGGGGTGCCACCCGGACCGCCATCCGGGGGATCCGGAAGCCGAGACGCGGTTCAAGGAACTCAACGAAGCCTACGATGTGCTGAAGGACACCGACAAGCGGGCGGCCTACGACCGCTTCGGCCATGCGGCGTTCGAGCACGGCATGGGGCAGGGCGGGGCAGGGTTCGGCAACGACTTCGCCTCCGCCATGTCCGACATCTTCGACGAGTTCTTCGGCATGAGCGGGCGTCGCGGCGCCGGCGGTGGCCGGGGCGGCCGCGAGCGCGGCGCCGACCTGCGCTACAATCTGGAAATCGGGCTCGAGGAAGCGTTCGCAGGCCGGACGGTCGAGGTGCGGATCCCGGCTTCGATCACCTGCGACGAATGCAGCGGAAGCGGGGCGCGGGCGGGAACCTCGCCCACCACCTGCCGCACCTGCAGCGGCACCGGCCGCGTCCGCGCCGCCCAGGGCTTCTTCACGCTGGAGCGCACGTGCCCGACCTGCCAGGGGCGCGGCGAGACGATCTCCGACCCCTGCCCGAAATGCGGCGGGGCCGGCCGCATCACCGAGGAGCGTTCGCTTTCGGTCAATATCCCGGCCGGCATCGAGGACGGTACCCGCATCCGCCTGTCTGGCGAAGGCGAGGCCGGTGCGCGGGGCGGCCCTCCGGGCGATCTCTACATTTTCCTCTCGATCCGGCCGCACGAGTTCTTCCAGCGCGACGGCTCCGATATCTATTGCCGCGTGCCCGTGCCGATGACGACGGCGGCGCTCGGTGGCGAGATCGACGTGCCGACGATTTCCGGCGCCAAGGCCCGGGTCCGCATTCCCGAGGGCACGCAGACCGGCCGGCAGTTCCGCGTCAAGGGCAAGGGCATGCCGGTGATGCGCACGGCGCAGTTCGGCGACATGTACATCCAGGCCGTGGTGGAGACGCCGCGCAACCTGACCCGGCGGCAGCGCGAGATCCTCGAGGAGTTCCAGCACGAGAGCGGAGCCGATCCCCAGACCGACGAGCAGGGCTTTTTCGCCAAGGTGAAGGATTTCTTCGACGGTCTCGGCGGTTGAGGGAGCGGACTATTCGCGGCGGCGGTCGGTGATGGGCGGTGCTGCAGGCCGCCCCTCCTGTGGGTGGTCGGCCGACAAGAGTTCGAAGGCGCCGAAATTCCGCCATCGAACCTCAATGTTCTTACGTCACTGTGGCGGATGCCTGCGAATCGCCCGACCAATGGGTCATCGCGGGCCTCATGCCGGCCTCGCTCGGGGTTGTCCTGCGCAGTTCCCGAGGCAATGCCGCTTCACACCTTCGCTGGAATTGATGGGCCGGGATATCTCCATGAAGACTGGTGTCAGCCGTCTCTCGCACAAGGTCGCCGACGAGTTCCGCTTTCTGAAGGCATGGGCGAGCAACCCGCTCACCACCGGGGCGGTCGCGCCTTCGGGCCCGGCGCTGACGAAGGCGATGGCCGCTGCCGTCGAGGTCGACAGGCCCGGGGTGATCCTGGAACTCGGGCCCGGCACGGGGGTCATGACGGAGGCGATGCTCGCCCGGGGGATCCCCGAGAGCCGCATCGTCATGCTCGAGTACAGCCGTGATTTCTGCAAGCTCCTGCGTGAGCGTTTCCCCGAGGCGACCGTGATCGAGGGTGACGCCTACGCCGTCAAGGCGACGCTCGAGAACCCGCCGAACGGGTCGATCGCCTCCGTCATCTCCAGCCTTCCGCTGTTCACCCGCCCGCCGGCCGCCAGGCAGGGGCTGATCGCAGACTGCATGGATCTGCTGGTGCCGGGCGCGCCGTTCATCCAGTTCTCGTACGCGCTGGTGCCGCCGGTCCCGGCCGAGCGTGGCGGCCGCTTCACCGTCTCGCCGAGCCCGTGGATCCTGCGCAACGTGCCGCCCGCGCGGGTCTGGACCTACCGCGGCGTCTGAGTTCGCGAGGCGTCCGTCTATGGGGGCGGAGTGCCGCCTCGTGGTGCACGGCAGTCCGGCCTCGCAGGTCAAGCCCGGATATCTGCACGTGCCTGCGGACGTCATGTGGGCGCTGCCGGTCTTCGACTTGTGCCCTGCTTGCCCTCGGCATCGTATGCTGTGAGGGACCTGCGGCGAACGACTTGCAGCAGGCGTTTGCCGGCCTACATAGAGGCGGAAAACCGGCCGCTCCGGCCGGATAATCTGTCAGCCGCGACGAGGCGGCCTCTTCCGCTTCGTGCCGCTCACCCCCTCCGGCGTTTCCCGACGCAGACCGGTTTCCGCGGCGGAAGGCGCTCCAGACGAGTGCTGTCCCACATGATGTCATCCTCAACCCAGGCCGCCGACCGCATTCCCCAGTGGCACGGCACGACCATCGTGACCGTTCGCAAGGGCGGCGAAGTGGTCATCGCCGGCGACGGTCAGGTCAGCCTTGGCCAGACCGTGATCAAGGCGACCGCGCGCAAGGTGCGCCCGCTGTCGAAAGGCGACGTGATCGCTGGGTTCGCGGGCGCGACGGCCGACGCATTCACCTTGCTGGAACGCCTGGAAGCGAAGCTGGAGCAATATCCCGGCCAGTTGCTGCGCGCCTGCGTGGAACTCGCCAAGGACTGGCGGACCGATCGCTACCTGCGCCAGCTCGAGGCGATGATGATCGTGGCCGACAAGACGTCCACCCTGGTCCTTACCGGCACCGGCGACGTGCTCGAGCCCGAGGGCGGCGTGATGGGCATCGGCTCGGGCGGGCTCTACGCCCTCGCGGCGGCCCGTGCGCTGGCCGATACCGATCTCGATGCCGAGACGATCGCCCGCCGCGCGATGGCCGTGGCGGCCGACATCTGCGTCTACACCAACGGCAATGTCGTGGTCGAGAAGCTGCAGGCGGCCTGAAGACGACCAGCCCGCGGCGCGCGCTCCGTGTTGAGGTGCGCTGCGGCCGTTCTCGTTCAGGTGCGCCGTCCGGAATATGAAAGGGTCGTCATGACCGACTTATCCCCCCGCGAGATCGTTTCCGAGCTCGATCGCCATATCGTCGGCCAGGCCGATGCCAAGCGTGCCGTCGCCATCGCGTTGCGCAACCGCTGGCGCCGGCTGAAGCTCGACGGAGCGATGCGCGAGGAAGTGCTGCCGAAGAACATCCTGATGATCGGCCCGACCGGCGTCGGCAAGACGGAGATTTCCCGCCGTCTTGCCAAGCTCGCCGGCGCCCCCTTCCTGAAGGTCGAGGCCACCAAGTTCACCGAGGTCGGCTATGTCGGCCGCGACGTCGAGCAGATCGTGCGCGATCTTCTGGAGGTCGGCATCACGCTCGTGCGCGATGCCCGGCGCAAGGAGGTGCAGGCCAAGGCCCACCTGCAGGCGGAGGAGCGGGTGCTCGATGCGCTCGTCGGTCGCTCTGCGAGCCCGGCGACGCGCGAGTCCTTCCGCAAGAAGCTTCGCGACGGCGAACTCGACGACAAGGAGATCGAGATCGAGGTTACGGCAACCCCGCAGATGCCGAGCTTCGACATCCCGGGTGTGCCAGGCGGCAGCGTCGGGGTGATGAATCTCGGCGAGATCCTGGGCAAGAGCTTCGGCGGCCAGAAGAAGCTGCGCCGCACCACGGTGAAGGAGTCCTACGAAGGACTGATCGCCGAGGAATCGGACAAGCTCCTCGACCAGGATGCCGTGGTGCAGGAGGCCATCCACCTCGTGCAGGAGGAAGGCATCGTCTTCATCGACGAGATCGACAAGATCTGCGCCCGTCAGGGCCGGACCGGCGGCGACGTCTCGCGGGAAGGCGTGCAGCGCGACCTGCTGCCGTTGATCGAGGGCACGTCGGTCAATACCAAGCACGGCACGGTGAAGACGGATCACATCCTGTTCATCGCTTCCGGCGCGTTCCATGTCGCGAGCCCGTCGGACCTTTTGCCGGAACTTCAGGGCCGGCTGCCGATCCGCGTCGAGCTGAAGGCGCTCGACAAGGCCGATTTCCGCCGCATCCTCACTGAGACCGAGGCGAGCCTGATCAAGCAGTCCGTCGCCATGCTCGGCACGGAGGGGGTGAAGCTGGAGTTCACCGACGAAGCCATCGAGGCTATTGCCGAGATCGCGGTCGGCATCAATGCGACCGTGGAGAATATCGGCGCTCGCAGGCTGCAGACGGTGATCGAGCGTGTCCTCGATGATATCTCGTTCACCGCACCGGACCGCAGCGGCGATACCATCGTCATCGACGGTCCGTTCGTGCGCAACGGTGTCGGTGATCTTGCCAAGAACGCCGATCTCAGCCGGTTCATTCTCTGAGTTCATCCCGGCCGATCGGGTTGATCCGGTCGGTCGGGCTCGGCGCGGCACAGTCCGGCGGGCGCTTTCCCGGTTGTCTGTCTCGAAAGCCCGGATGCGTTCCGCCGGTCGTCGATGGGAGCGTGTGGGCAGGTGGTGCGGTGCGGCGGTTTCGCATCACCGCGTCGCAATCGGCTATCGGTGGGTCGAAGCGGCTCCGGCAGTCCCGGGCGCGTCTTGCCTTTCATTTTCGTCCCGGCCATATGAGCGTCCGGGACCGCCGCCATTTGGCCAGGCCGCGGCCGTCCTGGTTTGATCGGGATGGTGTCATGCTGCCTTTGCAGCCTCTTCAGTCGCTCGACAGGGCGGCGAGCGGGCGTCGTGTGATGGGGTGGAGCGGCGTGCTGACGATCGCGGCGCGGGTCATCATCGCCCACGTGCGTACAGCGATGGCGTTCGTGGCGGCGCTCCTGCTCGCCACCGCGTGCGTAGCGCCACTTTCTGGCGCAGCCGCCGGTGTGATCGTGGTTCCGCCCGGCAACGGTTCCCAGCAGCAGCCGACCGTGGACCGAAATTCGGTGGCGCGCACCCGGGAAACCGGCGGCACGTTCGAGGGCAAGTATCAGCAGATCTACCGCCTGCTTCAAAGCGACCGGGCGCTGATGGCGCGGATCAAGAGTGCTGCCCAGCGCTTCGGCATCGATCCGGTGCACATGCTCGGCGCCATCGTGGCGGAGCACACCTTCAACGTCGACGCCATCGATTCCGCCCAAGGCTATTATATCAAGGCGATGGCCTATCTCGGCACGCCCATCCTGTTCCAGTACAAGGGCGTGCCGGTATCGGAGTTCGTCGCCAAGGAGCAGTTCGACCGGTGTCGCACGTCGAAGGACGATTTCGATCTGTGGGATTGCCGCGAGGAGGTCTGGCGTGACGTCTTCCGCGGCAACACCGTTGATGGCGTCTCCTATCCCGACGATCGCTTCGGACGCGTGTTCTTCCAGCCGCTCTATGCCGGGCAGACCTTCGGTCTCGGCCAGCTGAGCCCGATCGCCGCGCTGTCGGTGGCCGATATCGTCCACAAGCGCAGCGGACTTCCGCTGATCGACATGGACCACGCGCCCGAACTCTACAGCACCATCATGGACCCGGCGACGTCGCTCGAATATCTCGCCGCGTTGATCCGGCTTTCGATCGATTCTTATCGCGACCTCGCCGGCTTCGACATTTCGAAGAATCCCGGCCTGACGGCGACCCTCTACAATGTCGGCGATGCGCGCGATCGCGCCCGCAGGCTTGCGGCAACCAACCGCCAGTCCGGTGCAACGGCCTATCCGCAAGTGAACTATTTCGGCTGGTTCGTGAACGAGAAGGAAGACGACCTTCGCCGTCTGCTGCAGTGATCCGGCCGGGCGTTCCACCGGTTTCCGGGCCCGCTCAGTCCGAAACGCCGTCCCCGGCCGTGTAGAGGTTGGTGAGCCGCGCCACCAGGATTGCGACATAGAGCACACCCACCATCTGTTCGACGACCGCGAACGACTGTGCCTGATGGCTGTAAGGCACGATGTCGCCATAGCCGGTGGTGGTCAGCGTCACGAAGCTGAAATAGAGAAAATCGTAGAGCACGACCCCGTTTTCCGCCAGCCGCGTGCTGAAGCCGAACGCCGATGGATCGAGTTCGTGGATCAGATCGAAAACCAGCGCCCAGAAAAAAGCCATTGCCATATAGACGACGAGCGAGGCGAATAGCTTGTCGAGCGTGATCGCCCCTGCCCTCAGCACATATTTGAGCGTGCTGTAGATCGCGAAGAGATAGAACAGGCAGAAATAAAGCGTCGCGATTGTCGTGACCTTCGGCACCTCATAGATGCGCATCAGGTCGAGCACGATGGCGACCACCGCGATCGCGGCAAGCGGCCACCGCATCCGCCGCGAATTGTGGGCGATGCGGATCGCGAGCAACACCAGCGTCAGGTCGATCAGTGAGATCGTGGCGACGCCGCTGTGGAGCTTCTCCAGACTCGGATAGAGCAGCAGGCAGCCGATCATGGCCACCGTCATGGACATATAGAGGTGTTCCTGGATGAAGCGGCGGACAACGCTCATGAGGGGAAGCCGATTCCCGACCGTCGGTCGAGGTGCGTGAGAAGGGCCGCTGCGGGCGGGTGAAGCGGGGCGACGATCTGCCGACCGTGTCACCACCATATTCGTGTCGCCTGCACGACGCTATCGGGCTCGCGAGTGCCGCTGAGACCTTCCTTCGAATGGCAGTACAGAACGGGAGGAAAAACACATCTCCCGCTCAACCGACCGACGATCTCGGCGGACCAGGTTTCAGTCAGCGACAGTGCCGTTGGACGTGGCCTGAAGGTCGAAGGCGGCCCCGATCAGGGCGCGGGTATACTCGCTTTGCGGGTTGGCGAACACCTCGGCGGTCGACCCCTTCTCGACCACCTTGCCCGCCCGCATCACGATGATTTCGTTGGCGAGCGCACGCACCACCCGCAGGTCGTGCGAGATGAACAGATAGGCGAGCGAGCGGCGAGCCTGGATTTCCCGCAGTAGGTCCACGACCTGTGCCTGCACGCTTTTGTCGAGCGCGGAGGTCGGTTCGTCGAGCACGAGGAAGCGCGGCTCAAGCACCAGCGCTCGGGCGATGGCAATACGCTGCCGCTGTCCGCCGGAGAACTCGTGCGGGTAGCGGAACCGGGTCTCGGCATCGAGGCCGACCTCGTTCAGCACGGAGACCACGCGACTGTCGCGCTCCTCATGCGAAAGGCCCGGCGCATGGACCTTGAGCCCCTCGCCGATGATGTCGGCAACGGACATCCGCGGCGACAGAGAGCCGTAGGGATCCTGAAACACCACCTGCATGTCCCGCCTCAGCGGGCGCAGGTCGTTCCACGAGCGGCTGTCGATGCGGTTGCCGAGAAAGACGATCGGCCCCTCGGATGAAATCAGCCGTAGCAGCGCGAAGCCGAGCGTCGTCTTGCCGGAGCCGGATTCACCGACGACGCCCACAGTCTGTCCCTCGCGTACCACGAGGTCGATGCCATCGACGGCCTTCACGTGATCCACCGTCCGCCGCAGGAATCCCTGCCGGATCGGGAACCACACCTTGAGCCCGCTCGCCTCCACCACCGCGGGCGCGTCCGGGTTCGCCGTTGGCGGCTCTCCCTTGGGCTCCGCCTCGATGAGGTGGCGTGTGTAGGGATGTTGCGGGTTGGCGAAGACGTCGGCGACCTTGCCGTGCTCGACGATCCGGCCATGGGTCATGACGCAGACCCTGTCGGCGACCTTCGAAACGATGCCGAGATCGTGGGTGATGAACAGGATCGCCATGCCGAGACGGGATTGCAGGTCCTGCATCAGTGCCAGGATCTGGGCCTGAACGGTCACGTCGAGCGCCGTCGTCGGCTCGTCGGCGATGAGGAGATCGGGCTCGTTGGCGAGCGCCATCGCAATCATCACGCGCTGGCGCTGGCCGCCCGAAAGCTGATGGGGATAGGCGTCGAGCCGCTTGGCAGCATCGCGAATACCGACGGCATCGAGCATCTCGAGCGTGCGCGCGCGCGCCGCGCGCTCGCCCAGGCCCCGGTGAACGCGGAGGATCTCTCCGATCTGGCGGGCGATGGTGTGAACCGGGTTCAGCGAGGTCATCGGCTCCTGGAACACCATGGTGATGTCCTTGCCGCGCACCTTGCGGATTTCCCGGTCGTCGGCCGACGTCAGGTCGCGATCCTTGAACAGAATGCGGCCTCCCGCCACGAACGAAGGCGGGCTCGGCACCAGACGGAGGATCGACTGCGCGGTGACGGACTTGCCCGACCCCGATTCCCCGACCAGCGCCAGCGTCTCGCCACGCGCGAGATCGAACGAGACATGGTCGACCGCAACGTTCACCGAGCCATCCTCGCGGCGGAAGTGAACGGAAAGGTCCTGAATCGAGAGGAGAGGTGTCGTCGTCATCTATCGTCCAGCCTCACGGCCACTCTGGTCGCCGTTGTCCGGTATCCTCGTCGATGAGGCGGAGGGGGCATCGGTTCAATATTGTATGTCAGCATACATGAAGCAATTCCGAATGGTCCGTCTGGCCGATCACCTTCTGGTAAGGCCTCGACCGATAACCCACAGTTCCGCCGATGGTTCACTGAAAAGTCTTGCGTGGATCGAACGCATCTCGAACGGCCTCGCCGACGAAGATCAGCAGCGACAGCATGATGGAGATCACGAAGAAGCCGGTGATACCGAGCCAGGGGGCCTGAAGATTGTCCTTGCCCTGGGACAACAGCTCGCCGAGCGAAGGCGAGCCGGGCGGCAGCCCGAACCCCAGGAAGTCGAGTGACGTCAGCGTGGTGATCGAGCCGTTGAGGATGAACGGCATGAAGGTCAGCGTCGCCACCATCGCGTTCGGCAGCAGGTGACGGATGATGATGGTGCCGTTGCCGACGCCGAGGGCGCGGGCGGCATTGACATATTCGTAGTTTCTGGCGCGCAGGAATTCCGCCCGGACCACGCCCACGAGCGACACCCACGAGAACAGCAGCAGGATGCCGAGCAGCACCCAGAAGCTCGGCACCAGCACCGACGACAGGATGAGCAGCAGGTAGAGCGTTGGCACCGAACTCCAGATCTCGATGAAACGCTGGAACAGAAGATCGGTCCAGCCGCCGAAATAGCCCTGCACCGCGCCGGCCGCGACGCCGATCACGGACGAGAGGATACTGAGGACGAGCCCGAACAGCACCGAGATGCGGAAGCCGTAGATCAGGCGCGCCAGCACGTCGCGTCCCTGGTCATCGGTGCCGAGCCAGTTCCAGTTCCACGCCGTGCAGTTCGGATCGTCGACCCCGCCCGGCATCTGCGAGCAGCGTTCGGCACGGTCCATCATCCACGACGGCGGCGCCGGGGCCGGCACCGGAATCTCGTTGTTGACGGTGCGGTAGGAATAGCGGACCGGCGCCCAGACCATCCAGCCATTGGCACGGATCTCGTCCTGAATGAAGGGATCGCGATAGTCCGTCACCGCGAGAAAGCCGCCGAACGTCGATTCCGGATAGTCGACCAGCACCGGAAACAGTGTCTCGCCCTTGTAGGAGACGATGAGCGGCCGGTCGTTTGCGATGACCTCGGCGAACAGGGTGACGACGAACAGCACCAGGAAGATCACGGCCGACCAGTAGCCGCGCTTGTGGGCACGGAAGATCTGCCAGCGCCGCCGGTTGATCGGCGAGAGGCGGCTGCGGCGCACCGGTGCCGGCGGCGGCTGCAATGCGGCAGGGGCGGCCGTCGGCGGAGTGAGCGGAAGGGGAGAGGCGTTCATCGGCTCAGACCTCCCGGGTGTCGAAGTCGATGCGAGGATCGACCCAGGTGTAGGTCAGGTCCGAGATCAACCCGAGCACCAGGCCCATCAGCGAGAAGATGTAGAGGGTGGCGAACACCACGGGATAATCGCGGTTCACGACCGATTCGAAGCCGAGCAACCCGAGACCATCGAGATTGAAGATGGTCTCGATCAGGAGTGAGCCGGAAAAGAAGGCGGCGATGAAGGCGCCGGGAAAGCCGGCGATCACGATCAGCATCGCGTTGCGGAAGACGTGGCCGTAGAGGATGCGCCGTTCTGTCAGGCCCTTCATCCGCGCGGTCGTGACGTATTGCTTGCGGATCTCCTCGAGGAACGAGTTCTTGGTGAGGAGCGTGGTGGTGGCGAAGGCCGAAAGCGACATCGCCAGGATGGGCAGCGTCAGGTGCCAGAAATAGTCGGCGATGCGTGCCGGCCAGGACAGGCTCGCCCAATTGTCCGACACGAGGCCGCCGAGCGGGAACCAGTCCAGGAACGAGCCGCCGGCGAACAGCACGATCAGCAGCACCGCGAACAGGAAGCCCGGCACCGCGTAGCCGATGATGATGACCACCGATGTCCAGATATCGAAGCGCGAGCCGTCGCGCACCGCCTTGGCGATGCCGAGCGGGATCGAGATGCCGTAGGAGAGGAGCGTCATCCAGAGCCCCAGCGAGATCGACACCGGCATCTTCTCGGCGATTAGATCGAGCACCGAGATGTCGCGGAAGTAGCTGTCGCCGAAATGGAAGGTGGCGTAGTTCTTCATCATCAGGAGGAAGCGCTCGAGAGGCGGCTTGTCGAAGCCGAACTGTTTCTCGAGCTTCGCGACGAAGGCGGGGTCGAGCCCCTGCGCGCCGCGATATTTCAGGGCGCTGCCACTCGTCGTGCCGGACGAAGCGCCCGGCGAACCGGCAAAGTCGCCAGCGCCGCCGCCGACGCGGGCGGAGGTGTCCGTGCCGGTCAACTGCGCGATGACGCGCTCGACCGGACCGCCCGGCGCGAACTGCACCACCACGAAGCTCACGGCCATGATGCCGATCAGGGTCGGGATCATCAGCAGGATGCGGCGCAGGATATAGGCCGTCATCGGCGAAGGCTCCAAGCTGTCATCGGGCCATCGTCTCCACGTTCGGCGAACGGGCGTTCGCGGCGTCCATGCTCAACCACCCTGTCCCGGTCCCGCCTTCCCGGGATCGCTCCACCACGTCAGCTCTGGCGGGAATCCGTAGCGCGGCGGTTCCGCCGGGAAACCGAAGCGGTCCCAGTAGGCGACGAGATAGGTTGCGCGATACCAGTTCGGCACCCACGGCACGATGGCCCTCAACACGCGGTCCAGCGCCCGGGCGGCCGTGGTCATCTCCGCGCGGGTCGGCGCCGAGATCATCGTCTCGATCAGGCTGTCGACCACCGGATCGGAGATGCCGGCGAGATTGTTACTGCCCGGCTGCGCGCCCGCCTTGGAGCCCCACATCGTCCGGATTTCCTCGCCGGGGGTGGCGGAAAGCGAGAAGCGGCGGATGGTGGCATCGAAATCGTAGTCGCGCACCCGCGACTGGTACTGCACGGGATCGACGACCCGCTCATTCGCCTCGATGCCGATCAGGCGGAGGTTGCGGATGAACGGCTGCACCACCCGGCTGAGGCTCGGATCGCTGTCGAGGAACTCGATAGTGAAGGGGCGCCCGCCGGCATCGACAAGCTTGCCAGCCGCATGGGTCCAGCCGGCCTCCGCCATCAGGCCGGCGGCCTGGCGCAGGAGCTTCCGGTCCTGGCCCGAGCCGTCGGAGACCGGTGCCGTTACCGCCGGGCCGAACACCGCCTGGGGAAGACGGTCGCGGTGCGGCTCCAGCAACGCCAGTTCGGCGGCGTCGGGCTCGCCCTGCGCCATCATGTCGGAGTTCTGGAAGAACGACTGGGTCCGGGTATAGAGCCCGTAGAACAGCGCCTTGTTCGCCCATTCGAAATCGAAGCAGAGGCCGATGGCCTGCCGCACCCGGACATCGGCGAATCGTGGTCGCCGCATGTTGAGGAAGAAGCCCTGGGCGCCTGCGGGCCGCTGATCGGGCAGCGTCGCGCGCTTGACACGCCCGTCGCGCGCCGCGGGAAAATCGTAGCCCGTGGCCCAGTTCCGCGAGATGAATTCTTCGCGGAAGGTGACCTCGCCGGTCTTCAGCGCTTCGAAGGACACCGTCATTTCGCGATAGAATGGAATGCGGATCACATCGAAATTGCCGAGGCCGCGGGACGCCGGCAGATCGCGGCCCCACCAGTCCGCCACGCGCTCGTATTCGATGAAACGGCCCGCTTCGAGGCGCCCGACCTTGTAGGGACCCGAGCCGAGTGGCGGCGACAGCGTCGAGGCGCCGAACTCCCGGCCGGAATAATAGGCCCTGGAGAAGATCGGCAACTGCGCCACGAACTGCTGCAACTGCCGCGTCTGCCGGCCGGAATAGGTCACGACCACTGCCTTCGGGCCGTCCGCCTCGGCTTTCACCATCTCCCGGATGGTCTCGCTGATCTGCGGATGGCCCTCAATCTTGAGGATCGTGAGCGAGAACGCGACGTCGTCCGCGGTCAGCGGGGAACCGTCGTGAAAGGTCAGCCCGTCGCGCAGCACGAAGCGGCAGACGTTGCCGCTCGCATCGATCTCGACGGTCTCCGCGGCGAGACCGTAGATGGCGTCGGGCTCGTCGAGCGCCCGCGTCATCAGGCTTGCGAACACGAGTTCCATCCGTGGCGGCGCGTCGCCCTTGAGCACGAAGGAATTCAGCGTGTTGAAGGTCTGGACATTCTGGTTGTAGCCCCAGGACGGCGGCATGAACACCATGCGTCCGCCCTTCGGCGCGTCCGGGTTGACCCAGTCGAAATGGGTGAAGTCGGCCGGATATTTGAGGTCGCCGAACACCGACAGGCCGTGGGAAGGCCCGGCCGGGGCGGCTGCTCCCGCCGCCGGCGCGGACTGGGCGAATGCGCGTGCCACGGACAGCGGCCCGAGGCCGCCCACGGCGAATCCGGCCGCCGCGGCGAGCACCGTTCGCCGGCTCGGTTCGAACGACGCCAGCCGTCCGCGCATCATAGGCCGGTCCTGCCCGCTCATTGGGGAATGCGCCCGATCGCCGCCGCCTTGGCGTTGTCGTACCACCACACCGTCGGGAAGCCATCGGAGTAGTAGGGCAGCGGATCGGGATGGGAGAACCGGTTCCAGCGCGCGACGCGCGTGGCCGGCAGCGTCCAGCCCGGGATGACATAGTCCGAGGCCATCATCACCCGGTCGAGCGCGTGGGTGGCGGCGACGAGGTCCTCGCGGTCCTTGGCGTAGATCACTTTCTCGATCAGCTTGTCGATCGCCGGGTTCTTCACGCCGCCATAGTTCTGGGAGCCGGCCTGATCGGCGGCATCCGAACCGAAGAAGCCACGCTGCTCGTTGCCGGGCGAAAGCGATTGCGGCCAGCCGGTGTAGATCATGTCGAAGTCGCGGGCCCGCACGCGGTTGACATATTGCGACGAGTCGACCGTCCGCAGCGTCATGTCGATGCCGATGCGCGCGAGGGACTGCTTGAACTGAAGCCCGACGCGCTCGAAGGTCGGGCCGTTCAGCAGGAACTCGAAGGTGAACGGCGCACCGGTCTTGGCGTTGACGAGCTTGCCGCCCTTCTGCACCCAGCCCGCTTCATTGAGCAGGTCGAGTGCCTGTTTCAGGTTGTCGCGCTCTGCGCCGGGGTTCTCGGCGACCGGGTTCGCATAGGGCTTGGTGAACACGGAGTCCGGGATAGAGCCGGGCGGAACCTCGGCCTGAACCTCCTTCAGGATCGCGAGTTCGCGGCCCTCCGGCAGTCCGCTCGCGGCAAGGTCGGTGCCGTAGAAGTAGCTGTTGATGCGCTGGTACTGTCCGAAGAACAGGATGCGGTTCATCCGCTCATAGGCGAGCGCGAGATTGAGCGCGCGCCTCACCCGCGGATCCTGGAACTCCGGCCGCCGCAGGTTCGGGATGAAGCCGACCATCAGTCCGGAGCCGCGGCTCGGGAACAGCTCGAGGATCACCTTGCCGTCCTTGACGGCCGGGAAATCGTAGGCCGTCGCCCAGGTCTTGGCGGTCGCCTCGACACGCCAGTCGAACTGGTCGGCCTTGAAGGCTTCAAGCTCCGACGTGTCGTCGCGGAAATAGTCGTAGCGGATCTGGTCGAAATTGTTGGTGCCGACGTTCACCGGCAGCTTCTCGCCCCAGTAGTCCGGCACCCGCTCGTAGGTGATGGTACGGCCGGGAATGGCGGACTTGATCCGGTACGGCCCCGAGCCGAGCGGCGGCTCCAGGGTGCCGGCGGTGATGTCGCGCTTGTTGCCCTTCGCGTCGGTCCCCTCCCACCAGTGCTTGGGCAGCACCAGGAGCTGGCCGAGAATGTGCGGAAGCTCACGGTTGCCGGCCTGATCGAAGGTGAACGTCACTTCGTCAGGACCGGTGACCTCCGCCTTGGTGACGTGGCGGTAGTAATATTCCTGCTGCGGGTTGTTCTTCGTCAGCACCTCGAACGACCACACCACGTCCTCCGGCGTGATCGGCTTGCCGTCCTGCCAGCGCGCTTCCGGCCTCAGCCGGTACTTCACCCAGGAATAATCGGCCGGATAGGACAGGCCGGACGCGATCAGGCCATATTCCGACGAGGACTCGTCGAGGCTCGGCGTCATCAGCGTGTCGTAGATCAGGCCGATTCCGGCGGCGACGGTGCCCTTCGAGATGACGAAATTGTAGGTGTCGAACGTGCCGTCGGCCGGCAGGCGCACGAGGCCGCCCTTCGGCGCATCCGGATTCACGTAGTCGAAGCGCTTGAAGTCGTCCGGATATTTCGGCGCGCCGATCAGGGCGCCGCCAACATGCCAGGCAGGGGCTGCATCCGGGTTTGCCGGCGTCGCCTGTCCGGTCGCGTTCTGGTCGGTCGTGGTCGGGGCAGCCTTGGCCGGGGCGTTCTGGGCCGGAGCATCCGCCGGAGCAGGGTCCTGGGCGAAGGCCGGACTGCCGGCGAAGGCCAGGGCGAGGCAAAGGACGGAGGTCTTGATCAGGCTGCGCATTCCGTTCCCTTCGAAGATGTCGACCGTGACGAGATCCACGTCGGCCGTCTGCGGCCAGAACGGCGACCGCAAGCCAGCGACATGAAATATCGTGCCACACTTCCTAAGATGACATCTTCGGAACCGAAATGGGGCAGGGCCGCACTGAAATGCGGACATGACGAAAATTTAACACGGGCCCACCGGGATGCCGCCGAGCCCGTTCGCGTTCGGAATGGACGGACCCTGCGGGGAGGGCGCCGCCCGCCGCCGCTTCAGGCTTCCGCCGCCTTTGCGGCTGCTTCCGCCGTTGAGTGGATGTGCTCGGAACGGCTGACTTCGGTCAGCATCATCGCTGCGACGAGGCCGATGCCGGACAGGATCGGCAGCAGAAGGATGGCATAGTGATAGGCTTCGGCGGGATAGGTGACACCGCCGGGCGTCGCCGTGCCGAACAGGTCGAGCAGTTCGCCGAAGGCCCATTCGCCGATGCCGCCGATCAGCATGATGATCATGTTGGTGGCGGCGATCGCGGTTCCGGTCACCTTGGCGGGGTTGTGCTCGACGGCCGCGGCGAAGCAGACCACCTGCGAGGTCGAAGCGAACCCGAGCAGAAGCATGACCACGTATGCAATCGGCAGCGACATCGACGGCAGCATGGCGATGATGAGCGTCATGAAGAGGGTCGCGATGCTCGCGCCCATCAGCATCCGCCGGCGGATGCCGTAGCGGTCGGAGACGTAGCCGGCCACCGGGCCACCCACCAGCCAGCCGACATACATCATCGAGATCGCGCCGGTGGCGTCGAGCTTCGTGCCGCCGGTGATGGCGGAGACATATTCCGCGCCCCACAGCGCGCCGAGGATCGAGAGCGGCATGTAGAGCGTCGCCCCGACGATGCCGATATACCAGCTCTGGGGGTTGGAATAGACGATCCTGAGCGCTTCGATGATCGACGGCTTCTTGACGTGCGGGACCGCGTGCGCGGCAGCCGGTCGCGGCTGGCGACGGGGGACGATCACCAGGATGAGGACCGTGATGGTGATGCCGACGAAACCCGCGAACAGCAGCGCGGCCTGCCAGCCGAGCGTCTCCACCACGGTCGCGATGCCGGCATTGCCGATGATCGCCCCGGCCATCCCGAGCGAGGTGGTAAGGCCCGACAGCAGCGCCAGCATGGAGCGGGGAAACCACTCGGCGGCGACATACATCGTGCCGACGAAGGCGAACGCGGACCCGAGACCCTGGCAGAAGCGGGCGGCGACCAGCAGCGACGGCGAGGAGCCGGCGATCTGCAGGAAGGCACCCGCGGTGCAGATCAGCGCGGAGATCACCAGCACGTTGCGCGGCCCGAACCGGTCGATCACGGTGCCGGACAGGAGCTGCATCGGCGAATAGATCATGTAGTACGTGCCGGCCGCAGCACCGAGAGCCGCCGCGGTCAGCCCGAAATGGGCCTGGAGTTCGGGCTCCATGGAGGACGGCGCAACGCGCACGAAGAACTCGTAGAGATAGAACAGCGCGGCCGTTCCCCACACGATCCAGCCCCGTAGCGAGACGGCGCCCTGAAAGCCGCCTTCGCGTTCCTCCGTGATCATGATGCCCCTCGTCTTTTCGCTGCGTCGCGTCCCCGTGGAATAGTTCGACGCCATTCCGCGTTTGAGCGCAATGGCTTTTCGACGGCCGTCACGCGCGGCAAAGCGGCCCCGCCGTTCGGCATGTCCCGGGGTGGTCGCGTCGAAGCGAGCGGCAGCGCAGCCATGCCGCACGCACTCAGGGCATTTCAGCCGGATCGTGATTCGCCGACGGGCCTCTCGCCCGCATCCTCGCACGCCGCCCGGCAACGTCGCGCCGGGCGAAACACCCCGGCGAGGCGGGGTGTCTCACAGGATGGATTATTGAGCCGGTGCTGGCTGGCCTTCCGCCGGAGCGCCGTTCGCGGGCGCGTTTCCGCCGGATGGGGCGCTTCCGTTCGGCGCGGCGCCTGCGGCACCGGCGTCCTCGACCGGCGGCAACGGCTCCGGATTGTCGGCGAGCGTGCGCAGATAGGCCAGCAGATCCGCGCGATCCTGGTCCTTCTTGATGCCCGCGAAGCCCATTGCCGTACCCGGCACGAAGGTCTTCGGGGCCGCAATGAAGTGGAACAGGTTCTCGAAGGTCCAGTGCTGCTTGCCACCGTCGGAGAACTTGGTCATGCCGGCCGAATAGGCGAACCCTGCATGCTCTCCGACCGGACGGCCGACCACGCTCCACAGATCGGGGCCGACCTTGTTCGGGCCGCCCTTCTCAAGGCTGTGACACGCCTGGCACTTCTTCGCCTGCGCCTCGCCGGCCGTCACATTGGCCTTGGCAAGCAACACCGGCAGCGGAACCTGCGGTTCCGCCGGCGCACTTTCCCCTGCGGCCGGTGTCTCGGCAACGGCGATCTCATAGCCAGGCTTGGCGGGTGGTGCACGATGAAAGATCACATCGGACAGGACGCCGATGCCCATCGCAAACACCAGCGTCCCAAGGACCGCGCCGGCCATCTTGTTCATTTCGAACGAGTCTATCACGGCTTGGGTCTCTCTTGTCAGACAGGCCGGTGACTGCTTGTTTTTTTGCCTCCCGCGCCCTTTTGGAGCGCATCCCGAACTGATAACCGCTTCAACTCGGCTCTGTCCATGCCTATAAGGCTGGCGCGGCGTGAGACAATTCGACACCGAAACCAATCCGTGGCGGGTTCGGGATCGCGCCGGAGGAAAGAAGACCCCATGGCGTCCCGACCGATCCTGCTGATTCCGGCCCGCATGGCCTCGACCCGGCTGCCGGGCAAGCCGCTCGCCGACATCGCGGGCCTGCCCATGATCGTTCAGGTTCTGCGTCGCGCCGAGGAGGCCGATATCGGTCCCGTCGTGGTCGCCTGCGACGATGTGCGGGTGCACGAGGCGGTCGAGGCCGCGGGCGGCCGCGCCGTGATGACGCGCAGCGACCACGAATCGGGGTCCGACCGCATCTTCGAGGCCTTGGGACTGGTGGATCCCGAGGGAGTCCATGACGTCATCGTGAACGTGCAGGGCGACCTGCCGACGATCGAGCCCGCGCCGATTCGTGCCGCCGCCGCCCTGCTCGACGATCCCGCCGTCGATATCGGCACGCTGACCGCGGAAATCCGCGTTGAGGAAGAGCGCGCCAATCCGAACGTTGTGAAGGTCGTCGGCGCACCTCTGTCAGCCGAGCGGCTGAGAGCGCTCTATTTCACCCGCGCCACGGCGCCATACGG
The DNA here is from genome assembly GCF_900148505.1 of Pseudoxanthobacter soli DSM 19599. Lineage (NCBI taxonomy): Bacteria > Pseudomonadati > Pseudomonadota > Alphaproteobacteria > Hyphomicrobiales > Segnochrobactraceae > Pseudoxanthobacter > Pseudoxanthobacter soli. The sequence continues at coordinate 423,432 of NZ_FRXO01000002.1, read as the reverse complement.
GGAAGGGCCGCTGTTCCATCACATCGGCCTCTACGCCTACCGGCGTTCGGCGCTCGCCCGGTTCGTCTCGCTGCCGCAATCGGCGCTCGAGAAGCGGGAGAAGCTCGAACAGTTGCGCGCCCTCGAAGCCGGCATGCGCATCGATGTGGCCGTGGTCGATACCGTTCCCTTCGGCGTCGACACGCCGGACGATCTCTCCCGCGCGCGCGACATGCTGGCGGCGGCATCCGCAGGTACCCGATTTAGCGGGCGGCGTCCCGGCGCCGCCTGACCCGCGACAAGCCTGAGCCGGTCCCCGGGGACGCCGGCTCGCCGCCTGCATCGAGAGGCCGCCACGCGCGCCTCGCCATCGAAGAGAAGCCCCAATGAACACGCCGAAACGGGTCGCCTATCAGGGGGAACCCGGCGCCAACTCCCATATCGCCTGCCTCGAGGTCTATCCCCAGGCAGAGGCCGTGCCCTGCGCCACGTTCGAGGACTGCTTCGCCGCGCTCGAAAGCGAGGCGGTCGATCTCGCCATGATTCCGATCGAGAACTCGGTCGCCGGCCGCGTCGCCGATATCCACCACCTGCTGCCTGCGGCGCGCGCCTTCATCATCCGCGAGCACTTCCTGCCGATCCATCACCAGCTGCTCGGTCTGCCCGGCGCAACGCTTGCCGACATCCGCACGGTGCAGAGCCACGTCCAGGCGCTCGGCCAGTGCCGGCGCCGGCTTCGCGCGATGGGTTTCGAGGCCGTGGTCGGTGCCGACACCGCCGGCTCCGCACGCGAGATCGCCGCGGCCGGGGACATCAGCCGCGGCGCGCTCGCCTCCAGGCTTGCCGCCGAGGTCTACGGTCTCGACATTCTGGCGGAAGATGTCGAGGACGAACGCCACAACACCACCCGGTTCGTGGTGTTCTCCCGGGAGGAGGTCCGTCCGGCGCTGAACGCCGGTCCTGCCGTCACCTCGATCCTGTTCCGGGTGCGCAACGTCCCCGCCGCGCTCTACAAGGCGCTCGGCGGTTTCGCCACCAACGGGGTCAATATCACCAAGCTGGAGTCCTACCAGCTCGCCGGCAAATTCTTCGCCACCCAGTTCTATGCCGACGTCGAAGGCCACATCGAAGACCCCGCTGTGGCACTCGCGCTTGAGGAACTGGCGTTCTTCTCGGCCGAACTGCGTGTGCTCGGCGTCTATCCGGCCGCCCCGTTCCGCGAGGCGATCCGCGAGCCGGAGGAGAACCGGACACTGCGGCCGTCGCCCGCTGCCGAATGAATGACAAAATGCGGGGGACACCGTCCCCCGCACCCAGGCCCCCGCCCGTTCTCACCCGAAGGAGGGTGCCTTCTGGGGATTCGTTGGCCGCCCTCAGATCGGATCGATCCGAACGCGCCTTGTTCTATGGCCAAAGCACCGTCGGCGGCATGGAGGACAGGATCGCCTCCACATTGCCGCCGGTCTTCAGCCCGAACAGCGTGCCGCGGTCGTAAATCAGGTTGAACTCGACATAGCGTCCGCGGCGGATGAGCTGTTCCCGGCGCTCGGCCTCCGTCCAGGGCTTGGCGAAATTGCGCCGGACGATCTCCGGGTAGATCGCGAGAAACGCTTCGCCCACCGCCCGGGTAAAGGCGAAGTCGCCCTCGATGTCGCCCGAATTCAGGTTGTCGTAGAAGATGCCACCGATGCCGCGCGGCTCATTGCGGTGCTTCAGGAAGAAGTAGTCGTCGCACCACGACTTGAAGTGGCCATAATCGGCCATGGCGTGGCCTTCGCACGACCTGCGCATCGCGGCGTGGAAGTCGACCGAGTCGGCATCTTCCTGGGTGCGGCGGGCATCCAGCATCGGGGTCAGGTCGGCGCCGCCGCCGAACCACGACCGGCTGGTCGCCACCATGCGGGTGTTCATGTGCACGGTCGGGACGTGCGGGCTCCAGGGGTGCACGATCAGCGAGATGCCCGAGGCCCAGAACCGCGGGTCCTCGGTGGCACCGGGGATCTGGCCCCGGAACTCCGGCGAGAACACACCGTGGACGGTCGAGCAGTGAACGCCGGCTTTCTCGAACAGTCGGCCGCGCAGCACGCCCATGATGCCGCCGCCGCCGGGCGTGCCGTCCTCGTTGGTGCGCTCCCAAGGATCGCGGGTGAAGCGTCCCGCCGGCCCCTCGACCGCGCCACCAAGGCCGCCCGCCTCGTCTTCCAGGTCTTCGAGAGCCTTGTGGATGCGGTCCCGCAGGTCTTCGAACCACGCCCTGGCGCGGGGCTTCAGCGCCTCTGCCTCCGGGGAGGCGGCAGGTGCGCCGCGGGCCATCATGTCGGCACGGTGGCCGCGGTCACGCTCCGGGCTGACCTGCGCCAGCGTGTTGTCGACCCCTTCCGGTTCGCTCGCCCGCGCCTTCTCGGCCGCGGTCATCCCGCTCGTCATGATCGTCGTTCCCTGTCTTCGCGGTCGCGCGCCGCCGGTGCGGATGCGTGTGGGCCTCTGCCTGCGGGCCGCGCTCTGCGGACGATGCAAGCGCTTGCAGCGGCCTGGCGTCGTTGATCCGACGCAAAGAAGCCACGCACTGCGACAATCGCGTCGCCATCCTCACCCCGCCAATAGACCATCGCCGCGCGAAGTGCGAAACGGTTTTCGCCGCCTGTTCCCGGTGCGAATCCCGAAGCGTGCCGCCCCGCGAGGGTGCGAAGCCTTGGCGTCACGGTGCCGACGCAATCGTGCGGCATCACGGCGATCTTCTGGAAAATGCATTCCTTCCGGCACCATGCCGTCCTGCGCGGAGGCGTGGCGGCCGTTTTCGTTTCTTGGAGACCCCCCGATGATCAACCGGCTGCTGTCCTGGTTCGAAGGCCGGATCGATCCGTTTGCTGCGGGAAGCGGCGGGCAGCCGCCGGCCGGCCTGATGGCGTTCTACTGGTACTTCGTCCGTCAGGCGTGGGTCTGGTTCGCCATGGTGCTGCTGGCCGGTGCGCTGGTGGCGATCGTCGAGGTGGCGATGTTCCGCTATGTCGGCTCAATCGTCGACCTTCTCGGCACCACCACGCCCGAGAAGGTGTTCCAGGAGCACGGCGAGACGCTTCTTTGGATGCTGGCGGTGGTGCTGTTCGCCCGGCCGTTCGCCACGGTGTTTCACGATCTCGTGGTGCGCCAGGCGATCCTGCCGCCGTTCACCAACCTGATCCGGTGGCAGTCGCACCGTCACGTGGTGCGCCAGAGCATGGCGTTCTTCCAGAACGACTTTGCCGGCCGCATCGCCAGTCGCGTGATGCAGACCGGCTCGTCGCTGCGTGCCTCCGTGGTGGAGACGGTCGATGCGCTGTGGTTCGCAGGCCTTTATGCCGCGAGCGCGCTCGTGCTGTTCGCCGATGCCGATATCTGGCTCGCGATGCCACTGTTCCTTTGGGTGATCGGCTATATCCTGCTGCTGCGCCATTTCGTGCCGAAGCTGCGCGATCTCGCGCGCGTGCTGTCGGAGCGCAACTCGCTGCTGACCGGCCGCATCGTCGACGGCTACACCAACATCATGACCGTCAAGCTGTTCGCCCACGCCGAGCGTGAGGATGCCTACGTGCGCGAGGCGATGGGCGAGCACGTCTCCGCCTTCCGCAAGCAGCTACGGTCGGTGACGGCCATGACGGTCTCGGTCAACGTGCTGAACTGTCTGATGCTCGGCGCCACCGGCGCCGTGGCCGTGCTGCTGTGGCAGGCGGGCGTGGTCGGGCTCGGCGCCATCGCCTTCACCACCGGCCTCGCCATCCGCATCGTCAACATGTCCGGCTGGATCATGTGGGAGGTGACCGGCATCTTCGAGAACGTCGGCCAGGTCCAGGAAGGCATGATGACCATCGCACAGCCGCTGACGGTGGTCGACCGCCCGAACGCGCCGAAGCTCGATGTGCCCCGTGGCGAGGTGCGGTTCGAGAACATCACGTTCCACTACGGCCGCAGCGAAGGCATCATCGAGCGCTTGTCGCTGACGGTGAAGCCCGGCGAGCGCATCGGCCTCGTCGGCCGCTCCGGCGCCGGCAAGTCGACACTCGTCTCGCTGCTGCTGCGGTTCTACGACCTCGAGGGCGGCCGCATTGTCATCGACGGCCAGGATGTCGCCGACGTCTCGCAGGAAAGCCTCAGGGCCGCCATCGGGGTCGTCACTCAGGACACCTCGCTCCTGCATCGGTCCGTGGCGGACAATATCCTCTACGGACGGCCGGACGCCGCGCCCGAGGCGGTTGAGGCGGCGGCCGAGCGCGCCCATGCCACCGCCTTCATTGGCGACCTCGTCGACCCCAAGGGCCGGCGGGGGTACGAGGCCCATGTCGGCGAACGCGGCGTGAAGCTCTCCGGCGGCCAGCGCCAGCGCATCGCCATCGCCCGCGTGCTGCTGAAGGACGCGCCGATTCTGATTCTGGACGAGGCGACCTCCGCGCTCGATTCCGAGGTCGAGGCCGCGATCCAGGACGATCTCGACGCGCTGATGGAAGGCAAAACGGTGATCGCCATCGCCCATCGCCTGTCCACCATCGCCCGGATGGACCGGCTGATCGTGCTCGACGGCGGTGCCATCGTGGAGGACGGCAGCCACGAGGAACTGATCGCGCGAGGCGGCCTCTACGCCGACCTGTGGCGGCGCCAGTCCGGCGGCTTCATCGCCCATGAGGGGGGGAACGCCGACGGCGAGGCGGAGAGCGGCAGGTCCGGCCCGGTGCTCATGTCCGGCCGGGCATGAGCCCGGTCTGGCGCAGCGCCTCTCCGGCAACGATGGCGCACGACACCGCGACATTGAGCGAGCGCATCCCCTCGACCATGGCGATGCGCACCCGGCCGTCCGCGGTGGCGTGAACCTCGTCCGGCACGCCGGCCGATTCGCGGCCGAACAGCAGCGTGTCGCCGGCGCTGAAGGCGAAGGCGTCGTGGCGCACGGCCGCGCGGGTCGTCAGCAGGATCAGCCTTCCTCCGCGCCGCCGGCGGTCCTGCTCGAAGGTCGCGAAGGAATCATGCAGCGTCAGGGCCGCCCGGGACAGGTAATCGAGGCCTGCGCGACGCAGCGCCTTGTCACCGAGGTCGAAGCCGGCCGGCCCGATCACGTCGACGCCCAGGCCGAGGCACGCCGCCGTGCGCAGGATGGTGCCGGTGTTCTGCGGAATGTCGGGCTGGTAGAGCGCGATGCGCATGATGTCCGAGGATGTTTTCAGGCCGGCCGGCCTGGCGGCCGAATCGGCCGGGTGGCGGGAGCGCGGCCGGCATTGATCGAGATCAGACCGGTCTTGCGACATTCGGTCCGTTCTCCGGCCGAACACTGGACAAGTTCTATGAGGGATGCAAACAATCGACGACCAAGGCCGTGTTTCGCGTAAAACCGCGCAGGGACTGGACGGAACGGGTGGGGCGTTCGGCGGTTCGGCTTTTTGCCGGGCGGTGTGAACAGCACCGACTGACTCAATATCCGTTTCCAGGCAGGCGTGGAAGGATCGAAGGCCGGGATCGTCACCCGGCCTCGCAAGACGTTTCACGGTCTGGACGACGCGGCGCACGCCGGTCCGTACGGGATTCGCGGTCGGCGGCTCATTGGCGCCGGCATGATTCGTTCCCAGGGACCGGTTCGATAACAAGCGGCGGCCGCGCCGACGGGTAACCCGCCGCTGAAGCAGGCGGGATCCGAGCTGACGGCACTGGGAGGAGCCGACCTTGTCGAGCGTGGAGACATCCGAACCGACCCCTGAACCGACCCGCCGCGACTTCCTCTACATCGCCACCGGCGCGTTTGCCGCAGTGGGCGTCGGGGCGGTGGTGTGGCCGCTGATCGACCAGATGAACCCGGACGCCGCGTCGCTGGCGCTGGCGACGAGCGAGGTCGACGTATCGAGCGTTGCCGAGGGTCAGTCGATCATCGTCAAATGGCGCGGCAAGCCTGTGGTCGTGCGTCATCGCACCGCCAAGGAGATCGAGGAGGCGAAGGCAACGCCCCTCAATCAGCTGATCGATCCCATCGCGCGCAACGCCAACCTGCCGGACGACGCGCCGGCGACGGACGCGAACCGCGCCGCGCCCAAGGCTGAGCAGTGGCTGGTGATGGTGCAGATCTGCACGCATCTCGGCTGCGTGCCGCTCGGCCAGCAGGGCGAATATGATGGCTGGTTCTGCCCCTGCCACGGCTCGGAATATGACAGCGCCGGCCGTGTCCGCCGCGGTCCGGCCCCGGAGAACATGGCGATCCCGCCGTTCAAGTTCTCCGAGTCCGGCACGTCCGTGACGATCGGCTGAGGGGAGGGAACGCAATGTCGGGCCATTCCACCTACGAGCCGAAGAGCGCACCCGCCAAGTGGCTTGAGAAGCGCCTTCCGATCATCAGCCTGGTCCATGGCCAGGCCATCGCCTTTCCGACGCCGAAGAATCTCAACTATTTCTGGACCTTCGGCGGCATCCTCGTGTTCATGCTGGTGGCGCAGATCATCACCGGCGTCGTCCTCGTGATGCACTACGCACCGAACACGCTGGTGGCGTTTTCCGGCGTCGAAGCCATCATGCGCGACGTCAATTATGGCTGGCTGCTGCGGTATCTGCACGCCAACGGCGCGTCGATGTTCTTCATCGCCGTCTACATCCACATCTTCCGCGGCCTCTATTACGGTTCCTACAAGGAGCCCCGCGAGGTGCTGTGGATCCTCGGCGTGATCATCTTCCTGCTGATGATGGCGACCGGCTTCATGGGCTACGTGCTGCCCTGGGGGCAGATGTCGTTCTGGGGTGCGACCGTCATCACCAACCTGTTCTCCGCGATCCCGATCGTGGGCGAGAGCGTGGTGACGTGGCTCTGGGGCGGCTTCTCGGTCGACAACGCCACGCTCAACCGCTTCTTCTCGTTGCACTACCTGCTGCCGTTCATGATCGCTGGTGTGGTCGTGCTGCACATCTGGGCGCTGCACATCGCCGGCAACAACAATCCGACCGGCATCTCCGTGCAGTCGAAGCAGGATACGGTGACGTTCCATCCCTACTATACGACCAAGGATGGCCTGGCGCTCGTCTGCTTTATGATCTTCTTCGGATGGTTCGTGTTCTATATTCCGAACTATCTCGGCCATCCGGACAACTACGTTCCGGCGAATCCGCTGGTGACGCCGGCGCACATCGTTCCAGAATGGTACTTCCTGCCGTTCTACGCCATCCTGCGCTCGATCCCCTCGAAGCTCGGCGGCGTCATCGCGATGTTCGGCGCCATCGCCGTGCTGTTCTTCCTGCCGTGGCTCGACACGTCGAAGGTGCGTTCGGCGACCTTCCGGCCGCTCTACCGCACGTTCTTCTGGATCCTGGTGGCTGTCGCGGTGCTGCTCGGCTGGCTCGGTTCCAAGCCGCCGGAGGGCATGTACGTCATCCTCGGGCGGATCTGCACGGCCTACTACTTCATCCACTTCCTCGTCATCCTGCCGCTGCTGGGGCTGTTCGAGACGCCGAGTCCGTTGCCGGCCTCGATTTCCGAATCGGTCCTGAAAGGCGGAGGCGGCCGGCCTGCCGGTTCCGTTGCCGCGCCTGAAAGCAAGGGATGAGCCACATGATCTCCGCAGAAGAGACGGGCTCGGCCGTGTTCCGGCTGGACGCCCTCGAGAGCGAATGTTCGCCGCGTCGTCCGGCCCTCCGGGCCGGACGCGGGTTCGCAGCCCGCGCCATCGCCGCCTTCGGGCTCGCGGCGGCGCTGCTTGTCGCGGGGCCGGCCCTCGTGGCGCCGGCGGCCGCCCAGGAAAGCCACGGCCCGACCGTGAAGCGCCAGGACTGGAGCTTCGCCGGCCCGTTCGGCCGCTATGACGAGGCGCAGCTCCAGCGCGGCTTCCAGGTCTACCGGGAGGTCTGCTCTGCCTGCCACGGACTGAAATATGTCGCCTTCCGCAATCTCGGCCAGCCCGGTGCGCTCGGCTACAACGATGCGCAGATCCGGGCGCTCGCGGCGCAGTATCAGATCCAGGACGGACCGGACGGCAGTGGCGACATGTTCGAACGGCCCGGCCGGCCGTCGGATCATTTCCCCTCGCCGTTCCCCAACGACGAAGCGGCGGCCGCCTCCAACAACGGCAAGGCCCCGCCGGATCTGTCGCTGATGGCGAAGTCGCGCGCGGTGGAACGGGGCTTTCCCTGGTTCGTGATCGATGCGATCACGCAATATCAGGAAGCCGGGCCGGACTATATCTACGGGCTGCTCACCGGGTACACCAATCCGCCCGCCGACGTCACGGTGCCGCCCGGCCTGCACTACAATCCGCACTTCATCTCCGGGCACTTCCTGGCGATGCCGCCGCCCTTGTCCGACGGGCAGGTGGAATATTCCGACGGGGCACCGCAGACCGTCGACCAATATTCCCGTGACGTGTCGGCCTTCCTGATGTGGGCGGCCGAGCCGAAGCTGCAGGAGCGCAAGCAGCTCGGCTTCAAGGTCATGGCCTTCCTGATCGTGTTCGCCGGCCTGCTCTACTTCACCAAGAAGAAGATCTGGGACAAGGTCGCGCACTGAGCGGCCTCTCCGGCAGGATACGTTTTCGCGAGATAAGAATGCCGACCGGATGGCCTCATCCGGTCGGCATTTTTCGTTCGGGAATGACCAGCGCTTCGGTGACGTGCAAGACGGTCAGTGGCTGCCGGCCAGCAGCCGGTCGGCGGCGGCGCGCGCCTCATCGGTGATGGTCGAGCCCGCGAGCATCCGGGCGATCTCCTCGCGCCGCACGGCGTCATCGATGGGAATGACGCGGGTGGAGACGCGATCCTCCTGCCCATGAGCCTCCTTGGCGATCAGGAGGTGCCCGTCGGCCCGTGCCGCCACCTGGGGCGCGTGGGTGACGGCGATGACCTGCACGCCGCCGGCAAGCCGCGACAGCCGAAGACCGATCGCCTCGGCAACCGCTCCACCGACGCCGGTATCGATCTCGTCGAACACGAGCGTGGGCGCTGATCCGCGATCCGCAAGCGCGACTTTGAGCGCCAGAAGGAAGCGCGAAAGCTCGCCTCCCGACGCGACCTTCATCATCGGCCCCGGCCGCGTGCCGGGATTGGTGCGCACCCAGAACTCGACCTGGTCGATGCCCTCCGGCCCGGCGGCAGCCGGATCGGAGGCGATTTCGACGAGGAAGGCAGCGCGTTCCAGCTTGAGCGCCGGCAACTCGGCCGCGACCGCCGATTCCAGCGCTCGTGCGGCCACCATGCGGCGGCGGGAAAGATCGTCAGCCACGGAATCATAGGCCGCGCGCGCCTCGACGACGGCTGCTTCCATTGCGGCAAGACGTTCCTCGCCGGCATCGATCTCGGCAAGCTCCCCGGCCATGCGCTCGGCGAGCGCCGGCAGGGCATCCACCGGCACCTGATGCTTGCGCGCGGCTGCCCGCAGCGCGAACAGCCGCTCTTCGGTCCGTTCCAGCGCGCGGGGATCGAATGCCACGGCGACAAGGGCAGCCTCCAGCCCGCCGCGCGCCTCCTCCAGCGCATCGAGGGCGCGGCCGAGCGATTCGGTCGGTCCGTCGACAAGACCGGGCGCCTCGGCACGCTTGCGGTCGAGGCGCTTCATCACGCTGGCGATTTCGGGGATCGGCGATCCTGAGCCATCCAGAGCGTCGAAGGCATCGCGGAGGTCGCCGGCGATCTTCTCCGAGCGCATCATGTCGGTTCGGGCGGCGGCAAGCGCCTCCTCCTCGCCGACTTCGGCGCCGAGCGCCTCCAGTTCCTCCACGGCGGCGCGCAGATAATCGACCTCCCGCCGCGCCGCTTCGACCTTCTCGCGGTGGCGCACAAGCGCCGTTTCCGCCGTGCGTCGCGCCGTCCACGCGGAGGAGACCGCCGCGCACGCGGCTTCAAGGCCGCCGAAGGCATCGATCAGGCTGCGATGGGCAGCGGGATCGACGAGCGCACGCTCGTCGTGCTGTCCGTGGATTTCGACCAGCGCGGCGCCGACGGTGCGCATCAGCGCGACGCCGACCGCCTGATCGTTGATAAAGGCCCGGGTTCGCCCATCGGCGGATTGCACCCGGCGCAGGATGATCTCGCCGTCTGCGTCGACGGCGTTCTCCGTCAGGATGGCGCGGGCGGGATGGCCGGCCGGTACGTCGAACACGGCGGCCACCTGACCCTGGCTCGCACCATGGCGAACGAGGCCGGCATCACCGCGGCCACCCAGGGCGAGTGTCAGCGAATCGAGCAGGATGGATTTGCCCGCACCCGTCTCGCCGGTCATCACGGTGAGGCCGCGCCGGAAGCCGATCTCCAGCCGGTCGATCAGCACGATATCGCGGATCGATAGCTCGACGAGCATCCGCCGGTGTCCTGCTTCTTGCGACTTCTTCCGGGAGCCCGGCCCCTTCGTGCGGCTTCCACCGCACGCTGAGGACAGGCTCGTGCCCTTGATTCACGCGCTGACCTGCTGCCGGGCAGCGACGACCTTCCATCTCGCCCCGCCGCGAACCTTGCGGAGCTCTGGATCGGCCCGATCCGGGCCGCCTCCTCAGAGCAGCTTGAAGTTCTTGAACGCCTGGCTGATCCAGCTGCCGGTGTTCTCCACCGGTGAGTAGCCGCCGGTCTTCAGAAGCTCGTAGGAGTTCTTGTACCAGCTCGAATCCGGGAAGTTGTGGCCGAGCACCGCGGCCGCCGTCTGGGCCTCCGGGATCACGCCGAGAGCGTAGTAGGCTTCGACGAGGCGGGCGAGCGCCTCTTCGGTCTGCCGGGTCGTCTGATAGTTGGTGACGACATCGCGGAAGCGATTGATCGCCGCGATATAGTCGTGACGGGCGAGATAGTAGCGCCCGATCTCCATCTCCTTGCCGGCGAGCTGGTCGCGGATCGTCGCCATCTTCGCGCGGGCATCGTCGGAATATTCCGAATCGGGGAAGCGGTTCACCAACTCCTGGTAGGCGTCAAGCGCCTTGCCCGTCAGCTCCTGATCGCGGGTGACGTCCGGGATCTGGCGGTAATAGGACTGCCCGATGATGTAGAGGGCGTAAGCCGCATCCGGGCTGCCGGGATAGAGCGTGAGGAAGCGCCGTGCGGAGTTGATCGCTTCCTGATACTTGCCGTTGGAATAGTAGGCAAAGGCGGAGTTGACGAGCGCCTTGCGGGAATATTCCGAATAGGGGTAGAGGCGATCGAGCTGCTCGAACTTCTTGGCTGCGTCCGCCAGGCCGCCAGCCTGCATCAGGCCGAGGCCCTGGTTGTAAAGCTGCTCCGCCGGCGGATCGTCGATCACCGCACCCGGATCGGGCTTGGAACCGCATGATGCGACGGCAAGCCCACCGGCCACGATGGCGGCGAACGTGCTGAAGCCCGCGAGCCGGCGCGGCCGGAGCGGGGCGGGGCACGGCGACATGCTGACGCCCTCGTCACGCGCGCGAGTTTCGAGCCTCGTCACCATTCCAATCCTCCGAAGCCGGCAGCGACCGGACGCCTCCGGCCCGGATCGTCAATCGTTCTTGCCTGTCCCATCCGCGTTCTTACCGAGGCCTGCGGCGGAGCAGGAGCCGTTTCTTACACCGGCCGGACGCCACGGTCACCCACTCAAACCCGACACGGGACAGATCAACCTGCGTCACCCGCCAATGCAGCAAATCCATGGCGGCGCGGCATTTCCGCGGCCCGAAGGCTGGGTGATTCGCGTGGAAAAGAAAAGGGGTTAACGGGAGGGCGCACGCAGGGCGCTTACGATCCGGCAGATACGAAAACGCGCCCCATCGGGGCGCGTCTCAAAACGAGTACTCGTGTTTGTGGATTGCAGGGGCTTGTCCGCGTAGCCGCAATCGGCGCCGCGCACGGATTCTGCGATCCCGCCCGTCAGGTGCGCTCGGGGCCGTAGGCCGGACGGGCGAGGCCCACCGCGAGGCCGGCATGGACCTGCACCGGCTCCCGGCGCGGCATGCTGCCTTCCACGATTTCGAAGGCGGTTTCGTCGGCGAACAGCGCTTCGACGATCGCGGCATTGATCCGGTGACCGCCCTTGTAGGAGCGGTAGAGCCCGACGATCGGCATGCCCGCGAGGGCGAGGTCGCCGATGGCGTCGAGCGCCTTGTGACGGACGAACTCGTTCGACCAGCGAAGCCCTTCCGGGTTCAGCACGCGCTCGCCGTCGAGCGCCACGGAATTCTCCAGTGAGGAGCCGCGGGCGAGACCCTTGGCCCACAGCCGCTCGACATCCTGCAGCCGGCCGAAGGTGCGGGCGCGGGCGATTTCGGTGCGGAAGAACTCGGGCGTGAGGTCGAAGGAAAGCTCCTGCCGGCCGATGATGGCGAGCGGGAAGTCGATCTCGATCTCGAAACGGGTCTCGGCAGACGGATGCAGTTCGCCCCAACCATCGCCAATGGCAACGCGCACCGGCTTCAGCACGCGGACCTGACGGCGGCGGGCCGCCTGTGCCACGATGCCGACGCTTTCGAACGCTTCGATGAACGGAGCCGCGCTGCCATCCATGATCGGCATTTCCGGCCCGTCGACCTCGACAACGACATTGTCGATCTCGTAGGCGCGCAGGGCGGCCATCAGATGCTCGATGGTGGAGACGGACGTGCCATCAGCGGCGGAGACGACCGTGCAAAGCTCGGTGGAGGTGACCGACTTCCAGGTCGCCTCAACACCCTTGCCGGTGCCGGCATCGGTGCGGACAAACACGATGCCCGTGCCGCTTTCCGCCGGGTTCAGGACGATTTCTGCAGGCGCACCGGAATGAACGCCGATCCCGGAAAGGCGAACCTGACCGGCCAGCGTCTTCTGGTAGAAGCTGCCCTTCTGGAAATTCGTGCCGCGCGCCATTTCCACTGTCCCGAACCCACCCCGTCGTTACACACCAGGGAACGCGACGTCCGCACACACCGGACAGACGCCACCCCAAGGGACACGGGCGATGGACGGGGAACAAACGCCGCCTCGGATCCCTTCTGTGACGGGATCAAACTACCGGGCGGTCAGGAAAGCGCAAAATCACGCTTGATTACCGGCTTGTAACGCAAAATAGCCGTTACATTCCAGAGGGTTGAGGCGCATTCTCGCGCCGTGTGGCCGGTTTTTGCAACATCATCTGCAACAAACCCCGCGGCCGATGCCGACCGCGGGGCGATTCTGGTCGTGTCCGCCGGACCGTGCCGGCGGATCGCTTGGCCTCAGTTCGCCTTGGCCTCAGTTCGCCTGACGGCGAAGGAAGGCCGGGATCTCGAGCTGGTCGTCCTCACGGGAGGGCGCGCGGCTCGTGGGGGCGTCGGCTTCGACGCCGCGGGGACGATGGTAGGAGTCCGGGCTCGCCGGCGGCCGCTGGGCGGGGGCGGGACGGCGGGTGAACTCGCTCGCCGGGGCAGGGGCCGGGCCGGCGGCCGGCTGGCGGGCCGGGGGCGCATAGGCCTGGTGCGCAGGCGTCTGGTGCGACGGAGCCTGTGTGCGGGGCTGGCGGCTCGGCACCTCCGCCTCGCGGGTCTCCGCGTGGTCGTCACGGCGCGACAGGCCGTTGGCGATGCGACGCAGCAGGCTCACCGGGCGGCGGTCCTCCTCGGCCTCGGTACGCGCGGCCGGGGGGGCGCTGCGCTGGGCGATCTCGCGCTGGGCGTGGGGCGGGAAGTCCTCCATGCGCGGCACGCGCGGAGCCGGCGCGGCCTGCTCGACAACCGGCGGCACGAACTCCGCTTCCTCGGTCTCCGCATAGGCGGACACTTCGTCGAGCGCCTGCTCCAGGTAGCCCGCCTCGGCATCCGTCGCCGGATAGGCCTCGGCGGCCTTCGGCGCATCGGTGTAGCGCTGGTCGAGGCCGGCCTCGACGGCGGCAAGGGCCGTGGCGCGGGCGAGCTCGGCGGCGCGGAGCTGCGCGGCCTGGGTCTGCGCCGTCGGCGACGGCTGGCGGACGGGCTGGGACGGCGCCGGCTGGGCCTGGGCGGCGCGGCCGCGCATGTTCAGTTCGGCCACCCGCGGATCGGTGTGCTGCGCTTCCTCGCGCAGGTCCTTGTCGATGCCCGTGGCAACGACGGAGACGCGGATGATGCCCTCGAGGTTATCGTCGAAGGTGGCGCCGAGAATGATGTTGGCGTCCGAGTCCACTTCCTCGCGGATGCGGGTCGCGGCCTCGTCGAGTTCGAACAGGGTGAGGTCCTTGCCGCCGGTGATCGAGATCAGCAGGCCGCGGGCGCCCTTCATCGAGGTCTCGTCGAGGAGCGGGTTGGAGATCGCCGCCTCGGCCGCCTGCATGGCGCGCTTCTCGCCGGAGGCCTCGCCGGTGCCCATCATCGCCTTGCCCATGCCGCGCATGATCGAGCGCACGTCGGCGAAGTCGAGGTTGATGAGGCCTTCCTTCACCATCAGGTCGGTGATGCAGGCGACGCCCGAATAGAGCACCTGGTCAGCCATCGAGAACGCATCGGCGAAGGTGGTGCGCTCGTTGGCGATCCGGAACAGATTCTGGTTCGGGATGACGATCAGGGTATCGACGCTCTTCTGGAGCTCCTCGATGCCTGCCTCGGCGATCCGCATGCGGCGGGCGCCTTCGAAATGGAACGGCTTGGTAACGACTCCGACCGTAAGAATGCCCATGGCGCGGGCGGCCCGGGCAATGACCGGGGCCGCACCCGTGCCGGTGCCGCCGCCCATGCCGGCGGTGATGAACACCATGTGGGAACCGGCCAGGTGGTCATTGATCTCGTCGATCACTTCCTCGGCGGCAGCGGAGCCGACCTCAGGCTGGGAGCCGGCGCCGAGGCCCTCGGTGACGGCGATGCCCATCTGGATCATGCGGTCGGCGCGGGTCAGCGCGAGCGCCTGGGCATCGGTGTTTGCGACGACGAAGTCGCAACCCTGAAGCCCGGAGGCGATCATGTTGTTGACCGCATTGCCGCCGGCGCCGCCGACGCCGAACACGGTGATGCGGGGCTTCAGTTCGGTGATGTCGGGCATCTTCAGATTGATGGTCATGGCAGCCTCGTGTTCCTTGCCCGCATCGCCTGCGGAGGTCCGTCCAGTCTTGGTGTTCGCTCCGGTCGCCTGAGCCTGTGGCCCGGGGCCGTTTGCCGTCCGTCTTGAGCGTCCGTCCGAGGTATCCGGTGGTCGCTCGTGTCTGATGCCGCCTGTCGGCCGGTCCTCGTCCTCGTCCATCAGAAGCCGTCCTTGAACCAGCGCCCAACGCGCGCGAGATAGCCGTCGGTTCCCGTCAGGGCCGACCGCACGGGGCGCACCGGCACCTGCTCGTACTGCACCACCTGCGGATAAACGATCAGCCCGACCACGGCGGCGAAGGCGGGGCCCTTTGCGGCCTCGGGCAGCCCGGCGACGCCGAGCGGCCGGCCGAGGCGAACCGAGCGGCCGAGCACCCGTCGGGCCACTTCCGGCAACCCGGTCAGAAGGCTGCCGCCGCCGGTCAGCACCACGCGGCGTCCGATGCGTCCGGCGAAGCCGGAGGCTGCCAGCCGGTCGCGGACGAGTTCGAGAATCTCGTCGACCCGCGGCCGGATGATGCGGTTGAGATGCGCGCGCGGCACCTGATGGGCTGACCCGGCATCTTCTTCGCCCACCGGATGCACCGTCAGCACATCGCGCTCGTCGGACGAGCCGGCCAGCGCCGTGCCATGCAGCGTCTTCAGCCGCTCGGCATCCTGAACGCGGATCGACAGGCCGTTGGCGATATCGAGCGTGACGTGGGCGCCGCCGATGGCGATGGCGTCGACGTGGACGAGATGCTTGTTGTTGAACACCGCGATCGAGGTGGTGCCGCCGCCGATGTCGACGCAGGCGCAGCCGAGTTCCGCCTCGTCGTCGACGAGGGTGGAAAGGCCGCTGGCATAAGGCGTCGCTACGACAGCCTCGACGTCGAGATGGCCGCGACCGACGCTGAGCAGCAGATTGCGCAGCGGCGCGGTCTCGGCGGTGACGACGGTGAGATCGATGCCAAGGCGGCGGCCGAGCATGCCGCGCGGATCCTGGATGCCGCGGCTGCCGTCCAGCGTGTAGCCGACCGGCAGGGTGTGGACGATGGTGCGGCCGTCGTCGACTGCGTGCCCGCCGCCCGCCGCCAGCACCCGGCGGATGTCGCCCTCGGCGACGGTGCCGCTGGAGACGTCGACGACGGATGAGTAGGTCGCGCTCGACAGCCGCCCGCAGGTGACGGTGACGATCAGGGATTCGACCGTGACGCCGGCCATGCGCTCGGCGGAATCGACCGCGAGGCGGATCGCCTGTTCGGCCGCATCGAGATCGACGACGACGCCCGACTTGATGCCCCGGGCACGCTGGTAGCCATAGCCCAGCACCTCGATCGCGTGGGTGCGGCCATCGAGGATGTCGCCGTCGAAACGCGGCTTCAGCCGGGCGATCAGGCAGGCGACCTTGGTCGAGCCGACATCGAGCACCGTGACGAGCGACGAGCGCCGATGGGGCAGGGGCTTCAGGCGCATGGAGGAATCGGAACCGATGCGGATCATGTATCGGCTCCCTTGGATTTCGACGTCTTCTTGGCGAGGGCTTCGCGGCGGGCATCGGCGCCGGTCTTGGTCAGGCGCACGACCATGCGGTCCGGCAGGCGGAGATCGACGACGGCGATGTCGCGCTTCAGGAGGCCGTTCTCGGCGTCCAACTGCACCACCGAGGCGAGGGCCGTTTCCGGATCCTTCTCCGGCAGGCGAATCACGACGCCGTCCTTCAGCACGACATCCCAGCGGCGGTCGCCGATGCGCACCAGGCCGCGCACCTGCTTGCCAATCCCAGGTTCGGAATCGACCATCGCGAGCGCTTCGCGGGCCTTGGGCGGCGCGCCGTCGCCGGCAACGAGCGGCAGCGGATGTTCGGCCGGATCGACGTCCTCGGCGATCACGCGGCCCGTGCTGTCGATCAGGAAATAGCGGCCGTGGTTCAGCCACAGCGCAAACGGCGTGCGCTCCGTGACCGTCACAGAGAGTGTGCCCGGATAAAGCTTCTGCACCGAGGCTGTATCGATCCACGGCAGTGCCATCACCCGGTCGCGCGCCTCGGCGGCGTCGAATGCCACCAGCGACACGCCGGGGTCGATGCCGAGGGCGGCGAGCAGCGCCGAATCGGACGTTTCCGCCTGACCGCTCATCTTGACCGCGGTGATCGCGAAGCCGGAATTGGCCGTCGCGGCATCGACCACGGTCGACCAGTGGCCGCCGACGGCAATGGCGTAGACGAGCGTCAGCCCCAGGAACGTGACGGCGCCAGCAGTTCCGGTTCCGCGCGGTACCGCTTCCAGCTCCGCGATCATCGCGGAGAAGAAGCGGCGCCGACGCGACCGGCCGATCGGCAGGCCGCCGGCCCCTTGGGACCAGGCATTGCCACCTCTGGACTGCCGCCTCACCGATCGCAACTTGCGTCCTCCACCATCCATCTGACGAGTTCCGGGAACGTCATGCCCTGATGGGCGGCGAGTTCCGGGACCAGCGACGTCGCCGTCATGCCGGGCTGGGTGTTGACCTCAAGGAGGACGAGTTCGTCCGTTTCGTCGTCGTAGCGGAAGTCCGCCCGCGACACCCCTCGGCAGCCCAGCGCGCGATGCGCTTCGACGGTTAGTTTTTGGACATTTTGGTAAATATTCGGTTTAACTTTTGCCGGCAGCTCGTGGCGCGAGGCGCCCGGGACATATTTGGAATCATAGTCGTAGAAGGCGTGGCCCACCGGCACGATCTCGATGATGTCGGTGGGCGAATCGTTAATGACCGCGCACGTCAGCTCCCGCCCGGGGATGTAGCGCTCCGCCATCAGAATGTCGCCATAAGGCCAGTCCTCCCGGTAAAGTTCCTGGGGAGGATGGGCGGCGTCCGCGCGCACGATCAGCACGCCGAAACTCGATCCCTCGGTCAGCGGCTTCAGCACGTAGGGCGGCGGCATCACATGGGATCTGGCGGCTTCGGCGCGCGAGACGATCAGGTGATTCGCCAGCGGCAGGCCGGCGGCGGCGAACGCCGCCTTTGCCTTCGCCTTGTTCATCGCGAGCGCGGACGCGAGGATGCCGGAGTGCGTGTAGGGAATCCGCAGGATTTCCAGCACCCCCTGCACCGCCCCGTCCTCGCCGAAGCGGCCATGGAGGGCGTTCAGAGCGACATCCGGCTTCAGATCCGCCAGCACCTGACCAATGTCGCTGCCGACATCGATCGGCGTGACGTGCCGGAAGCCCGCAGCCTCGAGCGCGGCGGCGCAAGCCTTGCCGGAATTCAGCGAGACCGGCCGTTCGCTGACCCATCCGCCCATCAGGACGGCGATGTGCATCGCTTCGCTCATGACTTTCTCGTCCGGCTCCCACCTGCCGCGCGGCTTTCGCCGGTGGCGTTCTTTCCAGTCTTCTCAGGCGCCTGCCGGCCGATGCCGCCACGCGCGTCTTCGTTCAGGCCGCTGCCGTATCGATGAACGGCTCGATCGCGGTGCCATCCGGCATTCGGCCGATGCGTTCGATTTCCCACTCCAGCCGGATGCCGGAGGTGGCGAGAACGCGCGCCCTGACGGTCTCGCCGAGGCGTTCGACATCGGCGGCGGTCGCGCCTCCGGTATTGATCAGAAAATTGCAGTGCAGTTCCGAGACCTGTGCCCCGCCGACCTGCAGACCGCGACAGCCGGCGGCATCGACGAGCCGCCAGGCCTTGTCGCCCGGCGGGTTCTTGAAAGTGGAGCCGCCGGTGCGGCTCTTGACCGGCTGCGTCGCCTCGCGGGATGCGGTGATCGCGTCCATCTCGGCGAGGATCACGTCCTTGTCTCCCGGCGTGCCGCTGAACGTGACTTCGGTGAAGATGAAGTCAGGCGGCACGGCGGTGTGGCGGTAGGAAAAGCCCATGTCGGCGGCGCTCAGAACATGGAGGCGGCCGGCGCGGTCGAGCGCGCGGGCGGACACGAACCGGTCCTTCACCTCGCCGCCATAGGCGCCGGCGTTCATCTTGAGTGCGCCGCCGATGGCGCCCGGAATGCCGCGCAGGAACGCGAGCCCGGCAAGCGAGGCATCGGCCGCGGCACGCGCGACCTTGACGTCGGCTGCGCCGGCACCGGCGCGAATGTTGTCTCCGTCCACCGCGATCATCCCGAACGGCCGGGCGGACAGGCGGATCACCACGCCGGGCACGCCGCCGTCGCGCACCAGCACGTTCGAGGCGAGGCCGAGGACCGTCACCGGCACGTCGGCCGGCAGGGCGGCGAGCCCGACGGCAAGGTCGGCTTCGTCGGCCGGCACGAACAGAACGTCCGCCGGTCCGCCAGTGCGGAACCAGGTGAAGTTCGCGAGCGGGGCGTCGGGCGTCAGCGTGCCGCGCAGCGGGGTTGCCGCTACCGACTGCATCGCCGCGATGAGGCCCTGTCCGTCCATCACGCCTCCGGCTTTCCGTCGAGGGCTTCGAGTTCCTTCGGCAGCGCGTAGGCCCACTGCGTGATGGAACCGGCACCGAGGCAGACGACGATGTCGCCCGGCTGCACCTTGCCGCGCACGAGGCCTGCGAGATCGGCGTGGGAGGGCAGGGCGACGGCATCGCGATGGCCGCTGGTGCGCAGCCCCTGCACGAGGGCATCGCGGTCGATGCCAGGGATGGGCGCCTCGCCGGCCGCATAGACGTCGGCGACGATCACCGTCTCCGCGTCGTTGAAGCAGGTGCAGAAATCGGCGAACAGGCTCTGCAGCCGCGAATAGCGGTGCGGCTGGACCACGGCGACCACGCGTCCCCGCGTCGCTTCCCGCGCCGCCTTCAGCACCGCCCTGATCTCCACGGGGTGATGGCCGTAGTCGTCGAAGATGTCGACGCCATTCCATGTGCCGGTATGGGTGAAGCGCCGCTTCACACCCGCAAATCCGGCAAGGCCATGGCGGATCTCGTCCGACGCAATGCCGAGACGGTCGGCGACCGCGATGGCGGCCGTCGCGTTCGAAACATTGTGCCGGCCGAGCACAGGCAGCGCGATGTCCGCGATGGTCTTCGTCGCGCCTGTCACGCGGTCATGGATGGTGACGGAGAAGGTCGAGCCGCGCGCGCCCATCTCGACATTGTGGCACCGCACGTCGGCCTGCGGGTTGAAGCCGTAGGTGATGATGCGTCGGTCCTCGATCTCGCGCACGAGGCTCTGCACCTCAGGATGATCGAGGCACATCACGGCGAAGCCGTAGAACGGAACGTTCTCCACGAACTGCTCGAACGCCGCGCGCACCTTCTCGAAGGTGCCGTAGTGGTCGAGGTGTTCCGGGTCGATATTGGTGACGACGGCGATGTCGGCCGGCAGCTTGAGGAAGGTGCCGTCGGATTCGTCCGCCTCCGCCACCAGCCACTCGCCGCCGCCGAGGCGCGCGTTGGTGCCGTAGGCGTTGATGATGCCGCCGTTGATGACGGTCGGATCGAGCCCGCCGGCATCGAGCAACGTCGCGACCAGCGACGTGGTGGTGGTCTTGCCATGGGTGCCGGCGATGGCGACAGACTGCTTGAGCCGCATCAGCTCGGCCAGCATCTCCGCGCGGCGCACGACGGGCAGCAGCCGTAGGCGGGCAGCAACGAGTTCGGGATTGTCGCGCTTCACGGCGGAGGAGACGACGATCACGGTCGCCTGGCCCAGATTGGCCGCGTCGTGGCCGACCGCGACGGGAATGCCCTTCTCGCGCAGGCGCGCCACGTTGGCGCTCTCCGAGATGTCCGAGCCCTGCACCGGGTAGCCGAGATTGTGCAGCACCTCGGCGATGCCGCTCATGCCGATGCCGCCGATGCCGACGAAATGAACAGGGCCGATGTCGCGCGGCATCTTCATGGGATTCTAGCTCCGTTCGGGCGCCGGCGGGCGGTTTCCTCGACGAGATCGGCGAGGCGCGCCACGGCATCCGGCATCGCGATCCCGCGGGCAGCGGCAGCCGCCTCGGCGAGGCGTCCGGGCGCGCCGGCAAGGGTTGAGATTTCGCGCGCGAGCCGGTCCGGATCGGCGGAGAGGTCGCCCTGCGGTATCGGCCATGCGGCGCCGACACCGGCGAGCACGGCGGCGTTCACGGCCTGGTCCTGGTCGCGGGCATGGGGCAGCGGCACGAGGATCGAAGGCCGGCCGATCACCGAAAGCTCGGCGACGCTGGAGGCGCCCGAGCGGCACACCACGAGGTGGCTAGCGGCGATGCGGGCCGGAAGATCGGTGAAGAACGGGGCGATCTCGGCTGCGATGCCCATGGCGGCATAGGCGGCCGTCACGCGCCCGATGTCCTCGGGCCGCACCTGCTGGGTGAGGCGGATGCGGGCGCGGAGCACCGGGTCGAGACGTTCCAGCGCCGGCGGCACGAGGTCGGCGAACACGCGCGCGCCCTGGCTGCCGCCGAAGACGAGCAGGTTGAACGCGCCGTCCGAAGTCGGAGCCGAGTAGGGCACCGCAGCGGCGGCAATGACCGCAGGGCGCACCGGGTTTCCGGTCAGCACCAGCTTCGATGCCCACGCCTCGGTGCCCTTCGGCGAAGCGAAGCCGGTGGCGATGCGCGTCGCGCGCTTTGCGAGGATGCGGTTGCCCCAGCCGATCACGGCGTTCTGCTCGTGCAGGATGGTCGGTACGCCGCGCACGCTCGCCGCGAACAGCGGCGGCACGGTCGGGTAGCCGCCGAAGCCCACGGCCACCGCCGGCTTCACCGCGCCGATCACCTTCAGCGACTGCAGGAAGCCGAGGCCGAGCCCGGCGGCGGTCTTCGCCAGCGCGAGCGGCGAGCGACCCGTCACGGTCGCGGCCGACACGATGTGCACCTTCCGGGCCGGGAACGCGGTGCCGTACTTGTCGGCGCGTTCGTCGGTGACGAGGTCGATCGTCCAGCCCCGTGCGGTCAGCGCGTGGGCCAGCGACTCCGCCGGGAAGAGGTGGCCGCCGGTTCCCCCGGCGGCGAGCAGCACCGTGCCCTTGGCCGCGTCGATCATGCCGTGCGCTCCCGCCGGGTCATGACGATCGGACGGAACGGCGCATCGATGCGTGGGCGGCGCCGCGTCAGGGCCAGCACGAAACCCATTTCGAGCGCGATGGCGACCAGCGAGGAACCGCCGTAGGAGATGAAGGGCAGGGTCATGCCCTTGGCCGGCATCAGGTGCAGGTTCACCGCCATGTTGATGGAGGCCTGGACGCCGAACAGGATGACGAGGCCGGACGTTGCGAGCCGCACGAACGGGTCGGGCTCGTCGCGGGCGTGGCGGAGGCCGCGCAGGATGATGAAACCGAACAGCGACACCAGCAGCATGCAGGCGAGGATGCCGAACTCCTCGGCGGTCACCGCGAACACGAAGTCGGTGTGGGCGTCGGGCAGGATCTGCTTCATGCTGCCCTCGCCGGGACCGACGCCGAACCAGCCGCCGGCGGCGAAGGAATCCATCGCCGTATCCACCTGGAAGGTGTCGCCGGATCCGGGATCGAGGAAGCGGTTGATGCGGCCCGCGACGTGGGGAAACACGAAATAGGCGCCCGCAAGGCCGCTCGCGCCGAGCGCCGCCAGCACGACCGTGAAGATCCACGGCAGGCCGGCGAGGAAGATCATCGCGCACCACGTGATCGACAAGAGCATCGCCTGACCGAGGTCGGGCTGCGCCACCACGGGGGCGAGCGTCATCGCCAGAAGGAAGGCGGCGATGGCCTTTCCGGGCAGGCCGGTGCGCTTGGCGCCTTCCGAAAGCGCGAATGCGATCAGGATCACGAATGCCGGCTTCAGAAACTCCGTCGGCTGCACCGACATGCCGGCGAGGTTGAGCCAGCGCCGCGAGCCCTTGACCTCGGCGCCAAAGAACAGCGTCGCGATGGTGAGCAGAAGCATCACGCCGTAGAGCATGAAGGCGGTCGAACGCACCTGCTTCGGCGTCAGCATCGAGATCGCGACGAGCGTGAAGGCGGCCGGAACGGCGAAGAACGCCTGCCTCTGCACGAAATGGTAGGTGCCGGCGCCGATGCGCTCGGCGACCGCGGGGCTTGCCGCGAACGAAAGCACCACGCCGCTCGCCAGCAGGAACAGGAGCGTGAACAGCAGGTAGCGGTCAATGGTCCACCACCATTCCGATACCCGGCTTCGGTCGACGCGCGAGACCATCAGGCACCTCCCATTTCGATGCCGGCGAGGCCGGAAACCAGCGTGCGGAACACGTCGCCGCGCTGTTCGAAGCTCTTGAACTGGTCGAACGAGGCGCATGCCGGCGAAAGCAGTACGACCGGCTCGGCAGCTCCATCCCCGGCGGCATCGCGGGCCGCGGCGGCGACCGCCGCATCCAGCGTCCCGTTCAATTCGAACGGCACGCGACCCTCGAGGGTGGCTGCGAAGTCTGCGGCGGCCTCGCCGATCAGGTAGGATTTAGCGATCCGGCCGAAGAACGGCGCGAGGTCGGCGATGCCGCCTGCCTTCGGAACGCCGCCGGCGATCCAGTAGATCCGCTCGAAGCTCGCCAGCGCCTTCGCGGTCGAATCCGCGTTGGTCGCCTTGGAATCGTTGATGAAAAGCACCTTGCCGCGCCGACCAACCGTTTCCAGTCTGTGGGCGAGGCCGGGAAACGTCTTCAGGCCGTCGGCGACGACATCCGCGGCAAGACCGGCCGCCCGCACCGCTGCGATGGCGGCGGCGGCGTTCTGCGCATTGTGGACGCCGCGGAGCGAGCCGATTCCGGCGAGCGGATACCGCGCCCGCGCCTCGCCGTCGCGCAGTTCCACGATGGCTTCGCCGTCGAAGCGATAGCTGAGGCCATGGCCGCCGAGATCGCGCGTCGCCGAGATGGCGATGGTGGAGCCACCGGGTTCGCGTCCGGCACGGGTAAGGTTCGCGAGGAAGCGGCCCTCCTCTTCGTCCACGCCGATGACGGAGACGCGCGGTCGCCCGACCTCGAACAGCCGGCGCTTGGCGGCGAAATAGCCACCGCGGCCGCCGTGACGGTCGTAGTGATCCGGCGTGAGGTTGAGGAACACCGCGATGTCGGGTGAAAGCTGGCGCGCCTGGTCGATCTGATAGGAGGAAAGCTCCAGCACCACCACGTCGCCCGGCGCCGGCATGTCGAGGTCGAACACCGGCACGCCGATATTGCCGCCCATCTGCACCGCGCGGCCCGAGGATGCGACGAGGTGCCGGGTGAGCGCCGTCGTGGTCGACTTGCCGTTGGTGCCGGTGATGGCGATCACGGTGGCGCCGGAATGGGCGATGGCGGCGAAGAACAGGCCGATCTCGTTGTCGACCGGCACGCCTTCGCCCCAGGCGCGCTCGATCACCCGATGCGGCTTCGGATAGATGTGCGCGGCGCCGGGGCTCGCGACCAGAAGATCGAGAGCGGGCCACGGGCCTGTCGCGAGGTCGGTCTGGACCGCCCCGACGATACCGAGGCGCTCGACGGCACCTTCGTCGTCATCGTGCACATAGACTTCGGCCCCGCCGGCCGCTGCGGCGGCTGCGACGGAACGGCCGGCCCGGCCGAGGCCGAGCACGCCGATCTTCGCGCCCTTGAGGGAAACGAGCGGGATCATCCGGCCGTCCTCACCGCAGCTTCAGAGTGGAGAGCCCGATCAGGGCGAGCACCATGGCGATGATCCAGAAGCGGATCACGACCTGGGGCTCCGTCCAGCCGAGCTGCTCGAAATGGTGGTGGATCGGCGCCATCCGGAACACGCGCCGGCCGGTGGTCTTGAACGAGATCACCTGGATGATGACGGAGAGCGCCTCGATCACGAACAGGCCGCCGATGATGACGAGCACCACCTCATGCTTCGCCGCCACCGCGATGGCGCCGAGCATGCCGCCGAGGGCGAGCGAGCCGGTGTCTCCCATGAAGATCGCGGCCGGCGGAGCGTTGAACCACAGGAAACCGATGCCGGCCCCGATCATCGCCGCGCACAGCACCGCAAGCTCGCCGACGCCGCTGACGAAGTGGATCTGCAGATAGTCGGCGAACACCACGTTGCCGGCGAGGTAGGTGATGACGCCGAAGGAGCCGGCCGCGATCATCACCGGCACGATGGCGAGGCCGTCGAGCCCGTCCGTCAGGTTCACGGCATTGCCGGCGCCGACGATCACCAGAATGGCGAACGGCGCGAAGAACCAGCCGAGATTGATGATCACGTCCTTGAAGAACGGCACCGCGAGGGATGTCGCGAGGTGCGGGGCGGCGAGATGGCTCATCACCACGGCGGCCGTGCCGGCGATCAGCGCCTCGATCAGCAGGCGCACCTTGCCGGAGAAGCCCTTGTGGCTCTGCTTCGTCACCTTGAGATAGTCGTCGTAGAACCCGATCATCCCGAAGCCGAGTGTGACGAGCAGCACCACCCACAGATAGGGGTTGGTGAGGTTGCCCCAGAGCAGCGTCGAGACGACGAGGCCCGAGAGGATCATCAGCCCGCCCATGGTCGGCGTGCCCCGCTTGGCGAGGTGGCTCTGGGGGCCGTCGGTGCGGATCGGCTGGCCCTTGCCCTGCCGCACCCGGAGCGAGGCGATGATCGCCGGCCCGAACAGGAACACGAACAGGAGGCCCGTCATCATCGCCGCGACCGTGCGGAAGGTGATGTAGCGGAACACGTTCAGGAACGAGGCGTGTCCGCTGAAATCGGCGAGGAAATAGAGCATCCTCTTTTCAAACCCCCGAACCGACCGCGGTCCCGCCCGCGAATCGGGTGCAAAGATGGGCGACGACCGGTCCGAGCCGGCTGCCGTTGGAAGCCTTGATCATGAGGACGTCGCCCGGCGCGAGGTCGGCCTCGATGGCCGGTTCGAGTTCGGCGGCGGTCTCGGCACGGGCGCCGCGCAATGAGGCGGGCAAGGCGTCGTAGAGCGAGGCCATCAGCGGTCCGGCGCAATGGACGCGGTCGATCCCGGCGGCCTCAATGTCCGCGGCCAGCGCAGCATGCAGCGCCGGGCCGTCGGCACCGAGCTCGCGCATGTCGCCGAGGACCGCGATCCGCCGCCCTCCCGGACCGACGGGTGCGAGCGCCAGCACCTCGAAGGCGGCGCGCATCGACGTCGGATTGGCGTTGTAGCTTTCGTCGATCAGCATCGCGGTGCCGCCGGCAAGCTGCAGCACGTGGCGTTTGCCGCGGCCGACGGGCGCCGAAAATCCGCCGAGCGCGCCGAGGGCAACCTCGAGATCGGCGCCGACGGCATCCACCGCTGCCGCGATCGCAAGGCTGTTCATCACAAGATGACGGCCGGGAGCGCCGAGCTCATAGGCGAGCCGCCGGCCGAAGAGCTCGATCTCGACTTCCGAGCGATCCGCTTCGAGACGGACGTCGACGAGACGCACGTCGGCAGCGGCATCGGTACCGAAGCCGACGATCCGCGCGCCGACGGCCCTCGCCGCGGCCGCCAGCCGGTCGAAATGGCGGTTGTCACGGTTGAGGACGGCGGTGCCGCCCGGCTCGAGGCCGAGGAAGATCTCGGCCTTGGCGTCGGCGATGGCCTCTTCGGATGAAAAGAACGCGGCATGTGCGGCGGCGATCGTGGTCACGATCGCGACGTGCGGGCGCACGAGCCTGACCAGCGGCGCGATCTCGCCCGGTGCGCTCATGCCGATCTCGAACACGCCGAAATCGGTGTCGGTCGGCATCCGGGCGAGCGACAGCGGCACGCCCCAGTGGTTGTTGAAGGACGCGGCCGAGGCATGGGTGGAGCCGCAGGCCGAAAGCGCGCGGCGCATCGCCTCCTTGGTGCCGGTCTTGCCGACGCTGCCGGTGATGGCCACGATCTTGGCCGCCGATCGCCGCCGGGCCGCGGCGGCGAGGTCGCGCAAGGCTGCCAGCACGTCCGGCACCACCAGCTTGGTGCCGGCATCGGCGAAGGAAGACAACCGTTCGGCGGCGACCACAGCGATCGATGCGCCGCTCGCAAGCGCTGCGGTGACGTAGTCGTGGCCGTCCAGTCGCTCGCCGGTGATCGCGAAGAACGCGTCCCCTGGCTGCAGGGTGCGCGTATCGATGGAAAGCCCGGTGACGACACCGTCGCCGGCCGGCACCAGCCGGCCGCCGGTGGCATCGACCATGGCGTCAAAGGTCCACAACGCGGTCATCGGGCGGTCTCCGGCGAGGAAGGGGCCGCGTGTGCGGCGAGTGCACGAAGCACCGCTTCATGGTCGGAAAACGGCAACACGGTTCCGCCGACGATCTGGCCGGTTTCGTGGCCCTTGCCGGCGACGACGAGCACATCGTCTGCGCCGAGCATGGCGACGCCGGCGGCGATCGCCTTGTCCCGATCACCGATCTCGATGGCACCGGGCGCGGCCGCCAGGATGGCGCGGCGGATGTCCGCAGGTTCCTCGCTGCGCGGGTTGTCGTCGGTGACGATGACCGTGTCGGCGAGGCGGGACGCGATGGCCCCCATCAGCGGCCGCTTGCCCCGGTCCCGGTCTCCGCCCGCGCCGAACACGACGACCAGACGGCCGGGCGTGATCGGCCGCAGCGTGGTCAGCACGGCTTCGAGGGCATCGGGCTTGTGGGCATAGTCGACGAACACCGGCGCACCTTCGGCCGTGCGGCCGACGAGATCGAGGCGGCCTGGCGCGCCTTCCAGCCCCGCAAGCGCATCGAGCGCAACGGCGGGCGTGATCCCGACAGCGATGGCGAGGCCGGCGGCGGTCAGCGCGTTCGCGATCTGGAAATCGCCGAGAAGGGGCAGGAACGCGGTGTGGACGCCGTCGGCGGATTCGATCGTCAGCCGCTGGCCCGTTCCTTCGGGTGTCGCGGAAACGAGGCGAAGCGTCTCGCCGTTCGCCCCGACGGTGACGAGCGGCAGGCCCCGCTCGCGGGCGGAGGCGACCACCTCGCGGCCGCCCGGCGCGTCGGGGTCGACCACGACGGGCGCGCCTTCCGGCAGCAGTTCGCGGAACAGGCGCAGCTTGGCGGCGAGATAGTCCTCGACCGTCGGATGATAGTCCATGTGGTCGCGGCCGAGATTGGTGAAGGCGGCAGCCGTCAGTTCGACGCCGTCGAGCCGGCGCTGGTCGAGCCCGTGGCTGGAGGCCTCCATCGCCACATGGGTGATGCCCTCGCGGGCAAGCCGGGCGAGATCGGCGTGGAGCGTCACCGGATCCGGCGTCGTCAGGCTGCCGTAGACCTTGGATGCGGCGGTGACGATGCCGAGTGTGCCGAGGCTCGCAGCCGGATGGCCGGCGGCTTCGAAGATCTGGCGGGTAAAGGCGGCGACCGAGGTCTTGCCGGCCGTTCCGGTCACCGCGACGATGGTCTCCGGCTGCGGTGCGTTAAGCCGCGCGGCCATCAGCGCGAGACGGCGACGGGGATCGGCATCGCGCAGCACCGGCACGCCGAGGTCCGGCGGCACCGTCGATTCCAGCCCGACGAGCACGGCCGGCGAGCCGGCCTTCACCGCGGTCGCGGCGAAGGCGGCACCGTCGGCATGCGTGCCCGGCAAGCCGGCGAACAGCACGCCCGGCCCGGCCTTGCGGCTGTCCGCCGTCAGACCCGCGACAGCGACGCCGCCTTCGGCGGGGCTGGAGACGAGATCCGGGGCGAGGTCGGCGAGGCGCATGATGTCGGTCGGCTTTCAGTAAGGTTAACGGCGGCTGTCGGGTCAAACCCGGCTGCGGTTTTTTGGGCCGGCAGCCGGGGCGGTCTTCGTTGGATCAGTCGTTTCCGGCGAGCGTCTTCATTCCGGCCATGGCCCCTGCCTGGGTCATCGGCCCGGAAGCCAGGATCTGCTCGGCCGGCATGTCGACGCCCGGCTGGATGCCGAGCATCGGCATGATGCGGCGCAGGATGTTGGCGGCGAGCGGCACGGCATTGGCGCCGGAGGACCGTCCCGCGCCCGGCGTCTCCGGACGGGGGTCGTCGATGGTGGCCAGCAGCAGATAGCGCGGGTGGTCCATCGGGAACGCCGCCATGAACGAGTTGACGTTCTGGTCCTTGGAGTAGCGCCCGCCGATCACCTTCTCGGCGGTGCCGGTCTTGCCGCCGACGTCGAAGCCCGGGATGTTCGCGCGCCGGCCCGAGCCCTTCTCCGCATTGAGACGGAACAGGTAGCGCATCATGTCGCTGGTATGCGGCTGGACGATTCGAACCGCGATCTTGTCGGCCTCTTCCTTGGTGCGGGGGAAGAAGGTCGGCGGAATGTAGCGGCCGCCGTTCATCAGCGCGGCGCCGGCGGAGGCGGCCTGCATCGGGCTCACGGAAATGCCGTGGCCGAACGCCGTGGTGGCGACGGTGATGTCCTTCCAGCTGCGCGGCACGATCGGTGCGCCCACCTCCGGCAGGTCGGTCTTCAGCTTCTGAAGAAAGCCGAAGCGGCCGAAATATTCCTTCATCGCGCCGCCGCCGATGGAGAGTGCGATGCGGCCGGTGCCGATGTTGGACGAGTAGATGAAGATCTCGGGAACGGTGAGCGGGCGATGCTTGCCGTGGAAATCGTGAATCGCGAAGCGGCCGATCCTCAACGGCACGGAGGCGTCGAACACCGAGTTCACACTGATCTTGCCGACATCGAAGGCCGCGGCGATCGTGAAGGTCTTGAACACCGAGCCGAGTTCGTAAACACCGGCGGTCGCCCGGTTCATCTTGTTCTTTTCGAGCGCCTCGACCGGATCGTTCGAATCGAAGTCCGGGACGGAGCTCATGGCGATCACTTCGCCGGTCTCGACGTCGAGGACGATGCCGATGGCCGCTTCGGCGCGATAGCGCTCGACCGCCTGCACGAGTTCGTCGCGCACCGCGTGCTGGATGCGCAGGTCGATGGAGGTCTTGACCGGCTCGAGATTGCGGGTCTGGGCGAAGCCGAGCGCGTGCAGGTCCGCGAGGCCCTGGCCGTCGACTTCCTTCTCCAAACCCGCGATGCCCTGGTTGTCGACGTTCACGCCGCCGAGGATGTGGGCCGCGACGTTGCCGCCGGGATAGAAGCGCCGGTTCTCCTGAAGGAAGCCGATGCCGGGAATGCCGAGATCGTAGATCTGCCGCTGACGGGCCGGCGAAAGCTCGCGCTTCAGCCAGATGAACCCTGCCTTGGAGGCGAGGCGGTTGCGCGTGGAGGCATCGCCGAGTTCCGGAAGCACGCTCGAAAGCAGCTCCGAGGCCTCGTCGGCGTCCAGCACCTTGCGCGGCTCGGCAAACAGCGACACCGAGCGGATGTCGGTCGCGAGGATTTCGCCGTTGCGGTCGACGATGTCGGGGCGGGCGGCGGCGACGGCATCCTGCGCCGAACGCCAGGCGGTCGCGGCATGGTCCGGCGCCAGCGCGAGCTGGCCCAGCCGACCGACGAACACGACGAACAGCAGCGAAAAGCCGAGCATCGCCAGTCCGATGCGGCCACGGGTGGAGTCCTGCGCGGTCTTGCCGAGGCGCCGGATATTGGGAAGCATGGCGCCGGAGGTCATGGTCAGGCTCATCGCGCGCGCCTCACTCTGTCGCCGACAGCGGATTGCCGCCGTCTTCTTCTTCGGTGTCGTCCTGGGCCGCCGCAGCGGGATCGTTCGGCACGGCGCCGATCGAGCCCGTCACCAGCGCGTCGATGGCGTCGCGGTGGACGGGGGCAGGGTTGGCTGCCATCTGGCCGCCCGCGGTCTGTCCGCCGGACGCGCGCGCCTGGGCACCGTGGCTCGCGCCTTCCGCGGGGATCTCCGGCTCGGGCGGCCGTTCCGGAATGTCGGCGAGCGTGCCGATCTGCTTCGGATCGAGGAACTGGAGGTGCAGCACGTCGCCGTAGCGCATGGCGATGCCCTGCAGCCGCGAGGGCTGGTCGAGCAGCGCCCATTCGGCCTTGAGGTCGGCGATCTTCTCGTGCTCGCGAGCGATCTCGCGCTTCAACTTCGCCAATTGGGAAGCGGCGTGCGCGCTGTCGCGCTTCTCCTCGAACGCGAAGGCGGCGACCACGATGGTGGCGAGCGCGAGAAGGACGCTGAGAAGGCGGCCATAAGGGAAACGACGCATCATCGCTCAGCCTCCCGTGCCGATGATCACGGATGGCACGCCGAAGGCGTCGGGATCGACCGGGCGTGCCGGTGCGCCCGTGCGCTCGGCCGCGCGCAGCTTTGCCGAGCGGGCGCGGGGATTGGCCGCGACTTCCTCGGACGAGGGAGCGACGACGCCACGCACGGCGACGCGGAAGGTCGCCGGCGGCACCTCGGCCTCGGGCAGGTGGCGCGATCCGCCGGCCCGCTCGCGCGTGCGATCGGCCAGGAAGCGCTTCACGATGCGGTCTTCCAGGCTGTGGAAGGCCACCACCACCAGCCGTCCGCCGGCCGCGAGGATGCGTTCGGCCGCGCCCAGCGCTTCGACGAGTTCGTCGAGTTCGCGGTTGACGGCGATGCGCAGCGCCTGGAACGTGCGGGTGGCCGGATGAATGCCGTCGCCGGATTTCGGCACCACGCGTTCCACCAGCCGCGCGAGGTCGGCGGTGCGCGAGAACGGCAGCTCCTTGCGGCGCTCCACGATCGCACGGGCGACCGCACGGGCGCGCCGCTCCTCGCCATAGAGCCCGATGATGCGGGTCAGCGTGCCGATGTCGGCATCGTTCACGAGATCGGCGGCGCTCATGCCGTCCTGGGACATCCGCATGTCGAGCGGACCGTCCCCGCGGAACGAAAAGCCGCGTTCGGCCTCGTCGAGCTGCATCGAGGAAACGCCGACGTCGAGCACCACGCCGTCGACGGTCGTCCGCCGGCCCGCAAGGACAGCCCGGGCGTGTTCGTCGAGCGCGGAAAAGCGGCCGTGGACGAGGGTCAGGCGTCCGCCGGATGCGGCTTCGACCGCGCGACCGGCCGCGACGGCGTGGGGGTCGCGGTCGATCGCGATCACCTCGGCTCCGGCGGCGAGAATGGCACGGCTGTAGCCGCCGGCACCGAACGTGCCGTCGATCACCACGCGTCCCTCGAGCGGGGCGAGCGCAGCCACCACCTCGTTGAGCATCACGGGCCGGTGGCGCGCATCGGCGGAGGGAAGGGAAGAGGGGGCCGCGGGAGCGCCGGTCGTCATGAGCGTTCTCCTGCTGCTGCGGCGCCGGACTGGAACATCGCCAGCGCGCGGCGCATGGCTTCGGCACGGTGGGCTGCGAAGCGCTCCGGCTCCCAGATCTGGAACTTGAAACCCTGGCCGACGAACACGAGTTCGCTGGTGATGCCGGCATGGGTCTTGATGGATTCACTCAAGGTGACGCGTCCCTCGGCGTCGATCTTCAGGACTTCACTGATGCCGAACAGCGCGGTCGCGACGAAATCGTGCTCGGCCGTCAGCGATTGAAAACCGCCGAGCCGCCGTTCGATCTCGGCAATGAGCTGGTTTCCGCCCGCATCCACCGCTGGCTGATGCGGCGAGGGAAAGCAGTAGAGCCCCTCGAACCCATCCCGTCCCAGCACGGCGCGAAACGGCGCGGGGACGGAAACCCGCCCCTTGGCGTCGAGCCGCATCGTGAAGTGGGACACGTATCCGTGCATCGCCTCACCTGCCCGGCCAACAACACGCCAATAGATCGCGTTGCGACGCGGGACCGACCGGGGAACGCCGGAGACCCTCGGCAAAGGACGCAACAAGAACGAAATTCGGCGCGGGCGGTGTGGCGAAATCAGTCCGATACCGAGCGCTGAAGGTCCGCCCGACCGCCTCGATCCGATGGATTTTGGGATAGCATGGGAGGTCATGGGCGTCAATGGACCGATATGGATTCCACCGCCACGCGGCGACCTCAAGCACGTATCACGAACAAGGTTGAAACCGCGTAAATCCATGCCCTTGTGGTCGAAACCTCGGGCAGGTCCAGATGTTGTGTGCATGGGCGGATCGAACGCACGCGAACGCCGCCGGCGGGGCGTCCGGCCCGGCGCAGGGTGGGGAAATGTTCGCGGAATGAACCGAGAAAGGAGAGAGTGCCAGCCGGCCTGTAAGCCGGGTTCTGTAAGGCGGGCCCATGGGACCCGCGCGACGGCCATTCATCTGGGACGCCCGTTGCCGGACGCCTCTCGCGACCTACCCGGGCGGCTGGCCCGGAAACGGGCTGGGGTCGCCCCCGCGCCGCCCCTATTCGGTCTTGCTCCCGGTGGGGTTTACCGTGCCGTCCCCGTTGCCGGGTCCGCGGTGGGCTCTTACCCCACCCTTTCACCCTTACCCGCGCATGCGCGGGCGGTTTGCTTTCTGTGGCACTTTCCCTGAGGTCGCCCTCGCCGGGCGTTACCCGGCACCGTGTTTCCGTGGAGCCCGGACTTTCCTCCCCGGCGACCTTTCGGTCCCTGCCGGAGCGGCCGTCCGGCCGGCTGGCGCCATCCGCTTAAAGCAAAAGCGCGCCGGAGGGAAATCCGGCGCGCGCGAAGGGGCATGAAAATGTGTCGTCCGGGCACCTGCCCGGCAAACGGGCGTCGTCTTACGGCTTCGGCGCGGCCTTCGCGGCCAGAAGGTCGCGGATCTCGGTCAGCAGCACGACCTCGCTGCTGGGCGGCGGCGGCGGCGCGGCCTTCTTCTCGCCCTCCGCGATCGCGCGCATCTTGTTGATGCCCTTGACGACGACGAAGAGCGCCACCGCCACGATCGCGAACTTCACCACGGCATTGAGGAACAGCCCGATGTTCAGCGTCACGGCACCGGCGGCCTGGGCGGCAGCGAGGCTCACATAGGGCCCGGGCGGCGTGCCGTCGCGGAGCGTGACGAACATGTTGGTGAAATCGACGCCGCCGAGCGCAAGCCCGATCGGCGGCATCAGGATGTCCTGCACGAGCGACGAGACGATAGCCCCGAACACGCCGCCGATGATCACGCCGATGGCGAGATCGAGCATGTTGCCCTTGATGGCGAAATCGCGGAATTCCTTCAGAATGCTGCTCATCGTCGACCTCTTCTGCGGGTTCCGTGGTGCCGGGCGTTGCCGCCCCGCGTGATATTGTGAGGGCCGGCTCGCCGGCTGTCCACCTGAGGCGGCCCGCCTGACGCTCTCCGCCTGAACTCATGGACAGCGTGCGGGCGATATGGTCCGATTGCGGATCAAGTCAGAACGCAATGTCCGCGAACGGACATGCAACCTTCGGCTGCCGATGGTCCTTAGGGACGATCATGTCACTCGGCACCCGGAGCGGGAGGGCACACGCGCTGTCATGCTCCAGGTCTCGATCATCCTGGTCGTCATCGTCGGCTATATCGGGCTCCTGTTCACCGTCGCGAGCTACGGGGACCGGCAGGCGGCGCGCGGGCACGGCCGGGCCGCACGCGGCACGGGCCGCAGCTCGATCTACGCGCTGTCGCTCGCCGTCTATTGTACGTCCTGGACCTTTCTTGGTTCCGTCGGCCTCTCATCGACCAGCGGATTGTCGTTCCTGACGATCTATATCGGCCCGGCGCTGCTGTTCACCGTCGGCCGTCCGCTGCTCGCCCGCGTGATCTACCTCGCCAAGCTCGAACGCATCACGTCCGTCGCGGACTTCGTGGCCGCGCGCTACGGCAAGAGCCAGGTGGTGGCGGCCGTCGTGACGCTGATCGCGGTGGTCGGCTCGATCCCCTATCTGGCTCTCCAGCTCAAGGCCGTCTCGATTTCCGTCGAGACGCTCGTCGCCCATCTGGGCGGGCCTGAGATGGCGGCCGCCGGCGCCGGAGCGGCCCGGTTCGGCGACATCTCGCTCCTGGTCGCGCTCGCCATGGCGGCGTTCTCCATCCTGTTCGGCACCCGCCATGCCGATGCGACCGAGCATCAGGAAGGCATGATGCTGGCGATCGCCGCCGAGTCGGTCGTCAAGCTCTGCGCCTTCCTCATCGTCGGCACCTATGTCACCTTCGTCATGTTCGGCGGCGCCGGCCCGCTGATCGCCGACCTGATGGCCCATCCCGACATCGCCGCGGTGTTCGCCTCGCCGCCGGACGGCGGTCCCTGGATCGTGCAGCTCGCACTGTCCTTCGTCGCAGCCCTCCTGCTGCCGCGCCAGTTCCACGTCGCCGTGACCGAGAACACAGGACCGGCTGAACTCACCCGCGCCGCCTGGCTGTTCCCGCTTTATCTGCTGGCTATCAACCTCTTCGTCGTGCCGGTGGCGGCCGCGGGCCTGCTGACCTTCGGCGGCAGCGTCGATGCCGATACCTTCGTGCTCGCCCTGCCGCTCTCGACCGGGGCCAACGGTGTGGCGCTGATCGCCTTCGCGGGCGCGCTTTCCGCCGCGACGGCAATGGTCATCGTCGAATCCGTCGCCCTCTCGATCATGATTTCCAACGACCTCATCTTCCCGCTGATGTTGAGCCGTCGCGAGCGGAGGTTCGGGGTGTCGCCAGCGGCAGGCGGCACGGGCGGCAGCGGCGCGGACATGGGGCGCCGGCTTCTTCTCGTCCGCCGCGCGGCCATCGTCGCGGTGATCATGCTCGCCTACGGCTATTATCGGGCGGTCGGCGGTGCTGCGGCGCTCGCGCAGATCGGGCTGCTCGCGTTCGCCGCTGTCGCCCAGATCGCACCGGCCTTCTTCGGCGGCATGGTGTGGCGGCGGGCGACCGCGCGCGGCGCCATCGCCGGCATGGTGTCGGGCTTCGCGCTTTGGACCTACACGCTGCTGTTGCCGAACTTCGTCGCCACGGGCCTGCTGCCGGAGAGCCTCATCACCGATGGTCCGCTCGGCATCTGGCTGCTTCGGCCGCAGGCGCTGTTCTCGTTCACCTTCGATCCGTTCATCCACGGTGTGTTCTGGAGTCTCGCGGTCAACCTCGCCGCCTATATCGCGGTGTCGCTGATGCGCCCGCCGGAGTTGAGCGAGCGGCTGCAGGCCTCCCAGTTCGTGCCCAGCGATCTCGGCCCCGTGCCGAATCTGCGGCTGTGGCGGACCGCGGTCACCGTCAGCGACCTCAAGGCCACCATCGCGCGCTATCTCGGCGAGGCCCGTACCGACGCTGCGTTCGAGGGCCACGAGCGCGGGCGGGGCATCCTGCTGCAGCCGAAAGCAGCGGCCGATGCCGAACTGCTGCGGTTCTCCGAGCGGCTGCTGGCGAGCGCGGTCGGCTCCGCCTCGTCGCGGCTGGTGCTGTCCTCGCTGATCCGGCAGCGCGATCCCGCCGCCAAGCGCGCCTACAAGCTGCTCGACGACGCGACCGCCGCCATCCGGCACAATCGCGACCTGCTGCAGACCGCGCTGGAGCAGGTCCACGAGGGCATCGCGGTGTTCGACAGCGAACTGCGGCTGTCATGCTGGAACCGCCAGTTCCATCGGCTCCTCGACATCCCGCCCGAGATCGTGGAGGTGCGCACGTCGCTGCGGGCGATCCTTCACCAGATCGCCGAGCGCGGCGATCTCCAGTCCAGCGATCCGGCCCAGCGCAGCGCGGAGGCCATCATCGAGACGCGGCTGGCCGATCTCCTGTCCGGCGCCGGCACCACGCTCGAACGCCGGCTCGCCTCTGTCGGCCGCATCGTCGAGATCCATTCGAGCCCGATGCCGGACGGCGGCGTGGTGCTGCTGCTCGCCGACATGACCGACCGCGTGCTCGCCGCGGAAGCCCTGGCGCGCGCCAACGAGACGCTGGAGCGCCGGGTTCGCGAGCGCACCGCCGAACTGGAGCGCCTCAACCGTGAATTGACCCGCGCCAAGGCGGCGGCGGACGAGGCCAATATCGGCAAGACGCGCTTCCTCGCCGCCGCCGGTCACGACATCCTCCAGCCGCTCAACGCCGCCCGGCTCTATGTCTCCACGCTGGTCGAACGGCTTCGCACCTCGGAGCAGGCGCCCCTCGTGGAGAAGATCGAGGCGTCACTGGAATCGGTCGAGGAGATCATCGGCGCGCTTCTCGACATCTCGCAGCTCGATGCCGGTGCGCTGAAGCCGGAGATCACCGCCTTCCGGCTGGAAGACATCTTCTCGACCCTGCGTGTGGAGTTCGAGCCGATCGCCCGTGCCCGGGGGCTCAGGCTCGTCATTGTGCCGACCTCGCTCTCGGTGCGGTCCGACCGGCGGCTGGTGCGCCGGCTTCTCCAGAACTTCGTCTCCAACGCCATCAAATACACCGAGCGCGGAGGCGTCGTGGTCGGGTGCCGGCGCCGGCACGGCCGGGTCGCGATCGAGGTGGTCGACACCGGCATCGGCATTCCCGGGTCGAAGCTGGACGAGGTTTTCAAGGAATTCCGCCGCCTCGATACCGGCCAGGCCGCCGGCCGCACGGTTCACGGCCTCGGTCTCGGCCTCTCGATCGTGGAGCGCATCGGCCGGATGCTCGACCTGCCGATCAGGGTATGGTCCCGGACCGGAAAGGGCTCCCGGTTCGCGGTGGAACTGCCATCCGCGCCGACGCCAGCCCCGGCGCTGCCTGCGGCGCCGCCGGCCGCTCTTCCGGCTGCCTCGCGGGGCCTCGATATTCTCTGCATCGACAATGAGCCTGATATTCTCGACGGCATGACATCCCTCCTCACCGGGTGGGGCCACCGGGTGCTGGCGGTGTCCGGTCTCGAGGCCGCGATCGCCGAGGCCGACGTGCGCGGCTTCGTCCCGGAGGTCATGCTGGTCGACTTCCATCTCGGAGAGGCCAACGGGATCGACGTCATCGCGGCGCTGCGGGCCCGCTGGGGCGCGGCGCTGGGTGCGGTCCTGGTGACGGCAGACCGTTCGGCCGACCTGCGGGCGCGGGCACAGGCGCTCGGCATCGCCATCATCAACAAGCCGGTGAAGCCGGCGCCGCTCAGGGCCGTGCTCGCGCGCCGTGGCCGGCTCGCCACCGCCGCGGAATGAACCCGAGCTTGCCCACCGGTACCGGTCACTGTCCTGGTGCGGCGGATGCGTGCGGCACGCTTCCGTGCTAATTCGCCCTGATCAGATCACTGCCGAATGCGAGAGACATCCATGCCGTCGACCCCTTCCGCGCTGCCTGCCGTCGAGGCGCTGAGCGAAGCCGAGGCCGGCCGCGAGCATGCCGCGCTGGCGGAGGAAATCCGCGGCCACGACCGCGCCTATTATCGCGAGGACGCGCCGACCGTCTCCGACGCGGAATACGACGCGCTTCGGCTGCGCCTGCTGGCGCTGGAACGACGCTTCCCGGCGCTCGCGACGCCTGAAAGCCCGAGCCGTACGGTCGGTGCCGAGCCGGCGGTGGAATTCGGCCAGGTCCGGCACCGCATCCCGATGCTGTCGCTCGACAATGCATTCGCCGATGAGGACGTGGTCGATTTCGAGGCTCGCGTGCGTCGCTTCCTGAGGCTCGCGCCCGAGGACGAACTCATCGTCACCGCCGAACCCAAGATCGACGGGCTTTCGCTGTCGCTGACTTACGTGAATCGCAGGCTGGAGATCGCCGCGACGCGCGGCGACGGCACCACGGGCGAGAACGTCACCGCCAATGCCCGCACCATCGACGACATTCCGGACACCCTGCCGGAGGATGCGCCGGACATCGTGGAAGTCCGCGGCGAGGTCTACATGGCCCATGCCGCTTTCGCGGCACTGAACGCGCGCATGGCCGGAGCCGGCGGCAAGGTGTTCGCCAATCCGCGCAACGCCGCCGCCGGGTCCCTGCGCCAGCTCGATCCGGCGATCACGGCTTCGCGGCCCCTGAAGTTCTTTGCCTATGCCTGGGGCGAGATGAGCCGGGTGCCGGAGACGACCCAGTTCGCCATGGTGCAGCGTTTCGGCGCGTGGGGCTTCCAGGTCAATCCGCGGATGCGGCGATGCTCGACCGTCGCCGAACTCCTCGCCGTCTACCATGAGATTGAGGAGAACCGCGCCAACCTCGGCTATGACATCGACGGCGTGGTCTACAAGGTCGACCGTCTCGATCTTCAGGCGCGGCTCGGCTTCGTGTCCCGCAGCCCGCGCTGGGCCATCGCCCACAAGTTCCCCGCCGAGCAGGCGACGACCGTGCTCGAAGGCATCGAAATCCAGGTCGGCCGCACCGGCGCGCTCACGCCCGTTGCCAAGCTCAGGCCGGTGACCGTGGGCGGCGTCGTCGTCTCCAACGCCACGCTGCACAATGAGGATGAGATCCGCCGCAAGGATGTGAGGGTCGGCGACACGGTGGTGGTTCAGCGCGCCGGCGACGTCATCCCGCAGATCGTGCAGCCGGTGCTCGACAAGCGACCGGCCGACGCGGTGCCGTTCGTCTTCCCGACGACGTGTCCGGTGTGCGGCAGCCACGCGGTGCGAGAGGTCAACCCACGCACCGGCCGCGAGGACGTGGTGCGCCGCTGCACCGGCGGTCTGATCTGCGCGGCGCAGACGGTCGAGCGGCTGAAGCACTTCGCCTCCCGGCATGCCTTCGATATCGAAGGCCTCGGCGACAAGCAGATCGAGGCGTTCCATCGCGACGGCCTCATCAACGGCCCGGCCGACATCTTCACGCTGGAGGCGCGCGATGCGGTCTCGCTGAAGAAGCTCAAGGATCGCGAAGGTTTCGGGCCGACCTCGGTCCGCAACCTGTTCGCGGCCATCGAGGCGCGCCGGAGGATCGCGCTCCACCGTCTGATCTTCGCTCTCGGCATTCGCCATGTCGGCGAGAGCACGGCGAAGCTGCTGGCCGGCGCCTACGGCACCTGGGCGGCGTTCCAGAGCGCTATGGAGGCTGCGGCCGACCACGGTTCGGAAGCCTGGGCGGACCTCAACACCATCGACGGCATTGGCGAGGTGGTCGCGCAGGCAGTGGTGGATTTCTTCGCCGAGGCCCACAATCGCGAGGCGCTGGCGGCATTGCTGGCGCAGATCGAGCCCGAGGCGGCCGAAGCACGCGCGGTGGGCGATTCGCCAATCGCGGGAAAGACCGTGGTGTTCACCGGCTCGCTGGAGCGCATGACCCGTGATGAGGCCAAGGCCCGCGCTGAGGCGATGGGGGCGAAGGTCGCTGGCTCGGTTTCGGCGAAGACGGATCTGGTGGTCGCCGGTCCGGGCGCGGGTTCGAAGCTGAAGAAAGCCGCCGAACTCGGCATCGAGGTGATCGACGAGGACAGCTGGGTCGCAATGGCCGAGAGGGGCTGATCGGCCGGCTGCGGCGCGGGACGGCGCGCTTCGCCGGTCCGGCTTGAAAGGGCGCCCTGCGGCCTTACTGCTGATGTCAGGCTGCATCGGCGCCATGCCGTTGCCCGGATTGGCGTGGCAGAGTTCGCGGCGGAACGTTCGGGCGCCTCCGATCGGCGGCGGCGCCGCGCTCGCACCGGCGGCTTCCGGGGTAGGGGACTGGTTCGGAATGGAACATATGACGCTCTCACATCGCAACGTTCGCCGCCTGCCCGGCGTCGGTGTCCTGCTGCTGGCCGCCGCGCTCGCCGGCACAACGCCGTTTGCAGCTCTTGCCGGGGATGCCGCCCCCGCGCCGGCGTCCGGCGCACCGGCCCCTGCCGCGACGCCGCCCGCTGCCGCCCCGGCTCCGGCGAACCCGGCAGCCCCAAAGCCGGCGAAGGCCCCGGCCGACTATGTCAACGACACGCCTGGCGACCTGCTCGCAGCCATCTACGAACCCTATCTCGACGGCTCGCCGGATAGTCCGGCCGTTTCCGCTTTCGATGCGAGCCGTCGGAAGGCCTATTTCACACCACGGCTTCTGAAGCTGATCGAGGCTCTCGACCGCGGCGGAGCCGCCGAGGGCGGCGTGCTGGGCCGGCTCGGCTTCGATCCGGTCATCGACGGCTTCGACGACGACCTGTCGAACTTCGCCCTGAGTCAGCCGGTCGAGGTCGGCGGCACGGCGATGTCGTCCGCCACCTTCAGCGTCAACGGCATGCCGAGCGAGATCGTCTTCATCATGATCAAGACCGACGGCAAGTGGCGGGTGGACGATATCGAGCGCATCTCGGACGTCGCGCCCTGGTCGCTCTCCTCGCTCCTGTCCGCCGACGGCTGAGATCGGCGGCCTGTCATGACCTCCAGGCTTCCCCGCCGACATAAGCAGTGGGCGTCCGTGCCCGTCGTCCGCGCAGGCCCCGCGTCGGCCTGAATTCGCGCGCGTTCGCAGGCGTGCGGCATGCAGGCGCTTACGATTGGCTCAGCGATGCCGCATGGTCGTCCGAGAGGTCTCGGGGCAGGGGCGATTCGGGCGGGCGTGCCGCCCCTGCGCTGCCGTCGTGCCGGTTAGGGACCCGAGCGGGGTCTCGTGAGACGGACCCTGCCGGGGAGGGCGCATGTCGACGGATGTCTCGACCAAGGTGATGATCGGCATCATCGCCGCCATCATGATCGGCGCCTGCCTGTTTCTCACCCGGTCGTTCCTCGCTCCGGTCGCGTTCGCGTTCTATCTCGTCGCCGTGGTCTGGCCGGTGCAGCGCCGGCTGCAGCGTTGGATGTCGACGGGGTTCGCGGCGGTCGTGACCGTCCTTGTCTCGCTCGCGGTCGTCGGAGCGATGCTGAGCCTGGTGGTCTGGAGCTTCCGCCGCGTCGGCGCGTGGCTTCTTGCCAATATCGGTCGTTTCCAGGCGCTCTATGCCCAGGCCGACGCGTGGTTCGAGGCGCATGGCTTCGTGATGGCCGGCCTGATCACTGAGAATTTCGACGTCCGCTGGCTGCTCAGAGTGTTTCAGGAAGTCTCCGGGCTGCTCCAGAGCCTCAGCAGCTTCCTCGTGGTCATGTTCCTTTTCATGATCCTCGGGCTTCTCGAAGTCGGTGTCTTCCGCAGCCAGCTCGCCGCCTTGCGCCGGTACGATGCCGGCCGTTTCCTCATCGAAGCAGGGGCCGACATGGCCGGCAAGATGCAGACGCACATGCTCGTGCGTTCCGTCGTCAGCCTCGCCACCGGCGCCGTCGTCTGGGCGTTCACGCTCGCCTCCGGGCTGGAACTTGCGCTCGCATGGGGGGTGATTGCGTTCGCGATGAACTACATCCCGTTCATCGGCCCGTTCGTCGCCACCTTGCTGCCCACGCTGTTCGCGCTGATCCAGCTCGAATCCTGGCGGATGGCGCTGTTCGTGTTCCTCAGCCTCAACGTCATCCAGTTCGTCTCGGGCAGCTATCTGGAGCCGCGCATCGCCGGCAAGGCGCTGGCGATCTCGCCCGTGATGGTGCTGCTTGCAATCTTCCTCTGGGGCTTCCTCTGGGGCATTGCCGGCATCCTGCTGGCCGTGCCGTTCCTCATCGCCGCGCTCACGCTGTGCGCTCACGCGCCGTCGCTGCGCTGGGTCGCGGACCTGCTCTCCGGCCAACCGCGTGAAGACACGAGGCCGGATGCGGCGTGATCCTTTCGGGCGTGGCCGATCTTAGAGCATATCCCGTTCAGATCGGATCGATCTGAACGACAAGGATATGCTCAAGCTTTTGAATCTGGAGCGATTTCTTGTCGGTCTGATGATTCCATCAGATCGGAAAGCGCTCTAGTCCGGGCTGGCTGCGGACGCGGGAGCCTCGGGCGGCGGCAGATCCGCCGCGATCCGCTCCGCCATGTACGGGAAGAACGGGTTCGACTGCATCCGCATGATGAAGTCCATGCCGACCACCAGCGCCCGGCTTTCCCCGCGGGAGGAGAGCGTGCCGAGCGAGATGCCGAAGTCCTCCGCAGGCGTCTCGGCCGGATCGAGGCCGTAGAGCCCATCCGACAACGGAAACGGCACGGCGATGTGGGATAGCGAATAGACGTCGTGGGGATAGGTGAGCGGCAGAGGAATCGCGGTCGTGCCCGTCGCCCCGGCTTCTGTGACGAGTGCCTCCATGTCCGGCGTCGCGCGGTTCCGGTTGGTGACGACGATCGACCGGAACGGCCGCGGCGCGGGGGGCAGCAGGTCCGACAAGGCAGCGAGCGTGCTCGGGCGAAACATGGCGAGCGAATCGACGTCGGCATTACGGTTGATGTCGAACAGCACGAGTTCGCTGCGCGCCTCGGCCAGCACGGCGTGGAGCGCGTCCACGACCGCTGCCGTGCTGACCGTGGTGTCGAGGACGGAGAGAAACGTCTGGACCGGTGGGAACTCCTTCAGGCTGTCGTCGCCGGCGTGGCTGGCGATGGCCTCCTGCACGGCCTGCGTCAGCAGGTAGGATTGCCGCGCGGCGTTCACCGGGAAGGAGTTGTACTTGAACGGGTTGAACTCGGGCAGGATGTTGAGCCATGCCGCCTTGGCGAAGGCAGGCAGCACCGCCGGAAGGGCCGCGAGCCCGGCGAAACGGGCGAATTCCGTGACGCCGACCATGGGTGACAGCAGAACAACCTTCGCCGGCCGCGGCAAAGCGCTGTCGTCGAGGCTGTCGAGGGTATAGAGCAGAGCGAGCGCACCGCCGTTCGAATAGCCGACGATATGGATCGGGCCGTCCGGCCCCGCCAGCCGCCGGGCCTCGCGCATGGCGAGGCGGGTCGCGGCCATCCAGTCCTGCCACGTGCCCTCGGTGAGGCCTCCCGGTACGGTGCCGTGCCCCGGTAGGCGCACGCCCACCGCGACGAAACCCCGTGCCGCATAGAGATCGGCGACATGGCGCAGGCTGTAGGGCGAATCCGTCAGGCCATGGAGCAGCACCACGGCTCCGCGCACCGCTCCGGACGGCATCATCTCATAGGAGCGGTTCCAGTCCTTCGCGAAGCCGGGCGGGTAGATACGGCTGCCGCTGAAATAGCGGTTGATCGGCGTGCGGTCCTCGGTGTCGAGCTTCTCCGTGACCTGCGTCCGCACGCTCTGGAACGCCTTGTCCTCCGCAGCGAGGTAGGTCTGCCAGTCGCCGTGGTCCATCTCGGCCACGGAGAGTTCGTGCGGTACGAAGCTGTGCCACGGCTCAAGCGGAGGGCCGCGCTCGACATCCCATATGCGCACGGCGAGGAGCGTGACGAGGACCGCGGCCGCGACCAGACCGATCCGTTTCGCGACGGTCAGGAGACGCTTGAACATCGGCCGCCGGCGCGCTGGCATCGTCTGGCATCTCCGAAGGCGGGCCGAAAGAGGCGGTTGCCCGCCGCGCCGCGGCCGGAACGGTCGGGTCAGATATCGTAGACCATCGCCCGGCCGGCCGTCTGCGCCTGCTCGCGCATGTCGGCGATGGAAGCGCGGTCGAGCACCTCGGCCATGGCGTCGCGGGCCTGCAGCATCATCAGCCGGACGGAACAGGTCGAGACGTCGGCACAGTCGTCGCAGGGCAGGTAGGCCGTGCGCGAGGCGCAGCCGATCGGCGCCAGCGGCCCGTCGAGCACGCGGATCGCCTGGCCGACCATGATCTCGCCCGCCGGCCGCGCCAGCGCGTAGCCGCCGCCGGGGCCCTTCTTGCTGCGTACCAGTCCGGCATTGCGCAGGTCGTTGAGAATGGCGTCGAGGAACTTCTTGGAAATGTTGTTCTGCTCGGCGATCTGGGCGGCGAGCGCCGTCTGCCCTGCCGGCAGGCCGGCCAGGTGAACCAGCGCCTTCAGACCGTACTTTCCCTTGTTGCTGAGCATCGAACCGATCCGTCCGCAGAGGCGGGCCATTCCCGTCAGGCCGCGGGAAGCGCTTGCACGAGTTTAGGAAAAACAGCCGCCGGAGTGCAACATGGCGGCGTACCGCCGGGCGTGGTCTACGCGGCGCGGGTGGCCTCGGCAACCGGATATCATCAATTCCCGCGCCGTTTCTAGAATAATGATCCTCGCGGCCCGCCCGGTTGCCCGGCGCAGCCGCCTCCCGGGCCCACTCGTCCGTGCTCAGGCCTCCGCTGTGGAGGAGATGGTGCGGGAGAACAGCAGTGTCTCCCGGCCGTCCATGACGGCGGAACGCCGGTCGCGGAAGCCGGCCTTCTCGGCGACGCGGATGGAAGGCGCGTTGGCCGGATCGATCAGGCAGACGCTGCGGGAGAACCGCCGCTCCCCGTCCAGCCACGTCAGCGCCGCCGTGAGGGCTTCAGTGGCGTAGCCCTGCCCATGCGCCCATGGCGCAAGCGCCCAGCCGGCTTCGGGCAGGCCCTTGATCGAGGGTTCCGTGTCGCGGTGGAAGTCGGCGAAGCCGAGATCGCCGGCATAGCGGCCGGATGCCTTTTCGCGAACGGCCC
Organism: Pseudoxanthobacter soli DSM 19599; assembly: GCF_900148505.1. Lineage (NCBI taxonomy): Bacteria > Pseudomonadati > Pseudomonadota > Alphaproteobacteria > Hyphomicrobiales > Segnochrobactraceae > Pseudoxanthobacter > Pseudoxanthobacter soli. The sequence goes on along the minus strand of NZ_FRXO01000002.1, from coordinate 378,757 downwards.
AGTACCCGAACCCGAGCAGCGGCCACAGGCCGCGATATCGCAGCAACCGCAGCCAGGATTCACGCGGTGTCGCGGGCTTGCCGCCGAGGATGCTGTCGACGATCGCAGGGGCCTGCCACATCGCGGCGAGCGGTTCGAAATCGCGTACGCTGTGGCCGCTGAGGAACAGTCTCTCGGTCTCCAGCACCGGCGGCACGGACGTGGACCCGATGATCTGATCGTCGTTCATGCCGACATCCCAATGCGTGCGGCCGTACGGGATCGCTTAGCACAGAAAGGCGCGATCGGACGCGAAGCCCGCAGATCGGGGCGGCCGGGAGACGAGCGGATGATGATCTTCAAAAGGGAAGTGGTGCCCAGGGGCGGAATCGAACCACCGACACTGCGATTTTCAGTCGCATGCTCTACCAACTGAGCTACCTGGGCGCTCGCGACAGGCGGAAGCCGTCTGCAGCGGACGAGCGGCTTATAAGGGCTTCGGCGCGGCCTGTCCAGCACCGAGGAAACATTCTGCTTCGTTGCTGTGGGTAACGATCGCGGCGGCGGCACCGATGGCCGAAGAACGCTGGAAATGCTGGCGAAAACGCGACGCAACGCGGCGGCCGCAAGAGCGTGATCAGCCGTAGCGCGGCCGGCCGCCGCGGACACGGCGAAACACGCCGGAGCACGCCCGCCCGCCGAGAGCCATGGCGATGAGCGCGAGGAAGAAGCCGGCGCCCGCCGCGACGAAGCCTTCGATCGTCACGGGAACGGCCGGCTCGAAATCGTCGAGCGTGCCGTCGACGAGCGCCGGGTCGTAGTGGGTCGCGATGGCGGCAACGCGCCCGAACGGGCCGGAGGTGCGATAGGCCTGGTCCTGCGCGGAAAGATCGTCGTAGCGGTGGATGGTGCGCTCCATGCTCGCCGCCCTGTCCTGGATGAACAGATCCGAACTGATCCGCATCTGGTCGAGCGCCTGCTTGCGGTCGAGGTCGTTGCGCTTGGCGTCGGCATCGAAATCGGCGACCACGGTCTTGAGCTCGGCCAATGCGCCGCCGAGCCGCTGGCGATATTGCTGGCCGAATTCCGGGGCTTGCGAGAACACGATGCCGACAGCGCCGGCGACCGCGATCGCTCCGGTGCGCCTGACGGTCTTGAACGAGGCCATCCGTCTTCCTCCTCTCGCGCTCGCTCGGGCCGAGGCTGCGGGAAGGAACAACCCGCGGCTCACGGGACCGATCCCCCCGCATCAGGGATGTTCACCCGCAGCCCGCGCGAGAGCAAGGACGCATGCCCGGCAGATGTTGTCCGGGAGATCTCGCCATGCGGACAACGGCGATGCCCGCAGATCCGGGCTCAACAGTTCCAGTCAGCCGCCGATATCGATGATCCCGGCTGCGCCCGTCTCTGTTCCGAAGGCGAGGTTCAGTCCGTCGCGGCTCCAGGCGAGCGCAGACACGGTGGTGCCGTCTGCCGGGCGCAGCATCACCGAGGCGCCGTCCGACATGCGCGCGGCCAGAATGGCACCATCGGAATAGCCGATGGCCGTGACATCGTCGCTTGGATGGCAGGCGACGGCCGTGGCGACGCCGTCCTGCCGGAAGCCCAGTTCCGCCGGCGGCTTGCCCATCGGGCCGTCCTTGAAGTGGAACGGCCAGAGCACCGCGGCATTGGCGCCGGCGGTCGCGAGAAACCGGCCCTTCGCCGACCAGGAGATCGAGCGCACCTTGGTCGGATAGCCGGTCATGCGCATGTGCTTGCCGTCGGCGAGCCGCCAGCCGTGCAGGGCGTTTTCCTGCATCGTGGTGACGAGATAGCGGCCGTCCGGCGAGAAGGTCGCGCCGGTATGCATGCCCTTCCATTCGAGAGACTGCGACGGTGCGTCGGTGGCCGCCCACCAGAGCGTCACGCCGTCATAGCGCGCGACGGCGAGGCGCAGGCCCTTGGGGGCGAAGGCGAGGCCGCCGACCGCGCGAGGATGCTCGAAGGCGCGTTCGCTGCCGTCTGCCAGCTTCACCCATGCCGTCCGGCCGGATGCGAAGGCGACGGCGCCGCCCGGCCCGGCCGCAAGGCGGTCGATCCACTTGCGGTCGCGCGTCGCCACGGTCTCGGCCTTTCCGTCAGCCGCGATGCGCACGACGCGCCCATCGTCGCCGCCGGTGACGAGCGCACGGCCTTCAAGGTCGGTCACGGCGGCAAGCAGGCCCCCGTTATGGGCGGTAACGGCGATTGGCTCACCGCCCGAGGCGAGCCGAACCGTGCCGTCGCCAAGGGCGAAGGCGGGCGTGTTGCCCAGGAAGGCGGTGGTGACGACGTAGGCGTCGAAGGCGAGGGGGCTGAGCGACGGCACGGCGATCCTCAGGCGGCGGAGCAGGCGGCGAAGCCGGCTTCGAGCTTGGCCCGATCAAGATCGCGGCCGATGAACACGAGGCGGCTTTGGCGCTTTTCGCCGGGTGCCCACTGACGCTGGTGGTCGCCCTCGATGATCATGTGGACGCCCTGGATGACGTAGCGCTGCGGGTCGCCGGAGAACGACAGGATGCCCTTGAGACGCAGGATGTTCGGCCCCTGCTCCTGGGTCACCTTCTGGATCCACGGGAAGAACGTGGTCACGTCGAGATCGCCGGCCGAAAGCGAAACGCTCGAGATGCCCGCCGCCTCGACATGGTCGTGGTGGTGATGATGGTGATCATGATCATGATCATGATCATGATCGTGGTGATGATGGTCGTGGTCGCAATCGGGACCGCAGGTGTGATCGTGGTCGTGCCCGGCCTCTTCCAGGAAATGCGGATCGAGGCTCAGGATGCGGTCGAGGTCGAACGAGCCGCGGTCGAGCACCGCACTGAGCGGCAGCGCGCAGCGTTCCGTCCGGTGGATGGTCGCGAACGGGTTGATGGCGCGGATGCGGGCCTCGATCGCCGCGAGTTCTTCCGGCGTGACGAGGTCGGACTTGTTGAGGACGACGATGTCCGCGAACGCGATCTGCCCTGCGGCTTCGGCGGTGTCGGCGAGGCGCAGCGCGAGGTGCTTGGCATCCGCGACGGCGACGACCGAATCGAGCGCGGCGGCGGCGCGAACGGTGTCGTCCATGAAGAAAGTCTGCGCGACAGGGGCCGGGTCGGCGAGGCCGGTCGTCTCCACCAGAATGGCGTCGAACGCGCCGCGGCGCTTCAGGAGGTTCTCGACGGTGCGGATGAGGTCGCCGCGAACGGTGCAACAGATGCACCCGTTGTTCATCTCGAACACTTCCTCGTCGGTGTCGACGAGCAGGTCCGCATCGATGCCGATCTCACCGAACTCGTTGACGATGACCGCGTAGCGCTTGCCATGGTCCTCGGTGAGAATGCGGTTCAGGAGCGTGGTCTTGCCGGCGCCGAGGAAGCCGGTCAGCACGGTCACCGGGATGCGGGCATCGGGAGCGGAGGCCGACACGGTGGCGTTCGACGTGGAGGCGTTCGACATGGGGTCGTTCCTTGGATGCGAACGAAGTCGTAAACGTTCGGACGATGTCGCGGGGGATTCGAGCCTGGCAGGGGCGGGCCGCATCCCGTATGGGCATCTCAAATAGTCTTTGCGAGGCGGCGGGGGAAGATGCCGGTGCCTCATAATGTCCCCCCGCCCTCGCGCGGACGCCGGCGGAGTACACCATGACAGAGCAGTCCGGTCCCGATCGCGATCCGCATGCCGGTCACGGACCGGGGGCCGGGTACGGCATCGCGGGCAGCCTTGCCGCCGGCGGTCACCGGCTGCCGGTGCGCATCTATTACGAGGACACCGACTTTTCCGGCATCGTCTACCACGCGAGCTATCTGCGGTTCCTGGAGCGGGGACGGACCGACTTCCTGCGCCTCATGGGCATCGGCCATCGAGAACTCGCGGATGGGCGGCACGGCGAGCCGCTGGCGTTCGCCGTGCGGGCCATGACGCTCGATTTCCTTGCTCCGGCGCGGATCGACGACGTGGTCGTGGTCGAGACGGCATTCAGGTCCGTGGGCGGTGCCCGGCTCGTGCTCGCCCAGAGAATCGTCGTCGGGGAGGGCGCCGGCGGTGGAGCGGGCCGCGTTCTGGTCGAGGCCGAGGTGACCGTCGTCGTCATCAGTCCCGAGGGCAAGCCGCGGCGGCTTCCTGCGGCGCTGAGATCCCGCCTCGGCGGTGCCGGTGCACCGCCGGAGGCGCCTTAGTCGCGCACGCCGCCGAGCGCCGCCTCGCGTCCTGCGGGTCGCTGCTTCCACCAGCGCATCAGCCGGTTGTGGACCGGCTTCTCGAACGCCTCGTAGACGACGAGCGAGCCGGCCACGCTGCCCACGACGATGAGCACGCCATAGAGCCAGTCCGGCACAAGCGCCTCGAAGCCGGGGATGCGCATCACCATCGCGCGCACCGCGAGGATGGCGAACAGGTGCGTGATGTAGAGCGAGTATGAGGCGTTGCCGAGATAGACGAACAGGCGGGTCACGCTCCCCTTCGCCTCGATGGGCGGTCCCAGCACGGCCGCCGCGACCAGGATCGCGGCCGGGATGCCCCAGTGCAGCACCCGCTCCGCGCCGGTCGGCGTCACCTGCCACGACAGCAGGCCCGCCGCGACGAAGGACGCGGCCACGAGCGCGATCCGCGGCAGGCGGCCGAGTTTCACCCCGTGGCGCCACATCAGCGCGATCCACATGCCGAACGCGAATTCCAGTACGATGGGCTCGAACCAGGTCGAGAACGGCGGCGGCAGCGAGACCGCCCGGTCGAGGACGACGAGGGCGACGAGCAACGCCGTGACGGCGCTCACCGCATAGAGGCGCGGCAGCACCAGCGCGCAGGCGAACAGGACGTAGAACAGCATCTCGTAGTTCAGCGTCCAGCCGACGGTGATGATCGGCCCGAGGGTGCCGTCCTGGGGAACGAACAGCAGGGAATGGGCGAGGCTCGACCACGTCACCAGCTCTGTGCTGCGCGAGAACGCCAGAATGGCGGCTGCGAAAGCCAAAGTGGCGGTCCAGTAGAGCGGCACGATGCGCATCAGGCGGCGGGCGAGGAAGTCCCCGATCGCTCCCGGTCGCTCGAACATGCGCTGCGACGACACCACCATGATGAAGCCGGAGATGACGAAGAAGATGTCGACGCCGAAACCGCCATATTCGATGCGCGGATAGGCCGGATCGACGACGCCGGTGCGGTTCACGACCGAGATGTAGGCGTGCAGCACGACGATGAGCAACGCGGCGATCGCCCGGAGAATCTGGATCGAAACGAGCATAGCCGTGGCCCTGCATGAATCGCCGCGGCGGGGCGGTCGTGATTCGCCATCTACGGTGAAATGCAGCGGAGCCGCAAGGAAACACTGCGTTCGGGTCGCCGGCAGTGGCATCGGAAGCACAGGCGCCCATTGCACATGCGATTTCGACGCAAGATCCAATTTTCGACACGATTGACGGGAAACACAGACCTCGATTCTTTAGGCGCGGATCCGACTCGTGCCGCGTCAGGGTGCCGACGCGGCGGGTCAGGTCCGAAACGGTGCCGAAGACCGTTCGGGGTCGCCGCCCACCACACTCGTTCTTGTTCACGACCACCATCACGAGGTCGATCAGACCATGAATCCCGCTGACGTGGCCAGCGAAGCGCTCGCCGCTCCGACCGGCGATATTTCGCTGATCGGTCTGTTCCTCCAGGCCCACATCATCGTGAAAGTCGTGATGCTGGGCCTGCTGTTCGCCTCCATCTGGTGCTGGGCGATCATCATCGACAAGCAACTGCTCATCACCCGCACGCGGCGGCAGATGAACATGTTCGAAGAGGCGTTCTGGTCCGGCCAATCGCTTGAAGAACTTTATCGCAGCCTCTCCGGCCGGGCGAATGCCGGCCTCGGCGCGCTGTTCGTCGCCGCGATGCGCGAGTGGAAGCGGAGCCATGAAGGCCAGCGTCCGGCGCTCGCCTCGCTCACCCAGCGCATCGACCGCGTCATGAACGTCTCCATCGCGCGGGAGATGGAGCGGCTGGAAAGGCGGCTGCTCGTGCTCGCGACCGTCGGTTCGGCCGGGCCGTTCATCGGTCTGTTCGGCACGGTTTGGGGCATCATGACGTCGTTCCAGGCGATCGCCGCTTCCAAGAACACCAACCTCGCGGTGGTGGCGCCCGGCATCGCGGAGGCGCTGTTCGCGACCGCGCTCGGCCTCGTCGCCGCCATCCCGGCGGTCATCGCCTACAACAAGCTCTCGGCGGAAGTCGGCGAACTCGGCGGCCGCATGGAAGGCTTCGCCGACGAGTTCGCGGCCATCCTGTCGCGGCAGATCGACGAGCGGATGTGACATGGGTGCCGGTGTCGACATGGGCGGCGGCGGTGGCGGGGGACGGCGTCGCCGTCGGTATCGCCGCCGGGTGATGAGCGAGATCAACGTCACGCCGCTCGTCGACGTGATGCTGGTGCTGCTTATCGTCTTCATGGTGTCCGCGCCGCTGCTGACGGTCGGCGTTCCCATCGATCTGCCGCAATCGCGTGCCAAGCCGATGCAGGACGATCAGGAACCGATCACCGTCTCGATCAAGCCGGACGGCGAGATATTCCTCCAGGACACGCCGATCACGGCGGAAGAACTGGTTCCTAAGCTGCAGGCCATCGCCACGCAGGGCTACGACGAGCGCATCTTCGTGCGCGGCGACAAGAGCTCTGACTACGGCACCATCATGCAGGTGATGGGACGGCTGAGTGCGGCGGGCTTCCGCCGCATCGGTCTCGTGACCTTGGAGGAGCAGGGCGGCTGATCGATGCGTCTCGATCCCGGAGCCACCATTTCGACCGTTGCGCACGTCGCCATCCTGGTATGGCTGACGGTGGCGTTGCCGTCGCCCGATGCGCTGCCGTCCGCGCCGGTCGACGCGCTGCCGGTCGATCTCGTGCCGATCTCCGATGTCACCAACATCCACAAGGGCTCCAAGAGCGCGCCGAAGACCGATGCCGCGCAGGCATCGCCTGTCGAGACCGCGCACAAGGACCGTCCCGGCGAGGATGTCGGCGACGCGACCAAGACGCTCGATGCGCCCCCGACGCCGAAGCCGGCCGAGCGCGCCGTGACGCCGGCGACCGAGGCACCGCCGCCGCCGCCGTCGCCCGATCCCGCGCCGGTTACCGATCCCACGCCGCCGCCTCCGCCGCCGGCCGAGCAGCAGGCCGCGGCGAAGCCCGCCGCCGAGCCTCCGCCGCCGCCCGCCGAAACACCGGATCCGGCCCCGCCCGAGCCGACGCCCGATCCCGCGCCTCAGGAAACGCCGCAGGACGCCCAGCAGCAGGCGAACGCCACGCCCGCGCCGCCGAAGCCCGTCGTGCCGCAGGCCAAGCCGACGCCGCCGAAACCGACGCCCAAGTCCGACGCCAAGAAGACCGATACGACGCAGAAGCCGGACAAGGCCGAGACCAAGAACTTCTCGGATAACATCGCCGCGCTTCTGAACAAGGCTGCGCCCTCGGGCGGCGGCACGGCATCGGCGAAGGACCCCGTCGCGCTCGGCGCCCCGAAGGGCAAGGGCAGCGGCAAGCTGAGCCAGACCGAACTCGACGCCCTGCGCGGCCAGATCGCCCAGTGCTGGCGCTTCGAGGGTGGCGTGATGGATGCGAACGATCTCGTGGTGCGGCTGGAAATCCACCTGAACCCCGATGGAACGCTCCTCGGCACGCCGAAGGTCGTGAACTCGAGCGGCAATCCGGCGTTCCAGTCGGCGGTGCTGAGCGCCCGCGTTGCGGTGCTGAAGTGCCAGCCCTACAAGCTGCCGCTGGAGAAATACGACACCTGGAAGGATGTCATCGTGAATTTCGATCCGCGGGAGATGATCGGGGGCTGATCCGACCTTCTGCCACGTGACCCATTCGCTCCTCCCTGCCGCGGGCCGTGCCGGCGCGGGGAGGGCCTCAACAGCTTGAACGTTCGATGCGCAAACTTCTCGGGGACAGCTTCACCATGACCACTCATCTCGCGGCGGTGTTGCCGCGCTCCGCCGAAGGGCTTCGACGGGCCGGACCCGGAACCGCTTTTGCCGGCGTGGGGCTGGAAGCACTGCGCGCCGCCCGGCGGTTCGCCGTGGTTGCCGCCGCCACGGCCGCGCTCGCGCTCGGCTTTGCGCAGCCGGCATCGGCGCTGGTCGAGATCGACGTGACGCAGGGCACCGTCGAGCCGCTGCCGATCGCGCTGCCGAACTTCCTGAGCCAGGGCGATATCGGCGCGCAGATCACCGCCGTCATCAGCAACGATCTCGCCCGCACAGGCCTGTTCCGTCCGGTCGACCCGGCCTCGTACATCCAGAAGATTTCCGATCCCAATGCTGCGCCGCAATTCGCGGACTGGCGGGCGATCAACGCCCAGGCGCTCGTCGTCGGATCGGTCGAGACAGTCGGCGGCAATCTCCAGGCCAACTTCCGTCTGTGGGACGTGTTCGCCGGCGAACAGATGGCCGGCCAGCAGTTCACCACGACGGCCGCCAACTGGCGCCGCCTCGGCCACATCATCGCCGATGCCATCTATCAGCGGCTGACCGGCGAGAAGGGCTACTTCGACACCCGCGTCGCTTTCGTGTCCGAGACCGGACCGAAGATCAACCGCGTCAAGCGCCTCGCCATCATGGATCAGGATGGCGCCAACGTGCGCTATCTGACCGATGGTGCCAGTCTGGTGCTGACGCCGCGGTTCTCGCCGACCAACCAGGAGCTCACCTACATGAGCTACGGCAAGGCGGACCCGCAGGTCTATCTGCTGAACCTGGAAACCGGCCAGCGCTCCATCCTCGGCAACTTCCCGGGCATGACGTTCGCCCCGCGGTTCTCGCCCGACGGCAGCAAGGTCATCATGAGCCTGCAGCAGGAAGGCAACGCCAACCTGTACGTGATGGATCTGCGCAGCCGCGCCACCACGCGCCTGACCAGCACACCGGCCATCGACACCAGCCCGAGCTACTCGCCGGACGGATCGCAGATCGTGTTCGCGTCCGACCGTGGCGGCAAGCCGCAGCTCTATGTGATGCCGGCCAGCGGCGGCGGCGGAAACCGCATCTCGTTCGGCGACGGCAGCTATTCGACGCCGGTCTGGTCGCCGCGCGGCGATCTGATCGCCTTCACCAAGCAGACCGCCGGCCAGTTCCAGATCGGCGTGATGAAGCCGGACGGTTCCGGCGAGCGCATCCTGTCGTCGAGCTTCCACAACGAGGGGCCGACCTGGGCGCCGAACGGCCGTGTGCTGATGTTCTTCCGCGACACCGGTGGTGCCAATGGCGGGCCGCAGCTCTGGTCCGTCGACGTCACCGGCCGCATGGAGCAGCGCGTGCCGACGCCCGGTTTCGCCTCCGATCCGGCGTGGTCACCGTCGCTCGATTGACACGCTCGAACCCTTTTGCGCAGCGGCCGCCGCTTTCGGCCGCTGCCGTCTTGACCCGGGCCGGCTTCTCACGGATTAACCATCGAGACGCGCGGCTTGTTTCCGGTTGTTGGACAGTGCGCTGCCGGCCCCCGGCATTCTGAGGAGTGACCCTGACATGATCGCCACCCTGGCGCACGCCCGCGCCTTCAAGTTCGCCGCTGCCTTTGCCGGCGTTCTCGCCGTCGCGGCCTGCGCCGACAAGAACCAGCAGTCCGTGACCAGCGCCGGCACCGCGACCCCCGGGTCGCCGCAGGACTTCGTCGTCAATGTCGGCGACCGCGTGTTCTTCCTCGTCGACCAGACCGACCTGTCCGACGCCGCCCGCGCCACGCTCGACCGTCAGGCGCAGTGGTTGAACCGTTACACCCAGTACACGGTGACGATCGAAGGCCATGCCGACGAGCGCGGCACCCGCGAATACAACCTCGCGCTCGGTGCCCGCCGCGCCACCAACACCCGCAATTACCTCGCCAGCCGCGGCGTTGCGGCCAACCGGATGCGGACGATCTCCTACGGCAAGGAACGCCCGGTCGCGGTGTGCGACGACGAGTCGTGCTGGTCGCAGAACCGCCGTGCTGTGACGGTGCTGAACGGCGCCGGCAGCTGATCGCGGCTGTGCAGGCCGCTGCGGATCGGTAACGAGCCGCGCGGCTTGCTGTGCATACTTCCAGCGGGCTGCCGCGCCGGATACCGGCCGGCGGCCCGTTCTGTTTCCGGTACCGGCGGAACCGGCTATGCTCCGCCTTAGGCTCCTGCCGCTGTCTCTGCGTGCGAGCCTGATGAGGCAGGGAGCTTGCGATGCTTGAGTTCTTTCCGGTTGCCTGGACGTCCTGGGTCGCCTTCGCCGGCGCGTCGGCCGTGCTCGTCCTGATCCCCGGTCCGACCGTCCTGCTCGTGGTCTCCTACGCCCTCGGGCAGGGCTGGCGTACCGCCCTGCCGATGGCGATCGGCGTCGCGCTCGGCGATTTCACGGCCATGACTCTGTCGCTCGCTGGTCTCGGTGCCGTCCTCGCTGCCTCGGCGACCGTCTTCACCGCCGTCAAGTGGATCGGCGCCGCCTATCTCGTGTGGCTCGGCATCAAGCTTTGGCGGGCCGGCGGCTTGGCGGATGCAACCCCGCGCACCGATCGGTCGGGCGCGCTGCGGATGCTGGCCCACGCCTGGCTGGTCACCGCGCTCAACCCGAAGGGCATCATCTTCTTCGTCGCGTTCCTGCCCCAGTTTCTCGACCGCTCCGCACCGTTCCTGCCCCAGATGCTGGTGTTCGGCGCCACCTTCATTGTGCTCGCCTTTGCCAACGTGATCGGCTACGCGCTGCTCGCCTCGCGGGCGCGCCGCGCGATCCGGCGGCCCGGCGTCCTCAGTCTCGTCAACAAGGTCGGCGGCGGCCTTCTCATCGGTGCCGGCGTCGCGACCGTCGGTCTTCGCGCCTCCCAGGGCTGAGCGGTCCCGCGTCCGAACAAACTTTGGACCAAGTCCGATTCGATTGATGAAGCCTTAACGGTCCATCGGCTGCGACATCGGCTGCGACATGGACTGTGATTGGCGAACGAACGGGGGCCCGAAGGCTTGAGCGCCTGAAGGCTCGGGCTCTTCTGCCGACGCGCCGGACGCTGCGCCGCGGCGACACAAATCGCTCTTGATTAAAATGCCGGACCGTTGCCCGATCAGGTCGTTCATTCAACCGGACAGGGGTCCAAGGGGTAGCGAGGCAATGGTGGCGGTATTTGGCGGAATGCGGGCGGCGGCTCTGCCCGGGCGGGGGCCTGCGGGCGAGCAGGGGGGTGCCCGGCCTGGAGGCGTCCTCGCGGAAAGGGCGACCGTGCGTTCGACTCGGCGGGCGGCGTATCGCCGTTCGGCTGCGGCTATCCTCGCGGCGGCCGGGCTGTTCCTTTCGGCCGGTGGCGCTTCGGCGCAGCTGTTCGGAAACAACAACACGGCGAACCAGCTCAGCAACATGTCGGTCCGGCTCGATACGACCGAGAGCCAGATGCGCGCGCTGAACGGCCAGATCGAGCAGCTCAATCATCAGATCATGCAGCTGCAGCAGCAGATCCAGCAGATGCAGGAGCTCAACGAGTTCCGCTTCCAGCAGCTCGAAGGCGGCAAGGGTGGTACGCCCGCCAAGCCGATGAAAAAATCCTCGCTTGAGGGCGCCCCGCCTGCGGGCGGCGCCGGCACCGATGTCGCCGCGCTGCCGGCGGACGGGTTCTCCGCCCAGCCCGAAGCCGCTCCGCCCACACCGGGCGGAGCCGGTCCGGTCGGCACCTTCCCGGCTGCCGAGCCCGCCGGCAATACCGCCGCGGCGCCGGCGGTGCCGGGCAGCGGCCCCCTGGACCTGACGGCGTTGATCCGGGCGAACGACCCCTCGGCCGATGCCGCCGCGGGCGCCCCGCCGGCAGACCCGGCTTCAACCGCGGGGCTGCCCGACACGGGCGCCGTCGCGGCGGCACCGCCCACGAATCTCGGCACCTTGCCGGCCTCGGACGTTCCTGGCGTCGGCTCGCCGACATACACGCCGCCCGCCGGCACCCAGGTGGCGGCCGTGCCGGGCCCGTCTTCGGCGCCGGCGACGCCGCGCACTGCCTATGACGAAGCCTACGGCTATGTGATGCGGGGCGATTACGTTCAGGCGGAATCGGCGTTCCGCCGCTTCCTCGCGTCCTATCCCGGCGACAAGCTGGAACCGGACGCGCAATATTGGCTGGGCGAGAGCCTCTATTCGCGCGGCAACTATCGCGACGCCGCGACGGCCTTCCTCGAGGGCTACACCCAGCATCCCGAAAGCCGCAAGGCGCCCGACAGCCTGTTCAAGCTCGGCCTGTCGCTGAACGGCATGGGCGAGAAGAGCGCCGCCTGCGCCTCCTACAAGGAACTCTTGACGCGCTATACCTCCGCGTCCGCCGCGCTGCGTGATCGCGTCCGCGCGGAGCAGAAGACCGCCGGCTGCTGACGGCCGTGCCAGAGACGGAACAATCCGCGGCCGGCACGTCCGCCGCCTCTGCGTCCGGAGCTCCGGCTCCCGTCCGCGACGATGAACTCGACGCCCTTTTTGCCCCGCTGAGCGCCCATCGAAGCGTGCTGCTCGCGGTGTCCGGTGGCTCCGATTCAACAGCCCTCGCCTTCCTGTTCGCCCGCTGGCGCAGTCTCCGCGCCTGGATGCCGGACGACACGGCGCGTCCCGTTCCTGCAGCCCCGCCCGTTCCCGCCGCCGTCGTTGCGACGGTCGACCATGCCCTCCGGCCGGGTTCGGCCGATGAGGCGAAAGCCGTCGGCGAACTAGTGGGCCGCTTCGACCTGCCCCACCGCATTCTCGTCTGGCAGGGCGAGAAACCGACATCGGACCTTCAGGCAGCGGCGCGCGATGCCCGCTATGCCCTGCTGCTCGAGGCGGCGCGGCACTGCGGCGCCACGGCGATCGTCACCGCCCACACGCTCGACGACCAGGCCGAGACTTTTCTGATGCGGCTCGGGCGCGGCAGCGGGCTTGCCGGGCTGTCCGCGATGCGGCCGGAGCGCCAGCTCGACGAGTGCGTGCTCGTCCGCCCGCTGCTCGGCATCGACCGGGAGCGTCTGCGGGCGACGCTTCGTGCCGCCGGCATCGCGTGGAGCGACGATCCGTCGAACGAGAACCCGGCCTTCGCACGCGTGCGGCTTCGCAGGCTGATGCCGCTTCTGGCCGCGGAGGGCCTGACCGCCGGCCGGCTCTCGGCGACTGCCGCCCGGCTCGCCCGCGCGCAGTCCGTCATCGACGATCTCGTCGCGGATCTCGCCACCCGCACCGTGGAGCGCCACCCGGGAGGCTTCGCCGCCATCGATCTGGTGGCGCTCTCACAGGCGCATGAGGAGGTCGCGCTCCGGTTGTTCTCGCGCGTCATCTCCGATGTCGGCGGCGGCTGGTACGGCCCGCGTCTCGAACGGCTCGAGGCCGCGTTCCGGGCGGTCACGGCGCCGCTCCCCGATGGTGGGGGACGCCCGCCCGCGCGCACGCTCGGCGGCACCGCCATCATCCGTCGTGGGACGCGCCTGTGGATCCATCGCGAGGCCGGGCGGGACGGTCTGCCGAGCCTCGCGCTCGCGCCCGGTGAGACGTCGATGTGGGACGGTCGCGTGAGCGTGTCGCTTGCGTCTCACGCTCCGCATCACATTGTCGTGGCTCCGCTCGGTCCCGGCGGCCGCAAACTGACCGGGATCAAGGCGAAGGCGGGCGTCACCCGCGATGGTGATCTGCCTCCGGCGTCCGCCCTGGCGACCGTTCCCGCCGCATGGGCGGAGGGGACACTGGTGGCCGTGCCGGCGCTGAACTTCTATTCGGCGCCGGCCTGGGCCGACCTCATCGGTTTCGGGCCGTGGCCGCGACACGCCGGAGCGCGCGGGCGATAGGCGGGCCTTCCGGCAAAGACCGGTACATTCTGGCCGGGATAGGCGTCGAATCGGTCCTTTTACCGGGCTTGGCATTGCCTGCCGTCGCACCTATGTTTCGGGAGACAAGCGGGGGATGCACCCGCGGCGAAGGGTCGGTCATGAACAACACTTTTCGGAACTTCGCGCTGTGGGTGATCATCGGTCTCCTGCTGATCGCGCTGTTCCAGCTTTTCCAGAGCCCCGGCAATCGTGCCGCCTCGACGGATGTTCCGTTCTCGCAGTTCCTGAGCGACGTCGACGACGGCTCTGTGAAATCCGTGACGATCGTCGACCAGCAGATCTCGGGCACATACGCGCGCGGCGGCTCTTTCCAGACCTTCGCACCGCGTGACGCCAGCTACATCGACAAGCTCGAAGCCAAGGGCGTGACCATCACGGCGAAGCCCGCCGGCGAGAACTTCTCGCTCATCGGTGCGCTGATCTCGTGGTTCCCGATGCTGCTGATCCTCGGCATCTGGCTGTTCGTGATGCGCCAGATGCAGGGCTCGGGCGGCAAGGCCATGGGCTTCGGCAAGTCGAAGGCCAAGCTCCTGACCGAGGCCCACGGCCGCGTTACGTTCGACGACGTCGCCGGTGTCGACGAGGCCAAGGAGGATCTGCAGGAGATCGTGGACTTCCTGCGCGACCCGCAGAAGTTCCAGCGTCTCGGTGGCCGCATCCCGCGCGGCGTGCTGCTGGTCGGCCCGCCCGGTACCGGCAAGACGCTCCTGGCGCGCGCCATCGCCGGCGAGGCCAATGTTCCGTTCTTCACCATCTCGGGTTCCGATTTCGTCGAAATGTTCGTCGGCGTCGGTGCCAGCCGCGTGCGCGACATGTTCGAGCAGGCGAAGAAGAACGCGCCCTGCATCATCTTCATCGACGAAATCGACGCGGTCGGCCGCCATCGCGGTGCCGGCCTCGGCGGCGGCAACGACGAGCGCGAGCAGACTCTCAACCAGCTCCTCGTGGAGATGGACGGCTTCGAAGCCAACGAAGGCATCATCCTGATCGCCGCGACCAACCGGCCGGACGTTCTCGACCCGGCGCTGCTGCGTCCCGGCCGCTTCGATCGCCAGATCGTCGTGCCGAATCCCGATGTCGTCGGCCGCGAGCGCATTCTGAAGGTGCACGCCCGCAAGGTGCCGCTGGCGCCCGACGTGAACCTCAAGACCCTCGCGCGCGGCACTCCGGGCTTCTCGGGCGCCGATCTCATGAACCTCGTCAACGAGGCGGCGCTGATGGCGGCCCGCCGTGGCAAGCGCCTGGTGACGATGGCGGAGTTCGAGGACGCGAAGGACAAGGTGATGATGGGCGCGGAGCGCCGCACGCTGGTGATGACCGAAGGCGAGAAGCGCCTCACGGCCTATCACGAGGGCGGCCATGCCATCGTCGCGCTGCACGTTCCGGCGACGGACCCCGTGCACAAGGCGACCATCATTCCGCGCGGCCGCGCCCTCGGCATGGTCATGCAGCTGCCGGAGCGCGACAAGCTCTCCATGTCCTACGAGCAGATGACGTCGCGCCTCGCCATCCTCATGGGCGGCCGCGTGGCCGAGCAGCTGATCTTCGGCAAGGACAAGGTGACGTCCGGCGCGGCGTCCGACATCGAGCAGGCCACCAAGCTGGCGCGCGCCATGGTGACCCGCTGGGGCTTCTCGGACGATCTCGGCACGGTCGCCTACGGTGACAACCAGGACGAGGTGTTCCTGGGCATGTCCATGGGCAAGCAGCAGAACGTTTCCGAGGAGACAGCCCGTAAGATCGACGCCGAAGTGCGCCGCCTTGTCGAGGAGGGCCACGCCGAGGCGTTCCGCATCCTGACCGAGAACGGTCACGAGCTGGAGACGCTCGCCCAGGGGCTGCTCGAATACGAGACGCTCTCGGGCGACGAGATCCGCAACCTGCTGAACGGCATCCCGCCGGTGCGCGACAGCGGCGACGAGCCGTCGCCGCCCCGCCAGTCGGCGGTGCCGACGGCCGGCGGGCCGAAGCCGAGCCCCAAGGGCGACGGTACGGGCGACATGCACCCGCAGCCTCAGGCCTGACTTCCCGCGTCGTTCGTGGCGCATGAGACAGACGAAAGAAGCCGGCCCCCCTCGGGCCGGCTTTTTTGTTGTCCTTGCCTTTCTTGTTGTCCCGGCCCGAGAAATCGGACAGCTTTTTCTTTAAAATCGGGCGCGTGCCGAAGGGGAGGTGGCGAATGCTGGAACTCAGGCCCAGTTGCGAATGCTGCGACCGTGACTTGCCGCCCGAAAGCGGGCTTGCCCGCATCTGCAGCTTCGAATGCACGTTTTGCGCCGGCTGTGCGGAGGGCGTGTTGGCCGGTCGCTGCCCGAACTGTGGCGGCAATCTCGTGGCGCGGCCGATCCGCCCGCCGGCCGCGCTCGCGCGTCATCCGGCCTCCACCGTCCGTGTCGTGAAAGAACGGGGCTGTACCGCCGTCGCCTGAGGGGGCGATGTTCGGGCGCGGGGCGGACACGGATCGTAGAAGAGGGCATGGAGGGCCCCCGGGCCGCAGCGCGTGGCCGCTTTCGGCCTTCAGGCCGCGTCGTCGGCGACGATCGTGCTTTCGTCGAGCGGCGCCAGGGCCTCCACCACCTCGACCTCGTGACGCCGGCAGAGTTCGCCGAAGGCAGGCGAGGCGAGGCGGTCGGTGACGAAGCAGGATATCGCCGCGATGTGGCCGATGCGGATCGGCGCGGTCCGCTCGAACTTCATGCGGTCGGCGACGAGGATCGTCCGGCGCGCATTGCCGATGATCGCCTGGGAGACCGGCACCTCGCGATAATCGTAGTCGAGCAGCCCGCCGTCGTCATCGATGGCCGAGGCGCCGATCACGGCGGTATCGACCTTGAACTGGCGGACGAAGTCCGCGGTCGTCGAACCGACGACCCCGCCATCCGACCGGCGCACCGGTCCGCCGGCGACGATCACCTCGATGCGCGGGTGGCGATAGAGCAGGTTGGCGACGTTGAGATTGTTGGTGATGACCAGGAGCCCGTCGTGGTCGACCAGCGCGCGGGCGACTTCCTCGGTCGTCGTGCCGATATTGAGGAACAGCGACGAGTTGTCGGGAATGAGCCGGGCGGCGGCCTCGCCGATGGCGCGCTTCTCCTCGGCGGCGATGAAGCGCCGCGCCTCGTAGCCCACATTCTCCACCCCCGAAGCGATCACCGCGCCGCCGTGGATGCGCGACAGCACGCGCCGCTCGCACAGATCGTTCAGATCCTTGCGGATGGTCTGGGGTGTGACGCCGAAGCGGGTTGCGAGCTCATCGACGCCCACGCGCCCCCGTGAGCGGGCGAGGCTCAGAATTTCGCGCCGGCGTGGCGGCAGATCGTGCACGGTCCGGCCTCCTGTCGTGCTCCGCCTTCGGCCGAGTTTAGACCGGATCGCCCCTCGGAGGAATGGCGGCGACCCGGACTCGGGCCGCCGCCGCCAGCCGCTTGTGGACGGCGTCAGGTCGGCTTGCGCACGTCGCCGGTCAGCACGACGGTCGGCGCGCCGGCATCGAGGATGCGCTTGGCGGCGCGCCGCACATCCTCGAGCGTCACCGCCTCGACGAGGCTGTTGCGCTTGTCGATATAGTCAATGCCGAGATTGTCGAGCTGGATGCCGAGCAACTGGCCGGCGATGCCGCCGGAGGTGTCGAAGCGCAACGGATAGGAACCGGTGATGAAGCGCTTGGCGTCCGCCAGCTCCTTCTCGGTCGGTCCCGTCTCCGCCATCCGGCGGATTTGCTCGCGGATCAGCTTCAGCGCTTCGGCGGCATTCTCCGGCTTGGTCGCGGTGCCGCCGAGGAACATGCCGGCGTGATCGTAGGCCGCGAGATAGGTCTCGATGCCGTAGGTCAGACCGCGCTTCTCGCGGACCTCCTCGAACAGCCACGAGGTGAAGGTGCCGCCGCCCAGGATATGGTTCATCACGTAGGCTGGAATGAAATCCGGATCACTGCGCAGCACGCCCGGTCCGCCGAACTGGATGATCGTCTGCGCGGCCGGCATGGCGCGTTCGCGCTCGAGGTCGGTCTTCGGCACCACGTTCGGCACGGGCGTCAGGTCGGCCTTCTCAGGCAGGGCACCGAAGGTCTTGTCGAGCAGCTTTCCAAGCGTCTCGGCGTCGATGGCGCCGACCACCGCGACCACGAGATTGTCGCGGGCGAAGGTGCGCCCGCGGAACGCCTTCAGATCGGCAGCCGTGAGCCCGGACACCGTCTCCACCGTGCCGTCGGCCGAGCGGCCATAGGGATGATCCGGGAACGCCGCCGCGCTCCACAGCCGGCCTGCGACGTCATTCGGGTCCTCGTCGGAGGCACGGATGCCGGCGACGATCTGAGCGCGCATGCGCTCGATCGGCTCCTGGTCGAAACGCGGCTCGGTGAGCGCGAGACGCAGGAGGTCGAAGGCCTGGTCCCGCTCGGACGCGAGCGTCGTCAGGCGGCCGACGAAGTTGTCCCGGGTGGCGGAGAAGCCGAGGCGGACGCCGAGGGTCGTCAGCTCGTTCTGGTAGAGCGTCGAATCCAGCGGTCCGGCGCCTTCGTCGAGCATCGTCGACATCAGGTTGGCCAGGCCCTCCTTGCCGGCCGGGTCCTGAGCCGAGCCGGCTCCACGGAAGGCGAAGTTCATCGTCACCAGCGGCACGGAATCGTTCTGGACGAGCCATGCCTTGATGCCGCCCGGGCTCGTCACCGGCTCGATCTTCATTGCGTCGGCGGGCACCGCATAGAGCGAGGCGGCGGCGAAGCCGGCGACGACGAGGGCGGTGCGGGTGAACTTGCCGAATTGCGTTTCCAGAACCTGCACGGCGCCGGACGCGAGACGAAGGGGATTGACGAAGCGCGACATCGGAATCAGCCCTGCTGGTTGATGGAGGTGAGCGGGGAGACCGGGGCGCCGCCGCCCTTGCCGCCGGGCTTGGGCAACAGCACGCCCGTTGCGGCCGGCTCCTTGCCGAGATAGCGCTGCGCCACGGCCTGCACCTCCGCCGGGGTGACCGCCGCGATGCCTTTGGGCCAGTTGCGGATGGAATCGATGGTCTCGCCGGTCGTCAGGCCGGTGCCGAAGGCCCGGGCGAGCGAGGACTGGCTGTCCTGGGCGTAGATGGTGTCGGCGATGATCGAGCGCTTGGCGCGGTCGACTTCCTCTGCGGTCGCGCCCTTGGCGATGAGATCGGCGAGAACGCCGTCCATCGCCTTCTCGGCGTCCTCCGGCTTCACGCCGTCGCGCGGCATGACGTAGATCGTGAACCGGCCCTCGTCGAGGCTGCCCGACTGGTAGCCGGCACCGGCATCGGTGGCGGGCCCGCCGTTGCGAACCAGCGCGTCGTACATCCGGCTGGTGGAGCCGCCGCCGAGCACCTCCGCCAGCACGGCGAGCGCGGCGGTTTCCTTCGGATCGTGGGCGGTCGAGGTCGGCACCAGCCAGGCCTGCTGCACCACCGGCTGCGACACACGCTCGTCGCTGAGCGTCACACGCCGCTCCGCCTGGAGTTCCGGCACGGGCGGACGCACCCGCTCGCCCGGCTCGGAGCGGCGCGGAACCTTGCCGTAAGTCTCCTCGGCGAGGCGCTTCACCTCGTCGGGCGTCACGTCGCCGGCGACGATCAGCACCGCGTTGTTGGGCGTGTAGTACTTGTCATAGAAGGCAAGGGCGTCCTTCGCCGTCAGCGCCTCGATCTCGGGCCGCCAGCCGATCACGGGAATGGCGTAGGGATGGGTAACATAGAGCGCCGCCGACATCGCCACGGCGAGTTCCGCGGAAGGGTCGTTTTCGATCCGTTGGGCGCGTTCCTGCAGCACGACCTGCTTTTCCGGCGCCAGGATGGCATCGGTCAGCACCAGGTTCTCCATGCGATCCGCCTCGAACTCCATCATCTGCTTCAGGTTCTCTTTGGAGACCTGCTGATAGAAGGCGGTGTAGTCGTTGGAGGTGAACGCGTTCTCTTCTCCGCCGATGTCCGACACGACCTTGCTGAACTCGCCGGTCGGATGGGCCTTCGTGCCCTTGAACATCAGGTGTTCGAGAAAGTGGGCGATGCCCGACTTGCCGGGTGGCTCGTCCGCGGCACCGGCCTTGTACCAGATCATGTGGGTGACGACGGGTGCGCGATGATCCGGGATCACCACCACCTGCAAGCCGTTGTCGAGGGTGAAGGTCGAGAGTTGCGGCGCGATCTGCGGCGCTTCGATCGGCGGCGCGGCCTGCTGTTCGGCGCGAACTTCGGCGGGCGCAACGGAGAGGCCCGTGGCGACGACGAGGGCGGCGACGGCGCTGAACCCGACGCTGCGCTGGCGCCGAACCCGGTGCGGGTCGGTCTCGGCCGTGGCGGACATCGAGCGAAGGAAGCCGGAACGTGGCACTGTGGACCTCTGAAGGTTCGTGGGCGGATGCCCGGACGACGATTTTCGGCGAGCCGTCCGGCTCGGACCGCTGGACGGCAGGGCCGCTCATGCGCGCGTAAGTCCGGGCTCATCGTCCGGACGTGAGATCATTCTCCATGCCACCGGAAGACGAACTCTCCCGATGAGAGGGCGGGATCCCGAAGCGGATGGCGGCGCCGACGCAGCTTCGACAAGCTTTGTGGCGCCGATGCGCCCGCAAGCTGAATTCTTCGTAATGTTGGGGATGCCGGGTGGCCGTGATCTCAAGCCGGCGGCGGGCGGCGAGCGCCAGAGAACATTCCGTACGGCTCAAGCCGATCGGAACGAGAAGGATGTGCACAAGCTTTTGAATCCGCAGCGATTTCCCGGCAGACGGATGATGCCGTGCGATCGGCGAGCGCGAAGCGGGCCGGGCCCTTCTGACCTTCGTCGGGCCTCGCCGCGGTGTTTCCGGGGCCGTGGTGAAACGCGGGGCTTTGCGGCGAATGAGCGGCAGCTAGTTCGTGCCCCTTCGATCCGCCGCGGGCCGACAACGCTGCGCCTGCCCTGCGGCCGTGCCGCACAACACTGGCCCCCGGCGACCGGCCGCCCCAGGGGCGGACCGGCGCGTGGTGCGCCGCCGCCTGTGAGGATCCCGCCGGTTACTGGGTCGCCGTGGCCGAGGTGCCGGACGTCGACTGCGAGCTGTCCTCAACCCACTCCGGCTGATCGGACTGGCCGCCCTTCGGCTTTGCAGTCGGGTTCACCTCGGGCGTCGAGGACTTGTATTGCTGGAAAACGTTCTTCTTGTAGGCCGGCACAGGCGCGTTCGGTGCCGGCTGCAGATAGGCCGTCGGCGGCTGCACCAGATATTTGCGCTCGGCGTTCGCCCCGATCCCGACCGTGCCGTCGTCAGCAGTCTCAGGCTTGTTGAGCTTCTGCGAGGCCATCTCGTTCGGGGTCAGCGTGCGTCCGGCCTGACGCGCCTCGGAGCCGGCGGCACTCACCGGACCGCCCTTCACGAGGCCGCCGCCGGGAATGCGGGCCGCCTGCATTTCCTCCGGCGTGGAACGCGCGGCTTCCGAATCCATCATGGCGCTCGCAAGCGCCGCCTTCGGAGCGGTGGCTTCGGCTTCCGCTTCCGCCGCCTTCTGCTTGTCGGGATCGTTCGGCCACGACTGGGCGGAGGCCACCAGCTGCTCGTTGCTTTCCGGTGCCGGCAGGTTGTTCAGCGACGGCGGAATGGCAAGCGGCGAGCGGGGAACGTAGGCGATCGGAGCCGCCGGCGGATCGATGATGCCGGCACCGGTCAGGATGCGCTTGGCCAGCATGCCGCTGCCCGATCCCTGCACCGGCTCGGCCTTGACGTCGTCGGCATAATAGTTGCCGTTCACCACGGAGGTGCAGCCGCCCAAGGCGAGCGCCGCGCCCGCCACGAACGCCAAAGCGACGGGACTGGCGAGCCTGGTCATCGTGGACGAAGCGGGAGCGCCGCGGCTGGCGAACATTCGACGAGGGCTCAAGACTTCAGGCTCCGTTTCGTTCGTCCGTCCATGGCAGCAGGGACTGGTGGGACGGGCTCCGCATTCCGCGATGCCGAATCGCAGCCTCTGCAGATCGAGGCACGACAAGCGCGGGAAGCAAACCGTTGCTTTGCGGCATCAATACGACATCCGACGCCACACCGCGAGGGGGACGTGCATCCGGCACAACCCCGTCGGTTCTGCGCTTCGACCGAAAAGCGCGTCGGGACGGAGAGGCTCAGTGCGGCTTGTCTGTCCGACGCGATCCGATCAGCGCATCGAGCAACAGCCCGGCCGCTCCGGCGACGATCGCGACATCCGCCACGTTAAAGACGTACCACGAGAAGCTGCCGACGTGGAAGTGAACGAAATCGACGACTGCACCGTAGGCGATGCGGTCGATGCCGTTGCCGATGGCGCCGCCGATGACGAGGCCGAGCGCGGTGCCGACCAGCGGCCCGCGCGCACGGCGGAGCCAGATCGACAGCGCGATTACGGCGACGACCGTGATCGCCGCGAGCCCCCAGCGGCCGACGGCGCTGTCCTGCTGGAACAGGCCGTAGGAGATTCCGCGGTTCCAGACCAGCACGATGTCGAGGAAGGGCGCCAGGCGGTAGCCGCCGGATTCGAGGTCGGCGATGTTGAGCAGCGCCAGCTTGGAAAGCTGGTCGAGCAGCAGAACGATGACGGCGATAGCGATGCCGAGGCGCATCGACGGCTTTGCGCCTGGGGTCGCTCCGGCTTCGTGCGGGCGGCTTCGGGGGGCTGCCATCTCTTCCAGGGGTCTCCGAATGTCCGGGTTGCAACGCCGTGGGCTGTCCGATCGGCGGGAATGCGCCCCGGCGAGCGTCGGAAGCGGTGGGCGACATCATCCGATGCCGCCCACACGAGCGTCGGTTCAGGCGGCCTTGCGGCGTGCCTCGAATTCCCGCATCGCCGCCGCGTCGCGCGGCGACAGGTCGGGATAATCGGGGTCGGAGCCGACCTCCGGCAGGATCTTCCACGACCGCGCGCACTTCGTTCCCTCGGCACGGCCGGGCACCACCGCAACGGCCGCCACGTCATCGAGGCGGAAGGCCTCGGCCGGGGCTTCAGAGGTGACGAGCGTCGCGCCCGACGTGATGGCGATCTCGGCGAGATCCACGCCCTCGAACGCGGCGGCAAGCGCCGGGTCGGTGACATGGACCACCGGATGCGCCTCCAGCGAGGAGCCGATCCGCTTCTCGCGGCGCTCGATCTCGAGCGCGCCGGTCACGACCTTGCGCACGAGACGCACCTTGCGCCACTTCTCGGCCAGCGCGTCGTCGCGCCAGCTTGCCGGAACCGCGGGGAACTGGCGCAGGTGAACCGAGCCGTCCTCCGACGGATGCCGCGACAGCCAGCTTTCCTCGATGGTGAACGGCAGCAGCGGCGCCAGCCACGCGGTGAGGCACGAGAACACCTTGTCCACCACCGAAAGCGCGGCGCGCCGGCGCACCGACGACCACGGATCGCAGTAGAGCGCGTCCTTGCGGATATCGAAATAGAACGCCGACAGGTCGACGATCATGAACGACGTCAGCTGCGAGACGATGCGCTTGAAGTCGAACGCCGCGTAGCCTTCGCGCACGATGCCGTCGAGTTCGTGCAGCCGGTGCAGGATCAGCCGCTCCAGTTCGGGCATCTCGCTCTCGGGCACCTCGGTGCCGTCGTAATGGGCGAGGGTGCCCAGCATCCAGCGCATCGTGTTGCGCAGCTTGCGGTAGGTGTCGGCCGTGGTCTTCAGGATTTCCGGCCCGATGCGGCTGTCCTCGGAATAGTCGGCGGACACGACCCAGAGCCGCAGGATGTCGGCGCCGTACTGCTTGATGACGTCCTGAGGCGCGACGGTGTTGCCGAGCGACTTCGACATCTTGCGGCCGTCCTCGTCCATGGTGAAGCCATGGGTGACGACGGTGTCGTAGGGCGCGCGGCCACGGGTGCCGCAGGATTCCAGCAGCGAGGAATGGAACCAGCCGCGATGCTGGTCGGAGCCCTCGAGATAGACGTCGGCCGGCCATTTCAGGTCGCCGCGGCCTTCCAGCACGAAGGCGTGGGTGGAGCCGGAATCGAACCAGACGTCGAGAATGTCGTCGACCTTCTCGAACTTCGCCGGATCGTGCTCGGGCGCTAGGAAGCGCGCCGCGGCGCCGGCCTCGAACCAGGCGTCCGCGCCCTCGGCCTCGAAGGCGGCGAGGATGCGGGCATTGACGGCGGCATCCTTCAGGACCGTGCCGGTTTCCTTCTCCACGAACACCGCGATCGGCACGCCCCAGGCGCGCTGGCGCGACACCACCCAGTCGGGACGGGCTTCGATCATGCCGCGCAGGCGGTTGTGGCCGGCTTCCGGCACGAAGCGCGTGGCGGCGATGGCGGCGAGCGCGCGGGCGCGCAGCGTGTCCGTGGGGCCGTTTTCCAACGGCTTGTCCATGGCGATGAACCACTGCGGCGTGTTGCGGAAGATAACCGGCTTCTTCGAGCGCCACGAATGGGGATATTGATGCTTGATACGGCCGCGCGCCATCAACGCGCCGGCCTCGCGGAGCGCGGCGATCACGGCGTCGTTGGCGTCGCCCTTCTCGCCCTTGTCGGTGAGCACCCGCTTGCCTGAGAGGCCGGGCGCCTCCTTGGTGAGGAAGCCGTCGGCGTCGACGGTGTAGGGGATGCGGCTTTCGATGCCGCGCGCCTCGATGGCGGCCTTGTTCGCCATCCAGACCTCGAAGTCGTCGGTGCCGTGACCCGGTGCGGTATGCACGAAGCCGGTGCCGGCGTCGTCGGTCACGTGGTCGCCGGCGAGCAGCGGCACCGCGAAGCCGTAGCCGAGGCCGGCAAGCGGATGCGCGGCGGTCACGGCGCCCAGAGCCTCGGCGGAAACGTCGGCGCGGCGCTCGAACGCGGTAACGCGCGCGGCCTTGAACACGGCTTCCGCCAGGGCGTCGGCGAGCACCAGCTTCTCGCCCGCCTTCACCCAGTTGTCCTCCGGCGCATCCGTCACCTCGTAGAGGCCGTAGGAGATGCGCGGCGAGAACGCGATGGCGCGGTTGCCGGGGATGGTCCAGGGCGTCGTGGTCCAGATCACCACGGCGGCACCCGCGAGCTCCGCCGGGCCAGCCGTCACCGGGAACTTGACGTGGATCGTGTCCGACTGGTGGTCGTGATATTCGATCTCTGCTTCGGCAAGCGCGGTCTTCTCCACGACCGACCACATCACGGGCTTCGAGCCGCGATAGAGCTGGTCGGAGACCGCGAACTTCATCAGTTCGCCGGCGATGACCGCTTCAGCCTTGAAGGCCATGGTGGTGTAGGGGTTGGTGAAGTCGCCGACAACGCCGAGGCGCTGGAACTCCTCGCCCTGCACGCCGACCCAATGCTCGGCGAACTGGCGGCATTCCTTGCGGAACTCGACGACCGGCACTTCGTCCTTGTTCTTGCCGGCGGCGCGGTACTTCTCCTCGATCTTCCACTCGATCGGCAGACCGTGGCAGTCCCAACCCGGAACGTAGTTGGAATCGAAGCCCTCCATCTGGCGCGAGCGCGAGATCACGTCCTTGAGGATCTTGTTGAGCGCGTGGCCGATGTGCAGGTTGCCGTTGGCATAGGGCGGGCCGTCGTGAAGCACGAATTTCGGCTTGCCCGACGAGGCCTCGCGCTGGCGGCGGTAGAGGTCGAGCCGCTTCCAGCGGGCGATGAACTCCGGCTCGCGCTGGGGCAGGCCGGCGCGCATCGGAAAATCGGTCTCCGGCAGGAACAGCGTGTCGGAATAGTCGCGGGCGGTGGACTCGGACTTGGTGTCGGTCATGATCGGTCGTCTCGGGTTCGGCGCGGGCGCCCGCATCTGGAGCGCTGCCGGCCGGGGAAGGGCGCGTCTGTCGGAGGGGCGGTCCGGCATGGCCGCCGCATCCCAGGAACCCCGACCCCCGCGCACGAGACGATGGCCCCGTGCCTCACGCGGAGGCCGGGCCGGTAATTCGCAGCCGGATCGAAAGGCGCCGTTTTCCAGACATGGCCGGCGTTCTAGCAGCACGGCCGCGCGGAATAAAGTGGCGTGAAAAACGGGAACGGCGAGGGCCGTGCCCTCGACCGCGGCTCGGCACGCTCCGACGCGCGCTCAGCGCTGCGTCGTCACCCAGTTCTCCGGCGCCTCGAACGGCGCGTTCGAGGGGGCGAGCATCGTCCGCCCGAGGATGTGGTCCGAGGCCTTCTCGCCGATCATGATGGTCGGCGCGTTGAGATTGCCCGTCGTCACCCGCGGCATGATGGAGCTGTCCGCCACCCGCAGCCCCTCGATGCCGATGACGCGGGTTTCCGGATCGACCACCGCCATCGGATCGGAGCGGCAGCCCATCTTGCAGGTGCAGGAGGGATGGTAGGCGCTTTCCACCTTGGCGCGGACGAAGGCGTCGATGGCCTCGTCGGAGGTGACGTCCGCGCCTGGCTGGATCTCCCTGCCGCGATAGGGATCGAACGCCTTCTGCGCGAAGATCTCGCGGGTGAGACGCACGCAGGCGCGCATCTCCACCATGTCGTCCTCGTGGCTCAGATAATTGAACCGGATCGACGGATGCTCGCGGGGATCGCGCGATTTCAGCCGCACCCAGCCGCGGCTCTTCGATCGCATCGGGCCGACATGGGCCTGGAAACCGTGCTCGCTCGCCAGTCCCTGGCCGTCATAGGTCACGGCGATCGGCAGGAAATGGTACTGGATGTCGGCGTAGCGCACCCCCGGCCGGGACCGGATGAAGCCGCAGCTTTCGAACTGGTTGGACGCGCCGAGGCCCCCCTTCGTCAAGAGCCATTCGGCGCCGACCCTGGCCTTGCCGAGAAGGTTCGCCTGGCCATAGAGCGTGATCGGCTGGGTGCAGGCGACCTGGAAATAGAATTCCAGATGATCCTGCAGGTTCTCGCCGACGCCCGGCAGATCGTGGACCACGGGAATGCCGAGCGCGGAGAGTTCCGCCGCCGGCCCCACGCCGGACAGCTTCAGAAGCTGCGGCGAGTTGATCGGCCCGCCGGAGAGGATGACCTCCCGGCGCGCTTTCACCACATGCTCCGTGTCGCCCTTGAGATAGGCGACGCCGATCGCGCGCTTGCCCTCGAACAGGATGCGCGTCGTCAGCGCGTGGGTGCGCACCTCCAGGTTCGGTCGCGACATGGCCGGCTTCAGGTAGGCGTTGGCGGCCGACCAGCGCACGCCGTTCTTCACGGTCATGTCCATGCGCCCGAAGCCTTCCTGCCGGGCGCCGTTGATGTCGTCGGTCGCCGGGTAGCCGGCTTCCTTCGCCGCCTCCACGAACACCGAATAGAGCGGGTTTCTGAGCGGACCGTATTTCGTCGCGAGCGGGCCGGAATCGCCGCGCCACGCATCGCCGCCTTCCTCCCGCGTCTCGGCCCGGCGGAAATAGGGCAGCACATGGCGATAGCCCCAGCCGGCCGCGCCCGCTTCCTCCCAGCCCTCGAAGTCGAGCGGATTGCCGCGCACATAGACGAGGCCGTTGATGGAAGACGACCCGCCGATCACCTTGCCGCGCGGGCAGTGCATCCGCCGCCCGCCGAGCCCCGGCTCCGGCTCGCTTTCATAGTGCCAGTTGTATTTCGGCATGTTCATGGGAATCGACAGCGCCGCCGGCATCTGGATGTAGATCGAGCGGTCCGAGCCGCCATATTCCAGCACCAGCACGCTGTTCTTGCCGTCCTCGGTCAGCCGGCTCGCCAGCACGCAGCCGGCCGAGCCCGCCCCGACGATCACGTAGTCGAACATCTCGCCGCCAGAAGCCGTCGCCGCCGCCATGACTGTCCCCACTTCCTGCCGCTCGCCGACGCCTCAGTAGGGCGCTTCGACGGGGCCGAGATTGACGTAGACGCTTTTCAGCTGGGTGTAGTGCTCGACCGCCGCCCGGCTGTTCTCGCGCCCGAGGCCGGATTGCTTCACGCCACCGAACGGCAGCTCGATGGGCGTGATGTTGTAGTGGTTGATCCAGCAGGTGCCGGCCTCCAGCGCCGCCACCATGCGGTGGCCGCGGGCGAGATCGCGGGTGAAGACGCCGGCCGCGAGCCCGAACGGCGTATCGTTGGCACGCCGGATCACCTCGTCCTCGGTCTCGAACTCGAGCACTGCCATCACCGGGCCGAAGATCTCCTCGCGCACGATGGCCATGTCATCGGAGCACGCGGTGAACACCGTCGGCGCGACGAACGCGCCCTTGTCGAGCCCGCCGGCGGTGACGCGATGGCCGCCCGTCAGGACGGTGGCACCCTCGGCCTTGCCGCGCTCGATATAGCCGAGCACCTTCTCCATGTGGTCCTGCGAGATCAGTGCGCCGACCTGGGTGCGGGGATCCCGGGGATCGCCGACCACCATCTTCTCGACGCGCACCTTGAGGCGGGCGAGGAAGTCGTCGCGCACTGCCTTGTGCACGAACACGCGGGTTCCGTTGGAGCAGACCTCGCCGGCCGAATAGAAGTTGGCGAGCAGCGCGCCCGAGACCGCGTCGTCGAGATTGGCGTCCTCGAACACGATCAGCGGGGATTTGCCGCCGAGTTCCAGCGTGACGTGCTTCAGCGTGGCGGCGGCGTCCGCCATCACCTTGCGGCCGGTGCCGACCTCGCCGGTCAGCGACACCTTGGCGATGGCCGGATGGCGCGTCAGCAGCCGTCCGGTATCGGCGAAGCCCTGCACCACGTTGAACACGCCGTCCGGAACGCCGGCTTCCGTCATGATCTCGGCGAGTTTGATTGCGGTCAGCGGGGTCAGTTCCGCCGGCTTGAAGATCATGGCGTTGCCGCAGGCAAGCGCGGGCGCGGATTTCCAGCATGCGATCTGGATCGGATAGTTCCACGCGCCGATGCCGGCGACGATGCCGAGCGGCTCGCGCCGGGTGTAGCCGAAGGCGGACGGGCCGAGATCGACGTGCTCGCCGGTCAGCGTCGCGGCGAGGCCGGCGAAATAATCGAGGCAGTCGGCGCCCGAGATGACGTCGACCACCGAAGTTTCCTGGATCGGCTTGCCGGTGTCGCGGGTCTCCAGCAGCGCCAGTTCCTCGTTGCGCGCGCGCAGGATGTCGGCGACGCGCTTCAGGATGCGGCCGCGCTCCGCGCCGGTCATCGCACCCCAGATCTTCTGCCCGGCCCGGGCGGCGGCCACGGCCGCCTCGATCTCGGCTTCGCCGGCGATCTCCAGCGTGGCGAGGACCTCGCCGGTGGCGGGGTCGGTGGTGGTGAAGGTCCGGCCGGACTGCGAGGCCACGTGCCGGCCGCCGATATGGTTCATGATGGGTCCTTTCGGATGGGCAGCGGGCGGCGTGGCGGTCTGTGTGCTCGCCCTCACGGCGGCGAGGCGCATGTCGACGAACGACGAGGCGATCGCCCGCGCGCTGGCACCATGGTCGTCGATGTCCGTGACGAGCGTCTGTCGCAGCCAAAGACCGTCGATCATGGCCGCGATGGAAACCGCGATCGCTTCCGCTTCGCGGGCCGGCACCAGCCGCTTCAGGGCATGGCGCAGGTTGGAGAGCATGCGCTTCTGGTAGACGTTCTGCACCCGCTTGAAGCGCGTGGAGTGCAGCACCTCGCCCCAGAACGCGAGCCAGACGCTGGAGGTGCGGCGCTCGAACTCCTCCGGCGCGAGCGTGGCGTCGATCACGGCCTGGATGCGTTCGCGAGGGTTGCGGGCGGTCGCGAGCCGGTCGGCCGCGATCCGTCCGAGCCGGGTCGCCATATGGCGCAGGGTCGCTTCCAGAAGGCCGTCCTTGTCGCCGAAATAATGGGCGACGAGCCCCGGGGAAACGCCGGCGCGGCGCGCGATATCGCCGAGGGTGCAGGCGGAAAAGCCGACATCGGCGAGCGATTCGATTGTGGCGTCGATCAGCTGACGCCGCCGCCCGTCCTCGCTCTCGCTCCGTCCTTCGCTGCGTCCTGCCGCCGTTTCGCGCATCGCCGCCGCCGTCCCCCAGAATTCAGTTGCAGATGCCGCACAAGATCCGGTTGCATCATCGCATTGCGTGGCCGCCCGGCACGGCGATCCGCTGCGTCTTCGTCGATGGCGACGGGCTGTCCGCGACTCTGATTGAACGGGCAATCAAAGTCCAGTCGCCCGAGCCGCCGCATGCGACCGCCAGAGCGGCCGTTCCGGGCTTGGCGCCATTGTGCCGTGATCGAATACCGAGGGAAATCGCAATTTTTAGACATTGAACGACTAAACAATGTGCGTGACAGCGCCGCCGGTTTAGCCTTGAATGAGTATTCAACGGGGTGGGCGATATGTGCCACCCCGCAACAAAAGGACGGCACAAAGCCGTCCGGGGAACAGCGGCGGTCTTCCGCCAATCGCCTCTTGAGGCGGCGCTGCCGGGCCGGAAAGCCCGGGACGCGGGCGGGTTGTAATCGTGCTGAAGCGAAGGGCTGCGAAGGTGGCCCGCGTCGTGCCGTGAGGGTCCCGCCGGACTGCACCGGCCCCCTCCCGGCAAGTGCCTGCGGGTGCTTGCGCGCCCTCGGGCCGGCCGCTTCGGCCTGGCTTGATTCGGGATCAGCGGCCGCCTGAGGCCGCTCTCAGGAGGGGAAGTCTGCGATGATGACGTTCGGACATTTCGAGGCGCGGCTGGCGAGAGCCGTCGGATCGGTGCTGGCGGCGGCGACGATCGCCACAGCGGCCCTTTCCGGTTCCGCGATGGCCGCCGATCCGGCCACCTGCAAGACGGTGACCTTCGCCGATGTGGGCTGGACGGACATCGCCGCCACCACCGGTCTCGCCTCGACGATCCTGAAGGGCCTCGGCTACGAGCCGGAGGTGCAGGTGCTGTCGCTGCCGGTCACCTATGCCTCCATGAAGAACAAGGATGTCGACGTCTTCCTCGGCAACTGGATGCCGTCGCAGGATGCCGACCGCAAGCCGTTCGTCGACGACGGGTCGGTGGAAGTCGTCGAGGCCAACCTCGAAGGGGCGAAATACACCCTCGCGGTGCCGAACTACACCTATGAAGCCGGTCTCAAGTCATTCCAGGACATCGCCAAGTTCAAGGACCAGCTCAAGGGCAAGATCTACGGTATCGAACCGGGCAACGACGGCAACCGCCTCGTGCAGGAAATGATCGACAAGGATGAGTTCGGCCTGAAGGGTTTCGAACTCGTCGAGTCGAGCGAGCAGGGCATGCTGGCCCAGGTCGACCGCGCCGTGCGCCGCAAGGAGCCGGTGGTGTTCCTCGGCTGGGCGCCGCATCCGATGAACGAAGCCTACGCCATGCAGTACCTGTCCGGCGGCGATGACGTGTTTGGGCCCAACTTCGGCGGCGCGACGGTCTTCACCAACGTGCGCAAGGGCTACCTGCAGGAGTGCCCCAATGTGGGCACGCTCATCAAGAACCTGAAGTTCACCCTGCCGGTCGAGAATCAGGTGATGGGCCTCATCCTCAACGACAGCAAGGCGCCCGAGGAGGCGGCGGCCGAGTGGCTGAAGAAGAATCCCGGCGAGCTCGATGCGTGGCTCGCGGGGGTGACGACGTTGGACGGCCAGCCGGGTCTGCCGGCCGTCAAGGCCAGCCTCGGCCTCTGATCTGACAGGTTCCGCCTTTCTGACAGGTCCCGCCTTTCTGAAAGGGCTTGCCTTTCTGAAAGGTCCTGCTTTGGCCGCGGGCGGCTTCGGTCGTCCCGCGGCCCGCGGCGCCCGCCTCGTGAGGAGACCCTGCCTATGTATGCCTGGCTGACGGAGCACAAGATTCCGCTCGGTTCCTGGGTCAAGGTGTTTGTCGACCTGCTCAACGACCATGCCCAGGGCTTCTTCGACTTCGTCTCCCTGGTGCTCGGCGCGCTGATCGACGGCCTGACGGATCTTCTCCTCGTCGTGCCGCCTCTGGCGCTCGTCGCGGCGTTCGGCGCGCTGGCCTACCTGCTGCACCGCTCCATCGGCCTCGTGGTGTTCACGGTCGTCGCGCTCCTGTTCGTCATCAATCTCGGCTACTGGCAGGCGACGCTGGAAACGCTGTCGCTCGTCATCTGGGCGACGGTGGTGTGCGTGGTGATCGGCGTACCGATCGGAATCGCGGCGGCCCACCGGCCCTGGCTCTACACCGCTATCCGGCCGGTGCTCGACCTGATGCAGACGATCCCGACCTTCGTCTATCTCATCCCGACGCTCGTCCTGTTCGGCCTCGGCACGGTCCCGGGCCTGATCTCAACGGTGATCTTCGCCATCCCGGCGCCGATCCGGCTCACGCAGCTCGGCATCGCCTCGGTCCCGTCCGGGCTCTACGAGGCCGGGCAGGCGTTCGGCGCCACGCCGCGCCAGCTTCTGTTCAAGATCGAGCTGCCCCATGCCATGCCCACCATCATGGCGGGCATCACCCAGTGCATCATGCTCAGCCTCTCGATGGTGGTGATCTCGGCCCTCGTGGGGGCGGATGGCCTCGGCAAGCCGGTGGTGCGCGCCCTCAACTCGGTCAACATCAGCATGGGGTTCGAGGCCGGCGCCGCGATCGTCGTGCTCGCCATCGTGCTCGACCGCATCTGCAAGCGCCCCGAGCGCAAGGCGAGGAAGGGCTGAGGGATGACGCTGCCGACCTTCGACATGAAGCCGGTCTCGCCCGGCGCGACCCATCCCGCCGAAGCCGGCGGCACGCGCGAGACAGCGGTCGAGTTCCGCGACGTCGATATCGTGTTCGGCCCGCGCCGGAAGGAAGCGCTCGCGATGATCGACGCGGGGGCGACCCGCGACCAGATTCTGGCCCAAACCGGCTCCGTGCTCGGCGCCGCCGGGGTCAGCCTCACGGTTCATCGCGGCGAGATCTGCGTGTTGATGGGGCTTTCCGGCTCCGGCAAGTCCACCATTCTGCGCACCGTCAACCGACTGAACGAGGTTGCGCGCGGCGAGGTGTTCGTGTCGCATCGCGGCGGCCTCGTCGACGTATCGCGCTGCGAGCAGAACACGCTGCGCGACATCCGCATGCACACGGTCTCGATGGTGTTCCAGCAGTTCGGATTGCTGCCCTGGCGCACCGTGCGGGAGAACGCCGGCTTCGGGCTCGAACTGCGGGGCATGTCGGCGGCGGAGCGCAACCGCGTGGTCGACGAGAAGCTCGCCATGGTCGGGCTGACGGCCTGGGCGGACAAATACGCGCACGAACTTTCCGGCGGCATGCAGCAGCGCGTCGGCCTCGCCCGCGCCTTCGCCACCGACGCCGACATCCTCTTGATGGACGAGCCGTTCTCGGCCCTCGATCCCCTGATCCGCGACAAGCTGCAGGACGAACTCCTGTCGCTGCAGAAGTCCATCCACAAGACCATCCTGTTCGTCAGCCATGATCTCGACGAGGCCCTGAAGCTCGGCAACAAGATCGCCATCATGGAGGGCGGTCGCGTCGTGCAGGCCGGCACGGCGGAAGACATCCTGCTCCGCCCCGCCAACGAATACGTCGCCGAATTCGTCAAGCACATGAATCCCCTGAACGTGCTGCGTGGCACGTCGGTGATGCGCCCGGTGGAGCACCTGCCGCGCGTCGACGGCGCCGTGCTGCTCGACCGGGACGGCCGGGTCCGCCTCGAACTCGATCCCGACAACCGGCCGCTGTCGGTCAGGATCGACGGCCGGGAAGGGCGCCTTGGCACTGCGGAGGGCGACGGCGCGCGCCTCGCCGAGCCCTGCGACATCATCGTCGCTCCCGTCGACCTCAAGCTCAACGTCGCCATCGGCCTCAAGCGGCAGAGCGATCACGCGATTCTTCTGGTGGATCAGCTCGGCCGCCTCGCCGGGCTCTGCGACGACGACGAGATCTATCGCTGCCTGTTGCGGCGAAGCGAGCCCTGAACGAACGTCAACGGCCTTGCCCGTGCGGCCGCATGGCCGCAGGTCCACGATCGTCTCCCGATCCGTCGCGCTGTCGGCGTCGTCCGCCCTCGCCGCGTCCCGCGCGCGCGGCAGGGAGGCGACGACTGTGGCGGGGCGTCCGCGCGGAGCGGAGGCCGCATTGCACCCGCCACCCGTTCCGCCGCCTTTCGCCGTCTCGCTCTTGAGGGGGGCGGGGCGCGAATGTTATTTCAGAATCAAGAAGCGTCGTTCGCCGGGTTTCGTGACCCGTGCGATACAAGACGTCGTCAGTGAACGTGAGGAGCCTGCCGCGTCGCCGGACGAGGCAGGATTTGAAGCGCCTTGGCCGCGGGCCGCGCGTCCAGATCATCGAGGAACGTCCGGGTAGCACCATGAATCATCATTCGACGGCCGGATCCGGGACGACAGCGTCGGACGAGAAGCCGCTGTGGATGCCCACGGCGAAGCAGATCGCCGACGCCGCGGTGACGCATTTCGCGGCCGAGGCGGAGAAGGTCGCCGGCCGTCCGCTGCCCGATTACGATGCCCTGCACGCCTGGTCGATCGAAGATCGCGCGGCATTCTGGGATCTCGTCTGGGAGTTCTGCGGGGTCGTTGGCGACAAGGGCGAGCGCCGCCTTGTTGATGACGCCATGCCCGGTGCGAAGTTCTTTCCCGATGCCCGGCTCAATTTCGCCGAGAACCTGCTGCGGCGATCGGACGATGGTGACGCCATCGTGTTCCGTGGCGAGGACAAGGTGAACCGCCGGCTGAGCTGGCGCCAGCTTGCCGAGCTCGTCTCGCGACTCCAGCAGGCTCTGAAGGCAGCCGGCGTCGGCATCGGCGATCGCGTGGCCGGCATGATGCCGAACATGCCGGAAACCGCGGCGGCCATGCTGGCGACGGCCTCGCTCGGCGCGACTTGGTCGTCCTGCTCGCCAGATTTCGGCGAGCGCGGCGTTCTCGACCGCTTCGGCCAGATCGAGCCGAAGGTGCTGTTCGTCTGCGACGGCTACTGGTACGCCGGAAAACGCATCGAGGTCGCATCCAAGGTGAAGGCGGTGGCGGAGCAGCTGCCGACCCTCGCTGCGGTCGTGGTGGTGCCCTACCTCGAGATCGCAGAGGCCGTGGCCGCCGACGTGCCGCGCGCCACGTCGCTCGATCACTTCATCAAGCCCTACCAGCATCGGGAACTCGAATATGTGCGCGTGCCCTTCGCGCAGCCGCTCTACATCATGTTCTCGTCGGGCACGACGGGCATGCCGAAGTGCATCGTCCATTCGGTCGGCGGCACGCTGCTGCAGCACCTGAAGGAGCACATCCTCCAGTCGGACGTCCGCTCCGGCGACAGGGTGTTCTACTTCACCACCTGTGGCTGGATGATGTGGAACTGGCTGATCTCTGGCCTCGCTGCCGAGGCGACGCTGCTTTTGTTCGACGGATCGCCGTTCCATCCGACGCCCACCGTGCTGTTCGACTATGCAGAGGCCGAGCGCATGACGCTGTTCGGGACCTCGGCGAAATATATCGACGCGCTCCACAAGAGCGGCGCCCGTCCGCGCGAGACCCACAATCTCTCGACGCTTCGGCTGATGGCCTCCACCGGCTCGCCGCTGGCGCCTGAAAGCTTCGAGTTCGTGTACGAGGCCATTGCCCCGCACGTGCAGCTCGCCTCGATTTCGGGCGGAACCGACATCGTGTCTTGCTTCGTGCTCGGCGTGCCGACGCTGCCGGTGTGGCGCGGCGAGATCCAGCGCCCCGGCCTCGGCATGGCGATCGAGGTGTGGAACGATCAGGGTCAGCGGGTCTTCGAGGAGAAGGGCGAACTCGTCTGCACCAGGGCCGCGCCCTCGATGCCGATCGCCTTCTGGAACGACAAGGACGGCGCCCGCTACCGCGCGGCCTATTTCGAGCGCTTCCCGGGTATCTGGTGCCACGGCGATTTCGCCGAGATCACCCGCCATGGCGGCGTGGTGATCTACGGCCGTTCGGATGCCACGCTGAACCCGGGCGGCGTGCGCATCGGCACCGCCGAGATCTACGAGCAGGTCGAGATCATCCCGGAGGTGCTGGAGGCGATCGCGATCGGGCAGGACTGGGACGGCGATACCCGCATCGTGCTGTTCGTGCGGCTCGGGCCGGGCGTGGTGCTCGACGAGACGCTCGAGAAGCGCATCCGCACCCAGATCCGCACCGGCGCCAGTCCGCGCCATGTGCCGGCGAAGATCCTGGCCGTGGCCGATATCCCCCGCACCAAGTCCGGCAAGATCACCGAACTCGCCGTCCGTGACGTGGTCGCCGGCCGTGAGGTGAAGAACAAGGAAGCCCTCGCCAATCCGGAGGCGCTGGAGCTCTATCGCGACTTGGAAGCCCTCAGGAGCTGAGTCGGCTCGCAACCTTCAGGGGCCGGCGTTTCGGCGTGAAAGCGCCGCAATGCCAGGCATTTCAAGATCTGCCAGTCCGCCCGGCAGACGGGCGGCCTTGCTTACCGAATTCTGCGTCGGAACCGCGCCGGCAGACCCCGGCGAATGGTTGCTGCTGCGCCTCCTTGATATGCAACTACCGCGTTTTCATCTCTTCAAGATGGTTGCATTGTCTCTACAAGCCTCGGGTAAGCTTCGACCGACTTGTCGATATTAAAATCTTCGCCTCTCTGTATATTAAGACCCACAAGAAGCGGCCGATAAAGCGCGCGCTGGCAAACTGCTTGCCTGTTACTGCGAGGGCCTGGGGTTTGGAATGACCGTCGTCCAGGATAAGGACTGGCGGGTATGAGGTCTTAAGATGGGTTTGGAGTCGTTTATAGCCTTCCGCGGGGCCTCGAGCGCTGCGGATGTCGATACCGCCGTGCTTGACGACCTGCCGGTCGCCGTCCTGCTCTGCGATCCCGTCCGCTTCGTCATCGTCTACGCGAACGCACAGGCGCGCTGTCTTCTGAAGACGCTCGAAGCGGTGCTTCCGGTCCGACCAGAGGCGGTGGTCGGCTCGTCACTCGACCTCTTTCCGGGCCTGATTCCGTCCGATGCGGCGGCTCGCCGGAAGTTGATCGCCGCGACCGCCCCGTCCGGTGCCGTCAAGGTGGAACTCGGCGATGAAATCCTGGAGTTCCGCCTTTCGGCCGTGCGCAGTGCCCGCGGCGAGTGCCGCGCCGTGCAGCTGACGTGGGATGTCGTCACGGCAAGGGTCGAGCGTGACAGGAAGAACGAACTGTTCCGCCGCATGATCGAGGTCGTGCCGGTCAACGTCATGACCTGCGACCTCACCGATTTCCGCATCGACTACGCCAACCGTACCAGCGTGGAGATGCTGCGGCTGGTCGAGAACGACCTGCCGATCAAAGCCGACGACCTCATCGGCACATCGATCGACGTGTTCCACAAGGTGCCCGGCCGCATCCGCGCGATGCTGGCCGATCCGAAGAACCTGCCCCATGTGGCCGACATCAAGGTTGGGGCGGACACCCTGCGGCTGCACGTCGTCGCGATCAGGAATGACGATGGCGCCTATCTCCGCCCGATGGTGACGTGGTCGCTCGTGACCGAGAGCATCAAGGTCGCCAACAGCGTGCGCGGTGTCATCCAGGCGATGAACGATACCTCCGCCGAGATGCAGACCACGAGCGGCCGGCTGCTGAAGCTCAGTGAGGCGGCCGAGGAATCCGCCTCGGCCGTGTCGTCCGCCGGTGTGGAGATGTCGGCCTCGTTCGAGGAGATTTCCAGCCAGATCCGGCGCGCGACCGGCATGTCGCGCGATGCCGTGCAGCAGGCCGCATCCGCGAACGAGCGTGTGGGGTCTCTCGCCAACAGCATCGAGCTGATCGGCGCCGTCACGGTGCTGATCGAGGCCATCGCCTCGCAGACCAACCTGCTCGCGCTCAATGCCACCATCGAGGCCGCACGGGCCGGCGACGCCGGTCGGGGCTTCGCGGTGGTCGCCCAGGAGGTCAAGGCGCTCGCAGCCCAGACCGCCCAGGCCACCCGCGACATCCGCGACCAGATCGCCGCCATTCAGAGCACCAGCAATGGTGCGGCAAGCGCGGTCGCCGAAATCGCCGACTATATCGGCCAGATGAACGACGTTCTGGTGGTGCTTTCCGCGGGAGTCGAGGAGCAGGCTGCCACGAACCGCAGCGTCAGCGACATGATCGTCGGTGTCTCCAACGCAACGGCGGAGATTCGCACGGTGGCGCTGTCGGCGCGTACCGTGGCGGACGAGGTCACCGGCTTCTCGGGCCACCTCGAGAACGAGGTGGCCGTGCTCCTCAACGGCGCCTAGCGCATATCCCGTTCAGGTTGCCCTGATGCGGGCAGGCCTGAAACCGGCGGCGCCGGTACGATGGCGCTCGGCAGGCTCCGTGCCGGAATGCGCTTCAGGCGGGCGCGATCTCCGACTCCGGGTTGGTGTCACGCCCGTCCTCGTCGCGTCCGTCGTCGTCGCGCCCGGCCTGGAACTGCAGCCGGTGAAGCCTCGCGTAGAGGCCGCCTCTGGCGATCAGTTCGTCGTGGGTCCCCGATTCGGCGACGCGCCCCTGATCCAGCACCACGATGCAGTCCGCCGCGCGGATGGTGGAAAGCCGGTGGGCGATCACCAGCGTCGTGCGCCCTTGCGACAGCCGGTCGATCGCC
The DNA here is from genome assembly GCF_900148505.1 of Pseudoxanthobacter soli DSM 19599. Classification (NCBI taxonomy): domain Bacteria; kingdom Pseudomonadati; phylum Pseudomonadota; class Alphaproteobacteria; order Hyphomicrobiales; family Segnochrobactraceae; genus Pseudoxanthobacter; species Pseudoxanthobacter soli. The sequence goes on along the minus strand of NZ_FRXO01000002.1, from coordinate 340,667 downwards.
TCCTTGACGAGATGCTCGGATTCGGAATCGAGCGCCGATGTGGCTTCGTCGAGCAGCAGGATCGGAGCATCCTTGAGGAAGGCGCGGGCGATGGTCACGCGCTGGCGTTCGCCGCCCGAAAGCCGCGCGCCCCGGTCGCCCACCTGGGTGTCGTAACCCTCCGGCAGGCGGGCTATGAAGCGATCCGCGGCAGCGGCCTCTGCGGCTGCGCGGATGGCGGCATCGTCCGCACCCGGCCGGCCGAGCGCGATGTTGCCGCGCACGGTGTCGTCGAACAGCACCGCCTCCTGGGTGACGACGCCGATCGCCTGACGCAGGCTGGCGAGCGTCACCGAGCGGATGTCCTGCCCATCGATCAGGATACGGCCGGCCTCGATGTCGTAAAGCCGGGGAAGCAGGCCGAACAGCGTCGACTTGCCCGCGCCGGAGCGCCCGACGATGGCCGTGGTCTTGCCGCCGGCGATGGAGAGGTCGAACCCGTCGAGCGCCAGCGTGCCGTCCGGGTAACGGAAACGCACGTCCTCGAAGCGGATCGCGCCGGATGAGACCGCCAGCGGCGCGGCGTCCGGACTGTCGACCACCGTCGCCTTCTCGTCGATCACCGAGAACACGCGGTCGAGCGCGGAGAAGCCCTGCTGCAGGATGGTGTTCAGGCTGCCGATGCCGCGCAGCGGCTGTGCCGCGAGCAGCAGCGCCGAGACGAAGCCGGTGAACTCGCCGACCGATGACGCGCCGGACCCGATGCGCCAGCCGATCACGGCCAGCACGAGCGCGACGGCAAGGCCGCCGAGCGCCTCGAGCACCGGCTCCACCCGGCCGCGCTGGTCGGCCGTCTTGATCTTCAGCTTGCGGATGACCTCGAACACCGTGTTGGCACGGGTCCGGAGATAGTCCTCCAGCCGGTAGCTCTTCACCACGCGGGCGGCGCCGAAGCTCTCGGACACGAGCCCGGCCATCATGCCCATCTGTTCCTGGGTGGTGGTCGTCACCCGCCGCACCCGCTTGCCGATGCGCTGGATCGGGATCACCGCGAACGGCACGATGACGAGCGACATCAGCGACAGCTGCCAGTCGAGCCACAGCATCGCCGCGAACACCGAGATCAGCGTCAGCACGTCGCGCACCAGGCTCGATGTCGCCCGCGTCAGGGCCTCGCGGATGAAGCCGAGGTCCGTGGTGAAGCGCTGGGTCAGTGCGGCCGGGGTTTCGCGCGACAGCCGGGCGACGTCGGCGGCGACGAGATGGTCGTAGAGCTCGATCTGGAGTTCCGTCTCGATGCGGGTCGCCACCCGGTTGGTCAGCGCCACCTGGCCGTAGAGCGCCACGCTCTTGACGATGGTCACCAGCGCCACGGCGACCGGCAGATAGGCGATGCGCACGCTGTCGCGCGCGGTGAAGGCGTCGTAGGCGTGATTGATGATCAGCGGATAGAGGCCGGTGGTGCCGGCGGCGATCGCCGTGACGACGAGCACCATGATGAGCTGCGGCCACATCGCGCGGATATGGCTGCGCCAGAGCCGTGCGGCCAAGGGAAGGCTTTCGCCACGAAGGGGAGGGGCTTTGAGGGCCTTGGAGGGAGTGCCCTGGGCGCTGTCACGCTGCTTCATCGCGGGCCGCCGGCTCCTTGTTCTCTGCCTGCCGCGCCGTCCGCGGGCCGGCGAACGACGGGCCGGCGGAGCGTATGGACGAATCGGCCGGGTTTGGCAATGCCGGGCCAGCCGCCGGCAACGCGGCTCATTTCGGCGGCCAGAGCGGCACGTCGTCGATGATGATCGCGCTGGTCCATAGCGTCTCGACCGCCTCCACGAGGTTCTGCGGTGCCGGAACGTAGCCGAGCGATCCGCCGATCTCGCCGCCGGAGCGATAGATCCAGTCGAAGAACTGCAAGGCCGCGACGGCGTTGTCGCGGTTCTGCGGCACGGCATCCATGACGACGAACGTCGTCGCCATCATCGGCCAGCCGCCGATCGACGATGGGTCGACCTTCGCCGGGTCGATCACGAGGTCGGCGAAGCCGAGCCCGCCGTTCAAGCCCGCGGTCAGCGTCGCCACGGACTTGGTGAAGCTCTCCGGGCTGGCGGTCAGGGTGCCGGTCGGCGTGCGCAAGGCCACGATCGGCGCCCGTGAGGCGGTGGCGTCGGCGAAATCGGTGTAGCCGATCGCACCCGGCGTCGCCGCCACGGTCACCGCGACGCCAAGGTCGCCGGTGGACAGCACGGGCTCGCCGCGAAAAGGCACCTTGCCGCGCGCGGAACGCAGCGCATCGGCATAGGCCTTGCTGGCCACGGAGAGATAGCGGTTGAAGACGATGGTCGATCCGCCGCCCTCGTGCTCGTGGCTGACGACGACGATCGGAATGTCCGGCAGCTTCATGCCGCCGTTCAGCGCGGCAATCGCCGGATCCGACCAACGGGTGATGCGGCCGAGAAAGATGTTGGCGAGGGTGTCGCCGTCGAGCTCCAGCCGCGACACGCCCGGAACCGTGGCGACCGGCACCACCGCTCCGAACACCAGCGGCCACTGCACGAAGCCGTAGCTGTCGAGATCGGCCGCGCTGAACGGCGCATCGGTCAGCGCGAAGGTGATCGCGCCTTCGTCGATCTGGGAGCGGGCGGAGGCGACGCCGTTCGGCTGGTAGCTCACCGGGATGTGGGTCTTCTGCTGGAAGCCCGCCGCCCAGCGCGACATCGCGGGAAAGACGAGCGTCGAGCCGGCCCCCGTCACCACCGAGCGGGCGGCGGTGTCCGGACGGTTGGCCTGTGCCTGCGCCGGGCTTGCGGCCGGCATCGCCAGCGGGACGGAGAGCATCAGCGCGGCAGCGGCGGCGCGGACGAGCCGGAGGGCATGGGCGCGGACCGGGGCATAGGCATCGCCCGTGCGGGCCGGTCCGCGGCCGTTCGCCGGGGCGCCGCAGGTCCGGGATGTCGTGAGGCGGGAGATCATCGGGGCAGGGCTCCGCAACGCCGGCATGGTGTCGGCGGCGCACTCTGGTCCGGCGCGCGCGCGGGATCAAGGCGGCAAAGCACACCGGACAGCGGATGCGACCGCGGGCCGGGTCGTTCCCGCGGTCCCACCGTTCTTTCGGTCCCGGCGCGGCGGCACACGGCAGCGCCACATCGGGAACGGGCGGCTGCCACCTTGGCGGCAGCCGCAAGTGTGTCAGGCAGGATAGACGTGCGTCAGGCGAGGTAGTCGTGCACCACTTCGCCGAGACCGAGGGTGAGGTCGGTCACGATATGAACGCCGCTCAGCACCTCCAGCACCGGCAGGTCGGCGACGGGAGCGAGCGCGTGGTGGAACAGTTCCAGCGCGGCCGGGCCGGTCCAGGCGCCTTTGAAGACGATGTCCGTCATGTGGTAGCGCACGAGTTCGCAGATCCGCGGGCTGCCGTCCACGTGGGGGATGATCTTCAGCAGGTAGTTCGGGGCGGTCAGCGCGCCCATCACATCGGCTTCGGAAAGCGTCTTGTGCTTGTAGCCCATGGTGGCGGTCGCCAGCTTGACCGGACCGAAATGGAGATTGCCGAGCAGCGTCTCCTTCTCGATCGTCAGCTTGGGGTTGGCGAGCTTCTTCGGGAAGCCCCAGAGTTCGCGTCCGCCGGCGATCGGCGGCTCGCAGTCGAGATACATCGCGTGCACGTAGGCGCCGGGCTTGCCCTTGTAGCTCACCGGAATGACCTGGCCGGATTCGGTGTAGTCGCCGAAGCCGGTCGAATCCGGCATGCGGATGAACTCGAACTTGACGATGGGATCGGTGATTTCCAGCGGCGCCGGCACGACCTTGGCAAGCGCGGCCGGATCGGTCCGATAGGTGACGATCAGGAACTCGCGGTTGATGAACCGGTACGGCCCGACCGGATAGGCCGGGCTGGTGAACGGCATCGCGAAGGCCTTCTGGCGGATTTCGTCTTCACTGATCATCGTGTGCTCCAGCGGGGCAGGCGGTGGACGGGCCGGATGCGGACCGGGGAGGCGGGGCATCCGGGGGGAAGGCACGGTTCGCGCGGGCGGGCATTTTGCTCCGGCCCACGAAGGCGCTGCGGCGCGGCGCGGCGTGTGCCGTTGCCGGCGCCGGGCGGCGCCCGCCGATCAGTCGTCGGCGTCGCGGTTGATGTCGTGGGTGACGACGCCGGCGTCGGCCTCGGTCGGCGGGCAGAACCACTCCGGATGCCGCAGCGTGCGCATGATGGTGTCGCGGCCGGCGTTCCAGTGATCGACCATGGTATTGCGCGAGAACTCGTAGTCCTTGAACTCGCGGTCGTAGCCGTGGCGGCGGTAGATGAGGTGGATGATGTTCACCTCCGCCTTCATACGGAGCTTCGCGAGCTCCTTGTATTCCGGCATGTCGTGGAATTCCTTCGGCAGCTTGTCGAGAAGCGCGCCGACGGCGCGCCGCGAGCGCTGCATCTGGCGGAACATATCGGTGTTCAGGCGCGTGCGGCTGGAGAACTGGATGTCCTTCTCCCGCTCGCCGAGCTCCGCGAAGGTGCGCGGGCGGTTGCCCGTCGACGAGAACAGGTCGACCTGGAAGATCAGCGAGCGGTCGTGCGGTGCCCGCGACAGCACGTAGGACAGCGGCGTGTTGGAAACGAGTCCGCCGTCCCAGTAGAGTTCGCCTTCGATCTCGACCGGCGGAAATCCCGGCGGCAGCGAGCCCGAGGCCATGATGTGCTCCGGCCGGATGCGCCGTTCGCGGCTGTCGAAATAGACGAAGTTGCCGCTGCGGATGTTCACCGCGCCGACGGAAAGCCGCACCGGGCTCTTCTCGTTCAGATAGTCGAAATCGACCAGCGTCTCCAGCGTGTTGCGCAGCGGCGTGGTGTCGTAGATGCTGAGCGCCTCGATCGAGCCGGGCGGCTGGAACTGCGGCGGCGGAAAGCGCGGTTCGAAGAAGCCGGGCTGGCCGAAGGCGAGCGCCGAGAACGACGACAGCTGATTGAACATGCTGCGCGCGGCGTCGCCCGAGGGGATGAAGGGCCACTGCACCCGGCTCGTGACCAGGTCCCAGAATGCGCGCAACTGGTCTATGCGCCGCTCGGGCGGGTTGCCGGCGATGATCGCGGAATTGATCGCGCCGATGGAAATGCCCGCGACCCAGGTGATGTCGAGACCGACTTCGGACAGGACTTCCGCGACGCCCGGTTGATACGACCCCAGTGCGCCGCCTCCCTGCAAGACCAGAACCACGTTCTTGTAGTTCGCCTCGACTTCCTTGCGGACCGCCGAGAAGTCTTCAACCGATTGCCGTTTGCCGGGCTTGAATTGGAACACCTAGGGCTCCTTCGATATTGGCGTGGCGGCGATGATAGCCACAAATATGTGTCAAATATACCCTGCTGCCGGGCCGCGGGCGAGGCGCCGCAGCCCGGCGCAAGGCTGCCGGGCGCGCGCGTGCGTTGACAAGGCCGGCCGGTGGCGCCTTAGTGGCCTTGCCGACGGTCCCGGTGGGCGAGAGCCTCCGGGTGAAAAGGGAATGCGGTCTGGACAGCGGTGCTGTCCGATGCCGCAGCTGCCCCCGCAACTGTAGGCGGCGAGCCCTCGCCAAGATGCCACTGGCGTTAGTGCCATCTCTTTAGAGGTGGAGCGGCCGGGAAGGCGGCGGGGGGCGGCGGACGGCGTCATGCGCCGGATCGCCGGAACGCCGCGAGCCAGGAGACCTGCCGCCGGCCGAACGATCGGGATGCGTGCCGGGCGGGGTGCCTCGGGATGCAGACGACGGCTGGACGTTCGGGCTCGGTGGTTGCCGGCCTCGCAACCGGCGTCGGTCCTTGACGCACCTCGCGACAAGATCGCCTCATCGGCGGCTGGCCCGGTGCGATCCGAAGGATGTCCATGCAAACCCTCGCGCGCATTCCCTGCACCATCGTCACGGGCTTCCTGGGCTCCGGCAAGACCACGCTGATCCGCCACGTGCTTGAGACCGCCCACGGCCGCAGGCTGGCGGTGATCGTCAACGAGTTCGGCGACGTCGGCATCGACGGCGAACTTCTCAAGGGCTGCGGCGACGAGACTTGCCCGGAAGAGAACGTGGTGGAACTCGCCAACGGCTGCCTGTGCTGCACGGTGGCCGACGAGTTCGCCCCGGCGATCGAGACCATCCTCTCGCGCCGCCCCGAGGTGGAGCATATCCTGATCGAGACCTCCGGCCTCGCCCTGCCGAAGCCGCTGGTGCAGGCGTTCCAGTGGCCGGAAATCCGCGGCCGGGTCACGGTCGACGGCGTCGTCGCGGTGGTCGACGGCGCGGCGCTGGCCGACGGCAAGGTGGCGGCCGACGAGGAGGCGCTGGCCCGCCAGCGTGCCGAAGATGCCTCGCTCGACCACGACGATCCGGTGGAAGAGGTGTTCGAGGATCAGCTCGCCTGCGCCGACCTGATCATTCTTTCCAAGACCGATCTTCTCGACGAGAACGGCCTGGCCCGCGCCCGCGCCGCCATCGACGGTGCGCTCGCCGAGAGTGGCGTCGATCGTCCGGTCGCCGTGGTGCCGGTCGCCGAAGGCCGCATCGAGGCCGCCGCGCTGCTCGGCCTCGGCGTCGGGGTGGAAGACGAGATCGAGAACCGCCGCACCCATCACGACGACGAGGAAGACCACGACCACGACGAGTTCGACAGCTTCGCCCTGCCGATCGGCGAGGTGTCCGATCCGGCCGACCTCGCCCGGCGCGTGGCGGCCGCGGCGGCGGCCGGTCCCGCGCTTCGCGTCAAGGGGTTCGCCTCGGTTGCCGGCAAGCCGATGCGCCTCGTGGTCCAGGGCGTCGGCACCCGCGTCGGCCACCATTTCGACCGGCCGTGGAAGGCGGGCGAGGCACGCGACGGCCGCCTCGTCGTCATCGGCCTGAAGGGGCTCGACCGCGACGCCGTCGCGCGCGCCCTCGCCGGCTGACGCCGAGAGACCGGCAAAGAGACCCCCGGCAAAGAGCCCCTGGCATCATGCACCTCATCGCCACCACCGCCCGCGGCCTCGACGAGATGACGGCTGCCGTCGATCTCGGCCAGACGCCGGGCGACGTGGTGGTGATGTCATATTCGGACGGCGAGCTGACCGCCCTCGGCGCCGGCTGGGAGGCCTGGACGGCCGAGGTCAACTCGGAAGAGGCCCGTTCGGCGAAAACCGAACCGCGAGGGGCCCGGCGTCCTGCGCTTCGTCTCGTGCAGCTTGCCGATCTCGCCCATCCGATGTCGGTCGATCTCTGGATCGACCGCACCGCCCGTCACGCGCGCCTGATCATCGTCCGCATGCTCGGCGGGCTCGACTGGTGGCGCTACGGGCTTGAACGGCTCTCGGCCTTGAGCCGTGAGGCCGGCATCGCCCTCGCCGTGATCCCGGCCGATGGCCGCGACGATCCTCGCCTCGACGCGATTTCCACGCTGTCACCCGATCGTCTGGCCGCGCTGGCTGATTATTTCTCCGCCGGTGGCGCCGCCAATCTCCGCAGCCTCGCGCGCCGTCTTTGCGAGGACGCGGGCTTCGTCGTCCCGGCCGGAACCATCGCTCCACCGGCGCCGGTGCCGTGGGCGTCCGGCTATCACCCGAAGCGGGGCGCGTGCCCGCTCGACGACCTTGCGGCGGTGCTGCCGGCCGGTCGACCGGTCGTGATCGTGCTGTTCTATCGGGCGCTCTGGATCGCGGCGGACGTCGCGCCCGTCGACGCCCTCGTCGCGGCGCTGGAGGCGCGCGGACTTGCGGCCGCGCCGTTGTTCGTATCGAGCCTGAAGGATGCCGGCGCCTGCGCGTTCGTGCGCGAGGCGATGGAGCGGCTCTCTCCCGCCGCCATCGTCACCGCCACGGCCTTCGCCGCGGGCGACGAAGCGGCCGCGCTGTTCGAAGCGGCCGGCGTGCCCGTGCTGCAGGCGGTGATCGCCACCACCCGCAGGCAGGCGTGGGCGAAAAGCAGTCGCGGGCTCGGCGCATCCGACCTCGCCATGCACGTCGTGCTGCCGGAGATCGACGGCCGGGTGCTTGCCGGCCCCTTGTCGTTCAAGGACGAGGCTCCGACGGCCGCCGGCCCCGGCTTCACCGCCTTCCGCAATGTGCCGGAGCCGGATCGGGTGGCCCGCGTCGCCGGGCGCATCGCCGCGCTGGTGGCGCTGCGGGGCCTGCCGCCCGCGCGCAGGCGGGTCGCGATCGTGCTGCCCGATTATGCCGGCGTCTCCGGCCGCACCGGCTATGCCGTCGGCCTCGACGTGCCGGCGAGCGTGCTCGCGCTCTGCGACGATCTGGAGGCCGCCGGCTATGGAGCCGGCAACCGTCCCGCGACGGCGCGCGACCTCGTGGCGATGCTCGAAGGCCGGATGCCGGTGCCGGGTGAAACGCCCGCCGTCGCGCTCGCGGACTATGCCGCGTGGTTTGCGGGTCTCGATCCCGCATCCCGCGCTGCCGTGGAGGCGGCATGGGGGCCGCCGGAGGCCGACCCGGATGCGGTCGACGGCACGTTCCGCTTCCGTGGTTTCGTGGCCGGCAACGTCGCCGTCGCGCTGCCGCCGGACCGTGGCCGGTCTTCCGACCGCCGTGCGGACTACCACGACCCTGTGCTGCCGCCGCGCCATGCCCTGCTCGCGTTCGGGCTGTGGCTCCGTCGCAGCGCGGATGCCGTGGTGCACATGGGCGCCCACGGCACATTCGAGTGGCTGCCGGGCAAGGCGGTGGCGCTCACCGCCGGCTGCTTTCCCGACATTCTCCTCGGCGAAATGCCGGTGTTCTATCCCTTCATCGTCTCCAATCCCGGCGAGGCGGCCCAGGCGAAGCGCCGCGTCGCCGCGGTCACGCTCGGCCACCTGCCGCCGCCGCTGGTCGGTGCGGAACTCGATGGCCCGGCGCGCGAACTCGAACGCCTCGTCGACGAATACGCCATGGCGGACGGCCTCGATCCGCGTCGCCGCGACCGCCTTGCCGCGCTGATCGTCGAAACCGCCCGCGAGGCGCGTCTCGCCGGCGAAGCCGGTCTCGACGGGGCAAGCGATGCTGCCGATGCCCTGCAGCGCATCGATGCGTGGCTCTGCGACGTCAAGGAACTCGCGATCAAGGACGGACTGCACGTCTATGGCCGTATGCCCCGGGCCGGTGCCGAAGCGGACGATCCGGAGCGGCTGCGCTCCACCAACAACGAGCGGCAGGCGCTGCTCGCCGCGCTCGATGGCAGGCGCGTCGTTCCGGGCCCGGCCGGCGCGCCGGCACGCGGGCGGCGCGATGTGCTGCCGACCGGGCGCAACCTCGTCACCGCCGATCCGCGCGGCCTGCCGACCGAAACGGCGATGGAACTCGGCCGCCGGGCGGCCGACGAGATCGTGCGCCGCCATCTGCAGGAAGAGGGCGATTATCCGCGTGCGCTCGTCCTCGATCTCTGGGGCTCGGCGACGCTCAGGACCGGGGGTGAGGAGATCGCCATCGGACTGGCGCTCCTCGGCTGCCGGCCGTTGTGGGATCGGGCGACGGGCCGCGTCACCGGCATCGAGGTGCTGCCGCCCGCCGTGATCGGCCGGCCGCGCGTCGACGTTACCTGGCGGATCTCCGGCCTGTTTCGCGACCTGTTCCCGGCGCAGATCGCGCTGATGGATGCCGCCGTGCAGGCAGTCGCGGAGCGCGACGAGCCGGACGACGACAATCCGCTCGCCGCCAGCCGCCGTGCCGCGGCCACCGGTGACCCGTCGGCGTTGGTGCGCGTGTTCGGCTCGGCACCGGGCACCTACGGCGCCGGCGTCGAGGATGTCGTCGCCGCCGGTGCTTGGCAGGATCGCGGCGAGATCGGCCGGGCCTATCTCGCGGCATCGTCCCATGGCTTCGGCGCCGACGAGCGGATGGTGCCGGCTCCCGACGCTTTCGCCGAACGGGTGGCCTCGGCCGACGGTCTCGTCCATGTCGGCGACGACCCCGGCCGCGACCTTCTCGAAGGCACCGCGGATGCGAGCTTCCTCGGTGGATTCGCGGCAGCGGCCGAGGCGCTCGGCAACGCCGCTGCGCTCGTCGTGCTCGACACCACGGATCCGGCCCGCCCCCGCGCCCGGCCGCTGGGCGCGGCGCTCGCCCGCGTCGTGCGCGGCCGTGCGACGAGCCCGCGCTTCATCGCGGGCCAGATGCGCCACGGCCCGCGCGGGGCGGCGGAGTTCGCCGAAACCGTCGACCGCCTCGTTGCGTTCGCGGAAATGACGGACGCAGTCCCGACCGCGCTGATCGACCTCGTCCACGAGGCCTATGTCGCCGATCCCGTCGTGCGCGATTTCATCCTGCGGGAAAATCCGGCCGCCGGCCTTGCCATCGCCGGGCGGCTCGACGACGCCCGCCGGCGCGGCCTCTGGCATCCCCGTCGCAACGACGTGGAGCACGATCTCGCGCTGCTGCGGCGTGGCGCGAACGACGGAACGGCGCCGCGCGGAGGCGCTGCCGACGGCCGCGTTGCCCGGGCGGTGGCGTCATGACCCGGTCACCGTCTTTCCTTGCCAGCCAGTCTTCCGCTCTTGAGGCGGGAACGCCCGGCCCCGACACCACTGCGCCGTCGTCCGGAGCGCGCCGTGGCGCTTGTCCGGCCCTCGACCGCCCGATGATGACGGGCGACGGGCTGATCGCCCGCCTGATGCCGCGCTTCGGTGCCATCGGTCTCGAAGCCCTGGGGGCTGTGCTCGATGCCGCCGGCCGCCATGGCAACGGCATCGTCGAGATCACCCGCCGCGCCAGCCTTCAGGTGCGCGGGCTCGACGCGGCCGGCGCGGCTTCGTTCGCGGACGCGGTGCGCGCGCTGCCGATCGAGATTGCCGAGGCGCCTGCGATCCTGACGGACCCGCTCGCCGGCCTCGACCCCACCGCCGCTGTGGACCCGCGCCCGCTCGCACGCGGGATCGCAGACGCCGTTGCCGGGAGCGGTCTCGCGGACCGGCTCGCCCCCAAGGCCACATTGGTGATCGATGGCGGAGCCCGGCTCGGCTTCCCAACGGTGGCCGCCGATCTCCGGCTGTCGGCTGTTCCGGGACAGGCGGATGTCTGGGTGCTCGGTCTCGGCGGCCCCGCCCGCGACCAGACCGTCTTCGGCGCCGTTTCTGGAACCGCCGCCGTCGCGGCGGCGGTCGCCGTCCTGGAGCGGCTTGCCGCGCGCGGCCGCGCCGCCCGCGCGCGATCCTGGCTTGCCGAAGCCGGCGCCGTGGCGGACGCCGCGCGGTTGCTGGCGCCATTCCTGCTGCCGGTCGCCGCCGGCGCGGTCCAGCCCGGCATCATCGGGGGATCGCCGGCCGCAGCGCTGGCAAGCGCCGTCCCGGCCGGCCTGCATCCCGTTCGGGGCGGTCTCGTCGCGGTCGGAATCGTGCCGGCCTTCGGGGCCTGCACGGCCGGGGCGCTGGCGGCCTTCGTCCGGCGCGCCATCGGCCTCGGCGCGACCGAGGCCCGGCTTGCCGCCGACCACGGGCTGGTGATCGCCTCGCTCGGCGCAGATGCCGCCCGTGCGCTGGCGTCCCATGGCGAGGCGCTCGGCCTCATCGTCCGGCCGGACGATCCGCGGCTTTTCGTGGCGGCCTGCGCCGGTGCGCCGGGGTGCGCCTCCGCCCACTTCGCCGCTCGCGCGCTGGCCCCCGCGGTCGCGCAAGCGGCGCACGGTCGGCTCGGGCCGGATTTTTCCGTCCACCTCTCCGGATGCGCCAAGGCCTGCGCCGGCGGCGAGGCGGCGGCACTGACCTTCGTCGGCCATGAGGACGGCGTGGCGGTGATCGGGCCGGCCGGCTCCCTTTCCGGCCCGATCGCCGAGAGCGAGATCGTCGACGCGGTGCTGCGTCATGCGTGGTGAGGTCGTTGGCCGGCCGGCGGGGTCTTCCGGCGCCCGGAACGGCGAGAATTTGCCGGGGAGCGCGGCGCGGAAGTCCTTGCGTTGCCGGCGGCGTTCGCCTCTACCTTTTTCGGGTTTGATGCCGTCCGGGCCAGATCGGCCCCGATGGATGTCCTTGCATTTGCGGTCCGGAACGGTCTCCCCACACCGGGATGTCCCAGCCCCGGCGAACACATTCCGGACGCCGGCCGAACGGCCCGGCGTGGCCGAAGACAAGACTGAAAGCGCGTGATGGCCGACGGCTTCGACTATATCCGCGACGGGCAGGCGATCTATCGCCGTTCGTTCGCCATCATCCGGGAAGAGGCCGATCTGTCGCGCTTCTCGGCGGAAGAGGCCGACGTCGCCGTCCGCATGATCCATGCCGCCGGACTGGTGGAGGCCGCGCGCCATTTCGTGTTCTCGCCGGGCTTCGTCGCCGCCGCGCGCGGCGCACTCGAAGCTGGCGCGCCGATCCTGTGCGACGCCGAGATGGTTGCCCACGGCGTCACCCGCGCCCGGCTGCCGGCCGAGAACGCGGTGATCTGCACCCTGCGCGATCCGGCCGTGCCCGGGCTCGCCGCGAGCCTCGGCACGACACGCTCCGCCGCGGCGTTGGAGCTGTGGCGCGAGCACATCGCCGGAGCGGTCGTCGCCATCGGCAACGCCCCGACGGCGCTGTTCCACTTGCTCGAGCGGCTGGATGAAGGCTGGCCGAAGCCGGCGGCGATCCTCGGCATCCCGGTGGGCTTCGTCGGTGCGGCCGAATCCAAGGCGGCGCTTGCCGCCGACTCGCGCGGCGTGCCGTTCCTGATCGTCTCCGGCCGGCTCGGCGGCAGCGCCATGACCGCCGCCGCCCTCAATGCGCTGGCGAGGCCTGGTCTATGAGCGCGGCGCTCGAAACCGCGCCCGGGCGGCTCTACGGCGTCGGCCTCGGCCCCGGCGATCCGGAACTCGTCACCCTGAAGGCGGTGCGGGTGCTCGCCTCCGCCGACGTCATCGCCTGCTTCGCCAAGGCCGGCAATGCGGGCCGCGCGGCGACCATCCTCGCCAATCCCGCGCTCGCCGGCCACGTCAGGCCCGGTGTCCGTGTGCTCGCGCTCGATTATCCGGTGACGACGGAGATCCACCGCCATCACCCCGACTATCGCGCCGCCATCGCCGCCTTCTACGACAATGCGTCGGCGCGAGTCGCCGCCGCGCTCGATGCCGGCGACACGGTGGCGGTCGTCAGCGAGGGCGATCCGCTGTTCTACGGTTCCTACATGCACCTGCATGTGCGGCTGTCCGGCCGATACCGCACCGAGGTCATTCCCGGCGTCACAGCCTTCTCCGGCTGTTCCGCGGAAGCCGGCCTGCCGCTCGTCCAGGGCGACGACGTCCTCACCGTGCTTCCCGGCACGCTCGACGAGGATGATCTCGTGCGCCATCTCGCCGGCGGCGAAGCGGCGGTGATCATGAAGCTTGGCCGCAACCTGCCCAAGGTCCGCCGCGCGCTGATGCGGGTCGGCAAGCTCGAACGCGCGCTCTATGTGGAGCGCGGCACCATGGCGGACGGCGCCAGCCGCCGGCTCGTCGATCAGCCGGACGAAGGCGCGCCCTACTTTTCCCTCGTGCTGGTGCCGGGTTGGGAAGGGCGACCATGACGTCTCCGCTCTCCGGCTCCGAACTGTCGCCGCAGGCGGGCGGCCGGCTCGATGTCATCGGCCTCGGACCGGGTGACGCCGCGCTGGTGACACCGGCGACGAGCGCCGTGGTCGCCGATGCCGAGATCTTCCTCGGTTATGGACCCTATCTCGACCGGCTGACGCTGGCGCCCGGCCAGCGGTGCGAGGCTTCCGACAATCGCGAGGAACTGGATCGCGCGAAGGCGGCGCTGCGGCTTGCGGCCGAGGGCCGGCGGGTGGCGGTGGTGTCCGGCGGCGATCCCGGCGTGTTCGCCATGGCGGCCGCGGTCTGCGAGGCCGTCGAAGCCGGTCCGGCGGCCTGGCGGCAGATCGAGATCGCGGTTCATCCCGGCATCACCGCGGCGCTCGCGGTGGCGGCCCGGGCCGGCGCGCCGCTCGGCCACGATTTCTGCGTGATCTCGCTCTCGGACAATCTGAAGCCGTGGGCGCTCGTCGAAGCCCGGCTCAGGGCCGCCGCCGAAGCCGGCTTCGCCATGGCGCTCTACAATCCGATCTCCCGGGCAAGGCCCTGGCAGCTTGGTGCCGCCTTCGAGGCGTTGGGAAGCGTGCTGCCCGCCGATGTGCCGGTGATCTTCGGCCGCGCACTGTCCCGCCCCGGAGAACGGCTCTCGGTCAGCCGCATCGCCGAAGCAACCTCGGCCGCCGAGGCGTTCGGTGCCGATATGGCGACGCTCGTCATCGTCGGCAGCCGCGAGACGCGGGTGATCGATCGGCCCGGCCGGCCGCCGCTGGTCTACAGCCCGCGTTCCGCGGCGACGGTGGCGGAGGCCGCCTCGTGAGTGCCGCCGCGGTCGATCCAGCCGAGCGCCGCCTCCACATCGGTTGCGATCTCGGCCGGCGGCAGCGTCGGCCGTCCGATCAGGAATACCTCGATCCCGAGCGCACGCGCCGCGGCGATCTTGCCGTAGGTGGCCTCGCCGCCGCTGTTCTTGGCGACAACGGCGTCGATGCCGTGGGTCTCGAACAGCGCGCGGTCGTCCTCCTCCCGGAACGGGCCGCGGCCGAGCACGTAGCTCGCGTGCGGCACGGCGAGCGGCGGCTCCACCGGATCGACGCTGCGGACGAGATAGGCATGCTGCGGCGCATCCTCGAACGGGCCGAGTTCCTGCCGGCCGAGCGCCAGGAACGCCCGGCGCGGCCCGGTGCCGAGCGCGGCGACGGCCGCGGCGACGGAGGAAACCGGCCGCCAGCGGTCGCCGGGAACCATGGTCCAGGCCGGCCGTTCCAGCCTGAGCAGCGGCACGCGGGCAAGCCGGGCGGCCGCCACCGCATTGGCGGAGATGCGGGCGGCGAACGGATGGGTGGCATCGATCAGCCGGTCGATGCCATGCTCCGCCAGATAGGTCGCGAGGCCCTCGACACCGCCGAACCCGCCGGTCCGGACCGGCACGGGCTGGGTGAGCGGGGCAATGGTCCGTCCGGCGAGCGACAGCGTCGCCGCGATATCAGGGCGCATCGCCAGCCGCGCCGCCAGCTGGCGTGCCTCGGTGGTGCCCCCGAGCACGAGGAGGCGTGCGATGCCCTCTGACGTCGACACGATGACGGGACCTTCCGGTTCGATGATGTCTTCCGGATCGATTGCGTCCTCCGGATCTCTCCGGGCCGAAACCCGGCCGTCGGAGACGGCGGACAATGCCGCGCCGATGCGGTGGCTGTCCATCGTCGGCATCGGCGAGGACGGCGCCGCCGGGCTTTCGCCGGCTGCGCGGGCGCTCGTCGAGGGCGCGGAGATCGTGTTCGGCGGCCGGCGGCATCTGGCGCTCGCCGCTGACCTCGTGCGCGGCGAGGCGCGGCCGTGGCCGAGCCCGTTCACCGGGGCCATCGAGGCGGTCGCCGCCTGCCGGGGCCGTCGGGTCGCGGTGCTCGCCTCGGGCGATCCCTTCTTCCACGGCGTCGGCGCGAGCCTGATGCGCACGGTGTCGCCTGCGGAGATCGCCGTGATCCCGGCGCCTTCGGCGGCGAGCCTCGCTGTGGCGCGGCTCGGCTGGCCGCTGCACGACGTCACGGTCGTCTCCGTCCACGGCCGCGATCCGGATCTGATCCGGCCACACCTTCACCCCGGCCGGCGCGTCGTCGCGCTCACCTCCGACGGCACCGGGCCGGCACGGCTTGCCGCGCTCCTGACCGAGACCGGGTTCGGCCCGTCGCGGCTGACGGTGCTCGAAGCGCTTGGCGGTCCGCGCGAACGGGTGCGAACGGCGACGGCCGAGATGTTCGATCTCGAAGCCATCGACGGTCTCAACGTGGTGGCGATCGAGCCCGAGGCGCTTCCCGGCGCCCGCATCCTCGGCCGCGCGCCCGGCCTCCCCGATCGCCTGTTCGAGCACGACGGGCAGTTGACGAAGCGCGAGATCCGCGCGGTGACGCTCTCCGCACTGTCGCCCCGCCGCGGCGAACGATTGTGGGATATCGGCGCCGGTGCCGGCTCCGTGGCGATCGAATGGATGCTCGCCGATCCGAGCCTTTCGGCGATCGCCGTCGAGGTCGTTCCCGAACGGGCCCAGCGCATCGCCCGCAACGCCGCGGCCTTCGGCGTGCCCGGGCTGAAGATCGTGACGGGCGAAGCCCCCGCCGCGCTCGCGGGGCTGGAGCCGCCGGACGCGGTGTTCATCGGCGGCGGCGCCAGCGAGCCCGGTGTGATCGAAGCGGGCATCGCCGCCCTCGGCCGTGGCGGCCGGCTCGTCGTCAACGCGGTGACGCTCGAGACCGAGACGCTGCTGATCGGTTTCCACGCCCGGCTCGGCGGCGAACTCGTGCGCCTGTCGGTGGCCCGCGCGTCACCGGTGGGCGACATGACGGCGTGGCGGCCGGCAATGCCGGTGACGCAATGGAGCTGGGTTGCCGGCTCGGCGACGGGGACGGGTTCGTGAAGAAGACGCGTGGCGCAAGCAGGGCAGGACTGGTCGCCGGTGTCGGCGGACGTCGCGGCGTGGCGGCGGCGGATGTCGCGGCGGCGCTGAACGCGGCGCTGAAGCGGGCGAACCGCAGCCTCGGGGCCGTCACCGTCGTGGCGACGCCGGCCGCCAAGGGGCTGGAGCCCGGCATCGTCGAGGCGGCCGCCGCATTCGGCCTGCCTCTGGTCGCGGTGGCGGATGCGGGCCTCGCGGCGGTGTCCGGCCAGACGATGACGCAGTCGCCGCGCGTGGTGGCGCTGTTCGGCGTGCCTTCGGTGTCGGAAGCCGCGGCCCTCGCCGCCGCCGGCGGTGGCGCGCGGCTGCTTGGCCCCAGAATCGCCGTCGGCGGGGCGACCTGCGCGCTGGCGGAAGTCGTCGCCAGCCCGCACGGCGCGGGTGACGCGTCCGCGGCCGGCGACGAAGGAGGCGAGGCGTGACGGTCCATTTCATCGGTGCGGGTCCCGGCGCGGCGGATCTTCTCACCCTGCGCGGTCGCGACATTCTCGCCCGCGTGCCGGTGTGCCTCTATGCCGGTTCCATCGTGCCGCGCGAGATGCTGGCCCATTGCCGCCCGGATGCGCGCCTCGTCGATACCGCGCCGATGAGCCTCGACGAGATCGAGGCCGAATATGTCGCCGCCGCGCGCAACGGCGAGGACGTCGCCCGGCTTCATTCCGGCGACCTCTCGGTCTATTCGGCCGTTGCCGAGCAGATCCGGCGGCTGGAGCGCCACGGCATCCCCTATACGCTGACCCCGGGCGTGCCCGCCTTCGCCGCCGCCGCCTCGGTGCTCGGCCGCGAGCTGACGGTGCCGGAAGTGGCGCAAAGCGTCGTGCTCACGCGGGTCTCGGGGCGGGCTTCCGCGATGCCGCCGGGAGAACGGCTCGCCGATTTCGCCGCGACCGGCGCGACGCTCGCGATCCACCTCGCCATTCATGCGCTCGACCGCGTGGTCGCGGACCTGACCCCGGTGCTCGGTGCCGATTGCCCGGTGGCCGTGGTCGTCCGCGCCACCTGGCCGGAGGAGCGCGTGCTGCGCGGCACGCTCGGCGACATCGCCGCGCGGCTCGCCGCCGAACCGGCCGAGCGCACCGCCCTGATCATGGTCGGCAAGGCGCTCGGCGCGTCCGGCTTCCGCGACAGCGCGCTCTACGATCCCGATTATCGCCGTCGCTTCCGCGGCGGGGAGGGGGCGTGATGGCGGGCCCGCGTGGGCCGGGATTTGCTCATGCTATTGAACGGGCAACCGTTTCCCGTCGTTCGGAAAGCGCTCTAGAGCATATCCCGTTCAGATCGAACCGATCTGAACGACAAGGATATGCTCAAGCTTTTGAAGCTGGAGCGATTTCTTGTCGATCGGATGATTCCATCCGATCGGAAAGCGCTCTAGCCGCCGCTGCGAAACGGCGCCCGGCCGATCAGCGAGCCGGTCCGGTCGAACACCACCACCTCGATTGCGATCGGCAACCCGGCGAGGGTCGCCTCCGCGGTCGCGCGGGCGGACTCGGCAATGGCATCGGCGAGCGCGATGCCCTCGGCGGCGGCGTGGCCGAACGCCTCCAGCACCGTGTTGGCACCGGTGATCCGTGTCGCCAGCGCCGCGGAGCTTCCGGCCTCGACGGCCACCGCCGCGAGCGCGCCGAGGTCCGCCTCGCCCCGCTTCGAATGCAGGTCGAGCCGGCCCTGCGCCAGCTTGGTGATCTTCGCCGGCCCGCCCGCGATGGTGAGCCGCGGCACCGGATGGGTCTTGAGATATTTGAGCAGGCCGCCGACGAAATCGCCCATGTCGATCAGGGCCATGTCGTCAAAGCCGTAAAGCGCGCGCACCGCCGCCTCGGAGGTCGAGCCGGTGCTGCCGGCGATGTGGCCGAGCCCTGCGGCCCGGGCGACATCGACGCCGCGATGGATCGAATGGATCCACGCCGCGCAGGAATAGGGCACCACGATGCCGGTGGTGCCGAGCACGGAAAGCCCGCCGACGATACCGAGGCGGCCGTTCAGCGTGCTCTCGGCAAGACGCTCGCCGTCGAGGATGGAGATTTCGATATCCGCGTCCGGCGGAACGGCGAAGGCCGAGGCCACCTCCGCGATGGCCGTGCGCATCATCGCGCGGGGAACCGGGTTGATCGCCGGCTCGCCCGGCGGTATCGGCAGCCCCGCCCGGGTGACGGTGCCGACGCCGGCGCCCGCCGCGAAGCGCACGCCGGCGCCCTCCACCCCGCGCGCGACGGAGGAAACCACGACGGCGCCGTGGGTGACGTCCGGATCGTCGCCGGCATCCTTCACCACCGCCGCGACCGCGCGGCCGTCGGGCTCGAAGCGGTGAAAGGCGAGCGCGAACGCGACCTCGCGTCCGCCCGGCAGGGTTATGGTAACCGGATCGGGAAAGGTGCCGGTCGCAAGCGCGGTAAAGGCGGCCTTGGTCGCCGCCGTCGCGCAGGAGCCCGTCGTCCAGCCCGGCCGGAGCGCGCGGCCGGATCCGTCGCCGTCCGACGCGGCATGCGGGTTGCCGTTCCCGCCCTCGATCAGGGCCGGCCGGTCGCGGTTCGCAGGGGCACCGGTGCGCGTCATGGCGTATTAGATAGCGTGCGGAGGCGGCGATGAACACGGCTGCGCCAAAGAAGCTGCCGGCCCCGCGCCACGATGAACCGATGGCCGCCCGGCGGCCGCATGCCGAACCTGTGGATAGCTGCACTTTGAATACCAGGGATGCGATCGCGACCTTGCTGGGTGGGCTGCCTGTATTCCGCCCGGGCGAAGTCTGGCTCGTCGGTGCGGGTCCGGGCGATCCGCGCCACCTCACGCTGGAAGCGGTCGCTGCGCTCGCATCCGCCGATGCCGTGGTCCACGACGCCCTCGTCGATCCCCGCGTGATGTCGCTCGCCCGTCCGGAGGCGGAGCGCGTGTTCGCGGGCAAACGCGGCGGCAAGCCCTCCGCCGTCCAGGCCGATATCGCCGCGCGGCTCGTTGAACTCGCGCGTGCCGGCAGGCGCGTGGTGCGGCTCAAGGGCGGCGATCCGTTCATGTTCGGCCGCGGCGGCGAGGAGGTGGAAACCCTGCTCGCCCACGGCATCTCCTGCCGGGTCGTGCCGGGGGTGACGTCCGGGCTTGCCGGTCTCGCTGCGGCGGGCATTCCGGCGACGATGCGCGGCATCAATCAGGCCGTGGTGCTCGCAACCGGCCACGGCGGCATCGGCCAGGAGGCGCCGGACTGGGGCGCGATCTCGGCGACGGGCTTGCCGCTGGTGCTCTATATGGCCATGAAGAACCTGCCGGAGATCGTCGCCGCGCTGATCGCCGGCGGGCGCCCGGCGGAAACACCGGCGGCCATCATCGCCGCCGTCGCGACGTCGGCCGAGCGCGTGCTCGTCTCCCGGCTGGACCGCATCGTGCCCGATGCACTGGAGGCCGGCATGGAACCGCCGGCCATCGTGGCGATCGGCGACATCGTTGCCCTGCGCGAGCGGCTGGCGGCCGGGCTGCTGCCGTTCCGCCTTGCGGGTGACGACGCCGGGACATCCGACATCGGAGCGGCATCATGAACACCGCCGGCCTCCCGGTGCCCGGTCTCGTCATTGCCGCGCCGCGCTCCGGCAGCGGCAAGACAACGGTGACGCTCGGTCTCCTTGCGGCGCTCACCCGGCGCGGCCTCAGGGTCGGGGCCTGCAAGGCCGGCCCGGACTATATCGATCCGGCGTTCCATGCTGCGGCCACCGGCCGGCCGGGCGTGAATCTCGATAGCTGGGCGATGACGGCCCCGCTGCTCGACGGCCTCGCGGCGGAAGCCGGCGAGGGAGTCGATCTCCTGATCTGCGAAGGGCTGATGGGGCTGTTCGACGGCGTCGCCCCCGGCGCTTCCGGCGACGGGTCGACGGCGTCGCTCGCCGCGCGGTTCGGCTGGCCCGTCGTGCTGGTGCTCGACGTCTCCGGGCAATCGCAGTCCGCCGGGGCGGTGGCCAAGGGGTTCGCCACCTTCCACCCGGATGTCCGGGTGGCGGGCGCCGTCCTGAACCGGGTCGGCAGCGACCGTCATACGCGCCTCGCCGGGGCGGGTCTCGCCGCCGCCGGGGTGCCGGTGTTCGGCGCGCTGCCCCGTCAGGCGGGTCTGGCCGTTCCGGAACGTCATCTCGGCCTCGTTCAGGCGGAGGAAGTCGATGGGCTCGATGCCCGCCTCGCCGCGATGGCCGATCTCGTCGAGGCGCATCTCGATCTCGATGCCATCGTGGCGGCCGCCGGGGCAACGGCCTCGCCGCGGACGACGGCGCCCGCGACCGCAATGACGCCCCCGGGGCAGCGCATTGCCATCGCCCGCGACCGGGCGTTCTCGTTCGTCTACCCCCATGTGCTCGAGGGGTGGCGGCGGGCGGGCGCGCAACTCCTGCCGTTTTCACCTCTCGCCGACGAGGTGCCCGATCCGGACGCGGACGTGTGCTGGCTACCGGGCGGCTATCCCGAACTGCATGGCACGGCGCTCGCCGCGGCTTCCCGCTGGAAGGCCGGAATGCGGGCCTTCGCGGCATCGAAGCCGGTTCATGGCGAGTGCGGCGGCTACATGGCGCTGGGCGAGGGGATGATCGATGCCGACGGTTGCCGTCACGAGATGCTCGGCCTCATCGGCCTCGTCACCAGCTTCGCCGCGCGCCGCCTCAATCTCGGCTACCGCCATGCGGTGCTCGCCGCAGACGGCGTGCTCGGCCGTGCGGGCACGGCGGCGCGTGGCCACGAGTTCCACTATGCGAGCGTGGTGACCGCCGGCGACGATGCGCCTTTTGCCCGGGCGTCCGGCGCCGATGGCACCGACCTCGGCGCCATCGGGAGCCGGCGGGGCAACGTCACCGGCTCGTTCTTCCACGTCGTCGCCGTCGCGTGAGGCGCGCCGGCGTTCAGAACGCGAAGCCCGCCTGCGAGGCGAGTTCGGACAGCGAGCGCATCGGCCGCGGGCCGACCTGACCGATCACCTCCGCGGCGCACAGGCCGCCGAGCGAGGCGCAGCCGGCAAGATCGAGCCCGCGGGCGAGACCGAACAGGAAGCCGGAGGCATAGAGATCGCCCGCGCCGGTCAGGTCGACGACGCTCTCGATTGGCGTCGCCTTGACGTGGTGGGTCTCCTCGCGCGTCACGGCGAGCGAGCCTTCCGCGCCGAGCGTCACCGCGGCAACCGCGCAGTCCTGCCGCAGCGCCTCGATGGCGGTGGCGATGTCGGCGGTCTCGTAAAGCGCCTTCAGTTCGTGCTCGTTGGCGAAAACGATGTCGACGGTGCCGGTGCGGATCAGCGACAGGAACTCAGCTCGGTGCCGGTCGACGCAGAACGAATCCGACAGCGTGATCGCGACCTGCCGGTCGTTGGCATGGGCGATCGCGGCGGCGCGGCGGAAGGCCTCCTTCGCCGCCGGCGGATCCCACAGGTAGCCCTCGAGATAGGTGGTGGCGGCGGCGCCGATGGCGTCCGCGTCGGCCTCGACGTCCGCGACCGTCAGGGACTGGCAGGCACCGAGATAGGTGTTCATGGTGCGCTCGCCGTCGGGCGTGATCAGGATGATGCTGACCGCGGTCGGCGCGCCGCCTTCGAGCGGCTGCGTCGCGAAGGCGATGCCGAGGCTCGACAGGTCGTGAGCATAGGCGCGGCCGAGATCGTCGGCGGCGACCTTGCCGATATAGGCGACGTTGCCGCCCAGCGAACCGACGCCGAAGGCGGTATTCCCGGCCGAACCGCCGGACATCCGAACGACCTGGCCGAGGCGGCCGTAGATTTCCGTCGAGCGCGCGGCGTCCACCAGCCGCATCTCGCCCTTCACAAGACCTTCCCGCACGATGAAGTCGTCGTCGACGCGTCCGAGCACGTCCACGATGGCATTGCCGATACACAGCGCGTCGAGGCGAGGGGAAGTCATTGCGGCGAAAGTCCTCTTGGAAGGGCATGTCGAAAGGTTGGAGCGCTTTCCGATCGGATGAACTCATCCGATCGACCAGAAATCGCTCCGGATTCAAAACCTTGAGCATATCCTTGTCGTTCAGACCGGTTCGATCTGAATGGGTTATGCTCCGGGGCGCGCGGACCATGCCCCGGAATGCGGGCGTTGAAAAGCGTTTCCTGACCGGAATGGGCCCCGATGCTGGAAGGATGGCGTCGCGGCTGCTGCGGCCTATATTCGGCTCGCCGGCCCCGTGTGGCTCATCGTGCCGGCCACGCTCGAACCGGATCGAGCTGACCGGATGGAGCCAGACCGGATGGAAAGATGACCCTGCCCGACGGCCTGTTCCACGCCGACCTGCACGTCCACTCGAAATATTCCCGCGCCACCAGTCGCGATCTCGACCTCGAGCACCTCGCCTGGTGGGCGGCGCGCAAGGGCATCGCGGTGGTCGGCACCGGCGATTGCGTCCATCCGGCGTGGCTTGCGGAGATCAAGGCCAAGCTGGTGCCGGACGGGCACGGGCTGTTCCGCCTGAAGCCGGAGATCGAGACCGAGATCTGGAAGACGCTGCCGGCGATCTGCCGGCGGCCGGTGCGCTTCATGCTCTCGACCGAGATCTCCACGATCTACAAGAAGGGCGACCGCACCCGAAAGGTGCACCACCTGATCTACGTGCCGGATCTCGCCTCCGCAGACCGGCTCGCGGCGAGCCTCGGCCGCATCGGCAACATCGCCTCCGACGGGCGCCCGATCCTTGGCCTCGATTCCCGCGATCTCCTTGAAGTCGCGCTGCAGTCCGGCCCCGGCTCCTATCTGGTGCCGGCCCATATCTGGACGCCGTGGTTCGCCGCGCTGGGCTCGCAGTCGGGTTTCGATTCCATCGCCGAATGCTACGGCGACCTCGCGCCCCACATCTTCGCGGTCGAGACCGGGCTTTCTTCCGACCCGGCGATGAACTGGCGCGTCTCGTTCCTCGACCGCTACCGCCTCACGTCCAATTCGGACGCGCATTCGCCCGGAAAACTCGGGCGCGAGGCGACGCGCTTTTCCTGCGCGCCGGACTATTTCGCCATCCGCCGGGCGCTCGAAACCGGCGAGGGCTATCACGGCACGGTCGAGTTCTTCCCCGAGGAGGGCAAGTATCACATGGACGGGCACCGCAACTGCGGCGTCCGGCTCGACCCGAAAGAGACCATCGCGCTTGGCGGCCTCTGCCCCGTCTGCGGCGGGCGCGTCACGGTCGGTGTCGCCCACCGGGTGGAGATGCTGGCCGATCGCAGCGAGGCGGAAGCGACCCCGCCGGAAACCGCGGGTGAGGCGGCGAGCCTCGTGCCGCTGCCGGAAATCCTGTCCGAGATCGTCGGCGGCGGTGTCGCCACCAAGGCGGTCGCGGCCGCCTATGACCGTGCGACCGCCACACTCGGCCCGGAGTTGTCGCTCCTGGACGAGGTGCCGCTCGAAGACGTGGCGCGGGCCAATCCCCTGCTCGGCGAGGCCATCGCGCGGCTGAGGACCGGCAGCGTGATCCGCGATGCCGGCTATGACGGCGAATATGGTGTGATCCGCCTGTTCGGCGACGGCGAGCTCGACGGCCTGACGAAGGGGGCGCTTTTGTTCGACGCGCCCCTCCGCCGCCGCGCGAAGAAGACGGCGGCGGCCGTGCCCGGCCCGCAGGAAGGCGCGGAGAGCCATCCGGCGCCGGCTCCGGCGGCTCCATCCGGCCGCAGCGGCCTTCTCGCCGCCCTCGACGAGGATCAATGCCGCGCGGCCGAGGCCGCCGGCCCGCTCGTGGTCGTCGCCGGGCCGGGCTCGGGCAAGACACGGATGCTGGCGCATCGCATCGCTCACCTCGTCGCCGAGCGGGGTGTGCCCGCCACGTCGTGCCTCGCGGTCACCTTCACCCGGCGGGCCTGCGAGGAACTGCGCACCCGCCTCGCCGCGCTCCTCGGCCGCCGCGCGGGGACGGTCGCCGTCCACACGTTCCATTCCCTCGGCCTCGCGATCCTCAGAAGCCACGGTGCGGCGCTGGGCCTCGGCCCGCAGTTCCGCGTCGCCGATGCGGCTGCTTGCGCCGGGCTGCTGGCTGAGGAGATGGGCCTGAAACCGGGCGAGGCGGCGCGGCTCGTCAAAGCCTTGTCGGTCGCCCGGCGCACCGGCGAGATCGGCGACGCCCGCACGGCGGAGGCGCTCGCCACCCTGCGCCGGCTCGGCCGTGAGCACGGCTTCGTCGATGTCGACGATCTCGTCGCGCTGTCGGCCGAACTCCTCGAAACGGACGCGGCCTGTGCCGCCATATGGCGGCAGCGGTTCGCCCACATCGCGGTGGATGAGTTCCAGGACATCGACGCTGGGCAATACCGTCTGGTCCGCCTGATCGCGCCTTCCGGCGACGGCCTCTGCGCGATCGGCGACCCCGATCAGGCGATCTACGGCTTTCGAGGTGCCGATGCCGCCTGCTTCGCCCGCTTCGCCGAGGACTATCCGGCGGCCGGGACGGTCCGGCTCGCCCGCAACTATCGCTCCTCGGGAACCATCGTCGTGGCCTCGACCCAGGCGCTCGGTGGCGGCGATGCGCAGGCGATGCGGCCGCCGGGCGAGGCCGTCGGCCTTCATGTCGCCGAGGACGAGCGCGCCGAAGCGGCGTTCGTCTCCGAGACCATCGAAGGTTTGCTCGGCGGTCACGACATGCTCGCCGCCCACGCCGGCAAGCCCGGCCGCAGGAAGGGCGGGCCCTCCCTCGGTTTTGCCGATTTCGCCGTGCTCTACCGCACGGACCAGCAGGCGGCGGCGTTGCGGGAGGCCTTCGACAAGGCCGGCATTCCCCATGCCAAGAGTTCGCCGGCCCCGATCGCCGGCCATCCAGCGGTGCGCGCCGTGCTCGCGGCTCTGGAAGAGGTTCCCGCGGCCGATCTCCCCGCCGGGATCGCCGCTGCGGTCGAGCGGGTGAGGGGGCAATCGGTGTCGGCTGACGACGTGACCGGTGCCACCGGGCATATCGACGCCGCCGGACTTGCCGAGGCGAGGGCCTGGCTCGATCACCTCGCCGCGTCTGATGCGGTCGCCGGCGACGCGGCGCGCTTTCGCGAGCAGGTCGCGCTCGCGACCGAGGCGGATTTCCACGATCCGAGGGCCGACCGCGTGTCGCTCCTCACCATGCACGCCGCGAAGGGGCTGGAATTTCCGGTGGTGTTTGTGGTGGGGCTCGAGGCCGGCCTGATGCCGTTCTCGTTCGACGGCGGCATGCCCGACCCGGCCTCGGCGGCGGAGGAGCGGCGTCTGCTCTATGTCGCGATGACGCGGGCGAAGGATCGGCTCTATCTCAGCCGGGCGTCACGGCGCGGCGGGCGCGAGCCGTCGGCGTCGCCCTTCCTCGCCGCCATCGATCCGGCTCTCCTCGCGCCCACGGCCGGGACGCGCCGAAAGCCGCGTGCCCGGCAGTTCAGCCTGTTCTGACCCGAGCGGCCGGGCCGAGAGGTCCGGCAGGCCCTCAGGGTAGCATCTCGTAGGTCACCCAGGTGGTGGCCCGCGCCAGCTGGTCGTAGAGCGCGCGGGCGGAGGCATTGTCCTGCGCCGTGAGCCAGCTCACCTGAGGCCAGCCGCGCTCGCGGGCGACGGTGGCGACCGCCTCGATCAGCTGGCGCGCGATGCCGCGCCCGCGGGCCGAGGGATCGACGAACAGGTCGTCGAAGAAGCCGATGTCGCAGCCGCGCAGCGGGTCCGGATAGGGCCGGAAATGCGCGAGGCCGACGAGGGTGCCATCGGCATCCTCGGCCGCGAGGCCTTCCTCGGGGTGGCCGGGGTCCATCAGCCAGCCCCAGGTGCGCCCGAGGATCTCGTCCGTCATCGGCACCGCATAGAAGGCGGCATAGGCGCGGTAGAGCTTTTCCCAGCCCTCGCGATGCCGGGCGGCCATCGGAACGATGACCGCCGGGGCCCTCCCGGGCGCGCCGCTCATCGGAACAGCGTGTTCTTGGCGAGCTGCAGGATCTCGTCGCCGCGGCCGTTCATGATGGCGCGGGCGGCGTAGAGGCTGAAGCCGATCGCCTGTTCCGCCTTGATCTCCGGCGGCATGACGAGTTCCATCCGGTCGGTCACGACATCGACGAGCGCGGGGCCGTCATGGGCGAAGGCCTTTTCCAGCGCCGGGCGAACGTCCGCCGGGTCCTCGGCGCGGATGCCGAGGATGCCGAGCGCCTCCGCCATCTTGGCGAAGTTCGGGTTCTTCAGGTCGGTGCCGAACGGCAGGAAGCCGGCGGCCTTCATCTCCATGTCGACGAAGCCGAGCAGGCCGTTGTTGAACACCACGATCTTCACCGGCAGGCCGAGCTGGCTGACGGAGATGATGTCGCCCATCAGCATGGTGAAGCCGCCGTCGCCGGACATCGACACCACCTGCCGGCCCGGGAAGGCCGCCTGGGCACCGAGCGCCTGGGGCATGGCGTTGGCCATCGAGCCGTGGATCAGCGATCCGATCAGGCGCCGCTTGCCCTTCAGGTGCAGGTAGCGCGCCGCCCAGACCGTGGTCTCGCCCACGTCGCAGGTGAACACCGCATCCTCGGCCGCCACCTCGTCGATCATGCGGGCCAGGAACTGCGGATGGATCGGCTTCGAGCCGGCCTTGCCGGTGGCGAGGTCGTCCAGGCCCTTGCGCGCCTTCACATAGTGGTCCTGCGCCTTGCGGAGGAAGGCGTCGTTCGTCTTCGGCTTCAGCTTCGGCACGAGGCGGCGCAGCGTCTCGCCGACATCGCCGACGAGGCCGAGATCGAGCCGCGTGCGCCGGCCGAGATTTTCCGGGCGGATGTCGATCTGCGCCACCTTGGCGTCGCTCGGATAGAACTGGCGGTAGGGGAAGTCGGTGCCGACCATCAGCAGCAGTTCGGCATCGCGCATGGCGTGGTAGCCGGACGAGAAGCCGATGAAGCCGGTCATGCCGACATCATAGGGGTTGTCGTGCTCGACATGGTCCTTGCCGCGCAGGGTATGGACCACCGGCGCCTTCAGCGCGCCGGCAAGCGCCACGACCTCGTCGTGGGCACCCTCGCAGCCCGCGCCGCACAGCATCGTGATCGAATCCACGCCGTTCAGCAGGTTCGCGAGGCGGTCGAGTTCGGCCTCCGGCGGCACGACGACCGGCGGCGCGACCTCGGTCCACGACACGCTCGATCCGGCCTCGGCCGTCGAAAGCGCCACGTCGCCGGGGATGACGATCACCGCCACGCCCTGCTTCTGGATCGCGGTGCGCATCGCGATCTCGATGGCGCGCGGCATCTGCGACGGGCTGGAGACCAGCTCGCAATAGTGGCTGCACTCGCGGAACAACTGCTCCGGGTGCGTTTCCTGGAAGTACCCCGAACCGATTTCCGCGCTCGGGATGTGGGCCGCGATGGCCAGCACCGGCGTGCGGGTGCGGTGGCAGTCGAACAGGCCGTTGATCAGGTGCAGGTTGCCCGGGCCGCAGCTGCCGGCGCACACGGCAAGCTTGCCGGTGAGCTGGGCTTCGGCGCCCGCGGCGAACGCCGCCACTTCCTCGTGGCGGACATGCATCCATTCGACCTTCTTGCTGGTGCGCAGCGCGTCGGTGAACCCGTTGAGGGAATCCCCGACCACGCCCCACACCCGCTCGACACCCGCCGCTTCCAGCGCCCCGGCCAGAAGGTCGGCTACACGCAATCCCGCCATCGTCAAACCTTTTCGCTTCGGCTCGGGGTGCCGGGGCTTTCAGCCGCCCGGCCCCCTGCTGTCATTTCACGGTCGGCCGGCGGCACGGAAACGGCGCCGGCCAGCTTGTTCAGGCGGCGACATAATCCCGGTATTCCGGGTTCCACATCGTGGCGTCGACCTTCGCGGCGATGGTGTCGTCGTCCGCCGCAGCCACGAGTCCGTCCTTGATGGCCGCCTTTGCGACCGCGATGGCGATCGCGCGCGACACGGCGCGGATGTCGCTGAGCGGGGGCAGCAGCACCGGCACGCTGCCGTCGCCTCCGGTGTTGGCATCCGCAAGCGCACGCGACGCAGCCATGAACATCCCGTCGCTGACGCGGGGAATGCCGAGGGCGAGGATGCCGAGGCCGAGGCCCGGGAAGATGTAGGCGTTGTTGGTCTGGGCGATCGGATAGAGCTTGCCGTCATGGGGCACGGGCTGGAACGGGCTGCCGGTGCCGATGATCGCCCGCCCGTTGGTCCAGGCGAGCACGTCGGCAGGCTGGGCCTCGCAACGGTTCGTCGGGTTCGACAGCGGGAACACGATCGGCCGCTCCACCGTCGCCGCCATGGTGCGGATGATCTCCTGGGTGAAGATGTCCGGCTGGCCGGTGACGCCGATGAGGATCGTCGGCTTGGCGTTCTTGACCGTCTCGAGGAACGAGAACTTGCCCGGAACGGCGCCCGCCGGCCACGCGGCCAGGTCGGCGGCGGTGTGGGCGAGCTTCGCCTGGAACGGCCACAGCCCCTGCTGGGTGTCGAGCACCAGGCCCTCGCGATCGATCATGTAGAACCGCGACCGCGCTTCCTTCGGATCGACGCCGTCCTCGACCATGAGCTGGATCATCTGCTCGGCGATGCCGCAGCCGGCCGAGCCGGCGCCGACCACCACCACGCGCTGGTCGGAAAGCGGCCGGCCGGACACCTTGACCGCCGACAGCACAGTGCCGACCACCACCGAGGCCGTGCCCTGCACGTCGTCGTTGAACATGCAGAGCTGGTCGCGATAGCGCTCCAGGAACATGGTGGCGTGGTTCTGCGCGAAGTCCTCGAACTGCAGCAGCACGTTCGGCCACTTGCGCTTCACGGCGGCCACGAACGCATCGACGAACGCGACATATTCGTCGCCGGTGATGCGGCGGTTGCGCCAGCCGATATAGAGCGGATCGTCGAGCCGCTCCTGGTTGTTGGTGCCGACATCGAGCGTGATGGGCAGGGTATATTCCGGCGCGATGCCGCCGCAGGCGGTGTAGAGCGAGAGCTTGCCGATCGGGATGCCCATGCCACCGGTGCCCTGGTCGCCAAGGCCCAGAATGCGCTCGCCGTCGGTGACGACGATCACGCGCACGTCCTGATCGCTGACGGCCTCGAGGATCGTGTCGATCGAATCGCGCAGCGGATAGCTGATGAACAGGCCGCGGGGACGGCGATAGATTTCGCTGAACTTCTGGCAGCCGAGACCGACGACCGGTGTGTAGACCATCGGCATCAGGTCGGTGACGTTTTCGACCATGAAGCGGTAGAACAGCGTCTCGTTGGTGTCCTGCAGCGCGCGCAGGTAGATGTGGCGTTCCAGATCCGTCGTCTTCTGCTGGTAGGCATCCTTCACGCGCTCAAGCTGGGTCTCGATCGTCTCCACCGACGGCGGAAGCAGCCCATGCAGCCGGAATGTCGTGCGTTCGGAATCGGAGAAGGCGTCCGCCTTGTTGAGGAGCGGCGTGTCGATCAGTTCCTGGCCGTGGAACCGGGTCGCGTCGATCTTTTTGGTCGTCATGCGAACACCTTGGGCGCTAGTGGCGAGCAGAGGAAACAGTCGGCGGGAAACGAGAGAACGGAACGGCAGCGCGTCTTCAGGAAAATGGCCCGGTCACGTCGATCAGCACGCTGCACGTGCAATAAACATGTCTGCATGAAGCCGCGATTTCTTTGTGTCGGATGCATTCCGACGCATTGTCATCGCTTTGTCAGCATTCGGACCGGGATATAAATGCGTCAGGCCGTTCCCTTTGGCTTGGGCTGAGCGCAAACAGTTTCATGCGCCTTATGCATCGTTCAGATGCACAGGATAGGCGGGCTTTTCAACGGAAATCAAGTTGCCACTCGTACAATGAACTATACGAAGGTTTATCTTCGTCTCCCGAACCCTGAGGTTGCGCTGCCGAAAGGCTGCCGGCAAAGGGACGGGGCAAAGAGGAACGGGCCTCCCTGGATGAGGCCCGCCCCGGAGTGGCGAGGGCGTCAGGCCGTCAGCGCCGCGAGCGCGCGCGCGATTTCCGCAGCGAGGCGCGCATTGTCGAGGATGAGGGCGATGTTCGTCCTGAGGCTGCTGCCTCCCGTCAGCGCATTGATGCGGGCAAGCAGGAAGGGCGTCAGTTCCTTGCCGCCGATGCCGCGCTGCGCCGCCTCCGCCACCGCCGCTGCGATGGTGCGTTCGATCTCATCGCCGGGCAGGGCATCGGCCTCGGGCACAGGATTCGCGATGAGGATGCCGGCGTGGAGGCCGAGGCTGCGCTGGGCGGCGATCACGGCGGCGATCGCGGCCGGATCGTCGAAGCGGGCATCGACGGGCGAGCCCGAATCCCGGGAGAAGAACGCCGGGAACGCATCCGTGCGGTAGCCGAGCACCGGCACGCCGCGGGTCTCGAGATATTCGAGCGTCTTGGGGATGTCGAGGATCGACTTCGCGCCGGCGCACACCACCGCGACCGGCGTGTTGCCGAGCTCCTCCAGATCTGCCGAGACGTCGAAGGTCGTCTCCGCGCCGCGGTGGACGCCTCCGATGCCCCCTGTGGCGAAGATCGCGATGCCGGCTCGCGCAGCGATCAGCATGGTGGAGGCCACGGTGGTGCCCGCGGTGCCCCGGCGGGCGGCGATCACGGCGAGGTCGCGTCGCGACGCCTTCACCACGTCCTTCGCCGCGCCGATCCGCTCCAGGGTCGCGTCGTCGAGCCCGACCTTGATGCGTCCGTCGACGACCGCGATAGTGGCCGGCACCGCGCCGGCCTCGCGAACCGCCGCTTCGACCGCCCGCGCGGTGGAGACATTGTCCGGGAACGGCATGCCGTGGGTGATGATGGTCGATTCGAGCGCCACCACCGGCTCGCCGTGCGCGAGTGCGTCGCGGACGTCGTCGGCGATGTCGAACCAGGGATGGGGCGGCTTCGTCGTCATCATGGATGTCCTTGCTGTAGCGGATCCGGATCGGAGCCCGGTCCGGGCACATCGTCTTCGTCTGCGGCGATCAGGGCGGGGGAGAGACCGGGCGCGACGCTCGCCTCGCTCGCCACCGTCAGGGCTGCGGCACGCGCGCCGGTGCGGACCGCGGCGAGGAGCGGGACGCCCGCGAGAAGCCTGGCGAGGGTGACCGCGATCAGCGCGTCGCCGGCCCCGGTGACGTCCACGACCTCGGCCGGGACGGCGGCAACGTGATGGCAGCCGTCGCCGTCGGCCACGATCAGCCCGGCCTCGCCGAGCGTGAGAACCACGGCGCCGGCCCCCGTCGCGACGAGACGGCGGGCGCAGTCTTCCGGCGGCAGGTTTGCGCCGTCCGCCACCATCGCCCCCGCTTCGTCGGCATTGAGGAACAGCACGTCAAGGCCCGTGAGATCGGTTGGCAGCCGGCGCGACTTCGCGACCGAGACGGCATCGGCCGCCAGCCGGAACCGGCCCGCGCGCCTGAGTGCGAACACGGCCGCGATCACCTCCGCCGGCATGTTGGTGTCGAGGAAGATCCAGGCCGTGCGCGTCAGCACCGGTGCGAGCCGTTCGACCTCGGCCGGCGTTACCGTCTCGAAGACAGCCATGTCGGCGAGCCCGGTGAAAAGCCGTCCGGCCGGATCGAGCACCGCGACATATTCGGCGGTCGCAGCCCCCGGGCGCACCAGCGCGCGGCTGACGTCGATGCCGGCCTCCTTCGCCGCCGCGAGCAGGGCGTGGCCGGCCTCGTCGTCGCCCACGGCGGTGACGAGCGTGGTCTCCACGCCGACCCGTGCCAGCACCTCGGCGACGTTGCGGCCGACGCCGCCGAACGCGCGCCGGCTCGTCACCGGGTTCGACGTGCCGGGCAGCACCGGCCCCGCGGCGCGGTACTTGCGGTCGATCACCGCGCCGCCGATCACCATGACTGCGGGGCGCGGCGCCGGAACATAGGCGCGGCCGAGCAGGTAGCCCTTGCGCACGAGCTGCGCGATGTAGGTCGCGATTGTCGAGCGGCCGAGCCCCAGCGCCGCCGCGAGGTCCTGCTGCGACACGAACGGATCGGCCTCGATCCGTGCCAGAATCGCGCGCTCCGGTTCGTTCAGGGCGTCGGAAGACTGCGACATGAAGGCGGGGCCTCTCGGCGGATCGGGCGAAAGCGGCGTCTCTCAACATTTATTGGGAGAACAGACAAAAGTCTAGACAGCAATCGTCCCGCTCGGAGGCCGCCTTGAAAAAGGCCGCCGCCGGCTCTACAGCATCGGGCGCCCGTTTCGCATCCGGAAGAGGGCGCTGCGGCTCCGGCCACGGCGCCGGGCATGTTCCGAACGCCGCTTCGCATCGGCCACGCGCCGATCTCGCACGCGACGTTGATGCCTCCGCCGGAAGTTGAGGAATCCCGCCACCGTGATCAGCGACCCCGTGCCAAGCGCCCGCCCTGCCGGCCCGACGACGCGGTTGGCGCGCTGGGGCGGGTTCTTCCTGACGCCGGCCGGCGTCGCCGTCCTCGTGCTGGCGCTGACGATGCTGCGGCTGTTTTTCTCCGCCGCGACGCCGCCGACCGAGGACGAGGCCTATTACCGGCTGTGGGGGTTGCACCCGGCCTGGGGCTATCTCGACCATCCGCCGATGGTGGGGTGGTGGATGACGGCCGGCATCGCCCTCGTCGGCGACAACGCCCTCGGGTTGCGGCTGTTCTCGGTGCTTTCCGTCGCCATCGGCTCGCTGGCGCTGTGGCGCACCGCCCGCATCCTGTTCGAAAGCGAGCGCGCTGCGGCGTGGTCCGTGCTCGTGCTCAATGCCACCGTGTTCATCGGCGGCGCCGGCATCGTCGCCACGCCCGACCAGCCCTCGGCGCTGTTCTGGGGCCTCGCGGTCTGGGCGCTGGCCGAACTCGTCCGCTCCGGCCGCGCGTCGTGGTGGCTCGCGGCAGGCGCCTTCGCCGGGCTTGGTCTCGTCTCGAAATATTCCGTGCTCTTTCTCGGCGCCGGCATGGTGCTGTGGATCCTCGCCTGGCGCGAAACCCGCCGCTGGCTGGCATCGTGGCAGCTTTGGGCCGGTGGTGTCCTCGCCGGGCTGATCTTCCTGCCGGTGGTGCTCTGGAACGCGCAGCACGGCTGGGCGTCGTTCATCAAGCAGTTCGGCCGCGCCGGGGCCGGCGCGCTGGAGCTGGAGCACGTGCCGGAATTCATCGCCGGCGAGGTCCTGCTGATCGGCCCTCTGCTCGTTCCCTATGTGCTGCTCGGCGCGTGGCTCGCGGTGCGGGCCGGCTGGAAAGGCGATGTCCGCCGCGGCCTCTTGGTCGCCACCAGCCTGCCGTTCGTGCTCTATCTCGTCAGCCACGGCTTCCATGACCGGGTCCAGGCGAACTGGGCGGCGCCGCTGTTCGCGGCGAGCGCTCTCGTTGCCGGCGACGCCGCGGCATGGCTCGCGTCGGGCGCACGCGGCCGGCTCGGCCGCTGGCTCACGGTGCTGCTGCCCTGGGCGGTGGTGGCCGGCCTCGCGACCGGCATCGGGGTCATGGCCCATGGCGCGCGTCCCATCGCCGGCATCGTCTCGCCGCTCGATCCGACCCAGCAGCTGCGCGGCTGGAAGGACCTCGCCGCGGAGGTCGAGAAGCAGCGCATGGCGGCCGGCGCGAGCTGGATCGCGACCCAGAACTACGCCATGACCGGTGAGCTTGCCTATTATCTGCGGCAGGTGCCGGTGGAGCAGCTTCACGAGCGCCTGCGCTATGCCGCGGCGCCCGATCCCGATCCGGCGATCCTCCAGCAGCCCGGCCTGTTCGTCGGCCTGGAGCGCAATTTCTACCCGCAATATCTCGATCTGCGCTTCCGCGACGTGAAGCCCCTCGGCGTGATCGAGCGCCGGGCAGGCGGCGTCCTGCTCGACCGCTATGTCGTGATCCGCGTCGCCGATCCCATCGGCAATCCGCTCCATCACGCGGCGCCGTGGTAGCCGGCCGCTTCCGCCTCGCTCTCGGCCACGCCTCACAAAAAGAAACCGCCGGCGCATTCGATGCGCCGGCGGTTTCATGTTCGTCACCCTCTTCAGCGGCCCCGGCGACCGGACGCCCGTGAGCGTCCGTGCCGCCACCGCGACCGGGTGTCCCGGTCGCGGCCTGCGGGCGCAGGGGCGTCAGGACGTCCTCAGAAGTCCATGCCGCCCATGCCGCCCATGCCGCCGCCGCCCGGCATCGCCGGAGCGGCCGGCTTCGGCAGCTCGGCGATCAGCGCCTCGGTGGTGATGAGCAGCGAGGACACCGACGCGGCGTCCTGAAGCGCGGTGCGCACGACCTTGGTCGGATCGATGATGCCGGCCTTGATCATGTCGACATAGGTCTCGGTCTGAGCGTCGAAGCCTTCGTTGTCCGAAGACTCCAGCACCTTGCCGACCACGATCGAGCCTTCCACGCCGGCATTCTCGGCGATCTGGCGGATCGGGGCTTCAAGGGCGCGCAGCACGATCTTCACGCCGGCCTGAACGTCGGCGATGTTGGACGTCACGGCCGCGACGGCCTTCTTGGCGCGCAGCAGCGCGACGCCGCCGCCCGGGACGATGCCTTCCTCGACCGCGGCGCGGGTGGCGTTCAGCGCGTCGTCGACGCGGTCCTTGCGCTCCTTCACCTCGATCTCGGTGGCGCCGCCGACGCGGATCACCGCGACGCCGCCGGCCAGCTTCGCCAGACGCTCCTGCAGCTTCTCGCGGTCGTAGTCCGAGGTGGTCTCCTCGATCTGCGCCTTGATCTGCGCCACGCGGCCTTCGATGTCGGACTTCTCGCCCGCACCGTCGACGATCGTGGTGTTCTCCTTGGTGATGGAGACCTTCTTGGCGCGGCCGAGCATGTCGAGCGTGACGCTCTCGAGCTTGATGCCGAGGTCTTCGGAGATCACGGTGCCGCCGGTGAGGATCGCGATGTCCTCGAGCATCGCCTTGCGGCGATCGCCGAAGCCCGGAGCCTTCACGGCCGCGATCTTCAGGCCGCCGCGCAGCTTGTTGACGACGAGCGTGGCGAGAGCCTCACCCTCGACGTCCTCGGCCACGATCACCAGCGGACGGGAGGACTGCACCACGGCTTCCAGCACCGGCAGCAGCGGCTGCAGGGTCGAGAGCTTCTTCTCGTGGATCAGGATGAAGGCATCTTCCAGATCCGCGACCATCTTCTCGGCGTTGGTCACGAAATAGGGGGAGATGTAGCCGCGGTCGAACTGCATGCCCTCGACGACGTCGAGTTCGGTCTCGAGCGACTTGGCTTCCTCGACGGTGATGACACCCTCGTTGCCGACCTTCTGCATCGCCTTGGCGATCATCTCGCCGATCTCGCGCTCGCCGTTGGCGGAGATGGTGCCGACCTGACCGACCTCTTCCGAGGTCTTGATCTTGGTCGAACGGGCCTTCAGGTCCGCGATGGCGGCGACGACGGCGAGGTCGATGCCGCGCTTCAGGTCCATCGGGTTCATGCCGGCGGCAACCGCCTTGGCGCCCTCGCGGACGATCGACTGGGCGAGCACGGTGGCGGTGGTGGTGCCGTCGCCGGCGAGGTCGTTGGTCTTGGAGGCGACTTCGCGGACGAGCTGGGCGCCGAGGTTCTCGAACTTGTCCTCAAGCTCGATTTCCTTGGCGACGGTCACGCCGTCCTTGGTGATGCGCGG
Source organism: Pseudoxanthobacter soli DSM 19599 (assembly GCF_900148505.1). NCBI lineage: Bacteria > Pseudomonadati > Pseudomonadota > Alphaproteobacteria > Hyphomicrobiales > Segnochrobactraceae > Pseudoxanthobacter > Pseudoxanthobacter soli. Next base: position 304,842 of record NZ_FRXO01000002.1, on the reverse strand, counting down.
AGCGCCGAACGACTTTTCGATCACGACGTTGCGGCCCTTGGGACCGAGCGTGACCTTCACCGCGTTGGCGAGAATGTCGACGCCGCGCAGCATCTTGTCGCGCGCGTCGGACGAAAACTTGACTTCCTTGGCAGCCATCGGATTTTTCCTCTTGGATGCGGGCCGCGGCCTATGCCGCGCAAAGGCCGCTTATGGAAAGGCCGGCGCTCGGCCGGCCGTCCCGTGGGATCAGTGGATCAGGCCACCACGCCCAGGATGTCGCTCTCCTTCATGATGAGGAGATCCTGGCCGTCGACCTTCACTTCGGTGCCGGACCACTTGCCGAACAGCACGCGGTCGCCGGCCTTGACGTCGAGCGCCACGAGCTCGCCCTTGTCGTTGCGCGCGCCGGGACCGACGGCGACGACCTCGCCCTCCTGGGGCTTTTCCTTGGCGGTGTCGGGAATGATGATGCCGCCCTTGGTCTTTTCCTCGGACTCGACGCGGCGGACGACCACCCGGTCGTGCAGCGGACGGAAAGCCATGGTTGTTTTCCTTCAGGTTCTCGAAAAGGATCGCGGAAGATCGGAATTCGGTTGAGGCCGCCGCTGCTGCGTCCGCTCCGCATGAACGGGGACCCAGCGCCGGCACCTCCCTGGCACTCTCCCGATGGGAGTGCCAAGCCACCTGCGATGTAGGAGGCGCGGCACCGGAAGTCAACAGCGGCCGGCGGGTCCGGCGAACACGGCATCGTCAACGCGGCGCGCTGCAATGGGGCGCCAATGGACGACACAGTGTTCACACCAGCGTTGTAGCTTGCGGCACCGGACCGCCTTAAGTGTTGTGTCGTCATTGATCGGCGCCGCCGGTCGCTGGCGTCGCGGTGTGTCTGCCTGCCGCCGGTTTCACCCCGGCGCGGCCATCTGCGGACCGTGTGTCCGCCGGGCCGCCTCGGACGCCATATCACAGATGAACGAAAGACGGAGTGCACGAGATGACGAAGGTTCTCGTTCTCTATTATTCGAGCTGGGGTCACGTCGAGGCGCTGGCCAAGGCCGCCGCCGAAGGCGCTGCCTCCACCGGCGCCGAAGTCACCATCAAGCGGGTGCCGGAGCTGGTGCCGGAAGAGGTGGCGAAGCAGTTCTATTACAAGCTCGAGCAGGAAGCTCCGATCGCGTCCCCGGCGGAACTCGCCGATTATGACGCCATCATCTTCGGCACGCCCACCCGCTTCGGCAACATGGCGTCGCAGATGAAGAACTTCCTCGATCAGACCGGCGGCCTGTGGGCCCAGGGCAAGCTGATCGGCAAGGTCGGCTCGGTGTTCACCTCCACCGCCAGCCAGCATGGCGGCCAGGAGACGACGATCACCTCGTTCCACACCGTGCTCCTGCACCACGGCATGGTCGTTGTCGGCCTGCCCTATGCCTTCCAGGGCATGGTGGGCGTCGACGTGGTGAAGGGCGGCACCCCCTACGGCGCGACCACCCTCTCGGACAGCGACGGTTCCCGTCAGCCGAGCGAGGTCGAGCTCGAAGGCGCGAAGTTCCAGGGCAAGCACGTCGCCGAGATCGCGGCGAAGCTATCGGCCTGACCGCTTCCGGCTGGGTCTGCCTTCGTCCGGATTGTCCGATCCGGGCGGGGCGCTCCCGCGCCGAAAACACCAGGGGCCGCTCCGGCACAGCGCCGGGCGGCCCCTTTTTTGTTGAGAAGAACGTCGTCGCGTCTCCGGCGCAGGCTACTCGGCCGCTTGCCGCGTCGGGGCCGGGCGCAGCGCGAACAGGCAGGCGCCGACGATGATCGCCGCGCCGGCAAGCGTCGGCGTCGTCGGATGCTCGCCGAACACCAGCCACCCGAACAGGCTCGCCCACAGGAACGCGGTATATTCGAGCACCGCCAGGCGCGAGGCCGGCGCCCGCGTCAGGGCCCAGGTGATGCCGAACTGGCCGAGCGTGCCGAACACGCAGACGGCACCGAACAGGAACAGATCCTGCGTCGTCAGCGGTTGCCACGCGCTCGTTCCGGGGATCGCGAGCAGGGTGCTGGCGACGATGGTCTGCGACAGCACGATGGTCTCCACCGAATCGCTCGCCGATTGCCGCCGTACCAGCACGTTGGAGAGGCCGTAGCACGCCGCGGCGAACAGCGCGGCAAGCGCGCCGTAAAGTGCGGAATCGCCGTGCTTGCCACCGATCTGGCCCCACAGGATGACGAGGATGCCGGCGAAGCCGATGCACAGGCCGATGATCACGCGGCCGCCGAGCGGCTCCTTCAGGATCAGCCGGCCGAACAGAGCGATGAAGAACGGCGCCAGGAACTGGATCGCCATCGCCTCGGCGAGCGGCAGCACCGAGATCGAATAGAAGAACGACATCGCGATCATCACGACCAGCACGCCGCGCAGCCCGTTGGAGCGCAGCGAGGCGACCGTCAGCCGCTGTGGCCGGCGCAGGAACAGCATGAGGACGATCGGGATCGCGAAGGCGTAGCGCAGGAACACCGCCTGTTCGAGCGGCAGGCCACCCACCAGGAACTTCATGGTGGTGTCGAGCCCGACGAACGAGCAGATCGCGGCCGCGCCGACGAGCACCGGGGTCGAGCCCGGATCGGTGCGGATGGAAACCGCGCTCATGGCCGTGCCTCCCCGCTGGCCGGGAGCGGCAGGCGGTAGGCGAATTCCCAGGAATCGGATGCGTCCGCGAGGAAGCGCCGGACCGGGATGCGGGTGAAGCCGTACCGGTCATAGAAGCGGTGCCCGGCCGTGAAGCGCGTATCTGTCCAGAGCCGCAGCTCCGTCGCGCCGGCAGCACGTGCGAACGCGATCGCCTCGTCCAGCATCCGCCGGGCGAGCCCGAGGCCGCGCGCGGCGGCATCGAGATAGACCTTGTGCAGCGTGAACACGCCCGGCTCCGCCGTGGCGGCGAGGCCGAAGGTTCCGATCAGGCGGTCGCCGTCTTCGGCCACCCACAGCCGTCCGCCGAGACCGGCGAAGTGGCTGGCGGGCGCGGCGAGTTCGGGAAATTCGGACGGCTCGTAGACGCAGCCCGGATATTCGGCGAACACGCCGGCGATCAGGCGCGCGATGGCCGCGCCGTCGCCGTCGGAGGCGGCACGGACGACGACGGCGCCGGAGGAACCGGCGCCGGCAGACGAGAGGGTAGACACGGAAGACCTCGAACAACGCGAACAGCGGCGCCTGTACCCGCTGTGCGGGCCGCATTCCCGGCGGTTGATCGTTCTTGTCCGACCGCTGTCGATTCGCCGAGGAAAGGGGATCCCGCGCGCAACGCCGACCAGCGAAATCCGTCCCTCCTGCGTATCATTTGTGTGCGTGTGTGGGCAAGGGGAGCCGCGTCCGGCGGCTCATTCCATCGCCGGGGCCAACCCTTCCACCAGCCCGTCGAAGGTCGCCCGGCAGCGCGGCGACGCGCGCAGGTCCTCGTGCATGACGATCCAGGTGTCGAGCGACAGCGTCACGGCGTCCGGCAGCAGGCGGACGAGATCCGGGTCCCGCGCGGCGATCGGCACCTGGCAGATGCCGATGCCGAACCCGGCGCGGATGGCGGCGAGCTGGGCGATGTCGCTGTCCGTCGCCAGCGCGAAGCGCAGTCCGTCCAGCGCCGGCACCCGGGCGGCCATGGCGCGGATCGCCGCCGACCCCCGGTCGAAGCCGATCAGGGCGTGCGCGGCAAGGTCGGCTGTCGTCCGGGGCGTCCCGGCGCGGTCGAGATAGCGCCGATGGGCATGGAAGCCGAGCGGAATGCGCCCGACATGGCGGGCGACGAGCGCGCCCTGTGTCGGTGCCACCATGCGCACCGCGATATCGGCTTCCCGCTGCATGAGGTCCTCGACGGCGTTGGTCAGCACCAGCTCGAACGCGAGGGCGGGGTGGCGCTCGCGCAGCGCGGCGAGGATCGGCGGCAGCACCTCCGCGCCCATGATCTCGCTGGCGCTGATGCGCACCGTTCCTGCAACGTCCCCGCCATCGCCGGATGCCGCCCGGATCAGCGCGTCCGCCGTCGCCGCCAGGGTCTCGGCGTGGGGGATCAGGCTGCGTGCGACGTCGGTGGGCGACAGCCCGCGCTGCGAGCGCACGAACAGCGTCGTTCCGAGCGCGCGTTCGAGGTCTTCGACATGCCGGGCGAGCGTCGGCTGTGTCAGTCCGAGGCTGCGGGCGGCGGCCGACAGCGAGCCCTCCCGCGCGACCGCGAGAAAGCTGCGATAGAGATCCCAGTCCGGCTTTCTCGTGTTCATAAATTTCCGTATGGATGCACTACGGATTTCAACAATTCCGTTTAGCATCGCATCGGCCCATCTTCCATCGGTCAGATGGAGGTCGGACGATGACGCAGAACGCGAACAGGCAGAACGCGGACAGAACGGCACTGGTGCTCGGAGCCACCGGCGGAATCGGCGGTGAAGTCGTCCGCGGCCTTCAGGCCCGCGGCTGGGCCGTGCGGGCGCTGCATCGCGATCCGGGCCGGGCGGCCGCGCCGGCCGGTGGCATCCGCTGGATCACCGGCGACGCCATGAACGCCCGCGACGTCGCGGCCGCCGCCGAGGGGGCGCAGCTCGTCGTCCACGCCGTCAACCCGCCGGGCTACCGCCGCTGGGCCGAATTGGTGCTGCCGATGATCGACAACACCATTGCCGCCGCCGTATCGAGCGGCGCGCGCATCCTGCTGCCCGGCACGGTCTATAATTACGGCCGGGACGTGATGCCGCTCATCGGCGAGGACGCGCCGCAGAACCCGTTCACGAACAAGGGACGCATCCGCGCCGAGATGGAGCGCCGCCTGAAGCACGCGGCGGATGCTGGCGGCAAGGTGCTGATCGTCCGTGCGGGCGACTATTTCGGCCCCCGCTCCGGCAACAACTGGTTCTCGCAGGTGCTGGCGAAGGGCGAGGGACCGCTGCGGCGCATCACCTATCCCGGCCGGCGCGGCGTCGGTCACCAATGGGCCTACCTGCCCGACGTCGCCGAGACGATGATGCGTCTTGTGGAGCGGGAGCAGGTGCTCGGCGCGTTCGCCTCGTTCCACATGGCCGGCCATTGGGATGCGGACGGCACGGCGATGATCGCCGCGATCCGGCGGGCCGTCGGCCGGCCGGACCTTCCGGTGTCCTCGCTGCCGTGGGCCATGATGGCGCTCGCCGCGCCGTTCGTGCCGCTGTTCCGGGAGCTCGGCGAAATGCGCTATCTCTGGCGCGAGCCGGTCCGGCTCGACGGCGCGCGGCTTGCCGCGCTCGGCATCGAGGCGCATACGCCGCTCGACGCGGCCGTGCGGGAAACCCTCGCCGGCCGCGCCGCGTCTTCGTCCCGCGCCGCGGCCTCCGCTCAGGCCGCGACCTTCGCTTCGGTCGCGGAATCCGGCACGCCGCCGAAATAGATCTCGAGCGCCGTGCGGAACAGCGGCTCGCCCGGATCGGCGGCGGCGAACAGCGTCATGCTCGACCGGAATTTCAGGTTGTCAGGTGTGCCGAAGATGTCGCGCGCCGAACGGCCGGAAAGGCGGTTCACGGCCGCGGTGCAGGCCTTCAGTCGCGGTCCGAGCACCGGGTGTCGCAGATAGGCCCGCGCCTCGTCCATGGAGCCGATGGCATAGCGCTGCGCCATCGCACTGTGGCCGAGGCCGGCGAACTGGGGAAACACGAACCACATCCAGTGGCTTTCCTTCCGGCCCTGCCGCAGTTCGGCGAGCGCGGCGTCGTAGACGCCCTCCTGCGCCTGCACGAACCGGTCGAGATCGTAGGTCGCGTCGTTCATCGCATCCTCCCGCGAGTGTCGCCGCGGGGCCGTCTCTGGCGGGCTCGCGGCCGTTTACCGGGCGAAGTCCTGCAGGAAGGCGGCCTCGATCATCGCCGCCACCTGCCGGTGGATGTCGTCTCTCGTTCGCGGGTGTCCCGGCGCATCCCCGCACAGGGGATCGGTGTCGCCGGTCTCCTTCAGGAATTCCCGCGCGCCCGGCTGGCATTCGGCGAGGAAGCTCAGATGCACCGCGCCGTCCACCTTCTGATATGTGTGGTCGGGAATCGCGGCGGCAAGCGTCTCGGCCTCAACGGCGACCGGAATGGTGCCCGGACTGCCGAGATTGATGATGTGGACCGGCACGGCGATCGCCTCGAGGCTGTCCGCGGTGAACGCCCGCGCCACCGAGGGATCGACCGCGACGACGGAGCCGATGCGCGCGTCGCGGTTCGATTGTTCGAAGCGCGCCTTGTTCGTGCTGCGCAGGTCGACGCCGCCGCTCGCGAACCACCGGCAGTCCGGCATCGCGGGATAGCGCTCGCAATAGACGGCATAGGCTTCGAGATCGGCCCGTGCGCCGGCGAGCGACAGCACCGTGTGGCCGCCGAGGGAGAAGCCGATCGCGCCGACATGGCGGTCGTCGATGTGCTCCTTCCAGGGCGGCTCGGTCGTCAGCGCCGTCAGCACGTCGGAGATGTCGGCCGTGCGCTGCCACATCCGCGTGGTGTCGAGCGGCGTCGAATTGCCCCGCGTCGTGCCGGGGTGGTTCGGGCCCGCCACGATCATCCCGGCCGCGGCGAGCCGGCTCGCCAGCCAGGAGAGATTGAGGATGCTGCCGCCCGACCCGTGCGACACGAGCACCAGCGGAAACCGCCCCGCGGCGGGCGGCGCGTCCCGCCACGCCGCCGTTCCCCTGAACAGCCTGTCCTCGCCGACGAGCGCTTTCGTGCCCCCCGCCGTCGCGGGATACCAGACGGTCACCGTCAGCGTGCCGCCGCGCGACGGCGCGGGCACCTCGACCGTCCGGACCCCGACGGCGTCGGCAGCCATGGAGGCGCCGGAAAGGCCGGTTGAAAGGAGGACGGCGGACAGGGCGGAAAGAAGGGTTCTGAGAAGCGGGCGCATGGCGGGGTCCGGAAGCGAACGGAGGGAACGCGATGCCCCCTCTTTCGGCCCCGGAGCCGCATTTATGCGACCCGCAACGTGTTCGAGATCGTCCTTGATCGCGATTCAGGTCCGCGCGTGTGTCGACGCGTGCCTTCCCACGGCTCGTCTCCCCGCGATGCGTCTTGCATCACCGACGGGATCGTCTGCCTCCCGAAGCCGTGCTTCAGAGCGCGATGTCGAGCCCGAGATCGAGGATCGGCGCGCTGTGGGTGATCCAGCCGACCGAGATCAGGTCCACCCCGCTCGCGGCGACCGGGCCGACGGTCTCCAGGTTGATGCGGCCAGAGGCCTCGGTCAGGGCACGCCCGCCGACGCGCGCGACCGCCTCCTTCAGCATCGCCGGCCCCATATTGTCGAGCATGACGACGTCGGCCCCGGCGGCGAGCGCCTCGTCGAGCTGGGCGAGCGTGTCGACCTCGATCTCGATCTTGACGAGGTGGCCGACATTGGCCCGCGCCCGTTCAAGCGCCGGGCGAACGCCGCCCGCGACGGCGACATGGTTGTCCTTGATCAGCACGGCGTCGTCGAGGCCGAAGCGGTGGTTGGAGCCGCCACCAGCCCGCACCGCGTGCTTTTCCAGCGCCCGCAGTCCTGGCGTGGTCTTGCGGGTGCAGACGATGCGGGCGTGGCCATGGGGGCGCGCAGCGGCGACGAGGGCCGCCGTCGCCGTCGCGATGCCGGAAAGCCGGCAGATCAGGTTGAGCGCCACCCGCTCGGCCGCCAGCACGGAACGCGCCGCGCCGGCGATGCGCATCACCACGTCGCCGGGTTCGACCGGCGTGCCGTCGCCTTTCGCGACCGTCACCTCAAGCGCCGGATCGATCAGCCGGAACGCCATGGCGGCCACCGCGGTGCCGGCGATCACGCCCGGCTGCCGGGTGACCATCTCGGCGACGGTGCGCGCGTCCACGGGCACCACCGCGTTGGAGGTGATGTCGCCGGCCCGGCCGAGATCTTCCAGAAGCGCGGCGCGGACGATCGGCTCCACCAGCAGGTCCGGCAGTGCCGGCAGATCCACCGGAAGATCCGCCGGCCGGCCGGCGGGTAGGGCCGCGACGGACTCGGGACGGGCAAGAACGGTTTCGGTCACGCGACTCTCCGCTTGTCTGCGGGCTCGGCGGCGGCAAGCGCGGCCGCCCGGTCCAGGGCATCTGCGAGGGTGATTTCGGCGTGGATGCCAAGGGGGCCGGTCAGCGGATGGTCGCGCCGGGCGTGGCCGCCGCGGCTTTCCCGGCGATCGAGCGCGGCGACGGCGACAGCCGTCGCGACAGTGACCATATCCGGGACCGATGCCATGCCCGCTGCCGTCTCTCCTGTCATTCCTGCGACGATGGCGCCGAGCCGGGCCACCGCCTCCGTCAGCCCCGCTTCATCCCGCAGCACGCCCACGTGGCGGTCCATCAGAACCCGGATCTCCGCCCGAAGAGCCGGCGGCAGCGCGGGGGCGGACGCCGCCGGCCGGATCGCCGTCGCGCGGCCGCCGCCTTCCGCGGCGAGCGCCTCGGCGATGCGGCGGCCGAACACCAGCCCCTCCAGCAGCGAGTTGGAGGCGAGGCGGTTGGCGCCGTGCAGCCCCGTCGATGCGACCTCGCCCGCTGCCCACAGGCCGTCGAGACTGGTGCGGCCGCGGTCGTCGGTCTTCACCCCGCCCATGTGGTAGTGGGCGGCCGGCCGCACCGGGATCGGCTCGCGCGCCGGGTCGATGCCGGCGGCGCGGCACAGCGCGGCAACGGCGGGGAACCCTGCCGCGAAGCGCTCGCCGAGCGCCGGGCGCGTATCGAGGAACACACGCTCGCCGCGGGCGATCTCGGCGAAGATGGCCCGCGCCACCACATCGCGCGGCGCCAGTTCCCGGCCGGCAACGTCGCGCATGAAGCGCTCGCCGCGGCCGTTGACGAGGATCGCGCCTTCGCCGCGCAGCGCTTCGGTGGCGAGCGGCATCGGGTCGCCGCCGGCCGCGATCGCGGTCGGGTGGAACTGCACGAACTCCATGTCGCGCAGCACGGCGCCGGCCCGGCCGGCGAGCGCGAGGCCCTGGCCCGTCGCGCCAAGCGGATTGGTGGTGGAGCCGTAGAGCCCGCCGAGACCGCCGGTCGCCAGCACCACCGCCCGGGCCGGCACCGCTTCCGGGGCGCCGCCGTCGCGTCGTGCTGCGACGCCGCGCACCCGGCCGCCGTCGTCGCACAGCAGCGCCGTGGCAGACGCGCCCTCGACCACGGTGATCGACGGGGTCGCGCGGGCAGCGGCGATCAGGGTTTCCAACACCACGCGGCCGGTGGCGTCGCCACCGGCGTGGGCGATGCGCCGCCGGTTGTGGGCGGCTTCGAGGCCGAGCGAGATCGCGCCGGCGGCATCGCGGTCGAATGGCGTGCCGATGCGCACCAGCCAGTCGATGGCCGCCGGCGCGGCTTCGGCGACCAGCGCCGCGATCGCCGGATCGCTCAGGCCCGCGCCGGCCGTCAGCGTATCGGCGGCATGAAGCGCGGGGGCGTCGTCCGCCCCGAGCGCGGCGGCAATGCCGCCCTGTGCGAGCCCGGTCGCCGCCGCCGTTCCGAGCGGGGAGGCGACGAGTACCGTCACGGGCATCGGTGCGAGCGCGAGCGCCGTCGCGAGGCCCGCGACGCCGCCGCCGACCACCACAACGCGGTCCGATCCGTTCGTCATGTCGGTTGCCTTCGGTTGGTCTTTTCGGTGCCGAAGCGTCCGCGCGGAATGCCGGGCGCTGCCGATTGCCGCAGAAGGGCGCGCGGTTCAGTGCACCGCGAGCATCCGTTCGACCGCGAGGCGTGCCCGGCCGGCGGTCTCAGGGTCGAGCTCCACGGGGTGCTCCATGCGCTCCAGCGCGCGCCGGATGTTGGCGAGCGTGATCCGCCGCATGTGCGGGCAGAGATTGCAGGGGCGCACGAAATCGACCGCCGGGTTGTCGACGGCGATGTTGTCGGCCATCGAGCATTCGGTGATCAGCACCACCCGAGGCGGCTGGCGCTCGGTGACGTAGTCGGCCATCGCGGCGGTGGAGCCGGCGAAATCGGCTTCGGCCACCACTTCCGGCGGGCATTCGGGGTGCGCCAGCACCACGACGCCGGGATGGTTCTCGCGCAGCGCCCGGATGTCCTCGGCCGAGAAGCGCTCGTGCACCTCGCAATGGCCCTTCCAGGTGATGAACTGGATGTGGGGCAGCTCGGCGGCGATGTTGCGGGCGAGGTACTCGTCCGGCAGCATGATGACGCGGTCGACGCCGAGGGACTCGATCACCTTGCGGGCGTTGCCGGAGGTGCAGCAGATGTCGGATTCCGCCTTCACCTCCGCCGTGGTGTTGACATAGGTCACCACGGGCACGCCGGGATAGCGCGCCTTGAGCAGCCGGATGTCGGCGGCCGTGATCGAGGTGGCGAGCGAGCAGCCGGCCTCGGTGTCGGGGATCAGCACCGTCTTGTCCGGATTGAGCAGCTTCGCGGTCTCGGCCATGAAGTGCACGCCGGCCAGCACGATCACGTCCGCATCCGCCCCGACGGCTTCGCGGGCGAGGGCGAGACTGTCGCCCACGATGTCCGAGACCGTGTGGAAGATCTCCGGGGCCTGATAGTTGTGGGCGAGGATGACCGCGTTGCGCTCCTGCTTCAGGCGCAGGATCGCCTCGATGTCCGCCGCCAGGGCAGGCCACTCGAACGCCGGCACGTGGCGGCGCACGCGCTCGTAGAGGTGCGGCAGCGGCATCGCCTCGCGGGCGTCGGCGGAGACTTCGGCGGCTGGGACGGCGACGTTCATGGCGGCGCTCTCGGTTTACGGTGTTATGCTCGAATTGAGCATATGGGGGCCCAAAAAAACCGGATCCCGGAAAGCGGCGCCTGCGACGGCGGCCGCTCGTGGACCCGATACCCTTATGCTAATTATGAGCATAAGAACGTCAAGCCCCTGCCGCAGAAATTTTGCCGCCGCATCATCGCGTCGGGCCGGGCGCGGGATGTCGGCGGGTGTGGGCACGCCCGGCCAGCGGGATCGCGTTCGCGGCGCCTCAGGGCACGCAAAAGGGGCCGCAGCGTTTGCCGCGGCCCCCTGGTGTTTCCTGAACTGGACCGTGTGCGGCTGTTGCGCGTCAGCCTTCCGCGCCTGCCGGCGGGGCGGACGCGGCGCTGGCGGCGGCGCCCGCGATCGCCTGCTTCACCTCTTCGGTGATTTCCGTCTTGCCGTCGGACTCGATGCGCACGGTGACGATGTTGTTGCTGAGTTCGAGGCCGGCTTCCTCGAACGCCTTGGTCAGCGCGACATAGGCCTGCCGCTTGACCAGGAACAGGTCGTTCGGCCGCGTCATGAACTTCACGCGGATGGTGACGCCGGAGCTGTCGATTTCCGACACGCCCTGGGACTTGATGGGCGCCAGGAACTTCGGGCCGAGTTCCGGATCGCCCGCCAGGCGCTCGCCCACTTTCTTGATCACCTTGCGCACCTTCTCAACGTCCGTTCCGAACGGGAACTTGAACGGCAGCTTGGCGACCTGCCAGTCGCGCGAGAAGTTGGTGATCTGCTTGATGCCGCTGAACGGAATGGTCTGCAGCTGGCCGTTCTGGTGGCGCAGCTGGAACGAGCGGATCGAGATGCGCTCCACCACGCCCTTCGCAGAACCGATGTCGACATATTCGCCGACGCGGAAGGCGTCGTCGACGAGGAAGAATGCGCCCGACATGATGTCGTGAACCAGCGTCTGCGATCCGAAGCCGATGGCGAGGCCGAGGATGCCGGCGCCCGCGAACAGCGGCGCGACCTGAACGCCGAGTTCCGACAGCACCATCAGTGCCGAGACGCAGAGCACCGCGGCGAGCAGGAACACCCGTACCAGCGGCAGCAGGGTCGCAATGCGCGACTGGCCGGCGGCGAGCGGCTGGTCGCCGTCGAGGTCGACCGCGACGACGCCGGGAATGGCGCCCTCCATCGCGAGCTTGCGTTCGATGCCGATGCGGATCGACTCGTAGACGATGTAGCCGAACAGGCAGATGAGGCCGACCTTGATCGCCGTGATGCCCGCGCCGGAGCGGGCGAACGACAGACCCCAGGTCTCGAGCAGCAGGGCGAGCGCGATGAGCGTGATCGCCAACGCGGACGCGGTATAGGCAAGGTCGCGGAAGTCCGGCAGGCGCCGGCCGGCCGGGCCGCCCACGCGCAGTTCCGGACTGCGACGCACGATCTGCGCCAGAACGAGGCGGGCGATGCCCTGCAGGCCGAGCCCGGCGAACACCAGCAGCACCGGCACCACCACCAGCTCCGCACCGCCGCGGGCATCGAGCAGCACCTCCACGGCGCGGACGGCCCAGGCGGCGACGAAGTACAGGATGGCGACCGCCCACCAGTTGCGGGCGAGCCAGCCGGCGAACCCGGTGGAGCGCCAGCCAAGCGCCTTGGTCACGGAACGGCGTTCGGTGACGCAGAGCACGACGAGGAGCAGCAGCAGGAGAACGCTCAGAACCAGCGACGCGATGTGACGCGGCTCGCGCGGCAACTGCAGCAGATGCAGCCAGAAGTCCATGCCGACCACGACCGCGAACAGCGCCGCGAACAGCGTCAGGCCACGTCCGAGGCTGCGGGCCTCGCGATCCTCGAGATGCACGATGCGGTATTCCGGCAGGCCGGGGGTGATCACGGTGCGGAACATGGACGCCGCGGCTCGGACCCCGGCAAAGCACATCAGCACGGTGAGCGCCGTGCCGTGCTCCAGGTCGTGCCCCTTGTCGAGCAGTTCGAGCACCACGAGGCCGACGATCAGCACGACAGCGGTTCCGACCAGCCAGATCGCGGCCCGCCGAAGCAGGAAGGCGATGCGCGTGTTGGTCTCGATCTGCTGTCCCGCCGGGGCGCCGACCGGGCGGCCGATCGCCCAGCGCTCGAGCGGAATGGCGATCACGAGGCCGGCGACGATCCCGATGAGGGCGATGCCGATGCCGTCCATCACCCACCGGTCGACCTCGCCGTAGGGCTCCTCACGGTCGAGTGCGGCCTTGAGGTCGGACGGGAACGTCTTCAGCGCGCCCATGGCCGCCCTGAACTTCCCGCGCAGCTCGCCCATCGTGGTGACGAAATCAGCCTCGTCGGCCTGCACGTCGGCGTCGAGTTTCTGTTCCAGATCCTTGGATGCGGCCGTGGATTCGGCTTTGGGGGCTGGCGCTGCGGCCGGCGCGGCCTGCGCAACCGGCGGGGCCGCCGCGGGCGTGGCTGCCGGCGCTTCCGTCGGGACGGGCGTCGCCGCCAAGGCCGCCGTGGCCGACAGGCCCGAGACCGGGCCGGCTGCGAAAAGGGCGACCATGAGTGCGGCGAGCAGCGCCGCGACCGAGCGTGTCGGCTTGCAAACTGTCCGGCTGGACATCGAATTCCCCAAAATGCGCCGCCGGATGCCGGAAGGCGCCCCCAAGATCAACAAATGTTTATCGGCCGTCGGAACCGCCGTCGATAGGGCGAAACGCGCCTTGATTACCCATTTTGGGTAACTGAGCGGACTATACGCGCGACAGCGGCAGCCGCACGCCGGGGGTCAGCCGTTCCAGCACCACTTCACGGCGGAACCGCACCAGCCGCGCGGGGCGTCCGCCGGTGTTGGAGGCGGTCTCTCCGGTCTCCTCCACCAGCCCCTGCGCTTCCACCAGCCGGCGGAAATTCTGCTTGTGAAGGCGCACCCCGGAAAGGGCTTCCACGGTGCCCTGGAGATCGGAGAGCGTGAAGCTCGGCGGCATCAGCTCGAAGATCACCGGGCGGTACTTGATCTTGCCGCGCAGCCGGCCGATGGCGATCGCGAGCATCCGCCGGTGGTCGAGCGCCATCGCGGCGCCTGGCGCCAGGTCTTCCGCCGGCGGCGGTGCCTCGCCGCGGTCTTGCCAGGCCTCGGCGACGAGCCCAGCTTCGTAGAGCAGCTCGTAACGGTCGAGCACGCGCTCCTCATTCCACGCGGGCGCGGTGCCGAAGCCGAACGTCAGGCCGAGCCGCTCCTGACGCGCCTGTCGCATGGCCGGGCTCGGCGCCTCCGCCTGCCAGGCGAGCAGCCGCGGTTCGATGCGGTCGAGGGCGGCCGGGCGGCCGGCACGCCAGTCCTCGTGCGGCAGGAAGGCATACCAGTCCCGCCACACCGCGTCCGCCGCGCCCGCCGGCTTCACCTCGCGGACGAGGGCGAGATAGGCGATGGCGAGGGCATAGACGGCATTGCGGCCCGCCTCCGTCCGGTCGCGGTCGGAGAAGGTGTAGAGCTGTTCGACATAGCCGAGGGTCTGATTGGTGAGCCGCCCGACCCAGGCGCGCACGCCCATCTCCAGCGTCCGGTGCTCGCGCTCCAGCGGGCCGGAGGGAAGCGCATCCGGACAGTCCGGGCGGCGGACGGCCAGCACGCGCGGCTCGCGCGCCGAGGCAGCGATCACGACGGCACTGAGCGTGACGGACGGCATTCCCATCGCGCCGCCTGCCATCGGCACCGCGGCGGCGGAGGGCTGGTCTGGAACTGGCGGGGCTGGCTCGGTGGTCATCGTCGGCGGTCTGGTTCCTCTTCGGCGGTTTGGCAGCAGCGGCTCGCGTTCGGGCGGCTCCCGCTCGGGCGATCTGCGCCCGGTGGAAGCGTGCCTTCGGCACCGCCCCACGCCGCCGGAAGCAGCGGTGGCAGGATAGCGGAACGCCCGGCCCCGCGCCGGGTTTTCCTGCGCGCAGCCGCGGCTTCCCACAACCTTGGCCGGTCCGGCTCGCTCCGCGATCGGGCGGCGGATGAAATCTGGTCCCAACGCCCGGCCGATTCTGCCATGGTGATCGACGCTATCTTCGGCGTGACAGCGTTTTGCGACAGGCGAGAGAGACCATGACGGGAGACGAGACCGGCGCGGCAGCGGCGGGGCCGGGCGCCACGCACGAGTTCGAGGGCAGGGTGGTGCTCGTCAGCGGCGGCAGTTCCGGCATCGGGCGGGCCACGGCGCTGGCTTTTGCGCGCCGGGGTGCCTCGGTGGTGGTCGCGGGTCGCGACCGGCCGCGCGGCGAGGAGGTGGCGGCCGCCTGCGCCGCGCTCGGCGCCCATGCCGCGTTCGTCGCCGCCGACCTGTCCGTTCCCGACGCGGCGGCCAAGATGGTGGAGCGCGCCCGCGCCGCCTTCGGCCGGCTCGACATCGCCTTCAACAATGCCGGCATCCAGGAAGCGGCGGCGCCGCTCGCCGAGCAGCCGGACGCGGTGTTCGAGGCGGTGTTCGGCCTCAACGTCCGTGCGGTGTTCCTGGCGATGAAGGCCGAGATCGCGGCGATGCGCGAACTCGGCGCCGGCGTCATCATCAACAACGCTTCGGTGTCCGGCTCGCGCAACCCGAACGGCGGCCTCGCGCTCTATTCGGCCTCCAAGGCGGCGGTGCTGTCGATGACGCGCACCGCGGCGCTGGAATACGGGCCCGCCGGCATCCGCATCAATGCGATCTCGCCCGGCCGGGTCGACACGCCGCTGATGCAAACGGCTGCCGCCAATCTCGGCCTGCCGGTCGAGCGCATCGCCGCCTCGCTTCCCGCCCGCCGGGTCGGCCGGCCCGAGGATGCCGCCGAGGCCGTGGTCTGGCTCGCCTCCGATGCCGCCTCGTTCGTCTTCGGCCACGATCTGGCCGTCGACGGCGGCTTCCTCGCCTCCTAGGCGCCCGGCAAGGGCGACGGCGCGGGCATTCAGGCCCGCGCGCGGATCATCGGATAGGCGCGCTTCACCGTCACCGCGACGGCGGTCGCGACCACCGCCTTGACGATGTCGCCGGGCACGAACACCGCCGATCCGGCGATGGCGGTCCAGAGCGGGATCTTCGCGGAAAGCGCGACCCACGGCACGCCGATCAGATAGACGACGCCGATGCCGCCGACGACGTTGAAGACGAAGCCGAGCAGGGCGCCGACCTGCCGCCAGAACGTCTCGAACAGCGCGCCGACCACGAACGCGGCGACCGGCCAGGAGAACAGGAAGCCGGCGGTCGGCCCGAAGAACACCGCCAACCCGCCATTGCCGCCGGCGAGCAGCGGCAGTCCGGCCGCGACCAGCAGCAGGAACAGCACCAGCGCCAGGCATCCCCGCCGCGCGCCGAGAATCGAGCCCGCCAGCATCGGCCCGAGCGATTGCGCCGTGATCGGCACGCCCGCGAGCGGCATGGTGATCGGCGGAAACAGCGCCAGCGCGGCCGTGATGGCGGCGAACAGCGCGATGAGGACGATATCCCGGGTGGTCAAGGTCGGCTCCTGTCGGATCGCGCCCGGCGACGCGGCGCAGGATCGAAGCCGCGCGCGTCGATGGCGTCTGCAATGTCATCGGCCATTTTCAGCGCGCGGACAATCACCGGCAGCGCGACCGCGACGAGGCTGCGTTCGAGGCCGCGCGCGCGCTGCGCCTCCCGCACCTCACGGGTGATCTCCGCGATCAGGGGAATGAAGCGGAACGCCAGCGAAACGGCGAGCGCGATGCGGGCGGAGGACATCCCGATGCGGTCGAGCGGCGAAAGCAGCCGCTCCAGCGTGGCGATGATGGCGGATGTCCGCGTGGTCAGGGTCACGAGCGCGGCGAGCAGCACCAGCGCAAAAAGGCGCAGGGCCACCTCAAGGCCGGTCAGCCACTGGCCGAGCGCGGCCTGCACCGCGAGCAGCACCACGGCGATCCAGACGAAGCGCCGCATTTCGGTGAGGAGCCCGCGCACGCCAAGGCCGGCGACGAAATAGAGCGCGCAGACCGCGGCCATTCCCACGGCGAGCCATCGCCAGTCGGTGGCGAGGAAGGCGAGCGTGCCGGCCGCGGCGAGCACCGCGAGCTTCGCCCCGGCCGGCAGGCGGTGGAGCGGTGAGCCCTCCGGCCGGGCCGCGCCTCCGGTCACGACATCATCCCGACATAACGGGCAAGCGCGGGCGAGGGCGCGTCGTCGACCGCCACCCGGCCGCCTTCGATCACCACCACCCGGTCGAACTCCGCCACGAGGTCGAGATCGTGGGTGACGACGACGACCGGCTGCGGCAGCGAGGCGATCGCCTCGGCGATGCGCCGCTTGTTGCGCAGGTCGAGCAGCGTGGTCGGCTCGTCGAGCACGAGATAATCGGGCTCCATCACCAGCACGCCCGAGATGGCCAGCAGCTGCTTTTCGCCGCCGGAAAGCAGGTGCGCCGGCTGCTGGCGCAGCGCCGTCAGGTTCCACCGGTCGAGCGCCGCATCCACCCGGGCGGCGATCTCCGGCTTCGAAAGCCCGCGGTTCTTCAGCCCGAAGGCGAGGTCTTCCTCCACCACGGGAAACACGATCTGGTTGTCGGGGTTCTGGAACACGAAGCCGACCTTGCGGCGCACCGCCTTGCCGTCGGCGCGGGTGTCGAGGCCGTCCACCAGCACCCGGCCGCGGGCCGGCAGCACCAGCCCGTTCAGAAGGCGCGCGAACGTGCTCTTGCCCGAACCGTTGGAGCCCACCACCGCGATGCGGCGCTCGTCCAGCGAAAGGTCGACGCCGTCGAGCACGGGGCGGTCGCCGAAGCTGTGGGAGACGTGTTCGACACGGATCATGAAGGGCGCAACCCGCCTCCGGCTTCGCGAGACAGCGCCCGCCCGGAGTGTGGCCCGGGCCTCCCCGGCCGGCGTTCTCGTCCGGTCGGGAAGGCGGTGCGTTGGCGCGGGTCCTGCTTTGGCGCGATCGGGCGGCCGGTGCAAGTCCCGCCGGCACGGCGGCCCCCGAAAAGTCCCGCCGGCTACGGGGTTGCCGGCCGGCGGGGCAGGGGCGTCGCGCGTCAGATCATCTTCTTCTGCTGCAGATAGGCCTGGAAGCGGTCGAAGGTGCCGTCCGGATACTGGAACCAGAACGCCTCCTGGGACCGGAACGGCTTCCACTGGTCGTAGACCTTCTTGAAGTTGGCGTTCTCGGCGCAGACCTCGGTGTAGACTTCCTCGGCCGCCTTGAACGAGGCCTCAAGGATTTCGGCGGAATAGGGCAGCACCTTGGTGCCGAGGCCATAGAGCTTCTTGAGCGCGCCGGGGTTCAGCGCGTCGTACTTGGCGAGCATGGTTTCGTTGGCCAGCGCCGCGCCGGCGCGGAGCGCCGCCTGATAGTGCTTCGGCAGTTCCTCCCACTTCGCCTTGTTGACGAAGGCGTGGATCGAGGGGCCGCCTTCCCACCAGCCGGGATAGTAGTAGTAGGGCGCGACCCGGTAGAAGCCGAGCTTCTCGTCGTCGTAGGGGCCGACCCACTCGGCCGCGTCGATGGTGCCGCGCTCGAGCGCGGGATAGATGTCGCCGCCCGCGATCTGCTGCGGCACGGCGCCGAGCTTGGCCATGACGCGGCCCGCGAAGCCGGCGATGCGCATCTTGAGGCCCTTGAAGTCCTCCGGCGACTTCACCTCCTTGCGGAACCAGCCGCCCATCTGCGCGCCGGTGTTGCCGGCCACCAGGCCCTTCACGTTGAAGGTGGCGAAGAACTCGTCGAGGATCTGGTTGCCGCCGCCTTCCAGCAGCCAGGAATTCTGCTGGCGGGCATTGAGGCCGAACGGGATCGAGGTGGCGATGGCGAAGGTCGGATCCTTGCCGACATAGTAGTACGAGCAGGTGTGGCACATCTCGACGGTGTTGTTCGACACCGCGTCGAGCGCCTGCAGACCGGGAACGATCTCGCCGGCGGCGAACACCTGGATGTCGAACTGGCCGTCGGTGGCCTCGCGCACGGAATTCGCCAGCACCTCGGCGCCGCCATAGATGGTGTCGAGCGATTTCGGGAAGCTGGAGGTCAGGCGCCACTTCGTCTGCGGCTGGGCGCGCACGACGGCGGGCATCGCCACGGTTGCGGAGGCGGCGACGCCGGCGAGACCGGCCGTCGTGAGGAATTTGCGACGTTCCATCTGGGAGTTTCCTCGTGTTCGGCGCCTCTTTGAGGCGGCATTCCTGGAGCCTGTGTTTCGAGGCCGTATCTTTTGATTGCCTGGCGGAGAGAACCGCCCCGGCCCGTGGCAGCACGGGCGCGCTGGCGTGGGGCCGGACGGCTCCGCCGGTTGATTTAGACCGGCGGAGCCACCGGATTGCAACCTCTGACTTGCATGGTCGGGGGGTGATCGGAACAGGTCCGCCCGCGGCGCCGGACGGACCGGCATCGCGGGCGGACTGAAGCCCGGAGGGGAGGCTCCCCGGGCCTTGTGGGCGTCAGCTCAGGATGTCGACATCCTTGGTTTCGCGGACGAACAGCATGCCGATCACGAACGTCGCCGAGGCGATGATGATCGGGTACCAGAGGCCGTCATAGATGTTGCCGGTTGCGGCCACGATGGCGAAGGCCATCGGGGGCAGGAAGCCGCCGAACCAGCCGTTGCCGATGTGATAAGGCAGCGACATCGAGGTGTAGCGGATCGCGGTCGGAAACATCTCGACGAGCATCGCGGCGATCGGGCCGTAGACCATGGTGACGAACAGCACCAGGATCGTGAGCATCAGCACCGTCATGCCCCAGTTGAGCTGCGCCGGATCGGCGGCCGTCGGGTAGCCGGCGGCATTGACGGCGGCGGTCATCTGGGTGCCGAACGCCGCGGTCTTCGCCTTCAGTTCGTCGGCCGGCAGGCCATGTCCGTCGAAGCTCTGGATTTCCGTGTCGCCGATCTTCACCGAGGCGACCGTTCCCGGCACGGCGGCGACGTTGGAATAGTTCACCGAGCGCTTGGCGAGGAACGCCTTGGCGATGTCGCACGAGGTCAGGAAGGCCGAGGTGCCGACCGGGTTGAACTGGAACGAGCATTCGGCCGGATTGGCGACCACCGTCACCGGTGCACTGGTCTGGGCCGCCTCCAGCGCCGGGTTGGCGTAGTGGGTGATGGCCTTGAAGATCGGGAAGTAGGTCAGCGCGGCGATCAGGCAGCCGGCCATGATGATCGGCTTGCGGCCGATGCGGTCGGAAAGCCAGCCGAAGAACAGGAAGAAAGGCGTGCCGATGGCAAGCGCGACGGCGATCATGATGTTCGCGGTGCTGGGGTCGACCTTCAGCGTCTGGGTGAGGAAGAACAGCGCGTAGAACTGGCCCGTGTACCACACCACCGCCTGGCCCGCCGTCAGGCCGATCAGGGCGAGGATGACGATCTTCAGGTTCTTCCAGTTGCCGAAGGCGTCGGTCAGCGGCTGCTTGGAGGCCTTGCCCTCCTCCTTCATCTTCTTGAACACCGGGCTCTCGTTGAGCTGAAGGCGGATCCAGACGGAGATGCCGAGCAGGATGATCGAGACCAGGAACGGAATGCGCCAGCCCCAGGACGCGAACGCCTCCTCGCCGATCCAGGTGCGCACGCCGAGGATGACGAGCAGCGACAGGAACAGGCCGAGGGTGGCGGTCGTCTGGATGAAGCTGGTGTAGAAGCCGCGGCGGCCGTTCGGCGCGTGCTCGGCCACATAGGTCGCCGCACCGCCATATTCACCGCCGAGCGCAAGGCCCTGGACGAGGCGGAGCAGGATGAGAATGACCGGGGCGAGCAGGCCGATCGAGGCATAGGACGGCAGGATGCCGACCACGAAGGTCGAGATGCCCATCAGCAGGATGGTGATCAGGAAGGTGTACTTGCGGCCGACGATGTCGCCGAGCCGGCCGAACACGATCGCGCCGAACGGGCGCACCGCGAAGCCCGCGGCAAAGGCGAGCAGTGCGAAGATGAACGCCGCTGTCTCGTTCACGCCCGAGAAGAACTGGGCCGCGATGATGGCCGAGAGGGAGCCGTAGAGATAGAAGTCGTACCACTCGAACACGGTGCCGAGCGACGACGCGAAGATGACGCGCCTTTCGGCGGAGGTCATCGGTCGTACGCTATGCGGCGGAGCCGTCGCAGATGAGACATTGGCCATGGTCGATATCCTCCTTCGCGCGCTCTTGGTCGTCCCGTCGCGCCGTTTGCGGGCGCAATGACGCGATTTCGCTGCGGCAGATGCCGGCGCGAGGGCGGATGCGGACACGAGTCGGCAATCCCGCCCGCGCAGCACGACGGCCGCGAAGCGAATTCGGTCGTTCGGTTCGGCTTCGAATGCCGGTCCGCCATGCCTCGCATGATCGGCCGGTGGGCGGTCCTCCCGTTGAACCCGGCGGGCGCCGCCCGCGCCACCGTGTTCTCGCCGGCATTTCGCCGGCATTCTTGCTGATCGCCGCCATACGTTGGGCAACGTGCAATAACCGTAACAAACCTCTTCAGCGTGCGCGATTCAGACCTTAGGCTTAGATGAGCCGTGCATTGGGCGCGTCCGGTGCCCGAAAGTCGCCGGGAAAGGCCGGGAACGCGCTCGACGGGCGTTTGCAATGCTGTCAGGCTCGCTCCGCCACGCCTTCCGGGCGCCCGCGAATCTCGTGCCCCGCGAATCTCGTGCCCTGCGAATCTCCTGCCCTGTCGAATCGTCCGTCCCTCTCCGAGGCGCCTATGAGTTCTCCCGCCCATCTTCCGCCACTGTCTTCCGGCGAGCGGGCCGGGCGCCTGCGCGATCTCTGGCCCCTCAGCATCGAGACCGACCGCGAGGTCTGGACGGTGCTCCTGCTCGCCTCGGTGGGCGGCCTCGCCATCGCCTTCATGGTCGATTGGGTCCACGCCCTCGTCGCGCTGCTGCAGACCGTCCTGTTCGGTGCGTCCATCGACAGCGACGGCGGCGACGGCATCGCGCGGTGGCGGCTCCTGGTGGTGCCGATCCTCGGCTCTCTGGTGCTCGGCAGCGTCCTGGTGTTTCTCGAGAGGCGCAAGCTGCTGGCGATCACCGACCCGGTCGAGGCGAACGCGCTGGAAGGGGGGCGGATGTCGGCGTCCCAGACGCTGATCTTCGTGGGCCTTTCCACCATCTCCATCAGCATCGGCGGCTCGGTCGGCTTCGAGGCGGCGATGAGCCAGCTCGGTGCCGGGCTCCTCAGCGTCATCGGCCAGAGGCTCGGGCTGCCGCGCCGGGCGCTGCGCTGCCTCGTTGCCTGCGGAACGGCGGCGGGCATCGCCGCCATCTTCGACGCTCCGCTCACCGGCACCATCTACGCCCTCGAACTGGTGATCGGCGGCTACGGCGTCCGCGCCCTGCTGCCGACGCTGCTCGCCGGGGCGACCTCCGGCCTCGTCACCCACTTCCTGGTCGGGCCGCAGCCGATCTTCCAGATGCCGCCGATGAGCCAGCCGGAACTCTGGCATTATGTCACCGCCATCGGGCTCGCCGTCGCCGGCAGCGTCGTCGGCATCGCGGTGATGCGCGGCGCGACCGGATTCGAGGCGCTGCTGGCCCGGCGCAAGGTGCCGAAGCTGCTGCGGCCCTTGGCCGGCGGCATTTGCCTCGGCGTGCTCGCATTCGTCGCCTGGCAGGTCATCGGCCCCGGCCATCTCGTGCTGCAGGGCATCATCCGCGATCTGCCGGCGCCGGGCTGGCTCGCGGTGCTGCTCGTCGCCAAGATCGCGGCGTCGGTGGTGTGCGTCGGGTCCGGATTCCGCGGCGGCCTGTTTTCCGCGTCGCTGCTGATCGGCGGCATCCTCGGCGCGCTGGCGCATGTGCTGGTGATCGCGCCGATCGTCGGGCCGTCGGCAAGCCCGGAACTCTCCATCGCCGTCGGCATGACGGCGGTGTGCGCCTCGGTGATCGGCACGCCCGTCGCGATCCTCATCCTGGCGATCGAGACCACCGGGCTTCACGTCGGCATCGTCGCGGTGGCGCTCGGCGTCGTCATCGCCAGCCACCTGACGCGCCGCTGGTTCGGCTATTCGTTCTCCACCTGGAAATTCCACCTGCGCGGCCAGGATCTGTCCGGCCCGCGCGATATCGGGCGGCTGAAGGAACTCACCTTCGCCGATGCCCCTCTGATCGATCCGCCGCGGTTGCTCGGCGAGGAGCGCATCCGCGACGTCGCGCAGAAACGCGCTGACTGGATCGCCGCCGACGGCGCCATGCCGGAGATGATGGCGGTCGTCACCGAGCAGGGCGTGTTCGTCGGCTTCCTGCGCCACGACCGTCTGATCGAGGCGGCGGCGGAGACGCCGGACCTGCCGGTGGCGATGATCGCGGATCATCCCAAGGCGTGCGCCCGGGTCGACGATCCCCTGTCGAGCCAGGTCGAGATCGCGGAGGCGGCGTTCGGCGGCTGGTTCGCCGTGGTGGACCGCGACGACCGCCTCGTCGGGTTCGCGCCCGAGGCGGCGGTGCTGCGGCGCTATCTCAGCGAACTCAAGGCCGCCGACCAGGACGACACGGCGCCGTTCCCGCCTCCGCCCCGGTGAGGAGCCCCGCTCCGGCGAGGCCATCCCCTCCGGCGAGCCCCCGCGCCTTCACGAACGCCAGAACGCGCCGGTGAACAGCACCAGCACGGTCATGATCTCCAGGCGGCCGAGCAGCATCGCGACGGTCAGCACGACCGTGGCGAAATCGTCGAGCGGCGCGAACGTCCCCGCCGGGCCGATCAGTGGACCGATGCCCGGGCCGACATTGCAGAACGCCGTCGCGACACCGGAAAGGCTCGTCATCAGGTCGAGCCCCGAGACGGTGCACAACAGCAGCGACATCACCACGATCAGCCCGACGAAGGCGATCAGGAACACCACGACGGATTCGAACACCTCTGGTTCCACCACCCGGTCGCCATAGCGCATCGGCACCACGCTGTTGGGGTAGAGCAGGCGCTGCACCGAGCGGCTGAGCGCCTGCCAGAGGATCACGAGCCGGTAGATCTTGATGCCGCCCGCCGTCGAGCCCGAGCAGCCGCCGACGAAGGTCAGGAAGAAGAAGATGCCGACCGAGAGCGGCCCCCACACGGTGTAGTCCTGCGAGACGAAGCCCGTGGTCGTCACGACCGAGACCACGTTGAAGGTCGCGTGGGTCAGCGCGTCGAAGAAGCCGTGCTGGTCGCCCCACCAGCGCCACAGCGCCAGTGCAAGCGACGAGAACACGATGATGCCGAAGAACGTCCTCACCTGAACGTCGCGGAACAGCGCCGTGCGGCGGTGGAAGGCGAGCCCGATCAGAAGGATCAGCGGCACGCCGCCCGTCATCATGAAGAACGAGGCGACCCACAGGATCGCCGGGCTGTCGAAGGCACCGAACGAGGCATCGTGGGTGGAGACGCCGCCGGTCGACACGGTCGCGAGCGCATGGGTGATGGCGTCGAACGGCGTCATGCCGAGCACGGCGTAGGCGAACGCGCACAGGAAGATCAGGCCGAGATAGATGCCGCACAGCGCGGCGGTGATCTGGATCATGCGCGGCATGATCTTGTCGGAGCGGTCGGACGATTCGGTGCGGAACAGCTGCATGCCGCCGATGCGCAGGAACGGGAACAGGAACAGGCCGATGGCGATGATGCCGATGCCGCCGATGCCCTGCAGCATCGCCCGCCACAGCAGGATGCCGCGCGGCAGCCTGTCGAGGCCCACGAGGATGGTGGAGCCGGTCGTCGTCAGCCCCGACATCGATTCGAACACGGCCTCGGCGAAGGTGATCCTCACCTCGGAGAAATAGAACGGCAGCGCGCAGACGATGGCCGTCACCACCCACAGCACCGTCGTCATCAGGAAGCCGAACCGCACGGTGAAACGGGGCATCGGGTGGCGGGTGGCGACGATGCCGAGGATCGAAAGGCCTGCGACCACGGCCGCCGAGGCCACGAACACCTGCCAGTCCAAATGCCGGTCATAGAGATCGACGGCCGCCGGGATCAGCATCGCCGCCGCCATCACCAGGGTGAAGAAGCACGTGATGTAGAGCGTCGGGCGGAGATATTGGACGGCCTGCATGGGGATCCGTTCGGCGGCGGTACGCTCGGGCGGGCGGCGGCGCGCCGGGCCGCCGCTTCCTGCCTCTTTCTTCGGGGATCGCACGGCGCTTCGCAAGAGAGCCGGCGGTGCGCCGGGTGGTCCGGGCGGGCTTCCGCGGCCGCCGTTCCCATGAAAACCGCGGCGGACCGCCTTCAACCGCGTCCGCACGGTTGACGAGGCCACGCATTTCGGTCAGAGAACCTGCGTCGCCCGCAGGATGCGCATGGTCATGGTCCGTCAGGACAGCTTCGACATCGCCCGCCTTTTCGCCCGTGCCCCCCGGCACGGCCGCGACATGGCGCGTGCGCGCATCTCCGTGGTTCGCCCGATCGCCGCGACGCGCGGCGCCGCTCTCAAAACGTCCGGCACCAAAACGCTCAAGACGACGACGGCTTGATGCCTCCCCGCGCTCCGACCGGCTCTCCCCCGGGGCACGAGGGGGGAGGATGGTCGCTCGCGGCGTCTGGACGACGCGGGATGCGGCCGGCGGGAGAGGGATTTCAAGGAGACTGATCCAATGGGCTATTCGGTTGCAGTCGTCGGCGCCACCGGCAATGTGGGCCGCGAGATGCTGGACATCCTGGAAGAGCGCGGCTTCCCGGCCGACGAGGTGATCGCGGTCGCCTCGCGCCGCAGCCAGGGCACCGAGGTTTCGTTCGGCGACCGCACGCTCAAGGTGAAGGCGATCGAGAACGTCGACTTCTCCAAGGTCGACATCTGCCTGATGTCGGCAGGCGGCGCGGTGTCCAAGGAATGGTCGCCGAAGATCGCCGCGGCCGGCGCCGTCGTGATCGATAATTCCTCGACCTGGCGCATGGACCCCGACGTCCCGCTGATCGTGCCGGAGGTCAACGCGGACGCCATCGTCGGCTTCCGCAAGAAGGGCATCATCGCCAACCCGAACTGCTCGACCGCCCAGCTCGTGGTCGCGCTGAAGCCGATCCACGACCGGGCGCGCATCCGCCGCGTGGTGGTGTCGACCTACCAGTCGGTCTCCGGCGCCGGCAAGGAGGCGATGGACGAGCTGTTCGAGCAGACCCGGGCGGTGTTCGTCTCCGACCCGGTGGAGACCAAGAAGTTCCCGAAGCGGATCGCCTTCAACGTGATCCCGCACATCGATGTCTTCATGGACGACGGCTTCACCAAGGAAGAGTGGAAGATGACCGTCGAGACCAAGAAGATCCTCGATCCGAAGATCAAGCTCACGGCCACCTGCGTCCGCGTGCCGGTGTTCGTGTCGCATTCCGAGGCGGTGTCGCTCGAGCTCGAAAGCCCGCTTTCGGCCGACGAGGCCCGCGAGATCCTGCGCGAGGCGCCGGGCTGCCTCGTCGTCGACAAGCGCGAGCCGGGCGGCTACGTCACGCCCTACGAGGCGACCGGCGAGGACGCGACCTATATCAGCCGCATCCGCGAGGACCCGACCGTCGACAACGGCCTCGCGATGTGGATCGTCTCCGACAATCTGCGCAAGGGCGCTGCGCTCAACGCCGTGCAGATCGCCGAAGTGCTGATCAACCGCAAGCTGATCGAGGCCAAGCAGCAGGCGGCGTGACAGACGCGGGCGGGCATCGCTCCGCCGCACGGGGCACGCCCCAGACGGAATGAACGGCCCGGCGCACCCACGCGCCGGGCCGTTTTTCGTTGCGGATGACCCCGCCGCTAGAGCGCTTTCCGATCTGATGGACTCATCAGATCGACAAGAAATCGCTCCAGCTTCAAAAGCTTGAGCATATCCTTTTCGTTCAGATCCTTCGATCTGAACGGGATATGCTCTAAGCGCTTTCCGATCTGATGGACTCATCAGATCGACAAGAAATCGCTCCAGCTTCAAAAGCTTGAGCATATCAGGGGATCAGCCGGTCCGCCCGCAGCCGCTCGAACAGCGCGAAGAAGGCGTCGTCCGTCGGCTGGTAATGGCTGAAGCCAAGCCGCCGGCTCTTCGACATGTCGGTGACGACCTCGATCGGCCGGCCGAGGTCGGCATCGGTGTGCCAGGGCGAGGCGAGGCGGCCAAGGTCCGGCTCGGCGAGGCCGTGGCGGGCGGCGAGGTCGCGCCAGATCGCGGCGTCGTCCTTCATCTGCTCGTCGAGCGGCCGCACGATGCCGTCGAACGGCTCGGCCTCGATGCCGAACCACTCCGCGATCCGGCCCCACATCCAGCTCCAGCGGAAGATGTCGCCGTTGACGACGTTGAACGCCTCGTTGGCGGCGGCGGGCGTCGTGGCCGCCCACAGCATGTGGCGGCCGAGCTGGCGCGCGTCCGTCATGTCGGTGAGGCCGTTCCACTGCGCCTCCACGCCGGGAAACCGGAACGGCCGGCCGGTGGCCTTGCAGATCGAGGCGTGGACCGCGAGCGTCGTGCCCATGTTCATGGCGTTGCCGACCGCCTTGCCGATCACGGTATGCGGCCGGTGGATGCTCCAGGTGAAGCCGTCGCTCGCGGCGGCCCGGAACACCTCGTCCTCCTGGGCATAATAGAAATTGTCGATGTCGAGCCGGCCCTGGTCCTCGCGGAACGGGGTCTGCGGCAGCCTGCCCTTGCCGTAGGCCTCGAACGGTCCGAGATAGTGCTTGAGGCCGGTGACGAGCGCGACGTGGCGCACCGTTCCGGCGGGCCGCAGCGCGTCGAGCAGGTTGCGCACCATCGCGGCGTTGACGCGGATGTTCTCCGCCTCCGTCGCCTGCCGCAGCCACGTCGCGATGAAGACGTGGGTCGGCGCGATGCCGGAAAGCGCGTCGCCGAGCGTCGCCGGGTCGAGCAGGTTGCCGGCGATCGCGGTCACGCCCGCCTGCGCGGCCGGCCGGCGCGCCAGGCCGTAGACCGGCCAGCCGGCTTCGGTCAGGATTTCCGCCGTGGCGCCGCCGATGATCCCGCTGGCGCCCACGACCAGGGCCTTGTTCGACATGTCGTCCTCCCTTGATGTGTTTCATCAGGGTGTAGCCATGTCGCCGGTTCGGTTCTAGAAGGCACCCGTTGGGGACATAGACACCCTCAGGTAACCACCCCCCGGAGCGCTTTCCGATCTGAACGGGATAGGCTCCAGAGCGCTTTCCGGTCTGGTGGACTCATCAGATCGACCAGAAATCGCTCGGGACATGCTCAAGGGTGTCAGAGATGGAGCCGCCGATGGAGCCCGGATCGCCCGATCACGAATGGCGCGAGGATTGCGCGCCGCGGCGCGTGCTGGAGATCTTCTCCAGCAAGTGGACCAGCATGATCCTTCATGTGCTGCAAAGCCGCCTCGGCGGCACCGCGCGCACCGGGGTTCTGCTGCGCAGCCTTCCCGGCATCTCGAAGAAGATGCTGACCCAGACCCTGCGCGACATGGAGGCGTCCGGTCTCGTCAGCCGGCATGTCCACGGCACGGTGCCGCCGGCGGTGGACTACAGCCTGACGCCGCTCGGCCGCCGCTTCGTCGAGCCGATCGAGCTGCTCTATGGCTGGGCGCGCGACAATGCCGACGCGCTCGATGCACTGGCCGTCCGGCCGAAAGGCTGAGCTTCCTTAAATCGCTCCAGATTCAAAGCTTGAGCATATCCTTGCCGTTCAGATCGGTTCGATCTGAACGGGATATGCTCTAGCGCGCGAGGCGGATATAGCGGTTGTAGCGCCGCTCCAGCAGCTTGAAGACGTTGGTGATCACCAGCGTCAGTAGATAGTAGATCACGCCGGCTGCCGCGAACATCTGGATCGGCATGTAGGTCTGCGAGGCCGCATATTGGGCGGCGCCCATCAGGTCCATCAGTGTGATGGTCGAGGCGAGCGAGGTGCCCTTCAGGAGGATGATCACCTCGTTCGAATAGGCCGGCAGGATGATGCTCCACGCCCGCGGCAGGATCACCTTGCGGTAGGTGGTGAACAGCGACATGCCGCAGGCACGCGCCGCCTCCACCTCGCCGCGCGGCACGGCCAGAATGCCGCCGCGCACGATCTCGCCGGAATAGGCCGCCGTGTTCAGCACGAAGGTCAGAAGCGCGCAGACATAGGCCTCGCGCAGGAACGGCCACAGGAACGAGTGGCGGATGAACGGGAACTGCCCGAGGCCGAAATAGATCAGGAAGATCTGCACCAGCAGCGGCGTGCCGCGGAAGAACAGCGAATAGGCGGTCGCCGGCCCCTTGATGAACGGATTGTCCGAAATCCGGCAGAGCGCGACCGGAATGGCCAGCACGAGGCCGAGCAGCGCGGAGATGGTGACGAGCTGGATCGTCAGCCAGGTGCCGTAGAGATAGCGCGGTCCGTAGAGCCCGATGAGCGGAAGATAGGTGTCCATCGTCAGGTCCTCCGCACGCCGCGGTTCGCGCGCTTCTCGAGGGCGCCGATGGCGGCCATCGACACCAGCGTGATGATGAGGAACATCACCGAGGCCGCGAAATAGAAGGTGAAGGCCTGACCAGTGGTCTGCGTCGCCTGGTTCGCCTTGCGCATCAGATCGTCGAGGCCGACGATCGAAACGAGCGAGGTGTCCTTGACCGAGCCCTGCCAGAGATTGCCGAGGCTGGGGATGGCGATGCGCCAGATCTGCGGCATCTGAATGTAGCGGAAGGTCTGCCAGCCGGTGAAGCCGTAGGCCCGCGCCGCCTCGATCTGGCCCTTCTGCACCGCCTGGAAGGCGCCGCGGAACGTCTCCGACGCATAGGCCCCGAAGATGATCGACAGCGCCGTCAGGCCGGCGCCGAACGGGCTCACCTGCAGGCTGGCATCGGGAAACAGGTCGTTCAGGAACTGGGTGCCGCCGAAATAGATCACCAGCAGCACCAGGAATTCCGGGATGCCGCGCAGGAAGTTGGTGACGGCATAGGTCGGCTTCGACAGCCACGCGTGATGCGAGAGCTTGGCGAGCGCCAGCAGGATGCCGAGGACCAGCCCGATCGCGACCGTGCTCACGGCCAGGAGGATGGTCATTTGCAGGCCCTGCAGCAGCAGGGGGAGATACGCGATCAGATTGTCCATCTCGCCATCCGTTTCGCCAGAATCCTCGCTGTTCCCGCGGGGGAGGCGGCGTCGGCCGGGGCCGACGGTCGCACCGGCGCGCCCAGTGCCGCAGACGCGGCGCCGGGCGCGTCGGCGAACGCGGTCAGGACCGCGGCAGAATGCTGAACGGGATGTACTTCTTGTTGATCTGCTCGTACTCGCCGGAGGCGATGATCTCCTTCAGCGCGGTGTTGAACTGGTCCTTGAGGGCGGTGTCGCCCTTGCGGATTCCGATACCGGCGCCGACGCCGAGGGTGGCGTTGTCGTAAATCGGGTCGCCTTCAACCTGGAAGTTCGCGCCCTGGGGGGTCTTCAGCCACTCGTCGATCACCACGGAATCGGCGAACACGAGGTCGATGCGGCCGCTGACGAGGTCAAGCGTGGCGTTGTCGAGGGTGTCGTAGAACTGCACGTTCACGCTCGGCAGCTTCGCGGCCATGTAGTCGGCCATGGTGGTGCCGCGCTGCACGCCGACCGTCTTGCCCGACAGCCCCTCGGCGGAGATGGTCATGGCGTCGCCCTTCGCGCCGACGAACAGCGCGGGGGTGTTGTAGTAGGGACCGGCGAAGTCGATCGACTTCTCGCGGTCCGGCGTGATCGACATCGAGGCGATGATCGCATCGATCTTCTTCACGAGGAGCGCCGGGATCAGTCCGTCATAGGACTGGTTGATGATCTTGCACTCCACCTTCATCTGCTTGCAGAGCGCATTGGTGATGTCGATGTCGAAGCCGGTCAGCTCGCCCGAGGGCAGCACGTAGGCGAACGGCTTGTAGGCGGCTTCGGTGCCGATGCGCAGCACCTGCTGTGCGGAGGCGGGCGCCACGGCGACGGCCTGGGCCGCGACGACCGCGCCGAGACCGAGAAGGGCGGCCAGGGAGAATTTCTTCATGGCTCAGATCCTTTGAACGAAACGAGAAAACGAACTCAAGCGCCCGCCCGGCGGCGGGCTATTTCAGGCTGCCGGAGAGGAACTGGCGGAACCGCTCGGAATTGGGGTTCGCCATCACGTCCTTGGGCACGCCCTCATCTTCGACGCGCCCCTGATGCAGGAACATGACCTTGTTCGCCGCTTCCTTGGCGAAGCCCATCTCGTGGGTGACGACGAGCATGGTCCGGCCCTCGGCGGCGAGGTCCCGCATCACCTTCAGCACTTCGTTGACGAGTTCCGGGTCGAGCGCGGAGGTCGGCTCGTCGAACAGCATGACCTCGGGGTCCATCGCCAGCGCGCGGGCGATGGCGACGCGCTGCTGCTGTCCGCCGGAAAGCTGGCTCGGGTAGAAGTGGCGCTTGTCGGCGACGCCGACCTTGGCGAGCATCGCCTCCGCCTTGTCGGTCGCCGATTTCCGGTCCTTGCCGAGCACGTGGATCGGCGCCGCCGTCACGTTCTCCAGGATCGTCATGTGCTGCCAGAGATTGAACTGCTGGAACACCATCGACAGCTTGGCGCGAATGCGGTCGACCTGCTTCATGTCGATGGGGGCGGCGGCGCCGCGGCGCTGGCCCATCTTGATGAGCTCGCCCTTGACCCGCACCTCGCCGGAATCCGGCGTCTCGAGCAGGTTGATGCACCTGAGGAAGGTGGATTTGCCCGAGCCCGAGGAACCGAGGATCGCGACCACGTCGTGGTCGCGGGCCGTGAGCGAGATGCCCTTGAGGACTTCGTGCTGGCCGAATTTCTTGTGGAGTTCCTTCACGTCGAGCGCGATGGGCTTCATCGCGGCATCCTGCGTCTGTCCGGCCTCGCTCACGGAGCCTCCCTTCCCACCATGCCTGCGCGCAGCGAACGCGCGGCTGCCTTTCGGCGCCCGCCGGCATGGTCGCCCAGTCCCGTCGGCACGCATGCGCGCCGCTCACCCCTCGTCCCGCCGCCTCTTTGAGAGGCGTGTCCGGATTTTCAGCACTCTATGCGTATTCGGTTGAACTCGTCTACGTGCAGATGTAGCCCGCGGCTGGTGTCGGGTGGCCTGCCGGCTCCGCTTGCCGCCGCATCTTGTCGGGGCGATCATGGCGGGCGCCGGCGCCCGATCACCCGGGATCCGGGGCGGATCCGTGGCGCGCGGCCGGCCGCAACATATTGGATTGCCAATGAACTCTGCCGAACCGGGCGCCGGGAATGCCGCCGCACCCGCCCCTTGGGGCGCGGAACGGAGGGTTGCGCCGTGACCGCGCTTGAGGTCGGCGGCGCGCGCTATCTGCCGGGCCTGCTCGACGCGTCTGCCCAGGCCGCGCTCGTTGCCGAACTGCAGGCGGCGATTGCCGAAGCGCCATTCTTCCGGCCGCGGATGCCGCGAACCGGTAAGCCTTTCTCCGTGGAAATGACGAATTGCGGCCCGCTCGGCTGGGTTTCCGACGAGACGGGCTATCGCTACCAGCCGTGCCACCCCGTGACCGGCCGGCCGTGGCCCGCCATTCCCGCGCCGCTGATGGACCTGTGGAAAAATGTCGCCGGCTGGCCCGCGCCACCGCAGGCCTGCCTCGTCAATCTCTACCGCGCGGGCGCCCGCATGGGGCTGCACCAGGACCGCGACGAGGCCGATCTCGGCGCGCCGGTGCTGTCGCTCTCGCTCGGTGATTCGGCGGTGTTCCGCATCGGCGGCACCACGCGCGGCGGGCCGACGCGCTCGGTCACGCTCGCGTCCGGCGACGCGGTCGTGCTCGAAGGCGCCTCCCGCCTCGCGTTCCACGGCATCGACCGCGTGCTCGCCGGTTCCTCGCGGCTGATCCCCGGCGGCGGGCGCATCAACCTCACGCTCCGCCGCGTCACCCCGTCGGCGGGCTAGAGCCTATCCCGTTCAGATCGAACCGATCTGAACGGCAAGGATATGCTCAAGCTTTTGAATCTGGAGCGATTTCTTGTCGACCTGATGTTGCCATCAGATGGACAGGCGCTCTCAGGGCGACGGCCGTCAGCCGCGCCAGCGCCCCGAGGTCCAGAGATCGTCGAGCGCGGGGCGATAGGTCGGGTAGCGGAACGAGAAGCCGAGCCTTTCCTTCACCGCCCGGTTCGAGACGCGCTTGTTGTCCGAATAGAACGAGCGGGCCATCGGCGTCATCTCCGCCTCGTCGAACGGCACCTCCGGGGGCGGGGCGATCCCCATCAGCCCGGCGGCATAGGACACCACGTCCTGGGGCGGCGCCGGTTCGTCGTCGCAGAGATTGAACACGCCGCCCGCCCGCTTCGCCGCCGCAAGCTGCGTCGCCGCGGCGATGTCGTCGACATGGATGCGGTTGAACACCTGCCCCGGCTTGATCACGCGCTTGGCGGTGCCCTCGGCGAGGTTCTTCAGTCCGTTGCGGCCGGCACCGTAGATGCCGGCGAGGCGCAGCACCGTGACCGGCACGCCGATGCGCTCGCCGAGGCCGAGCCAGTCGGCTTCCGTCTCGATGCGGCGCTCGCCGCGCTCCGACGTCGCCGCGAGCGGGGCGCTCTCGTCGATCCAGCCGCCGTCATGGTCGCCATAGACGCCGATGGTGGAATAGTAGCCGATCCAGGCGAGGTTACCCGCCGCCGCGATGTCGTCGGCGTGCCGGCGCAGCAGCGGATCTCCCTCCGCGTCCGGCGGGGCGGAGACGACGAGGTGGGTCGCGTTCCGGATGGCATCCGCGAGCGCCGGCACCGGTGCGGTTCCGTCGAAGGCGATCGGCTCCGCGCCGAGCGCGCGGATCGCGGCGAAGCGGCCGGCGTGTCGGGTCGTGGCCACCGCGCTGCCGAGGCCGGCGGCGACGGAGAGGGCGAGGAACGCGCCCGCGCTGTAGCCGCAGCCGACCACCACCAGCCGGGCATCCGGACCCAGTGCGGGCGTGGCGGCGGTCTTCCCGGCCGTCGTGTCAGCAGGGTTGGCAGCGGGATTGGCAGCGGTCATCGCGGGGGTGTCAGCCATTCGGTCCTCGTCTCTGGGTCGGCTTCGCCGGCAAGGCGGCGGTCGCGTTCGGCGGCGAAGGTCTCGGGCGCGAGGCGGCCGAGCGCCCAGGCGGCCGCGCCGCGCACCACCGGGGCGCCATCGTCGAGCCGCGCCGTCACGGCGGGCAGCAGGGCCTCGTCGCCGCTGTTGCCGATGGCGACGAGCACGTTGCGCACGAACCGGTCGCGGCCGATGCGCTTGATCGGCGAGCCGGAGAACAGCGCCCGGAAGCCGGCATCGTCGAGGGCGGCGAGATCGGCAAGGCGCGGCGCGGCGAGATCGTCGCGCGCGGCGAGTTTCGTCTCGCGCCCGGCCTCGGCGAACTTGTTCCACGGGCAGGCGGCCAGGCAGTCGTCGCAGCCGTAGATGCGGTTGCCGATG
This sequence comes from Pseudoxanthobacter soli DSM 19599, assembly GCF_900148505.1. Classification (NCBI taxonomy): domain Bacteria; kingdom Pseudomonadati; phylum Pseudomonadota; class Alphaproteobacteria; order Hyphomicrobiales; family Segnochrobactraceae; genus Pseudoxanthobacter; species Pseudoxanthobacter soli. The sequence continues at coordinate 270,968 of NZ_FRXO01000002.1, read as the reverse complement.
CCGGGCCGCAGATCCACGGGGATCGGCCCCTTGTGCTCGATGGTCAGATAGGAGACGCAGCGCCGGGCGTCGATCTGGTAGGGCGCGGGAAAGGCCGCCGTCGGGCAGGCATCGAGGCAGGCCCGGCACGAGCCGCAATGGTCGCGCTCCGGCGCGTCGGGGGCGATGTCCAGCGTGGTGAACACGGCGCCGAGGAACAGCCACGAGCCGAACCGCCGCGAGACGAGGTTGGTGTGCTTGCCCTGCCAGCCGAGCCCGGCTTCGGCGGCGAGCGGCTTCTCCATCACCGGGGCGGTGTCGACGAACACCTTGATCTCGCCGCCGGCCCTGGCGACGAGGCTCTGGCCCAGCATCTTCAGCCGGCCCTTGATGACGTCGTGATAGTCGCGGTTGCGGGCATAGACGGAGATCAGGCCGGCACCGGCATCGTCGCGGGCCGCCCAGGCGTCGGGGGCCGGGCCGTAATTGAGGCCGAGCATGATGACGGATGCGACATCCGGCCACAGCCGCCGGGGGTCCGCGCGGCGCTCCGGCGCCTCGGCGAGCCAGTCCATGGTGCCGTGGCGGCCCGCATCGAGGAAGGCTTCCAGGCGGGTCGCGCGCAGGGCGGCGTCGCCGGGCCGGGCGATGCGGCAGTCGTCGAAACCGAGTTCGGCGGCACGCGCCAGCACAAGCCTGCGCGCGGCCTCGGGCGTCAGAAGTCGAGGTCGTCGTAGCTCGGCGACGGCGGCAGGCCGCGGATCGTCTCGGCAAGCAGCGACCGGAACGCCGGCCGGGACTTGATCCGGGCGTACCACGTCTTGACGTGCTCGCTGTCGCTCCACGGCACCTCGCCCAGATAGTCGGTACAGCTCAGTTCGGCCGCGGCGGCGAGGTCGGCGAAGGTCAGGCGGTCGCCGGCCAGCCAGTTCCGCGTCGCGGTCAGATATTCCATATAGCGCATATGGTGGCGCAAATTGGCGCGCGCGGCCCTCAGGATGGTCGATTCCGGCGCGCCGCCGCCCATCGCGGTCGGCATTTCCAGCTTGTAGATGCGCTCGTGGACGAAGTGGCCGACCGCTTCCTCGTCGAATTTCCACAGAAACCACTCGACCAGCCGGCGGGTTTCCGCGCGCCGGTCGGGATGGTCCGGCATCAGCCGCTTCTCGCCCTGGGCATAGCCGCGGGTTTCGTCGAGATATTCCATGATCGGCCCGGCGCCGACCACGGGCGGGCCATCGTTCTCCACCGCCACCGGCAGGGTGGCCGCCGGGTTCATCGCCAGGAAGCCCTTGCGCCGTTCCCAGTGCTTTTCCAGCACCAGTTCATGACGCACGCCGTACTCGGCGAGGACGAGGCGGATGAAGCGGCAGGCGGGAGAGAAGGGTTGATGATAAAGGATCAGCATCAGGATCGCATCGGGCTTGCGCGAAGGCGGAACTGGGCGCGTCGGCTGCGGGCTTGGGAACGGACCGGGGCCGCGCGCTTCAGGACGTCAGCATGAACGGGTCGGCATGATCATGGTGGCAAGAGCATGTCGGCAAGAGCATGTCGGCATGATCATTTTGGCACGGGCATGGCGGCTCGACCGGGTCATGTCACCCGACTTCTTCCGTCGCGTCGCCGGTCGGGTATAGTGCGCCCGCCCGCCGGGAACAACAGTCTCGCGTCAGGCGGCGGCCGATTTGTCGAATCGGCCCCGAGCGCCGGGTTTTGAGGAATTTTGCCGATGGACGTGAAGACGCTGTTCGACGCGGTGGTGCTCGGTGTGGTCGAGGGGCTGACCGAGTTCATCCCGGTCTCGTCGACGGGCCACCTCTTGCTGCTCGGTCATTTCCTCGGCTTCAAGAGCACGGGCCGCGCCTTCGAGGTGCTGATCCAGTTCGGCTCGATCCTGGCGATCGTCGGCGTCTATGCCACGCGGCTGTGGTCGGTGGCGCTCGCGCTGCCGACGAGCGCGCGGGCACGCCGCTTCGTGGCGAGCGTCGCCATCGCCTTCCTGCCGGCGGCGATCGTCGGGGTGCTCGCCCACGACTTCATCAAGCGGGTGCTGTTCGAAACGCCGCTGGTGGTGTGCGTCACGCTCCTGCTCGGCGGCATCGTGCTGCTGGTGGTGGACCGCCTGCCGCTCAAGCCGCGCTATGGCAGCGCCTACGATTATCCGCTCTGGCTCGCGCTCGTCGTCGGCTGCTTCCAGACACTGGCGCTGATCCCCGGCATGTCGCGCTCCGGTTCCACCATCGTGGGCGCGCTCCTGTTCCGGGCCGACAAGCGCTCGGCGGCGGAGTTCTCGTTCTTCCTGGCGATGCCGACGATGGCCGGCGCCTTCGCCTACGATCTCTACAAGAACCGCGATGCGCTCTCGTCGAGCGATATCCTCATCGTCGCCATCGGCTTCGTCGCGGCGTTCGTCTCGGCACTCCTCGTCGTGCGCCGGCTGCTCGATTTCGTCTCCCATCACGGCTATTCCGTCTTCGCCTGGTGGCGGATCGCGGTCGGAATCGTCGGCATCGCGGCGCTGTGGTTCACCGGCGGCCTCGGCTTCGGCGGCGGCTCGCCGGTGGCGACGCCGGCGGTGGAACAGCAGCCGGCCGGCGATTCCGATGCGCCCCGCGTCGTCACCACCACCACGATCCGGGTGACACCGCCGCCGTCGGACTTCCCGATCCGCGACACCGGCAGCGCGCCGCTGCCGCCGGTGACCCCGGTCCAGACCCGGCCGGTCGAAAGCGCGCCGAAACCGGCTCCGGCAGCCCAAGCCGGTGCCGCGCCGGCGCAGACGCCCCCGGCCTCCGGTCAGTTGGGCAGCGGTTCGTCCGTTTTCGACCAGACATTCTCGATCTTCGACAACAAGCAGCAGCAGCCGCAGGGCGCGCAGTAACGCGCGTCCGGTCCGAACCGAGCGGACGGGACGTCCGGCTCGCAGGACGGGAACCGGGCATCCCCGCGTCCGGCCCGTCGCGCGTTCGCGCGGCGGTCGATAAGCCCGACGCGGAGCAGGCGCCGCCGCGATGCGACGGCCGCCATGGAGGACCGGCGCATTCCGGTTGCCACGACGGCTGCCGCGTCGCGCGCAAACGCCGGGCAGAAAACAAAAAGGAAAAGGGGTTCCGAACCAGACCGGCGGTCGTTCCGGCCGGCTGATCCCTCGCGCCGCTGTTGCGCCCTCGAAGGCATCACGCCGGAGAACGACCGGGGAGGATTTCGGGATCGGAGTACATCCGTCCGTCTCCCGACCCGCCCGAGGGGCAATCCGCGGCTGCCACGCGCCGGGCGGTTCTCCACACTGTCTGGTTCGGCTGGACTACAGATGGGGTGCCCGATCCCGCTTTCAAGGGGCGGGGGTGTTTCGGCCGGCCCTGTCCGTCCGTCGTTTGCGGACCCGGCCTGTCGTTCCATGCACCTCGCGGGCGGCTCCGTTGCGGGATGCGGCATTGCAATGTCGTTTTTGCATCGCAACATTGCGCATGGGTTGCCGCCGGGTGTCCGGCGGACGGGGCGATGGAATGAGGATGTTCGGCAATGGCCGGCTTGTCCAAAACGTTGCTCGACCTTTCCGAGGGCCGCCGCCAGTGGGAACGCCTGTTCGCCGCTGGCGCCGCCGCGTCGGGGGCGGAGACTCGGCCCGGCCTTCTGGAGCGCGTGACCGACTTCGGCGCCAATCCCGGCCACTTGCGCATGTGGAGGTTCTTGCCGGTAGGCCTGTCCGCCAACGCGCCGCTCGTCGTCGTGCTGCACGGCTGCGGCCAGAGCGCCGAAGGCTATGCGGTGGGCGCGGGCTGGGTGTCGCTCGCGCAGCGCCACGGCTTCGCCCTCGTGGTGCCCGAACAGCGCCGTCTCAACAATCCCAAGGGCTGTTTCGGCTGGTTCGATCCACAGGATGTCGCCGGGCCGCGCGGCGAGGCCGCCTCGATCCGCAAGATGGTCGCCCACGCGCTCGATGAGTACGGGCTCGACCGCCGCCGCGTGTTCGTCACCGGGCTTTCGGCGGGCGGCGCCATGGCGGCGGCGCTGCTGGCCGGCTTTCCGGATGTGTTCGCCGGTGGCGCCCTGGTCGCCGGCGTGCCGGTCGGGGCGGCCAGCACCGTCCGCGGCGCCTTCAAGGCCATGTTCGAGGGCGTTGCCCGTTCGCCCACGGAATGGGCGGCGCTCGCCCGAGAGGTGGCGCAGCGCAACGATGTCGTCCACGACGGTCCCTGGCCGCGGGTTTCGATCTGGCAGGGCGACAGCGACGAGACCGTGGTGCCGCTCAATGCCGACGAAAACGCCAAGCAGTGGACCGCGCTGCACGGCCTCGACGGCGCCGTGCCGGCGGTGGAGCGCATCGGTGCCGATACCCGCCGCTTCTGGCGCGACGACCGTGGCCGCATCGTCGTCGAGCAACACCTGATCGCCGGCCTCGGCCATGGAACCCCGGTCGATGGCCGGGAAGGGCAGGGCGACGATCCGTTCCTGCTCGATGTCGGCCTGCCGTCGAGCGCCCGCATCGCCGCGTTCTGGGGCCTTGTCGGAGAGGCCCCCGAGGCCGCCGGCAAGGCGACCGCCGAACCTGCCGGCGCGGCGCAGTCCGGCAAGGCGGCGGCCGGCCGTGAACCGCCGGCGGTCACCCCGTCGCGGTCCGGCGCCAATTCTTCTGGGACCAAGTCTTCCGATGCCGGGTCTTCCGAAGTGGCGTCTTCCCAGGCCGTGGCGCCACCCGTGGCCGAAGCCGTCCCCATCGCGGCCGACGCGGCCGAAGCTGCGCCCAGCGCGCCACCTTCGGAGCCGGGCGTCGACCGCTCCGTGCCGGAAGCCTCGGCCGACCGCAGGCCGGCTGGTGCGCGCTCGCGCGCCGAGACCGCGCCGGATGAGATGCCGTTCGCCGCGAGCACGGCCTCCGCCGGACCGGACGCCTCCGTTCAAGGGCCTCGCCGCCATGGCTGGCCGGCGCCGGACGATGACGCCGCCATCGGCGATGCGCCTTCGCCCCGGGCGGAGGGGCCGCCTGCCCCGGCCGGGGTAGGGGAGACGCCTCTGCCGGCCGTCACCGGCGACGAACGCATCGGAAGTACGGCTGCTTCGGCGCCCCCTCGCGGCCGGCTGCGCGCGGCGGCCGCATGGGTCCAGCGCTCTGCGCGGGCGCTCCTGAAGCGGCTGCGGTAGAGTTCCCGACCCGCCGCGGTGCACCTGATCGAGAGCAACCGCTTCGGCACCGCCCGGGGCCTGTTCCGGCGCGCTCGCGCGGCCGCTACGCCCGGTGCGAGAGGATATTGATCACGTTGCCGAGGGGATCCCGGACGAAGAACCGGCGCACGCCCCATGGCTCGTCGGTGAGTGGATAGACGATCGCGAAGTCCGCGAGCCGCGCACGGTCGTGGACCGCCTCCACATCGTCGACTTCGATCGACAGGCACGGGACCGGCGTTCCCGAGCCTCCCGTGCTGGCGACACTCACCTGCACCTGCTGGTGTTCATGACCCGCGAAGGTCAGGATCCAGTCGTGATCCATCGCGACATCGAGACCGAGCAGGTCCTGATAGAACGCGCGCGCTTGTTGGGGATCGGGTGCCGCCAGATTGGCGACGATCCGGAGAACGGTCATGGCCTCTGCCTTTCAGCGCGGCGGCCTTCCGGGCGCGGACGGGCGGTCCACCGGTCCGCGATCAGGCCGGAACCGTCCGGGCGAGGAACGCCGCCAGCGCCTCGGTCTGCTCGGGCGTCGTGACGAGGCCGAGCTTGGTGCGCCGCCACAGGATATCGTCGGTCTTCCGCGCCCATTCGCGGGCGATGAGGTAGCGCACCTCGCGCTCGGTCAGGTCGGAACCGAAGCTCTCGCCCATGTCGTCCGGCTGGCCGACATTTTCCAGGATCGACAGCGTGTCGGCGCCGTAGGTGCGCACCAGCCGCTCCACGTGGGCGGGCGCCAGATAGGGGTGCTGCGCCTTCAGTTCGGTGATCAGCGCCGCCGGGCTGCCGCCCGGCAGGTCGCCGCCCGGCAGGATCGCCCGTCCGGTCCACGACGGCGTCAGCGTGAAGCGGCCGGCGAGCTTCTCCATCACGGATTCGGCCAGCCGCCGGTAGGTGGTGATCTTGCCGCCGAACACCGACACCAGCGGCGCCGCGCCCTCCGGGGCGTCGAGCTCCACCACGTAGTCGCGCGTCGCCTCCTGCGCCTTGGTTGCGCCGTCGTCGTAAAGCGGGCGGACGCCGGAATAGGTCCACACAACGTCGTCCGGCGAGACAGGGGTGGCGAAATAGTCGTTCACCGCCTGGCAGAGATAGGCGATCTCGCCCTCCGAGATCCGCACCGCGGCCGGGTCGCCGTGATAGTCCTCGTCGGTGGTGCCGATCAGGGTGAAATCGCGCTCGTAGGGGATCGCGAACACGATGCGGCCGTCGCCGTTCTGGAAGATGTAGGCCCGGTCGTGGTCGTAGAGCCGGCGCACGACGATGTGGCTGCCCTTGACGAGGCGCACATGGGGCGGCGTGTTGGCGCGCACCGCGCCGGACAGCACCTCGCCGACCCACGGGCCGGCGGCATTGACGAGCGCCCGGGCGGAGAGCACGCGCGGCTCGCCGTCTTCCGGCTTGACCGTGACGCGCCAGAGGTCGCCGTCCCGCTCGGCGCGGATGCAGGCTGTGCGCGGCGCGATCACGGCGCCACGGGCCTCTGCATCGCGGGCGTTCAGCACCACGAGGCGCGAATCCTGCACCCAGCAGTCGGAATATTCGAACGCGCGACGATAGGCGGGTTTCAGCGGCGCGCCGGCCGCGTCCCGCGACAGGTCGAGGCTGCGCGTCGGCGGCAGCACCTTGCGGCCGCCGAGATGGTCGTAGAGGAACAGGCCGAGCCGCAGCAGCCAGCGCGGGCGCAGGCCCTTGTGGTGCGGCAGCACGAAGCGCAGCGGCCAGATGATATGCGGCGCCAGCGCCAGCAGCACCTCGCGCTCCTCCAGCGCCTCGCGCACCAGACGGAACTCGTAGTGCTCGAGATAGCGCAGGCCGCCGTGGATCAGCTTGGTCGAGGCCGACGAGGTGCCGCCGGCGAGGTCGCCCTTGTCGCACAGGAACACGGAAAGCCCGCGCCCCACGGCATCGCGTGCGATGCCGCAGCCGTTGATGCCGCCGCCGATCACGACGAGATCGTAAACCGGATCCGTCACCGCCCGCACCCCTGTTCGCCTGATCTTCGAATAGACCGCTTTCGTGTCACCCGAAAGAGAAAATCATGTGACGGGAAACGAAGATAAAGCGAAAGAGATGGGCGCGGGAAGGCGGCGGCTCGGGATGGTCCGTCAGCCGTGGTCGCCCTCTGCGGCCGCAGGCTCCATGAAGAAGACCTCCCAGTTGTGCCCGTCCGGATCCTGGAAGGCCCGCTGGTACATGAAGCCGTAGTCCTTGGGCGCGTCCTCGACCTTGCCGCCGGCTTCAAGGGCCAATGCCGCCATTTCGTCCACCCGCGCGCGGCTTTCCATCGAAAGCGCGATCAGCACCTCCGTGCTCGTCGCGCTGTCGCAGATCGCCTTCGCGGTGAAGCCCTGGAAGAACGGCTCCGTCAGCAGCATGGCGTAGTTCCATTCGGAAATCACCATGCAGGCCGCCTTGTCGTTCGTGAAGCGCGGCTCGAACCTGAAACCCAGATGGCTGAAGAACGCCATGGTGGCCGGCAGGTCCTTCACCGGCAGGTTGACGAACATGCGGGGCGAATGGGGTTCGGTCATCGGGCATCTCCTCGGTTGCGTGGCTGTTTCGCCGGGCCTCTGCGGGTCCGGTCGGTCTGTCGTGCGGCCGTTCAGGACAGGGCGCGCAGGTCCTGCCGCAGCCTCTCCGGGTCGCTGCCTTCGAGCCGCGCTTCGATGGCGCGGTGCGTGCGGGTCCAGATCGGAACCGCCGCGGCCAGCGTCGCCGAGCCCGTCTCGGTCAGGGCCAGCCGCCGGCTGCGGCGGTCGTTCGGATCGGGCGTGATCGTGACGAGCCCCCGCCGTTCGAGCGGCTTCAGCGCGGCGGTCAGCGTGGTGCGGTCCATGGCGAGCAATGCGGCCACCGAGCCCATGGTCGGCGGCTCCGGCCGGTTGAGCGACATCATCAGCGAGAATTGTCCGCTGGTGAGGCCCGCCGGCCGCAGGGCCTCGTCGAACCGCCGCGCCAGTGCCCGCGCCGCCCGCTGGGCGTGCAGGCAGAGGCATTCGTCGCGCACCAGAAGCGTGGTGGCGAAGGGGACCGTCGCTGGGGCAGTCTCGGGAGGCTCTGACATGGATGAGTGTGTTGATATCAACGTAGCATTGTCAAGCTTGCCGTGACGGACGCCGGAGGCCCGTCATCCGGGCGCGATGGCGCGGATGACGGCGTCGAGGAAGCGGGCGATGTCGTCGGTCACATGGTCGACGTGCGGGGCGTCGCGGCCCTCGTCCTCCCACTCCTCCCGCAGTGCCGCGGCGGCGGCCCGCGGCACCACGAGCACGGTGCGCATGCCGTGCTCGTGGGGCACCAGCAGGTTGCGCGGCAGGTCCTCGAACATCGCCGCCCGCTTCGGCTCGATGCCGTGGCGGCGCCAGAAGCGGTCGTAGGCCGGCGCCTGGGGCTTCGGCAGGTGCTCGGCATCGGCGATGTCGAAGATGTCGTCGAACAGCCCGGTGATGCCGAGCCGCGCCGAGACCGCCTCCGCGTGCCGCCGCGAGCCGTTGGTCATGATGTAGCGCCGCCCCGGCAGCGCCGTCAGCGCGGCGGCGAGCTCCGGGTGCGGCAGCACCGGCGTGTGGTCGATGTCGTGGACATAGTCCAGGAACGCCTCGGGCGCCACGCCGTGCTCGATCATCAGCCCGCGCAGCGTGGTGCCGTAGCGCCGGTAATAATCCTTCTGCACCACCCGTGCCGCCACGGCGTCGAGGTTCAGCGCCCTCTGCAGGAAGGCGCCGATCTTGACGTCGATCTGGCTGAACAGGTCGGTCTCGGGCGGATAGAGCGTGTTGTCGAGATCGAAGATCCACGCCTCGACATCCCGGAACGAGGTGGCGAGGCGCGGGGTGTCGGGCATGCTCACGGCGTGATCAGGGTGCCGGCGCCGCGCTCGGTGAACAGTTCGAGCAGCACGACGTGGGGCACCTTGCCGTCGAGGATGACGACGCCTTCGACGCCGCGTTCCAGCGCCTCGATGCAGGTCTCGACCTTCGGGATCATGCCGCCGGAAATGGTGCCGTCGGCGATCAGGCGGCGGGCGTCGGCGACCGAGAGCTCCTTGATCAGGTTCTTGTCGCGGTCGAGCACGCCCGGCACGTCGGTGAGGAACAGCAGGCGGCGGGCGTTCAGCGCCCCGGCCACGGCCCCGGCGAAGGTGTCGGCGTTGATGTTGTAGGTGTCGCCCTTCTCGTCGGGCGCCACGGGGGCGAGCACGGGGATGATCTCGCTGCGCGCCATGATGTCGAGCACCTCGCGGCGCACCGTCGTCGGCTCGCCGACGAAGCCGAGATCGACCACCGCCTCGATGTTGGAGTTCGGGTCGATGGTGGTGCGCGTCACCTTGGTCGCGGTCACCATGCGGCCGTCCTTGCCGGAAAGGCCCACCGCGCGCCCGCCGGCCGCGTTGATGGCGGAGACGATTTCCTTGTTGATGGAACCGGCCAGCACCATCTCGACGATCTCGACGGTGGCACGGTCCGTCACGCGCAGCCCGTCGCGGAACTCGCTCTTGATGCCGAGCCGGTCGAGCATGGCGCCGATCTGCGGCCCACCGCCGTGCACCACCACCGGATTGAGGCCGGAAAGCTTCAGGAGCGTGATGTCCTCGGCGAACGCCTTCGACAGCGCGTGCGAGCCCATGGCGTGGCCGCCATATTTCACCACGACCGTCTGGTCGTCGTAGCGCAGCATGTAGGGCAGCGCCTCGGCGATGATGCGGGCGCGGGAGTGGAAGTCCGCGTCGGTCTCGGGGGTGTTCGGCTCGGTCGTCATGGCTCAATCCGCAGCAGGGCTGCCGGCGATGTGCCGGCGCGGGCGCCTGTCTGGCGCCGCCGTTGGAGGGGCTTACAGCATCGCGGATCGAATCGGAATCGGCGCGATGCTGTCGATCTCAATTCAGGCGTCGGATCCGGGCCGAAAAGGCGGCCTTGCGCCTCCGGTCCGTCTTCCGCTGTCCCGCCCGGACGCTCAGTTGCCCGCGACGAGGCGGACGATCTCCGCCCGCAGGATGTCGATACCCTCGTTTTTCTCGCTCGATGTGACGACGATGCGGGGATAGGCGGCCGCGCGGCGGGCAATCGCCTCGTGGGTCGCCGAAATCGCCGCCTCCAGCCCCTTCGGACCCACCTTGTCGGCCTTGGTCATCACCACCTGATAGGACACGGCGGCCTTGTCGAGCAGCCCCATCACCTCGAGGTCGTTGTCTTTCGGGCCGTGGCGCGAATCGATCAGAAGGTAGACCCGCTTCAGGTTCTGCCGGCCGCGCAGGTAGCCGAACACCAGTTCGGTCCAGGCATCCACCTTGTCCTTCGGCGCGGCGGCGTAGCCGTAGCCGGGCATGTCGACGAGCGCGATGTCGGTGCCCTCGCCCTCGGGGCGGAAATAGTTGAGCTCCTGGGTGCGGCCGGGCGTGTTGGAGGTGCGCGCCAGCGCCTTCTGGCCGACGAGGGCGTTGATCAGGCTCGACTTGCCGACATTCGAGCGGCCGGCCATGGCGATCTCGATGCCCTGCATCGGCGGCACCAGAGTGAGCGACGGCACGCCGATGCGGAACGTCCACGGCCGCGCGAACAGAAGCCGGCCGGTCTCGATCTCGCCGCCGGAGAAGTCCTCGGGCTTGGCCGTCACCGGGGGCAGGGTGGGCTTCTTCCTGGCCTTCGCCTCGCCGGCGCCCGGCGCCGCGCCGGCACCGGCCTTCGCGGGTGCCTTGGCTGCTGCCTTGCCCGCCGCCTTGGCCGGTCCCGGCTTCGCGAACCTCGGCTTTGCAGACATCGGCTTGGCAAATTTCGGTTTGGCCGATTTCGGCCCGGCCGGCTTCGCCTTGCCGCTCGCGCCTGTCTTCGTTCCGGGTTTGCCGTTGTTTCTGGCGTCGCGGTCCGCCTCGCTCATGGAAATCTCCCGGCGCAGGCCGGCCTGGCGCCGGCATCGTGCCCGGCGGATGGTCCGGCGGGCGCCTTCAAAAGGAAGGGGCGGCGCATGTCGCCGCCCCCGGATCGTCGTGTCCCGGCCGAAACGAGGCCTATTTCTTCGGCTTCGCCTCGACGGGCGGCGGGGCCTTCTTGCGGAACATGCCCTTGATGTTGTCCCACAGCTCCACCTTCACGCCCTGGCGGTGCATGATGAAGGACTGCTGCAGCACCGAGAGCGTGTTGTTCCAGGCCCAGTAGATCACGAGGCCGGCCGGGAAGCTCGCCAGCATGAAGGTGAACACCACCGGCATCCAGTTGAACACCATCGCCTGCGCCGGATCCGGCGGCGTCGGGTTCAGCTTCATCTGCAGGAACATGGTGATGCCCATGATGATCGGCCACACGCCGAGCATCAGGAAGTGCGGCGGCGTCCAGGGAATCAGCCCGAACAGGTTGAAGATCGTGGTCGGATCCGGCGCGGCGAGATCGTGGATCCAGCCGAAAAACGGCGCGTGGCGCATCTCGATGGTGATGAACAGCACCTTGTAGAGCGAGAAGAACACCGGGATCTGGATCACGATCGGCAGGCAGCCGGCCAGCGGGTTGATCTTCTCCCGCTTGTAGAGCTCCATCATCGCCTGCTGCTGCTTGACGCGATCGTCCTTGTAGCGCTCGCGCATCGCGGTCAGCTCGGGCTGGATCTTCTTCATCCGGCTCATCGACACGTAGGACTTGTTCGCGAGCGGGAAGAAGATCGCCTTCACGCTCACGGTGACGAGCAGGATGGCGACGCCGAAATTGCCGACGAGGTGATAGAAGAAGTCGATGACGAAGAACATCGGCTTCGTCAGGAAGTAGAACCAGCCCCAGTCGATCAGCAGGTCGAACCGGTTCAGCTTCAGCGTATCTTCGTAGTTGTTGATCAGCGACACCACCTTGGCGCCGGCGAACAGGCGGGTTTCGGCCGTCGCCGTGGCGCCGGGGGCGAGGTTGATCGCCTCGCTCAGCGTGTCCGCCTGATAGCTCTGGTGGCCGTCGGTGTTGAAATAGTTGAAGGTCGGCGTGAACGGCTTGCCGCCCGCCGGGATCAGGGTCGCGGCCCAGTATTTGTCGGTGATGCCGAGCCAGCCGCTTTCGACGGGCGGCGACTTGATCGCGCCGTCTTCCTGCAGGGTCTTGTACTTGATTTCCTTCAGACCGGCGTCGCCGAGCACGCCGATCAGGCCTTCGTGCAGGATGTAATAGCCGCTGGTGGGCGGCGTGCCATGGCGCGAGATCAGGCCGTAATTGTACAGCACCACCGGCGTCGTGCCGGTGTTCTCCACCGACTGGTCGACCTTGAACATGTAGTGATCGTCGACCGAGTAGGTGCGGCGGAACTTCAGGCCCTGGCCGTTGTCCCAGGTCAGCACCAGCGGCGTCGCCGGCGTCAGCTTGGCGTCGGGGCCGCCTTCCGGCGTCCACACGGTGTCGGCGCCGGGCAGGGCGATGTTCGCACCGGAATCCCCGACGAAGCCGAATTCGGCATAATAGGCGTCAGGCGTGCCGGAGGGCGAGAACAGCGTGATCAGCGGGCTCGTCGGGCTGATGGTCTCGCGGTAGTCCTTCAGGCGCACGTCGTCGATGCGACCGCCCTTCAGGTTGACCGAGCCGATGATCGCCGGGCTCTCGATGATGGCGCGCGGGCTCGCGGCGATGGCGGTCGCGCGGTCGCGCGCGATCGCCGCCGCGTCGGCGGGCACGCCGGCGGGCGTCGCGGCCGTTCCGCCGCCGGGCGTCGGCGCGGTCGAGGGGGCGTCGGCCGGCTTGGTCGCGGCCTGCTGCGCGGCGTGCTGCTCGGCCGCCTTGCGCTCAGCTTCGGTCCGGGGGCCGATATAGAAGAATTGCCACCCCACGATCACGATGAGCGACAGGGCGATGGCAATGAAGACATTCTTGTTTTCGGTCATCGGCTGGTCCCGGACGGGGGCTTGTCGTCTTTCGCCGCCACAGGCGGCTTCAAGGCGCGGTCGAGGCGGGCGAGCCCGCCGGCGAGTTCGGACACGAGGTCGGCGAAAGGCAGCGATATCGCCGCCCTGCGCGCCACGAGCACATAGTCGCACCCCGGCCGGGCATCGGCCGCGCACGCGGACGCCGCCGCCCGCAGCCGCCGCTTGATGCGGCTGCGCTCGACGGAATTTCCGGTCTTCTTCGTCACCGTGAAGCCGAACCGGGCGTCCGGCTCGCGCCGGCCGCCTTCGCTCTCGTCACGGCGAAGACCTTGAATCACGAAGGCGCGCCGTTCGGTGCGCGCGCCCTTGGCGGCGGCAACGAACTCGGCGCGCTTCTTCAGGCGCTTCACGGGCGCTCCCGGCGACCGGCCGTCGGACGGCTGCGCGTCGACGGGCGGTCGGCTGTGCGGCGACAGGCCAGGCTCCGCTCGGTGCGGGCCATGCCCCATCGCGCGGCCGGCCTCAGGCCGAAAGCCGCTTGCGGCCGCGCGCCCGGCGGCGGGCGATCACGTCGCGGCCGTTCTTGGTGGCCATGCGCGCACGGAAGCCGTGGCGGCGCTTACGCACGAGCTTGCTCGGCTGATAGGTACGTTTGGTCATCGAACTCATCCGCTCCCGCGGTCTCGCCGATCGCGCCCCGGACGCTGCGGAGGGATCGTCTGTCGAATGTCACTGCCCTGCCGGCGCCGTCCTTGCGGCAACGCCTGGCCGAACGTTAAGTGTCACGGGGCCGTCCGGCCATCGCCGGCTGCGTCCGCGGGGGCACGAATCCGCCGGGCGTTCCCGTGGGAACGCCAACCCGCCAGACATCGCCGGGCGCGGCGGAACCGTGACCGGTCGAGCGGGCTTATAAGGGTGAGCGAAGGCCCGAGTCAACGCGCGCCCGTGCCCTGCGGGGTCAAAATCGGGTGGCAGGTGTGGCTTCCACGCCAAATTGGCATCGCCTTCGCCCGCTTAGGCCCGTCCGGGCGGTAATCTCCTTTGACGAACGCGGTGGGGCGCCGCATCATTTGATATATCGTGACCGGATGGTGCGGATCGAGTGCCCCGGCGGAAGCGAGAGACGCAGGATCGAGAGATACACGCCGGGCGATCCGGGGCCGGCCGGGATGGTGCGAGATGCCGCCCGGGTGCCAGGATCCCGAAGATGGATCCCGAAGATGGATCCCGAACGGCGATCGGCACTGATCCCGAAGGGCGATCGGCATGGCAGGGGACGGCAACGGCGATCGGATCGGAGAATCCGGTCCCGCCATCGGGGTTCTGGAGACCTCCGGGCGGGCGGAGGGATCCGTGCGCGCCGGTGCCGGGCCGCGAAACGAGGCGCCGAAGGGCGGGCATCCGGACGAGGCGGGCGATTCCGGTGCCGGCGCGTCCGCCGCTGGCGGGTCCGGTGCAGGTATGGGGATCCCGGCGGCGGTCGCCGGCCTCGGCCGGCGGGCGCGGCGCTTCGGCGTCTCTCTCTCCGCCAAGCTGCTCGGCCTCACCATCATCTTCGTCATGCTCTGCGAACTCGCGGTCTACATCCCCTCGATCGCCGGTTTCCGCATGCGCTGGCTCGACGATGCCCTCGGCAAGGCGGCGGTGGCGGCGCTGATCCTCAGCGACGACAAGGAACTTTCCCCCGCGATGCGCCAGCGCCTCGTCGGCGTGACCGACGCGCAGGCGCTGGCCGTGATCGAGGGCGACCGGCGCCGGCTGCTGGCGCTCTCCGACGAGCCGATCAAGGTCGACCTCCACGTCGACGTCGATACCACCGACCGTATCGGGCCGATCCTCGACGCGCTGGAGACGCTGACCTCCGGCGGCAACCGCACCCTCAGGGTGAGCGGGCCGCTGCCGGGTTCGGCCGACCGGGTCGAGATCGTCATCCCGGAGCGTCCGCTGTTCGAGGCGATGATCGCCTATTCCCAGCGCATCTTCACGGTGTCGCTCATCATCTCCTTCATCACCGCCGCGCTGGTCTACTGGAGTCTCAGGCGGCTGATGGTGCGCCCGCTGCAGCGCATGAGCCGGGCGATGGAGGCGTTCGCCGCCGCGCCCGAGGACGCCGACCACATTCTGGAGCCGACCGACCGGCGCGACGAGATCGGCGATGCGTGGCGTCGCCTCAGGGCGATGCAGAAGGAACTGGCGCGCACCCTGCACCAGCGCCGCCGGCTCGCCGAACTCGGCCTCGCGGTGTCGAAGATCAACCACGACCTGCGCAACCTGCTCGCTTCGGCGCAGCTTCTCTCCGACCGTCTCGCCACCGTCGCCGATCCGATGGTGCAGCGGCTCGCGCCGAAGATCACCCACACCCTCGACCGCGCGGTCTCCTATACCCGCTCGGTGATGGCCTACGGCGCCGCGCGCGAAGCGCCGCCCGAGCGCCGCGTCGTCCGGGTGTCCCAGATCGTGGCGGAGGCGGCCGAGGCCATCGGCCTCGTCCCGGGCGGCGCCGTCACGTTCGTCAACGACGTGCCCGGCGACCTCGAAGCCGATGCCGATCCCGAGCAACTCTTCCGGGTGCTGGTCAATCTCGGCCGCAACGCCGTCCAGGCGCTGCAGAGCGCGCGCGAGCATCCCGGCATCGTCCGCCGCCTGACGATTTCCGGGCGGCGCACCGGCGCCGTGGTGCACATCACCGTCGCCGATACCGGCCCCGGCGTGTCGCCCCGGGCGCGGGAACACCTGTTCCAGGCGTTCCAGGGCGGCGTCAGGCCCGGCGGCGTCGGGCTCGGGCTCGCCATCGCCGCCGAACTGGTGCGCGCCCACGGCGGCTCCATCGCCCTCGTCGGCGGCCCGCCCGGCGCGACGTTCGAGATCGTGCTGCCGGACCGGCCGGTCGATCTCGATGCCGTCCGCCGCGCCGTGCGGCGCTGATCCTTCTTTCTCCATCCCCGATGGCAGGGTTTCCGCGCCGTTTCGGCGGCTGACGGTAAAACCATGTGTTGTCGGCGCGGGTCCATTCGCTGTAAGCGGTGGGTGGCCGCGCGCCCGACGAGCGGGCGCCGGCCGCGAGGATGAGAGAGCGACAGAAAATGACCGACCGATCCGTTCCCCTGACCTTCGACCCCGCCGAGGCCGAAGCCGCGCTCAACGGGCGCGCCTGGCCGTTCGAGGAGGCTCGCAAGCTCAAGGAGCGGGTGGAGAAACGCGGCGGCGGGCCGGTGCTGTTCGAGACCGGCTACGGCCCCTCGGGCCTGCCCCACATCGGCACCTTCGGCGAGGTGGCGCGCACGACCATGGTGCGCCACGCCTTCCGCATCATGACCGAAGACCGCTACGAGACCCGGCTCTTGTGCTTCTCCGACGACATGGACGGCATGCGCAAGGTGCCGGAGAACGTGCCGAACCGCGAGATGCTGATGCAGCATCTCGGCAAGCCGCTGACGCGCGTGCCCGATCCGTTCGGCACCGAGGCGAGCTTCGGCGCCCACAACAACGCGATGCTGCGCCGGTTCCTCGACGATTTCGGCTTCGAATACGAGTTCGCGAGCGCCACGGACTATTATGCGGAAGGCCGCTTCGACGACATCCTCCTGAAGATGCTGTCGGTCTACGACGAGGTGATGGCGATCATGCTGCCGACGCTCCGCGAGGAGCGCCGCAAGACCTATTCGCCGTTCCTGCCGGTGTGCCAGCGCACCGGCGTCGTGCTGCAGGTACCGATCCTCGAGACCCACCCCAAGGCCGGCACCATCGTCTATGCCGACCCTGAGACCGGCGACCTCGTCGAGACGCCGGTGACCGGCGGCCGCGTCAAGGCGCAGTGGAAGCCCGACTGGGCGATGCGCTGGGCCGCGCTCGGCGTCGACTACGAGATGTCCGGCAAGGACCACATCGACAACGTCAAGACGTCGAGCAAAATCTGCCGGGCGCTCGGCGGCACCCCGCCGGACGGGTTCAACTACGAGTTGTTCCTGGACGAGAACGGCGAGAAGATCTCGAAGTCGAAGGGCAATGGGCTCACCATCGAGCAGTGGCTGACCTACGCCTCTCCGGAGAGCCTCTCGCTGTTCATGTACCAGAAGCCCAAGGCGGCGAAGAAGATGCACTTCGACGTTATCCCCCGGGCGGTCGACGACTATTACACGTTCCTCGGCAAGTATCCGGCGGAGGCGCTCGCGGCCAGGATCGAGAACCCGGTCTGGCACATCCATTCCGGCCATCCGCCGGCGGTGGGGCTGCCGGTGTCGTTCACGATGCTGCTCAACCTGGTCTCGGCCTCGAACGCCGAGGAGCCGGCGGTGCTGTGGGGCTTCATCAGCCGCTACGCTGCCGGCGCGACCCCGGAAAGCGAGCCGGAGCTCGACCGTCTGGTCGGTTACGCCATCCGCTACTTCGCGGACTTCGTGAAGCCGACGAAGGTGTTCCGTGCACCGTCCGAAGGCGAGCGCGAAGCGCTCATTCTGCTCGATGAAGCGCTCAAGACTCTGCCTGAAAGCGCGCATGCGGAGACCATTCAGAACGCGGTCTACGAGGTCGGCCGCATCGCCTACCCCGACACCGCCAAGCCCGGCCCGGACGGCCGTCCCGGCGTGTCGCTGACGTGGTTCGCGGTGCTCTACCAGCTTCTGCTCGGCCAGGAGCGGGGTCCGCGGTTCGGCTCGTTCGTCGAGCTCTACGGCATCCCCGAGACCCGCGCCCTGATCGCGGCTGCGCTAAAGCGCTGATTCAAAACACCATTCCGGCGTTTCCCGAAACGCCGGAATGGTCCGGGCGCTACTGGCTCGCCCAGAGAATCCGCGCCATCCAGTCGATGTCGACGGTCGCGAGCAGGCGCGGCGGATGGTCCGGATTCAGCGAATGCAGCTCGATGCTGCGCGCCGTTTCGCGGTGGAGCACCTTGGCCATCACCTCGCCGTCCCGGGTGCGCACCACCACGCGGTCGTTGCGCCGGACCGAAGCCCCGCGCGAGACGATCAGCACGTCGCCGTCGCGATAGGCCGGCAGCATCGAATCGCCGGAGACTTCCAGCGCGAACACGGTCTCGTCGCGGGAGGTGGGAAAAGGAATTTCGTCCCATCCCGTGCCGGCCGGATATCCCCCCCCGTCGAAGAAGCCGCCCATGCCGGCCTGGGCCATGCCGAGCAGCGGCACCGCGTTCTGGGTCGGCAGGCGATCGCCCGCGAGCCCGGAGAAGAACGTCACCGGGTCGGTGCCGGTAACCTCTAGCACCTTGGCGATGGATTCGGTCGAGGGCCAACGTGGCCGTTCACCCGCGTGGCGCTTGGATTTGTTGAAGGTTGTCGGGTCGAGGCCCGCGCGCCGGGCGAGCGCCGAAGGGGTCAGGCCGTGGCGATCCGCCAGGGCGTCGAGCGCGCTCCAGATCCGGTCGTGGCTGAGCATCGGCCTCTCCTGGAAAACCCGGCCGCCAGCCTCGCCGTCAGGGCGGAGGATGGGATCGGCCGGCCGGCGGACAGGAATTTATCCCTCTCCGATCCTTCTGATTATCCCCGGGCCGGAGCGCTGTCCAGCCGTCCATGGCGATCCGGACGCGATCCGTGGCCATCCGCCATGATCGGAGGCGATTTCCGTCCACCATAAGGTTGCTCCGATCCCGGGCAGAGCGATCCAAAAAGAGAGCCGATCCCGGATCTTGTGCATGTCCTCGGCGTCAGATCGCTTCGATCCGGGCGGGATATGCTCTAGGGTCCGCCGCGCGAGGGGCTGGAAGGGCTGAAAGGGAAGACCGGATGGCGGATGCAGTGATCTACAAGATCGCGGGGCGGCAGGAGTGGGCGGCGGCGGAAGCGGCCGGCCGGTTCGACGGCGCGGCGATCGACCTCGCCGACGGCTACATCCACTTCTCCACCGCCGGGCAGGTCGCGGAAACGGCGGCCCGCCATTTCGCCGGCCGCGACGATCTGGTGCTGGTTGCGGTCGATACCGCGGCAATCGCGGCGGCGCTGAAATACGAGCCGTCCCGCGGCGGCGCGCTGTTCCCCCACCTCTATGGGCCGCTGCCGCTGTCGGCGGTGATAGTCGTGAACGCGCTTCCGCTCGGCGCGGACGGCCGCCACGACTTCTCCGGCCTGCTGCCCTGAGGACGCCGCGATGATCGATCTCTATCGCGGCTTCGCCCGGTCGCTCCTGTTTCGCATGGACCCGGAACAGGCCCATCGCCTGACCGTGTCGGCGCTCTCCTCCGGCCTCCTGCGTGCGCCCACGGCCCGCCGCGACCCGGCCTTGCGGGTGTCGCTGTTCGGGCTCGATTTCCCGAACCCGCTCGGCATGGCGGCCGGGTTCGACAAGGATGCCGAAGTGCCCGACGCGCTGCTCGCCCTCGGCTTCGGTTTCACCGAGATCGGCACGATCACGCCGAAGCCGCAGCCCGGCAATCCCCGTCCGCGCATGTTCCGCCTGCCCGCGGACCACGGCGTCATCAACCGGCTCGGCTTCAACAGCGGCGGCCACGAGGGCGCGCGCCGGCGGCTTGCGGCCCGCGCCGGCCGACCCGGAATCGTCGGCATCAATGTCGGCGCCAACAAGGATTCGGAGGACCGCATCGGCGACTACGTGCTCGGCATCGAGCGCTTCGCCGACGTCGCCTCCTATTTCACCGTGAACGTCTCCTCGCCCAACACGCCGGGCCTGCGCGACCTTCAGGCGAAGGACGCGCTCGGCGCTTTACTGGTGCGGGTGCTCGCGGCACGCGACGCGGCGGCGGAGCGCCACGGCCGGCGGGTGCCGGTCCTTCTCAAGGTCGCGCCGGATCTGACCGACGAGGGTATCGACGACGTGGTCGAGACGGTCTCTGCGACCGCGCTCGACGGGCTCATCGTGTCGAACACTACCATCACCCGGCCCGGGCTGCGCGAGCCGGCGGCGCGCGAGACTGGCGGGCTTTCCGGCCGGCCGCTGTTCCCGCTCTCGACGCAGGTGCTGGCGAAGTTCCGCCTCAGGCTCGGCACGCGGCTGCCGCTCGTCGGCGTCGGCGGCATCGATTCGCCCGAAACCGCCTTCGCCAAGATCGCCGCGGGCGCGAGCCTGCTGCAGCTCTATACCGGGCTCGTCTACGAGGGGCCGGAGCTCGTGGGCGCGATCCTCAACGGGCTTTCCGCCGAACTGCGCCGCCGCGGCCTCGCCTCGCTCGATCAGGCGGTCGGGTGCGAGGCGGCGGAGTGGGCGGCAAGGGGGGCGTAGGGGGCAGCGGCGAAGGCCCGCTTCAGCCGGCGCGGCAGGCAGGCGGCCAGCGTCAGACCGCGCAGGCCGAAGAAGCCGATCAGCGCCGCCCACAGTCCGTGGTTGCCGAACAGCGGCGCCAGCACGGCCCAGAGCGCGAAATAGCCGGCGAGCGAGACCAGCATCATGTCGCGCATGGTGCTCGACCACGTCGCGCCGATGAAGACCCCGTCGAGCTCGAAGGCGAGCACGCCGAAAGCCGGCGCCAGCAGCACCCAGAACAGATAGTGCCGGGCCATCTCGCGCACCTCCGGCGAGGCGGTCATCAGGTCGATGAGCGTCGGGCCGCCGAGGGCGAAGATCGCCGTGAGAATGCCCGCCATGAAGAAGCCCCAGCCGACCGAAAGCGTCACCGCGCGGCGGAAATCATCCGGCCGGCGGGCGCCGATCGCGCGTCCCGCGAGCTGTTCGGCGGCGGTGGCGAGGCCGTCGAGGAAATAGGATCCGGCAAGCACCAGATTGAACAGGACCGCGTTGGCCGCCAGCACCACGTCGCCATGCCGGGCGCCCTGGGCGGTGAAGAAGCCGAGGGCGGCGGTAAGCGCGACCGAGCGGATCATGATGTCGCGGTTGACGGCGAAGGTCGCGACGACCGCGCGCCGCTCGGCGAGCCGCGCCCACGCCGGCCAGGCGCCGCCGCGGGTGAGCACGATCACCACCACGATCCCCGCTATGGCGGCGACGGCCTCCGCCGCGACGGCCGCGCCGCCGGCGCCGGCAGTACCGAGGCCGAGCCCCCACACCAACGCCACCCCGGCGGCCATGTTGACGCCGTTGAGCAGCAGTTGCAGTGCGAGGCCGATGCCGGCGCGGCCGATGCCGACCACCCAGCCGAGCACGGAATAATTGAGCAGGGTGAGCGGGGCGGCGAGGATGCGCACCATGAAATAGCCGGCGAAGGCGGTGTTCACCGCCGGGCTTGCCCCGATCGCGGTGACGAACGCCCAGCACAGCGGCACCGCGCACACGACAAGCCCGGCGCCAAGCACGACCGCGGCCATCAGCGCGCGGGCCAGCACAGCCCGCTGCTCGGTTTTGTCGCCGGCCCCGAAGGCCTGCGCGGCAAGGCCTGTCGTGCCCATACGGAGGAACGAGAAGAACGAGAACAGGATGTCGAACGCCAGCGCACCGACGGCGATGCCGCCCATCATCGCCGCGTCGCCTGTCCAGCCGATCAGGGCGCCGTCGACGATGCCGACGAGGGGCGTCGACAGGTGCGCGAGCGTCATCGGCACTGCGATCGCGAGCACCGTGCGATGGCCGACGGAGGAGGGGCGCGTCGCGCCGGCCGGTTGGGTCGCTTCGTGAGGTGTCATAAAGGCCGGCATGGTCGGGAGTGCGGACGCGTGGGGGGAGGGGCGGACACGGTCGGGAGCCCGCCGCAAAGCCCGCCGGGCCAATCAGGCGCTTCCGTCTGGAAGAATTCAAGCCTGTTGTCGTGCCATCGGGGCGTGCCTGAAGGGCGATGAAAGCCGGTTTCGCCCGATGCCCGTCCCCTCTATCCTGCACACGCTTCCTCACATCCGGTTCGTGCTCAGCCCGGGATGGCCCCGATGCCCCTGCCGATCGTCCATCATTCCGACTATCACGCCGAGATCGGCGCCGATCATCGTTTTCCCATGGGCAAGTTCCGCCGACTCGCGGAAGTGCTGGTGGAGGAGGGGCTTGTGACGGGGGCGGACGGATTCCACGTTCCCGAGCCGGCCCCGTTCGAGTGGTTCGCCCGCGTCCACGACGAGACTTATGTCGAGCAGGTGTTCGCGTCCGACGTGCCCCGCGACGTGGCGCGGCGGATCGGCTTCCCGATGACGGAGACGGTGACCCGCCGCGGCCGGATGGCGACGTCCGGCACGGTGCTCGCCGCCCGCCTCGCGCTCGCCCACGGCATCGCCGCCAACACCGCGGGCGGCAGCCACCACGCGCGCCGCTCCGGCGGTGCGGGGTTCTGCGTGTTCAACGACGTGGCGGTGGCGATCCGAGCCCTTCTTGCCGAGGGGCGGATCGAGCGCGCGCTGGTGGTGGATTGCGATGTGCATCAGGGCGACGGAACCGCCGAGATCTTCTCGCAGGTGCCGGAGGTGTTCACGCTCTCGATCCATGCGGAGAAGAACTATCCGGCGGAGAAGGAGCGCTCGGACCTCGACGCCCCGCTGCCGGACGACACCGGCGACCGGGATTATGTCGCGCTGGTGCGCGAGATCGTGCCGAAAGCGGTCGTCAACCACCGGCCGGATATCGTGTTCTATCTCGCCGGGGTCGATCCTCATCGCGACGACAAGCTCGGCCGTCTCGCGCTGACGGACGCCGGCCTCGTCGAGCGCGACCGGTTCGTGATCGACGCGGTGCGCGAGGCCGGCGTGCCGCTCGCCGCCGTGATCGCCGGCGGCTACATGGACGACATCGACCTGCTCGCCCGCCGCCACGCCCTCATCCACCGCACGGCGGCGGAGTTCGTCTGATCCCCCAAAAGGTCACGTCGGCTTCTATCGTCCGGCTTCCGGAAAGGCCCGAAATGCGCTTCGACCGCCTGCCGTCGTCGTTCTTTTCCATCGTGCTCGGGCTCGTCGGCCTCGGCGGCGTGTGGCGGCTCGCCACGCGGCTGTGGGGGGTGCCGGCGCCGGTCGGCGAGGCGATCATCGCGCTTTCCTGCGTGATCTGGGTGGTGCTCGCCGTCGCGTTCGTGCTGCGCCACCTGCGCCACCCCGACGACCTCGCCGCGGAGCTGGCTCACCCGATCCAGTGCTGCTTCTGGGGCCTCGCCTTCGTCGCCACGCTGCTGCTGGTGCCGGGCGTGCGGCCCTATTCGATGGCGGCCGCGTGGGCGTTCTTCGCCGTCGGCATCGTCGGCCATGTCGGGTTCGTGATCTGGCGGGTCGGCAGCCTGTGGCAGGGCGGCCGCCCGGCGGAGGCGATGACGCCGGTGCTCTATCTGCCGCTCGTCGCCGGCAATTTCGCCTCGGCCATCGCCTGCGCATCGCTCGGCCTGCACGATCTCGGCCTGCTGTTCCTCGGGGCGGGGCTGTTCTCGTGGCTCGCGATCGAATCGACCGTTTGGATGCGGCTGTTCGCCCACGAATCGATGGCGCCGGCGGTGCGGCCGCTGCTCGGCATCCAGCTTGCGCCCTCGGTGGTCGGGCTCGTCGCCTATCTCAGCCTTCAGCCCGGGCCGCTGCCGGTGTTCGCCTATGCGCTGATGGGCTACGGCCTGCTGCAATATCTCGTGCTGCTGCGGCTCATGCCGTGGTTCGCGGTGTCGTGGTTCTCGCCGGCCTGGTGGGCGTTCTCGTTCGGCGTGACGGCTGCCGCCGGCGCGGCGATGCTGATGGTCATCAACGGCGCCGGCGGGGTGATGATCCCGATCTCTGTCGTGCTGTTCGGGCTCGCCAACGTCGCGATCCTGATCCTGGCCGTTGCGACGGTGCGCTTCGTGGCACGCGAAGCGCGGCCGCAATAGCCGCGCGCCCCTTCGATTTCGGCGTGGCTTTCCTATATCGTTCGAGATCCGTTCCACAGATTCGTTCAAGGTCGATCTCTTTCCGATGGTGCTTCCCGCCGGGCCGAACGCCCGCCCCTTCGACGACGATCCGCTGTTCGGCGATGCCGCGCCGCCGCCCGCGCCCCGGCCGGGCGGAATAGCCGCGCGTGCCCTCGGTGGCGGCGGGCGCGATCCCGCCTATCTCGAGGGGCTCAATCCCGAGCAGCGCCGCGCGGTCGAGACCGTCGATGGTCCGGTGCTGGTGCTCGCCGGTGCCGGCACCGGCAAGACGCGGGTGCTGACCACCCGCATCGCCCACATCATCGCCACCGGCCGCGCCGCACCGCACCAGATCCTCGCCGTCACCTTCACCAACAAGGCGGCCCGCGAGATGCGCCATCGCATCTCCGCCCTCGTCGGCGGCACGGTCGAAGGGATGGGCTGGCTCGGCACGTTTCATTCCATCGGCACCAAGATCCTGCGCCGCAACGCCGAGCTGGTGGGGCTGAAGTCCGATTTCACCATTCTCGACACCGACGATCAGCTTCGCCTGATGAAGCAGATCATCCAGGCGGAGAATCTCGACGAGAAGCGCTGGCCGGCCCGCCAGCTCGCCGCCCTGATCGACACCTGGAAGAACCGCGGCCTGACGCCGGACAAGGTGCCAGCCTCTGAGGGCAGGGGCTTCGCCAACGGCCGTGGGCAGGAGCTCTACGCCGCCTACCAGGACAGGCTGAAGGTGCTGAATGCGGTCGATTTCGGCGACCTCCTGGTCGAGCCGATTCGGCTGTTCCGCACCCACCCGGACGTGCTCGCCGACTACCAGCGCCGCTTCCGCTACATGCTGGTCGACGAGTATCAGGACACCAACGTCGCGCAATATCTGTGGCTGCGCCTTCTCGCGCAGAGCAATCCCAACATCTGCTGCGTCGGCGACGACGACCAGTCGATCTATGGCTGGCGCGGCGCCGAGGTCGACAACATCCTGCGCTTCGAGCACGATTTCCCGGGTGCCGCCGTCATCCGCCTCGAACGGAACTACCGGTCCACGGCGCCGATCCTGGCCGCGGCCTCGCACCTCATCGCCCACAACGAGGGCCGGCTCGGCAAGACGCTGTTCACCGACCGGCGCGATCCCGAGGCGGCGCTCGTCACGGTCGCCTCGTCGTGGGATTCCAACGAGGAAGCCCGCGCCATCGGCGACGAGATCGAGAGCCTGCAGCGCAAGGGCCACAAGCTCGACGAGATCGCCATCCTGATGCGCGCCTCGTTCCAGATGCGGGAGTTCGAAGACCGCTTCGTCACCCTCGGCCTGCCTTACCGGGTGGTCGGCGGCCCGCGTTTCTACGAGCGCATGGAGATCCGCGACGCGCTCGCCTATTTCCGGGCGACCGTGCAGCCGGCCGACGACCTCGCCTTCGAGCGCATCGTCAACACCCCCAAGCGCGGCCTCGGCGAAGCGACCATCAAGCTCTGCCACGACACCGCGCGCGCCCGGCGGATTCCGCTGATGGCGGCGGCGGCCGACCTGATCGACACCGAGGAAATCAAGCCCAAGGCCCGCGCCACCCTGCGTGATCTGCTCGGCGCCTTCGCCCACTGGCGCGCCGATCTCGACACCCGCCCGCACCACGAACTGGCCGAGACCATTCTCGACGAATCCGGCTACACCGAGATGTGGCGCCAGGACCGCTCCGCCGACGCGCCGGGCCGGCTGGAGAACCTGAAGGAACTGATCCGTTCCATGCAGGATTTCGAATCGATGACGAGCTTCCTTGAGCACGTCTCGCTGGTGATGGATGCCGAAAGCGACGCCAACCAGGATGCCGTCACGCTGATGACGCTGCACGGCGCCAAGGGGCTCGAGTTCGACACCGTGTTCCTGCCGGGCTGGGAGGAGGGGCTGTTCCCCCACCAGCGTTCGCTCGACGAGGGCGGCCGCGCGGGCCTGGAGGAAGAGCGCCGGCTCGCCTATGTCGGCCTCACCCGGGCGCGCAAGCGCGCCTATGTCTGGTTCGCGTCCAACCGCCGCGTCCACGGGATGTGGCAGACCTCGGTGCCGTCGCGCTTTCTCGACGAACTGCCGGAGGACCACGTCAACGTTCGCGAATCCGGTGGCGCCGGAGGGTATGGCGGCTACGGCGCGAGCCGATTCGACCGCTCCGACAGCTTCGGCTCGCGCTACACGACCCCGGGCTGGGAACGCGCTCGCGAGCGCACCCGCGACGCCTCCGGTGGCCCGCGCCCGATGTCGGCACCGGCGGCACGGCTGAGGTCCGGCGGCGCGACCATCGAGGGCGAGCTGGTCGCCAAGAGCGTGGTCGACGGCGGCTCGGACTTCACGGTGGGCGCGCGGGTTTTCCACCAGAAATTTGGAAACGGATCCGTTGCGGTTGTCGATGGAAACAAGCTGACGGTCGATTTCGACAAGGCCGGCCGGAAGAAGGTGCTGGATTCGTTCGTGGAACGGCTTTGAGCCGGGACCGCCGTCTGCGTCCGACGGACGGGCATCCGTTCCGGCCGCCGCTCTGGACACGGGAAATCCCCGGGCGCATACAATAATATTAGCTTACGAAATCGTTCGTGCCGCGCGGTGCTCCCTGCGGCGGGCAATGGCCCTCGGAATCGATCTCGGAGCGTCGGCCGCGGATCGGCCGGAACGTGCATTGCGTACAAAGCGGTGCGTCCGGATGGGCGGCCAGCCTCGCTCGGAAGGGACACGGTATGGGTTGTTTGCGCGCGGCGTCGGCGGATCGTCCGGTTTCGGCGACATCCGTCGGTCTCTGGTTGGTGCTGTTCGTGTCCAGCGTGCTCGCGGTCATGGTGGTGGCCGGCTTGCTGACGATGATCCCCGATGCCTGGTTCGTCGAGAACGGACCGATCGAGGACGCGCAGGTCGTGCTGCTCGTCGCGGCCGCTGCGATCTTCGTGGTCGGTGCGGTCGTCTCCCAAAGGCCCGAGATCCGGCTTGTCGCGTTCGGCTTCGCATTGCTGAGCCTCGCGATGGCCGACCGCGAACTCGATCTCGGCCTGACCAAGGCCCCGGCGTGGCTGACCTTCGCGATCAACGGATGGGCGCCGCACCTGCTGCTCGGCCTCGCGATGCTGATCGTGCTCGCGATCTATCGCCATGCGTTCTTCGACGCCGTGATCGCGGGGCTGCGCATGATCGCAAGCCCCGTCGGCATATGCCTGATCATCGCCTTCGTGTTCGCGCTCGCCGGCTGGCCGTTCGACAAGGGCTACTTCCGGATCACCCACGCCGCCGCCGACCGGTGGGAGGAGAGCACAGAGTTCGTCTCCTACGCCTGGATGGTCGCGGCCGCGATCGCGTTCCGGCCACGCTGACGGTGCTTGCGTCCCGGCCCGGGCTGGAGTACGCGGATCCATTCGGGAAAGCAGGCCGGCCCGGCGGCTTCGGGAACACGGAATTTCATGGACAAGATCAGGATCGTCGGCGGCGCGCCCCTTAACGGCACCATTCCGATCTCGGGCGCGAAGAATGCGGCCCTGCCGCTGATGATCGCGGGTCTCCTGACGGACGAGACGCTGACGCTGGAAAATCTGCCGCGCCTGCGCGACGTGCAGCTTCTGTTCCAGATCCTCTCCAATCACGGCGTCGATCACGCCATCCAGGGCAAGCGCAACGGCCAGGACGACATGACCGGCCAGACGGTCGACCTGTCCGCCCGCGCCATCGTCGACACCACCGCTCCCTATGAACTCGTCTCGAAGATGCGGGCGAGCTTCTGGGTGATCGGCCCGCTGCTCGCGCGCATGGGCGAGGCGCGGGTGTCGCTGCCCGGCGGCTGCGCCATCGGCACCCGGCCGGTCGATTTCTTCATCTCCGGCCTGAAGCAGCTCGGCGCCGAGATCGACATCGAGGGCGGCTACGCAGTCGCCCGTGCGCCGAAGGGGCTGGCCGGCGGGCGGGTGACGTTCCCGAAGGTCTCCGTCGGTGCCACCCACACGGTGATGATGGCCGCCACGCTCGCCAAGGGCGACACCGTGATCGAGAACGCCGCCCGCGAGCCGGAGATCGCCGACCTCGCCCGCTGCCTCACCGCCATGGGCGCGCGCATCGAGGGCGCGGGAACCAGCGAGATCCACATTTCCGGCGTGCCGCGCCTGTCCGGCGCCCGCCACCGCGTGCTGCCCGACCGCATCGAGACCGGCACCTATGCCATGGCTGTGGCCATGGCCGGTGGCGATGTGACCCTCGACGGGGCGAGCGCCGACCTGCTCGATGCCGTGCTGGACGTGCTGCGCGGGGCCGGCGCCGAGATCGACGTTCTCAACCACGGCATCCGCGTTCGCCGCAACGGACACGGCATCGACCCGGTCGAGGTCACGACCGCGCCTTTCCCGGGCTTTCCGACCGACCTTCAGGCCCAGCTCATGGCGCTGATGACGAAGGCCAAGGGCGTGTCGCACATCACCGAGACCATCTTCGAGAACCGCTTCATGCACGTGCAGGAGCTGGCCCGCTTCGGCGCCGACATCCGCCTCGACGGCGAGACGGCGACGATCACCGGCGTGGAGCGCCTGAAGGGCGCGCCGGTGATGGCGACGGACCTGCGCGCCTCGGTGTCGCTGGTGATCGCCGGCCTTGCGGCCGAGGGCGAGACGACGGTCAATCGCGTCTACCATCTCGACCGCGGCTTCGAGCGGCTGGAAGACAAGCTCTCGCGCTGCGGCGCCGAGATCGAGCGCCTGTCGGCCTGATGCGGGGCGGCACGCGCCGCCGCCTTCGCCGTTGCCCGTTATCCGTTCGTCTGTCCTGCGGCCGAGCGCCTTGCACGCGCACGGCGAACGGACTAACTACCGCCGGAAGGGATTATCCGGTGCCAGCCTCATGGATGTGATCAAGCTCATCGCGCTCGATGCGGAAGATCTCGCGATCGTTTCCGCCCATGTGCAGGATGCCGTGACCCGGCCGGGTCTTGCCCGCTGGCTCGCCGGCGAGCGCCGTTTCGTGCTGCCGCTCAACCGTTTCGCCTGGGAGAAGGCGCTCCGCGTCGGCGACAGGGCCGACGAGCGGCGCGCCGCCGTCCTTCATTTCGACCGCGTTTCCAGGGTGGTGTCGACAGGCATCCGGCCGGAGGACGACAAGACGGTGGCCGTGCTGCTGGCGGTCACCTTCGCCGCCAGCGACGAACCGGCCGGCGTCGTCACCCTTCATTTTGCCGGTGGCGGACGCATCCGTCTCGAGGTCGAGTGCATCGAGGCCCGGCTCGCCGATCTCGGCGGAGCCTGGGCGGCGCGTGCGCGGCCCGAGCACGAAGCGAGCGACTAAGCCGCCATACGCCGCGGTCGGCCGCACGGCCGGCGCACGGCGTTCCGCCCCGCATTCTCCGATCTGTTCTTCCCGTTCTTCTCGGCCTTCTTGGCCTGAAACTTTCGGCAGGTTGACTTGGCGATCCGCATTTCCACCCGACAGCCAGACTTCGAGGCCCGCTTCGCAGCCCTGCTCGCCACCAAGCGGGAGGTGTCCGAAGAGGTGGACGCCGCCGTGGCCGAGATCATCGCCGACGTGCGTGCCCGCGGTGATGCCGCGCTGATCGACCTCTCCGCCCGCTTCGATCGCGTCGACCTCGCGCATCTCGGCATCGCCGTCACACAGGCGGAGATCGATGCCGCCGAGGCGGCGGTGGACGGCCCGACCCGCGCTGCGCTGGAATTCGCCCGAGACCGCATCGAGGCCTATCACCGCCGCCAGAAGCCGGCCGACGAGCGCTATGTGGACAGCCTCGGCGTCGAGCTCGGTCATCGCTGGACCGCCATCGAGGCGGTCGGCCTCTACGTGCCCGGCGGCACGGCGAGCTATCCGAGTTCGGTGCTGATGAACGCGGTGCCGGCGAAGGTCGCGGGCGTGCCGCGCGTCGTCATGGTGGTGCCGGCACCCAACGGTGAGATCAATCCGCTCGTGCTGGTCGCCGCGCGGCTCGCCGGCGTCGACGAGATCTATCGCGTCGGCGGTGCCCAGGCGATCGCCGCTCTCGCCTATGGCACCGAGACCATCCGTCCGGTCGCCAAGATCGTCGGCCCCGGCAACGCCTATGTCGCGTGCGCGAAGCGCCGCGTGTTCGGAACCGTCGGCATCGACATGGTGGCCGGTCCCTCCGAAGTGCTGGTGGTTGCGGACGGCGACAACGATCCGGCCTGGGTCGCGGCCGACCTGCTCGCCCAGGCGGAGCACGACGCGGCCGCCCAGTCGATCCTGATCACCGACGACGTGGTGTTCGCCACTTCCGTCGAGCGCGAGGTCGCCCGCCAGCTCGAGACGCTGCCGCGCGCCGACGTCGCCGGCGCGAGCTGGCGCGACTATGGCGCGACCATCGTGGTGCGTAATCTCGGCGAGGCGCCGGCGCTGATCAACCGCATCGCCCCGGAGCATCTGGAACTGGCGGTCGACCAGCCGGACGAGCTTCTGGTGCTGGTGCGCAATGCCGGCGCGGTGTTCCTCGGCCGTTACACGCCGGAGGCCATCGGCGACTATGTCGGCGGCTCCAACCACGTGCTGCCCACCGCGCGCTCCGCACGATTCTCGTCGGGGCTGACCGTGCTCGAATTCGTCAAGCGCACCTCGATCCTGCGGTGCGATGTGGATAGTCTGAGGGCGCTCGGCGGCGCGGCCATGGCGCTGGCGCGGGCCGAAGGGCTCGAAGCGCACGGCCGTTCGGTCGGGATACGACTCAATCTGTGAGCGGGAGGCGTCGCGATGGCGACGGACGGCACCGGCGGGGACGACCCCCGATCCTCCGCATCCCCCGCGGAGCCTGCGGGCGGCACGGGGCGGGGGCGCGAGCGGGCTTTCGCCCAGCCCGGGCGGGAGCCGGTGCCGCGCCTGATCGGCGTCGAACTCGACGAAGCCTCCATCGCGCGCACCTCGGCCGATATCGACCATGAGCGGGCGGTCGCGATCTACGACCTCATCGAGGAGAACGTGTTCGCGCCGGCCGGCCACGACGGCGGCCCATACCGGCTGATGCTGGCGATCCGCGAGCGGCGGCTGATCCTCGAGATCCGCGACGACGCCGGCCTGGTCGTCGTCACGCACCTGCTGTCGCTCAACCCGTTCCGGGGCATCCTGCGCGATTATTTCCTGATCTGCGACAGCTACTATCAGGCGATCCGCACGGCCTCGCCGAGCCAGATCGAGGCCATCGACATGGGGCGGCGCGGCATCCACAACGAGGGCTCCCGCCTTCTGATGGAGCGGCTCGAGGGCAAGGTCGTGCTCGATTTCGATACCGCCCGCCGGCTGTTCACCCTGATCTGCGCCCTGCACTGGAAGGGATGAGCATGGCGGACGATGCGGCAGGCGAGGCCGGGCAGCCGGGACGCTCCCGCCCCGGCGCCGTCCTGTTCGTCTGCCGGCAGAACGCGGTGCGCTCGCCCATGGCGGCTGCCATCGCCCGCCACCTGTTCGGCAATGCCGTCTATGTGCGCTCAGCCGGGGTCAGGCCCGACGAGAAGGATCCCTTCGCCGCCGCGGTGATGGAGGAGGTCGGGCTCGACATCAGCCAGCACCGGCCGATCGCGCTCGACGAACTGGAAGACACCAATTTCGATCTGGTGGTGACGCTGGCGCCGGAGGCCCATCACCAGGTGCTCGACATGGCCCGCACGGAGGCGCTGGAGGTCGAGTACTGGCCGATCATCGACCCGACGGCCACGATGGGCTCGCGCAGCCAGATCATGGACGCCTATCGGGGCGTTCGACGTGAACTCGAAACCCGCATCCGCCGCCGCTTCGAACTGCCTGCGGCGCCGCTGCTCGGCGCGTGACCGGCCGGGACGAGCCGCAGGAGACACCCCCCGCGATCGGATGAACCCATCCGCCCGCAAAGGCGCGTCATGATTTCCGGAACTGGAGATCGCGTCGTTCAGGCTGCGTCGCGCTTAACGTGCCGGGCTGCGCCGAAATCGGCTGCATCAGCGAGACGTCAACCGCGCGCCAACTGCAGGCGCTGCGGCACGGTCGTCTCGCGGGCTGCCTTGGGGGAGGGGCTTCGTGGAGGCCACCTCGCAGACGCAACAGAGCGGCCTCATCAGACGTGCCGCCGGATCGGACGTGCGCAAGGCGTTTCGGCGGGGTGGGGGCCCCGCCGGCCGGATATCGGCAACCGCTCCGGGCGGTCGCCGACTCCTCATTCGCTCAGATCGTCTCGATGTGAGCGGGATAGTCGCGGGGAGGCCTCAGGCCGCCTTCAGTTCCTTCACGGCCTTCGAGAAGGCGTCCTTCAGGGGCGAGCCGCTCTCGGAAGCGATCTTGGTGGCGAGCTCCTGGAACTCCTTGGCCTGGCCCGAAAGAGCCTCGAACTGCTTGCGCGCGAAGGAGGTCTGCAGCTCGATGGCTTCGGCGACCGACTTGGCCGAGATGATTTCCTTGATGAAATCGAAGGTGGCGTCGGTGTTGGTCTTCGCCGCGTCGAGCGCCTTGAAGTTGAACTCGATCACGCCCTTTCGGGTGCTCTCGTAGGTGTCTTCCAGGGCGTCGGTGGCTTCTTCGGCCGCAGTCTTGAACTTCGCATAGGCTTCCTTGGCCTGGGCGACGCTCTTCTCCGCCATCTCGCGGACGGCCGGGGGAAATTCCACGGACGGCATGGTGAACGGATCGGCGGGCAGCGCGGCGGAAATGGTCTTCTTCACGGTCCGCGTCGTAGCAGGCTTCTCGGTCATGATCGGGCTCCTTCCTTGGGCGGCAGTCGACAACGCGGAATGCGGCTTGGGAAAGGGCAGCCGGATCGGGTGCCCGCGCATTCCGGCGACGCGACATGGCCCGGCCGGCCGTTGTGACCTTTGCCCGGCGCCCGTCGCGTGCTGAGACAAAGATAGGCGCGCTTATTTTGCATTGCAACATTATTTTGCATTGCACAAAGCGAGCCAAAGCGTGCATCCGGACCGCAGGCCGGCGTCGCCCGCCGGCCTGCGGTCTTTCGAACATTAGAACCTTGGACGACTCCGCGTCTTCGCCGCTCAATCCCCGGAGGTGGCGTCGCCGGGGGCGGTGCCTTTCGGGGCCGCCGCTTTCGGCACGGCGTCGTGAACCGCCTGCTGCGCGGCTTCGGCGGTCTTGCGGGCATTTTCCATGGCACTGGCGGTCCGCGCCGTGATCTCGGTCTGCGCGGCCTCGCCTATCGCCTTCGCCTGCGTGCCGAGCGCCTGCATGCGGTCGGTCAGGAACGCCGATTGCAGCTTCACCACTTCCTCGACCGTCGCCGCCTTGACGAGATTGAGCGCCAGCGAGAACGCCGCGGCGACGTTCTCGTCGGTGAAGGTGAGGACCTGCCGGCTCACATCCTGCCCGCTGCGCTTCTCGGGTGCCGAGCGCTCGTCGAGCGTGGTGACGGTATGCCGCGCGGCAGTCATGAACTGGTCGAACGCCTTGCGGGCCTGGTCGACGCTGGCCTCGGCATAGGAGCGCACCTCGGACGGAATTTCGAACTTGCCGATCTCCGGGGGAGCCTTGGGGGATGTCATGGGCGAAACCTCCTGTCGGTGTTTGAACCGGCGGTCCCGTTGCGGGACGCCGGTCGTTCGGGACGGAACGAGGTCCCGCGCGGTCGGACAGCATGGCGTCGGACAGCGTGGGGGTCGGAGCAAGACGGCTTCCAGGCCGTCCTGAAGGGGCCTCACGGCCCGCGCCACGGCGCTGCGCGGCCATCACGGCCGGCGGATCCAACCCAGCGTAGCGGCGGCAGACGACACACGCATGTCGTCGTGCCCGAAGGCCTTGCGCGGCGAGGCGGGCGGGGCGGCTCGCGCCATTGTCGCGTTAACGACGCTGGTGATCAATGGCGCGCATCCCGCTTGCGGGTGTGGACCGGCCGGTCGCCGCCATATTAAAGTCCGGATGGTCCCGGGGCGGTGAATCGGAAGGCAGGCCTTGCGCCGTGCCGCCGTTTGTCCGGCCCGTTCCGGACCGGCATCGTCCGCCCGGAACGGCGGCAGAACCCGAGGGCGGAAAAGACCTTGGCGGCGACGATCCCCGCGGATGGAACGCGCGAAAGCCATCTGGCCCGCTTCCTGGCGCTGACCGCCCATCCGGTCGTCGGTGGGCAGGCGGCCGAGCGCCGCATGGTGTTCGTTCTCGATCAGGCCGCGACGCAGATCCTCTGGTACAACGCCGCCGCGGCGCGCTTCTGCGAGTTCACCGCCGGCCTTTCCCCGGCGCCGTCCAATCCCCGCGCGTCGGCGCTGCTTTCCGCCGTCGGGCGGCATCTCGCGGTGCGCTTCCTGATGCAGCCCGGGCTTGTGCGGCTGCGGGTCTTCGTCGATTTCAGGCCTGTCGGATTCCTGTGCCGGCTGCAGATGTTGCGCCTTCAGGGCGGCGAGCCGGCGCTCGCCGTGACCGTCATCGAGCCGGCATCCTCCGGCGGTGAAGACGAGGCAGCGAGCCTCGCGGCGTTCTGTCCGCTCGTCGCCGGTGACGGCTTCGCCCTCGTGGTCGATGCTGCAGGTGCCATCGTCGCGGAAGCGGGTGCCGTGGAGATCGCCGAGGTGTTTGGCGGCCGGTCCGCCATCGCAGGTCTCGCGGCATCCGGCGGCAGCCCGTCCGGGGCGGCGCTGCGGCGCATGCTGCTCGGCGACACCGGGCTGCGGCTTGTGATCGCCGCCCCCGCGGAACGGCCGCCGGCTGCATCCGCACAGGCGAAGGGGGACGCCACGGCGCAACGACCGCCCGCGGCGGCGACTGCCCGTCCGTCGGCGGCGGCAGACGCAAGCACGGGCGCCGGCGACAGCGGCACGTCGCTTTCGGCGGTGCGCACGGCGCTGTCGGCCGGGACCCCGGCGTCCATCGCACAGGCGGCGCCGGCCTTGCCGCGTCCCCGGCGATTCTCGTGGCAGACCGATTCCCGGGGGCGGTTCACGTTCGTTTCCACCGAGTTGGCGGAGGTGGTCGGCCAAGCGCAGTCTGCCATCGTCGGTCATCGCTGGGACGAGGTCGCAGCCGCATTCGGGCTCGATCCGGATGGGCGGATCGCGAGCGCGTTCGATCTCGGCCAGACCTGGAGCGGCGTCCGCGTGCTGTGGCCGCGGGCAGACGGCTGG
This sequence comes from Pseudoxanthobacter soli DSM 19599, assembly GCF_900148505.1. Taxonomy (NCBI): domain Bacteria; kingdom Pseudomonadati; phylum Pseudomonadota; class Alphaproteobacteria; order Hyphomicrobiales; family Segnochrobactraceae; genus Pseudoxanthobacter; species Pseudoxanthobacter soli. The sequence continues at coordinate 236,232 of NZ_FRXO01000002.1, read as the reverse complement.
CGCGTGCCGGTCAACCTGTCCGCGCTTTCGGTGCGGGACGCCGGCGGCGCATTCCGCGGATTTCGCGGCTCCGGTCTGGCGCTCGTCGCGCTGGCGGAACCTTCGGACGTGCCCTTCGGGTCGCTCGCGCCCGAGACCGATGACGACGCGCCAACCCGACCGGTGGCAGACGGAACCGAGGCACCGGCAGCCGCGGCAGAAGCGTCCGGCGTCCCCTTCGCCGCGGAACCCGAAGCCACGGAACGTCGGGCGGCCGAAACGGCGGACGAGATCGTGCCGGGGATGGCCGTCGAGGTGCCGTCCGAACCGGCGGCCGCGTCGCCGAACCCTGTTGGCGACGACGGTTCCTCGGCCGCGCGCGACGACGACACTGCGCAAGACGATGATGGCCGAGACGATGATGGCTTTGCCCGGGACGCGATAGCCGGTGCGGTGCCGTCGCCGATCACGGGAACGGACGCCGCTGAGGCCGACGACGTGGAGCCGGACGATCGGGAGCCGGACCAGGTCGAGTTGGACCATGTAGAGTTGGACCGTGCCGAGGCGGATAACGGGGCGTCCGACCATGTGGCGCAGGACGTTTCCGTGGCGGACGAGGCTTGCGCGGGAGGGCCGGAGGCCCGTCCGGACGACCTGCCGACTGCCGGCGGATCCGATCAGCCGGATTTCGACGAGGAACGGCCGCCCTGGGGCGACGGCGGCGAACCGCCCTCGTCCTTGGAGTCTGCCGACCTGTTCGCGGACGAACGTCCCGGCATGGACGCGGTCGCGGGCGAAGGAGACGGTCACGCGGCGGGCCGGCTTTCGAGGCCGGAATGGGAGGCGTTCCGGCAGGTCGCCGCCGCACTCGGCGCGCGGTTCGCAGGCGACGAGGACGAGAGCGCAAAGCCGGACGCCGGGCCCGGAGCGCCGACCCCCGCCGACACGCCTGTCGCCATGCCAAAGCCGCCCGAGGAGCCGGCCGCGGCGCTCGAAATGTCGATCCTCGACCGGTTGCCGGTCGGCCTCGCCATCTGCCGCGACAGCGATGTGCCCTACGCCAACGCGGCGATCCTCAACCTGCTCGGCTACGCCGACCGCGAGGCCTTCGTGGCCGCCGGTGGGTTCGACACGCTGTTCGTCGAGCCTTCGGAAGCGGATGCCGACAGCCGCCTGCTGCGCGCGCGTCGTGCCGACGGCAGCGACGTGCCGGTCGACGCGCGGATGCTCGCCGTACCCTGGGGCGGTGCCCGTGCGCTGCTGGTTGTGCTGCAGCCGGCGAGGCCGGCGCGGGCGGTGATCGCCGTGCGCGCGCCGGGAGCGACCGGGGAGGGCGAGGCGACCGCAGTCGCCGGGGTGCTGCCACCGGTCGATGCGCCCGACACAGAACCGCCTTTGGCCGAGGCCGCAGCGACGGCGGCTTCCTCGACGGCCACGTCTTCGGGAGCACCCGCAGAAGCCGAATCGCCCGCTGCTGAAGCACCGCCCGCCGCGTCGCTCCCGGTAGACCGTCCCGAAGCCGCGGTCGCCGCCTCCGACCGGTCGCCGCCGGATGTGGCGCCCGCCGCGCCGGTTCCGGTGGTGACGGGGTCGATGTTCGAGGCGGCAAAGCCGGCGACACGCACCGCTGGCGCCGTTGCGCAGCAGCCCGCGCCGGAGCCCGCTGGCGAGGCCGATGCCGTGCTTGATGCGCTGCCGGATGCCGTCGTCGTGGTCGACCGGCGCTGCGCCGTCGTCACCGTCAACCGCGCCGCCGAGCGTCTGTTCGGCCGCACCCGCGCGGCGCTGCGCGGCGAGGCGGTCGGCCGCCTCGTCTCGGCCCTCGGTCGCGGCACGCTCGAAGCCGCCATCGCCACCATGATCGACGCCGTGGTGCCGTCGAACGCCATCCACGATCTCGAAGCGGTCGGCCGTTCGGGCGACGGCGAGGACGTGCCCCTGATGATCGGCTTCGGCCGCTTCGGCGAGGGGCTCGGCGCCCGCGTCTGCCTCACCTTGCGCGATGTCGGCGTCTGGAAACGCACGGAAGCGGCGCTTGCCGCTGCCACCCGCGTGGCGGAGCAGGCGAGCGCGCAGAAATCCGATTTCCTCGCCCGTATCACCCACGAGATCCGCACCCCCCTCAACGCCATCATCGGTTTCGCCGAGGTGATGCTGGAGGAACGGCTCGGTCCGATCGGAACACCGCGCTATCGCGACTATCTGCGCGACATCCGCTCGTCCGGCGGCCATATCCTGAGCCTCGTCAACGACCTCCTGGACCTCGCCAAGATCGAGGCCGGCCGCGCCGAACTCGATCTGGAGCCGGTGGCGCTGAACGCCGTGGTGCGCGAATGCGTGGGGCTGATGCAGCCGGAGGCCGGCAGCGAGCGCGTCATCATCCGCACCAGCCTCGCCGGAACGCTGCCGACGATCCTCGCCGACCGCCGTTCCATCAAGCAGATCGTGCTCAACATCCTGTCCAACGCGGTGAAGTTCAATGTCGAGGGCGGGCAGGTGATCCTGTCGACGAGCTGCGACGAAACCGGCGCGGTGGTGTTCCGCTGCCGCGACACCGGTATCGGCATGTCGCCGGAAGAGGTGGTGGTGGCGATGGAGCCGTTCCGGCGCCTCGGCGGTGCCCGCCGCGGCGGCACCGGCCTCGGCCTGCCGCTGACGAAGGCCCTGGCGGAGGCGAACGGCGCCGGCTTCGCCCTCCAGTCCGAACCCCGGCGCGGCACGCTGGTCGAGATCCGGTTTTCCACAGCGGACGCCGCCGCCGCCTGATGCGCCGCTTTCAAGGACGGTCGGCGTCGCGACCCGCTTGCCTTTTGAAGCGTTTGCTCCTAGGTTCCGCGCCGTCGGTCCGGCCCGGCCTCGGAACCCTGTTTCGTGGCGGCCGTGTGATGGGCAGCTGTAGCTCAGTTGGTTAGAGCGTCGGATTGTGGATCCGAAGGTCCCTGGTTCGAGACCAGGCAGCTGTACCACCTTCTCTTCAGGCCCGACATTTTCGTTCATCAAGCGCCCTGAGACCTTCGAATCCGAGCAGGCCTGCTGCCCTGCGGCCGGCGGATTGCTGCCTTGCGGCGTGCGGACCGCCTCGGGGCTTGCACCCTGGCGCCGATTGTGTTGGTTGGCGCCGATCCAAAAGGCGTCTTCGCGCCCTGCGTTCTCAAGCGGCGCGTTCGCGCCTACAGTCTCAAGAGGCGCCTCCGCGCCCTGTGTTCTCCGGATTTTTTGCACGATGGCACGTTCAGCCCTTCTCAATGTCATGGTCCAGGCCGCCACCAAGGCGGGGCGCGGGCTGGTGCGGGATTTCGGCGAGGTCGAAAACCTTCAGGTCTCCCGCAAGGGGCCGGGCGACTTCGTCTCCGCCGCCGACAAGAAGGCCGAGCAGATCATCTATCGCGAGCTCGAGAAGGCGCGGCCGGGCTGGGGCTTCCGCATGGAGGAAGCCGGCGACGTGGCCGGTGACGGCCAGCACGTCTGGCACATCGATCCGCTCGACGGCACCACCAACTTCCTGCACGGCATTCCGATGTTCGCCGTCTCCATCGCGCTGGAGCGGCAGGGCCAGATCGTCGCCGGCGTGGTCTACAATCCGGTGATGGACGAACTCTACGTCGCCGAGCGTGGCGGCGGCGCCTTCATGAACGACCGCCGCATCCGCGTGGCCCAGCGCCGCGACATGGCCGATTGCGTGGTCGGCACCGGCATTCCCCATCTCGGCCGGCCCGATCAGGGCCGTTCGCTCATCGAACTGCGCGAGATGGTCGGTCAGGTCTCCGGCATCCGCCGCTTCGGTTCCGCCGCGCTCGACCTGTGCTGGGTCGCCGCCGGCCGCATGGACGGTTTCTGGGAAGCCCACCTCAATTCATGGGACATCGCGGCCGGCGCGATCATCGTGCGCGAGGCGGGCGGCTTCGTGTCGGACTTCGCCGGCAAGGACGCCATGCTGGAAAGTGGCTCCATCGTCGCCGGCAACGAGGTGGTCCATCAGGCTCTGCTGGGGCATCTCAAGCAGGCCCACGCCCGGCTCTGAGATTGGTGCAGCGCTGCCGTCCGGGTCATTCGATCCGGAACGAGGGCGCGCCCCGGCCGGAGAGCCCTGACTGCTTTCTGTCGCCCGGATCGCCCCTCCGATCCGGGCGATATTCGTTCCGGATGGACGAGAGCGGGTCTCTACAGCCAGCGTTTCCAGCGGAAGAAGCCGTATGTGCCGACGGCCGAGACCACCATCAGGCCGATCGAGACCATGTAGCCGTAGTGCCATTCCAGTTCCGGCATGAACTGGAAGTTCATGCCGTAGATCGAGGCGATCAGCGTCGGCGGCATGAACACGACCGCGAGAACCGAGAAGATCTTGATGATCGCGCTCTGATCGAGGTTGACGAGACCGAGCACCGCGTCGAGCAGGAAGTTGATCTTGGTATCGAGCGACGCGGCGTGGTCGGAAAGCGAGCGCACGTCCCGCGTCATCGACTTGATGGTGCCGCGGTGGCCGACAAGTTGGCCGTTGCCCTGATGCAGACCGAGGAAGGCCAGCGTGCGCGACAGCGACATCAGGCTTTCCTGAGCGCGGTTGGTCAACATGCCCTGGCGGCCGATGGCGCGGATCACGTCGTGGAAGTCCGGCCCGCCGCGCCGGTCGGAGATGCCGGCCTCGAACACCGAACGCGAGATCAGATCGATCTCCGCGGCGATCGCCTCCAGGATATCGGCGGTGCGCTCGACGACGGCATCGAGCAGGTCGACGAGCGCCAGCGCGGCCGACACGGGCTCGCTTTGCGGCTTCTGCAGGCGATGGGCCGCGAGCGGGAATGCCTTCGGCTCGTCGTAGCGCACCGTCACCAGCCGGTTGCCGACCAGGATGAAGGTCACCGGCGTCGTCCCGGGGCGGCCCTCGGCGATGCCGCACAAAAGCGTCGTCGTCATGTAGATGCCGCCATCCTCGACATAGAGGCGGCTGGAGGTCTCGATCTCCTTCATCTCCTCCTGGGTGGGGACGCCGATGCCGAGGAGGCTTTCTGTCAGCTTGTCCTCCCAGTGGGTGGGGGCGAACAGGTCGAGCCACACCGCGCTTTCCGGCAGCGGCTCGTTCTCTTCCCAGCGCCGCCGCTTCAGAAGACCGTCCTCTTGCAGATAGCAGGTGATCATGTCCGTTTCTCCGCAAGGGACGTGGCGCGTGAGAACGTGGCCACGCAACGACGGTTCCGCGCCGGTACGCGCGCGGAGGGTGCACTCTCAAGCCGTGGCGTCCGGCCGTTGATCCGGCGCGCGCGGCGTGTCGTCGTGGAGACTTGAGTCGCACTCTGCGTCACTCTTGTGACAGTCCGCAAGGCCGGCACGGCGCGGCGATTTCGTTTGGTCGCAGGCCGCTGTCGGGCTATTCAAAACGAGCCTCCAACGGATTTCGGACCGCCCATGGCCCGCGACATCGATCCCTACCGGCTTTCCAGCCCGCAGATCTTTCTGTGGCGCATGGTGATCTTCCTGGTGCTTGCCGCCTGTATCGGCGTGGTGCTCTACCGTTCGATCGCCACGGCGTTCATGGCCAATCCGGGCCTGAACGGGCTGATCTTCGGCGTTCTCGCCATCGGCATCGTGCTGGCGTTCCGCCAGGTGATCCGGCTGTTTCCGGAGGTCACCTGGGTCAACGGCTTCCGCGCCGGCTATGCCGGGCTGGAGGTTCGCCGCCCGCCGGTGCTGCTCGCGCCGATGGCCTCGCTGATCGGCGACAAGCTCGGCGACAAGCCGCTCTCCACCCCGGCGCTGCGCACGATTCTCGATTCGATCGGCACCCGTCTCGACGAGGCGCGCGACATCTCGCGCTACCTTACGGGCCTGCTGGTGTTCCTCGGCCTGCTCGGCACCTTCTGGGGTCTGTTGCAGACCGTGAGCTCCGTCGGGGCCACCATCGGCTCGCTCAACGTCTCGTCGGGCGATTCCACGGTGATCTTCGAGGACCTGAAGGCCGGCCTCGCCGCGCCGCTCTCCGGCATGGGCATCGCGTTCTCGTCCTCGCTGTTCGGTCTGACCGGCTCGCTGATCCTCGGCTTCCTCGATCTGCAGGCGGGCCAGGCGCAGAACCGCTTCTACACCGACCTCGAGGACTGGCTGTCGAGCGTGACCGACATCCTGCCCGCCGGCGGGCAGGCGTTGCCGCCCTCCGATGTCAGCGAGGCGCTGGACCGGCTCGCGGCCGCCGTCCAGGACCAGGGTTCGGGCCGGGGCGCCACCGCGGCGATGGCGAACCTCGCCGAGGGCATCCAGGGGCTGGTTCAGCACCTGCGGGCCGAGCGGCAGATGCAGCGCGAATGGACCGAGGCCCAAGCCCGGCAGCAGGCGCGCATCGAGCGCTTCCTGGAGACGCTGGCCGGCGCGGTCGAACAGGACCGGCGCTGATCCACCCAACCGGCACGCCATAGAGCGATTTCTTGTCGTTCGGATCGGTGTGATCTGAACGGGATATACGCCAGGACACAACGGAGACCGCCATGCCGAGGGGACGCCGCCGCGCAGCGCAGCTCGACCAGTGGCCGGGCTACGTCGACGCGCTGTCGACGCTGCTGATGGTCTTCGTGTTCCTGCTCTCGGTGTTCATGCTGGCGCAGTTTCTGCTGAGCCGCGAGGTGTCGTCAAAGGACACCGCGCTGTCGCGCCTCAACGCCCAGATCGCCGAGCTGACCCAGCTTCTGTCGATGGAGCGGGCCGCCAAGGGCGACGCGCAGGATGCGCTCGCGCAGCTGCAGTCGAGCCTCGATGCCGCCCTTGCCGACCGCGACCGCCTGCAGGGCCTGCTCAACTCGGCGCAGGGCTCGTCCGTCGGTGCTGGCGGCCAGATCACGGAGTTGCAGGGCCAGCTCGCCAAGGAGCAGCAGGTCAGCCGTGACGCGCTGGCCCAGGTCGAACTCCTCAACCAGCAGATTTCGGCGCTGCGCCGCCAGATCGCCGCGCTGGAGACCGCGCTCGGCGCCTCCGAGCAGAAGGACAAGGAATCCCAGGCGCAGATCGCCGATCTCGGCCGCCGGCTCAACGTGGCGCTGGCCCAGAAGGTACAGGAGCTGTCGCGCTACCGCTCGGATTTCTTCGGCCGCCTGCGCGAGATCCTCGCCGACCGGCCCGATATCCGCGTGGTCGGCGACCGCTTCGTGTTCCAGTCCGAGGTGCTGTTTGCCTCCGGCTCCGACCAGATCAACGGCGAGGGCCAGGTCGATCTCGACAAGCTGGCGAGCGCCATCCTGCAGCTCGAGAAGGAGATCCCGCCGGAGATCGGCTGGGTGCTGCAGGTCAACGGCCACACCGATTCGCGGCCGCTGTCGGGATCGGGCCGGTTCCGCTCGAACTGGGAGCTTTCCTCGGCACGCGCCATCGCGGTGGTGCAGTTCCTGATCTCCAAGGGCGTCGATCCCGAGCATCTCGCAGCCGCGGCGTTCGGCGAGTTCCAGCCGCTCGACACCGCCGATACCGACGAGGCCCGGGCGCGCAACCGCCGTATCGAGCTGAAGCTGACCGAACGCTGAGGGATCGGGCGGGCGGGAGACCAAGCGCCAGCGGATGGGGGAGCCCCGACCCGCGGGGGAGCCCCGCGACCGGCCGACGCCTATTTCGCGGCGGCGCCGGCTTCCAGGGCCTCCGCGCCCGCCTGGAACTGCAGCCGGGCGAGGCGCGCATAGAGCCCGCCGCGCGCCACGAGGCTGGCGTGATCGCCTGCCTCCACGATGCGGCCGTTCTCCATCACCAGAATGCGGTCCGCTGCCAGCACGGTCGCGAGGCGATGGGCGATGACGAGTGTCGCCCGTCCGCGCCGCAGGGTTTCGAGCGCCGCCTGAACGGCCGCCTCGCTTTCGGCGTCGAGCGCCGATGTCGCCTCGTCCAGCAGCAGGATCGGCGCATCCTTCAGGATGGCGCGGGCGATGGCGATCCGCTGGCGCTGGCCGCCGGAAAGCGTCACGCCGCGCTCGCCGACTTCAGTGTCGAAACCGTTTGGAAGCTGCGCGGCGATGACGTCGACGCGGGCGGCCTTCGCCGCGGCGAGGATGTCGGTCTCGCTGGCGTCCGGCCGGCCGAAGCGGATGTTGTCGAGGATCGAGGCGGCGAAGATCGTGGTGTCCTGCGGCACGATGGCGATGCGGCGGCGGACATCGGCGAGGCGGGCATCGCGGACGTCGACGCCGTCGATCAGGATGCGGCCAGCGGTCGGGTCGTAGGCGCGCAGCGCCAGCGCGAAAAGGGTCGACTTGCCGGCGCCGGACGGGCCGACGATCGCAACCGTCTCGCCCGGCTTCACCGCGAGTTGGATGTTCTCCACCACCGGCGGATGGCCGTTGCCGCCATAGGCGAACGACACGTCGCGGAAGGCGAGCGTACCGGCCGGCGGCTCCGGCAGCGCGACCGGGTGGACCGGATCGGCGATGGCCGGCTGTTCCGCAAGGAGTTCGCCGAGCCGCTCGGCGGCGCCGGCTGCCTGCGAGACCTCGCCCCAGACCTGCGACAGCTCGCCGAGGCTGCCGGCGGCGAAGGCGGCATAGAGCACGAATTGGCCGAGCGCGCCCGGTGAAAGGTTGCCGGCGAGCACGTCCTGCGCGCCGATCCAGAGCACCACCACGATGGAGGTGAACACAAGGAAGATCGCGATGCCGGTGAGCAGCGTGCGGGCGACGATGGCGCTGCGGGCGGCGCCGAAGGCCTCGTCCACCCCGCCGCGATAGCGCCCGGCGGCCGCACCCTCGAAGGTGAAGGCCTGCAGGCTGCGCACCGCGCCGATGGCTTCCGTGGCGTAGGCGGAGGATGCGGCGAGCACGTCCTGGGCGCGGCGCGAGCGGCGGCGCACCGATCGGCCGAATCCGACCAACGGCAGCACGATCACCGGGATCGCGGCGAGCACCAGCGCCGAGAGCCCCGGGCTCGTCACCACCATCATGGTCGCCGCGCCGATGAACAGGAGCAGGTTGCGCAGGGCGACGGAGGCGGAGGAGCCGACCGCGGCCTTGACCTGCGTCGCGTCGGCAGTGAGCCGCGACACGATCTCGCCCGACAATGTGCGGTCGAAATAGCCGGCCGAGAGTCGGACGACATGGGCGAACACGGCGGAGCGGATGTCCGCCACCACCCGCTCGCCGAGCCAGGTGACGAAGTAGTAGCGGGCCGCGCTCGCAAGCGCGAGCACGCCGACGACCACGATCAGCATGACGAAATAGCGGTCGATGAAGGCTCGGTCCGCGGCGTTGAAGCCGTGGTCGATCACCCGCCGGAGCGCGATCGGCAGCGCCAGCGTGGCGCCTGCGGCCAGCACCAGCGCAGCGATCGCCCCGGCGAGATGGCCGCGATAGGCGAGCGCGAACGGCACCAGCACCCGCAACGGCTTCAATCCGGGGCGGCGCCTCGCTTCGCCCGCCGCCGTCTCCGCCGTTTCGTCCCTCGCCGTCCCGCGTGCCGCCACGTCAGGTCTCCCGCATCGTTCCGCCCTGTTGCGAACAACATGCAACGCGGGTCCGTCAGACCACGTCGCTCCCGGACGGGCAAGTGAAATGGTGGCGTGGTCTGTCCGAGAACCGGGGCGACAGCGGGGCGATGGCGCGAACCATGCGCCTCATTCGGGAGGCTGCGAAGATTCGGCGCACCGCGCCACGACGATGCCCACCGACGCTCCTATCGGGGCGCAGGCCGGTGAACGCGGGGAGAAATGCGGAAAGCCGGCGTCTTTCGGTGCGCCCCGGGCCGGCACGCTCTTGCCGCCCGCGGGTGTGTCCGCTATATCGTCGCCCTTGAACACGATCGGCCGCAGCCTTCCCGGCGTTTCCGAGACGGAAACCCGAGCGGGAGCGGTCGTGCCGTTGCCGGCGCGGCTTCTGCCCGCCTTCATTTCGGGCGAACGTGGGTGGCGATCAGGCCGCCGCCGCTCGCCGCCAGCGTTCGGAAAGCGACGACCATGAAGAAAGACATTCACCCCGACTATCACAGCATCAAGGTGGTGCTGACCGACGGGTCCGAATATATCACCCATTCGACGTTCGGTTCCGAGGGCGACGTGCTGACCCTCGACATCGATCCGCGCACTCATCCGGCCTGGACCGGCGGCCAGCAGCAGCTGCTCGACCGCGGCGGCCGCGTGTCGCGCTTCAAGAACAAGTTCGGCAGCTTCCTCGGCTGAGGCAGCGGCATCGCTCCCGAAGTACCGTCGCCGCCGATCCGGCGCGATGGTTGTACATCCGGGAGGGCGCTGCGCCGTTCGATCGTTTCAAGCCGCGTCCGGGACCACCCGGGCGCGGCTTTCGTTTGTGAGGCGTGCCGTGTGAGGCACGGCGCGTGTAAGGCATGGGTGCGAAGGGTAGGGGCCGCCGGAGAAGGGTAGGGGCCGCCGGATAAGGGCGCGTCGACCCGGTCCGGTCAGGCCGGATTTCCGCCGCCGGCATCGCCGCCGTTGCGCGGGCCCGGCACCGGTGTGAACGCCGCTTCGAGGCGGGCGTGCGAGCGTGCGACGGGGTTGTCGTGCACGAGCTGAAGCACGGCGCGCGCGGGGCGGCGCGCCGGCCGTTCCGCCGTCAGCGCCGCCTCGATGGCGCCGGCCCGGCGTTCGAGCCCGTGCAGCCGCGGGTCTTCGGCCGCTGCATTCCAGCCGGCCTCCTGGCAGGCCGGCATCGTGCGGGCGCGGGCGGCGATCCGCGCGCGCTCCGCTTCCGCGGTCTCGGGCGGAAGGTCGCCGCTGCGTTCCATGTCGTCGATCAGCGCAAGCCCGGCGATCCTGTCGAGCCGGGAATCGAGCCGTGCCCGGCCGGGGCCGGGTGGCAAGGCCGTGGCGGCCATGCGCAGCGCGATGATCTCGTCGAACAGGAACGCGGACACGGGTGGTTTTGCAGGCCGGACGGAGGAACAACCGAGGAGCCGTCCTACTAGCCGCTTGCGGCGGAAAAGGGGAGTCGCCGCTCAAGGCGGAAATCGCGCCCAAAAAGAAGCCGCGACATGCGCGGCTCTACCAGGTGGCCTCGAACAGGGGAGGGAACCGGGCAGAATCCGCGTCGCGGGTCAGGGCAGTCGAACCAGGGCGCCCGCAGCGCCAGCTTCCGCCATCCCCATTCGTCCCCGAAAGCGGTTAACGCCCGGTTGATGAAACCGGGCGATTGCGAGGATTTCTCGCGCTCAGCGCCGGAAAAGCGCGTCCGCGGCGTTCTGGGTGGCGCGCTTGGCCTCGATCGCGGCCCGGACCCGGGCGATTTCCGCCTCCAGATCACCGACGAGCGCCTCGAGTTCCGTGACCGACAGCCGCGCGAGTTCGCTGCCGAGCGTGTGCGCCTGCGCCTTGCGGGCGGCCGGGGTGGCGAACGGATCGTCCTCGATCATGGCGTCTTCCTCCTGCAGGGCGCCGGCCCCGTCTCCGGGCGTTCATAGCAAAGAGAGCGCCCGCAGGCATCCGCTTCGCCTCGACCTCGCCGCGCGGGGGTGGCATCAGGAGGGTCGAGAGCCGCGCACGCTGGCGACACTGCCGGGCGTGCTGCAGCGGGGTTCCGGCCGGATGGCCGCCGCCCGCGGGTTCGCCTCGCAAGCCAACGGAGATGTTCCATGAGCGCCAGCGTACCGGAAACCATGAGCGCCAGCCCGCCGGAAACCATGACCGCGATCGCCTGCCCGGTGCCCGGCGGCCCCGAGGCGCTGGTGGCCGAGACGCGGCCGGTGCCCAAGCCGGGCCCGGGCGAGATCCTGGTGCGGGTGGAAGCGGCAGGCGTGAACCGCCCCGACGTGCTCCAGCGCATGGGCCATTATCCGCCGCCGGCGGGCGCGCCGGATATCCCGGGCCTGGAAATCGCCGGCCGGGTCGCCGCCGTCGGGCCGGATGTGACGGCATTCGCGCCCGGCATGGCGGTGACGTCCCTCGTGGCGGGCGGCGGCTACGCGGAATATTGCCTGGCGTCCGCCAATATCGCCCTGCCGGTGCCGGACGGTCTCACCATGATCGAGGCCGCCGCGATCCCCGAGACCTTCTTCACGGTGTGGTCCAACGTGTTCGACCGCGCCGGCCTTGCCGCCGGCGAGACGCTGCTCGTCCATGGCGGTACGTCCGGCATCGGCACGACGGCGATCATGCTCGCCAAGGCGTTCGGCGCGCGGGTGATCGCGACTGCCGGTTCCGCGGAGAAGTGCGACGCGATGCTGGCGCTGGGGGCGGACCGGGCGGTCAACTACCGCGACGAGGACTTCGTTGCCGCCACGAAGGCCGAAACCGGCGGGCGCGGCGCCGACGTCATCCTCGACATGATCGCGGGTGACTATGTCGAGCGCAACTGGCGTGCCGCGGCGGTCGAAGGGCGCATCGTGCAGATCGCCACGCTGGGCGGCAAGGCGAAGAATCTCGATTTCACGCCGCTGATGGTGAAGCGCCTCGTCCATACCGGCTCCACGCTGCGTGCGCGAGAAGTGCCGTTCAAGGCGGCGATCGCGCAGGCGCTTCACGACCGCGTCTGGCCGTTGGTGGCGGTCGGCCGCGTCAGGCCGGTGATCGATTCCACCTTCCCGCTGGTGGAGGCCTCCGCCGCTCATGCCCGGATGGAATCGTCGTCCCACGTCGGCAAGATCGTGCTGACCGTCTGACGAACGCACCCGGCCGCGTTGCCGTTGAGCGGCTTTGGCGTCCGCTCACCCTCGCCGGCGTGCCGTTAAGGCGGCGTTGACCACGCCGGCCGAAACGTGGTGAACGGACCTTGATCCTGATCGGTACAAAGGCATCTTTCGATCAGCCATGGTGCGCGCAGCCCGTGCTTTTCCGGCTCGGGAAAGCGGGTGCGCGTGCCTGACCGGCCCCGAATGTCCGCGCGCAAGGGTCGCGCCGCGTCGCGCGCGGAGGGGCCGGCATCAGAGATGCCGGCTTGTGCCGCCGGCCCCATGTCTGCGTATCGGAGTTGGTGCGCGTATCGGAGTTGCCGGATGAAGAGACGCTCGAAGTTCGCTGCCTCCGCCTTGTTGTCGTTGGCCGGCGCTGTGGTCTCGGCGACGGCGGCAAGCGCGCAATATTACGATCCGTCCGCGTCGATGGATTCCTACGGCACGGCGGCGCCTGCTCCGGCCCCGCTGCCCGCCGCCGATGCCTATGCGGCGCCTTCGGCCGGCTACAAGTGGAGCGGCGCCTATGTGGGCGGCGTGCTTGGTGCCGGCTGGGGAACCGCGAACGTCGATTACGGCCTGTTCTCGACGACCAATTCGCCCTCCGGCGCGACCGGCGGCATCGTCGGCGGGTTCAATTTCAATCTCGCGTCGAATTTCGTGCTGGGTGCCGAGACCGACCTGACCTGGAACGGCCTGACCGACCGGCAGAACGCCGGGTTCACGGAAGTGACGACCCGCAGCAACTGGCAGCTCACCGCCCGCGGCCGCGCGGGCGTGGCGCTCGATCGCATCCTGCTCTACGGCACCGCGGGCGTGGCCTTCAACGATATCGAGGTGTCTGCCGCCGGTGCCTCCAACAGCGAGGTTCGCACCGGCTGGGTGGCGGGCGGCGGCGCGGAAGGTGCGATCACCCAGCACATCACCGCGCGCGCCGAACTGCTCTATTCGAGCTTCGGCCGCGACGAATACGCCGTCGGACCGACGCCGGCCTCGACGGATTTCAGCATGACCGTGCTCCGCGGCGGCATTGGCTACCGGTTCTGACCGCGCAGCCGAGCCGTCGTTGCCGGATCGAGTCCCTCAGCGCCCTTCGGGATCGGTCGCGGCGAACGCCGGCACCGCGGCGGCGAACGCGTCGAGCCAGGCGACGAGCGCCGGATGGTCCTTGCGCCAGCGGCCATCGAACCGGAGGTCGAGATAGCCGAGCGCGCAGGCGAGCGCAATCGAGCCGGCATCGGTGAAGGCGTGGTCCGGCTCGCGGGGCGGAGCGAGCTCCAGGGTGTCCAGCGCGCGGGCGACCTTGCCGGCCTGCCAGGCCACCCAGTCGGAATGGCGGCGGGCCTCCGGCCGGTAGCGCACTTCGTAGATCTGCAGCAGCGCCGCATCCATCATGCCGTCGGCCAGCGCCTGCAGCCGCAGCACGCGGAACCGGCCTGCGGGGTCGCTGGGCACCAGCACCCCGCCACCGGCGAGATGATCGACATAGTCGATGATGACGGCGGAATCGAACAGCGTCGAACCACCGTCGAGCACCAGCACCGGAATCTTGCCGAGCGGGTTCTCGTCGAAGAACGAGGGCGCAGGCGCCCGCGTATCCACCGATTCGACGGTGAGGGTGTCATCCAGCCCGGCGACCGCGAACGCGATGCGCACCTTGCGGCTGAAGGGCGAGGGAGGAGAGGAGCGCAGGATCGGCATGGGGGTCAGTCTCCCTCGAACGAGATCAGCGTGCGGACGGCGACGCCCTTGGCACGCAGGCGATCGGCGCCGCCGAGATCCGGCAGGTCGATGATGAAGGCGGCGGCGACGACTTCGCCGCCGGAGCGGCGGACGAGATCGATGGCGGCCTCGGCGGTGCCGCCGGTGGCGATGAGATCGTCCACCACCAGCACCCGGTCGCCGGGGCGGATCGCATCGGCGTGAACCTCGATGGTATCGACGCCGTATTCGAGCGCGTAGTCCTGACCGATGGTCTTGGCCGGCAGGCGCCCCTTCTTGCGGATCGGCACGAAGCCGCGGCCGAGTTCATGCGCCACGGCGCCGCCAAGGATGAAGCCGCGCGCCTCGATGCCGGCGACGAGGCTCACCCGTGCGTCGAGAAACGGCCATACCAGCCCGTCCACGGCGGCCCTGAGGCCGGCCGGGTTGGCGATCAGCGTGGTGATGTCGCGGAACATCACACCCGGCTTCGGGTAATCGGGGATCGTGCGGACGAGCGCCGCGAGATCGAGGTCGGCAACATCGAGATCGACGCGAAGCGTCATCGGCTGGCATCCTCCCGGCGGATCGTCACCCATGCGTCCGTTCATCCGTGCGCCGCGGGTGTGTTCCGCATCGATTCATGATTGGCGGATCGTCTTGCCTTGTCCGGGTGGGGCCCGTCCATCGTGCCAGAGCGACCTCGGCGTGCACCTTGCCCGGTCTCGTCGCCCGGAGCTACCGCCCCTGCCGCGACACAGGGTTGCATAACCGGCAAATCGATTGGCAGGCTTATGAATACGCCCGCACCGCGCCGGCAGGCAACGGCGAACTCTGGTCGGTTTTCGGCGCCCGCCGCCCTTCTGCGGCGCTATCGGGCCAGCACGCGGCCGGCGACCGCGCCGAGATTGGCGACGAGCGCGGGATCGCGATAGTCCGGCGCCGTCATGATGGCGAAATCGAGCGCGCGGTCCGAACCGGCCGGGCAGGGTTCATGCTCGTCCGGCAGGTCGGCGATCAGGCGTGCGACGAGGTCCTGCGCCTTCGCGCGGTTCTCGGTCATGACCCGGATGACCGACTGCACGTCGACATCGCCGTGGGCGTCGTGCCAGCAATCATAGTCGGTGACCATAGCCACGGTCGCGTAGCAGAGCTCGGCCTCGCGTGCGAGCTTGGCCTCGGGCATGTTGGTCATGCCGATCACGTCGCAGCCCCACGAGCGATAGAGCCGGGATTCCGCGAGGGTCGAGAACTGCGGCCCTTCCATCACGAGATAGGTGCCGCCGCGGACGACGGGCACCCCGGCCGAACGCCCGGCCGCTTCCAGCCGGTCGGCAAGGCGTGGGCTCACCGGCTGGCCGAACGCCACATGGGCGACGCAGCCGGCGCCGAAAAAGCTTTTCTCGCGCGCGAAGGTGCGGTCGATGAACTGGTCGACCACCACGAACGTGCCCGGCGGCAGATCCTCTCTCAGCGAGCCGCACGCCGAAAGCGACACGACGTCGGTGACGCCGGCGCGCTTCAGCACGTCGATGTTGGCGCGGTAGTTGATGTCCGTCGGCGAAAAGACGTGGCCGCGGCCGTGGCGGGGCAGAAACACCACCTCGCGTCCCTTGAAGCGTCCGCGCCGGACGGCGTCGGAGGGGGTGCCCCACGGGCTTTCGATGCGCTCCCATCGCGCATCCTCAAGACCCGGCAGGTCGTAGATGCCGGAGCCACCGATCACGCCGAGAACGCATTTCGCCATGGGATCGTCCTGATGCGGGGAGGGTCGTCAGCCGGCAATACCGGACCCGGACCTCCGCCTCAAGAGCGGGAAAAGCGCAGGGCGGCGGGGCGTGTCACGGCGGGCTCGAATCCCGCGCGGCCAGCGCCGCGTGAAGCGGCGCACAGGCGCGCATCGTTCAGGCGCCTCTTGCCGGTTCACCGGAACTCCCAATATAGCTGCCCGTGATGCAGACCGATCAAGCCACCTCGACGCCGCCCGAAGCCGCGCCCCCGACCGGGGCCGGCGCAGCGGACGACTATGCCACCGGCGCGGCGGACCATCCGCTTGCGACCCGGTCCGGCCGCGTCAAGGCGTGGCTCGACCTGATCTTCGTCGATCACGGCTTCATCCGGCTCGCCTACCTCAACCTTCACCATGTCGGCAGCGGCCTGTGGCGCGCGGCCCAGCCGGCGCCGGCAGATTTCCGCCGCTTCGCCGCGAAGGGCGGCCGCTCCGTGGTCAACCTGCGCGGCGGCCGCGACCTCGGCGCCTGGCCGCTGGAGCAGGAAGCCTGCGCGGCGGCGGGCCTCGCGCTCTACGAACTTCCGTTCCGCACGCGGCAGGCGCCGAGCAAGGAAACCGTGCGCGCGGCGGCGGACCTGTTCGCCCGCATCGAATATCCCGCGCTGATCCACTGCAAGTCCGGCGCCGACCGCACCGGCTTCGCCGCCGCGCTCTATCTGATCCTTCGGGAGGGCCGCACGGTGGCGGAGGCCAAGCGGCAGCTCCTCCTGCGATACGGCCACATGCGGGCCTCCCGCGCGGGCATTCTCGACGCGTTCTTCGACCGCTATCGCGAAGACGGCGAGGCCCGCGGCATGGAACTGCTCGACTGGGTCGAGACACGCTACGACCCTGATGCTCTCAAGCAGAGCTTCCGCCCGCAGACCTGGGCGAGCGTGGTCTACGACTGGATCCTGCGGCGCGAGTGACGCCGCGAGCCCGCGCGGCGCCGCCGTCTGGTGAGGCCCTCAGGCCGCGAGCGTGCGGCGTCCGGCGTGGCGGGCGCGGGCGGCGTCGCCGAAGGCGGTGAACAGGCCCTTCGACAGCCGATCCTCCCAGAACCGCCATTCCGGATGCCACTGCACGCCGATGGCGAAGGCGCGCGCGTGCGGCACCCTGAAGCCCTCGACGAGGCCGTCCGGCGCCGTCGCCTCTACGACGAGATCGGGCGCAAGTCGGGCGATGCCCTGGCCGTGAAGCGAGTTGACGCGCCACGTCGTCGTGCCGGCGAGCCCCGCGAACAGGCCGCCCGGTGTCAGCGACACCTCGTGGACCGGGGCATATTGCACGTCGAGCGGCGCGGTCTTGTCCTCACGGTGGTCGGCATAGGCCGGCTGCTCGTGCACCTTCTGGTGAAGCGTGCCGCCGAGCGCGACGTTCATCTCCTGGTAGCCGCGGCAGACGCCGAACAGCGGCACGCCCGCGGCGATGGAGGCGCGAATCAGCTCCAGCGAGACGCGGTCGCGGTCCGGATCGGCGGGCAGGCTCGGATCGGCCGGCTCGCCGCCATAATGGGACGGATCGACATTCGATGGGCTGCCGGGCAGGAATACGCCGTCGAGCACGGCGAACAGCTCGGCGAAGTCGATCGGTGTCGGCGCGAATCGCCCGTCAGTGTCCGACAGCCGCGCCGGGATCATCAGCGTCAGCGCGTCGGCGCCCTCGGCGACGGCATAGAGATATTTCTCGGTGATGGCGTGGATGCGGTGGCCTGCGCTTTCCTTGACGTCGCAGACGACTCCGATGACCGGCCTCATGATGTCCAATCCTGTCCGTGCCGGCCACGGCGGCCGGCCAGCGCCGCAGCGGCGCGTATTGCCTTCATCATATGGAGAAGAGACGCTTTCGTGGCCAGTCCGTGCGACTGCGACCCGTTCAGGCTCCCGGACGGCGCGAGCGCTCCCCGGCGGCCCCATCCGAATCGACCGGGTCCGTCCTGCGGGCGAAGCGAATCTCGCCGTTCACTTCGGTCGCCTCCAACACGCCGAGATCGAGGCCGACATTGACGACCCGCACCAGCGCCTTGACGAACTCCTCCATCCGCGTCTGCACCAGCGGTCGCTGCAGGATGCCCGACTTGAGGCGATAGCCCCCGCGCGGGTCCTCCTCCAGCAGGTCTTCCGCCACCATCTCCTTGATTTTGCGGCGCGTCGTCTCGCGCGGAAGCCCGGTCGCCTCCGAAACGGACAGGGCGCTGCAGGGAACCTGGTGCTCGGTGGGGAACTTCACGTCCATCGAACCGTAGAGCTTCATCAGCTCCGGGTTTTTGATGAATTTCGCGCCGGTGGCGATGCTGATCGTATGGATGATGATCGCCTTCTGAAAATCGAAGCTAGTGATATCATTGTGAAAGAAAGCCGTCTTAATCGTTAAGTCGCTGAAATAATATCCGAAGGTGCGCGACAGCTTCTTGTACTGGTCCTCCTTGAGGACGATTTTTGTCTGTGTATTCCGTGACATCGGTGTTACTCTCCCCCAAATGAGAGTCGGACCTTCATGCGCTTAAATCGGGATGGCCGTCACGGCCGGAGAATGAAGCGTGTGTCAATTTTCGACCGGGCACACCATGCTATCCCATTTTCGGGCGCCGCGGCCATTTCCATCGGCTGATGCAGACCCCAAATAAGGGGGCGGGGTGTGACACGACTGCGACGGAGGATGGCCTGCGCATTGCTTGCCTCCAGGCTGATACCAAAGCGATGACGGGCTAGAATTTCGAAATGGTCGAATCGAAGAAATCCAGGCGCAAGCCGAGAAAACAGGTGGGAGTGCTGCCGTACCGCTGGACGGACGACGGCGGCTGGGAGATCTACCTGATCACCTCGCGCGAGACGCGTCGCTGGGTCATTCCGAAGGGCTGGCCGATGAAGGGGCGCACCGCGTCCGGCGCGGCGACCCAGGAAGCGTTCGAGGAGGCCGGCCTCGTCGGCAAGACCGCCAAGCAGCTCGTCGGCACCTATGTCTACGACAAGCGCCTCGTCGGCGGCGGTTCCGTGCCATGCGCCGTGCTGGTCTATGGCATGGCGGTCGAAAAGCAGCTCGACGACTGGCCGGAGAAGGGCCAGCGCGACGGCCATTGGTTCAAGCCCGCCGATGCGGCCGAGGCCGTTCAGGAAGACGGGCTCGCCGCGTTGATCCTGGGCTTCGCGTCCGGCGGCGGGGATGGCGGCGCGCGCAAGGCCGGCTCGAAGGCGGCCGGGAAGGCCAAGGAAGCAGACGCGCAGGCTCCGAAATCATCGTCGGCTGCGAAACCGTCAGGTGCCAAGGCGTCTCCGAAACAGAAGGCCGTTGAGGGGCAGAGGCCCACGGATCAGAGAGTTTCGGAGGGTCAGGGATCGCGTCAGGGCGGGGCCGCGGCGCTCGCCAATGTCGGTGAGGCCGCGACGACCGTCTGATCGCAGGCGCCGCTCATCCGGTCGTGGCACCGCGCAGGGCCCCGGCGAGGGACAGCACCGCATCCACAAGGATGTCGACGTCCTCCGGCCGGGTGCGGTGGTTGACGAAGGCGGCGCGGATCGCAAGCCTGCCGCCGATGCGGGTGGTGGAGGGCGCGGCGATGCCGCTCTCCTGCAGTGCGACCACGATGTCGTGGTTGAGGGTGTCGGCGTCGTGTTCGTCGCGGACCCGGAAGCACACCACGTTGAGCGGCGCGGGCGCCAGGAGTTCCAGCCGCGGATCGGCGTCGACGCGGGCGACGAGTTCACGGGCGCGGTCGCAGCAGGCCTCGACCACCCGCCCGAGACCTTCGGCGCCATAGGTCTTCAGCGTCATCCAGACCTTGAGTGCCCGGAACCCGCGCGACAGCTCCGGTCCGAGATCGCAGGGCCACGGCGCATTGCCGGCGAGGCCGCGGGTCTCATGCTGCAGATAGTCGACATTCTGGGCGAAGGTGTCGGCGAGATGCTGCTGGTTGCGAACCAGCACGCAGCCGGCGTCGTATTGCACCTGTCCCCACTTGTGGAAGTCGAAGGCCACGGAATCGGCTTCTGAAATCCCGGCGACGAGCGGACGGAGCCTCTGCGACAGCGCCACGAAGGCGCCGAACGCGCCATCGACGTGAAACCACAGCCCATGTTCCCGCGCGATCCCGGCCACTGCGGCGAGATCGTCGACCGCACCGGAATCGACGGTGCCGGCAGTCGCCGCGATCAGGAACGGCGTGAAGCCGGCGGCGAGATCGGCCTCGATCAGCCGGCCGAGCGCGGCTAGGTCCATGCGGCGGTCGGCCGTCACCGGCACGCGGCGCAGAGCGTCGCTGCCGATGCCCGCCATGTCCATCGCCCGTGGCAGGCAGGCGTGCGCGCCTTCGGAGGCGTAGGCGACGAGCCGCGCCTCGCCGAGCCCCAGTCGGCGGACGTCGGCGCCGAGCGCCCGCCGCCGGGCGCAGAGCACGCCGATGAAGTTCGCCATCGAACTGCCGGTCAGGATCAGGCCGCCGGCGGTCTCCGGCAGTCCGAGCGCGGAGGCCGCCCAGCGGACCACCTGCCGCTCGACCTCGATCGGGGCATGGTCGCGGCCGCCGAGATTGGCGTTGAGCCCGGCCGCCAGGATCTCGCCCAGCATGGCGGCCGGATTACCGCCGCCGTGGACCCAGCCGAGAAAGCGCGGATGGGTGTTGCCCGTCGCGTAAGGTTCGACCAGCCGCCGGAAATCGGCGTAGGCCGCTTCAATTCCCACCGGTTCATCCGGGAGATGCGCACGCAGCTCCGCCCGCAATCCGTCCGGCAGCGGCTGCCAGACCGGCCTTTCCCGGATACCCGCGACATAGTCGATCATGTCGTCCAGCATCCGGTGACCCAGCGCGCGAACCTCGTCCCAGCTTTCGGGATCGAGGCTCGCCGCCCGTCCGGGCGCAGGCGGATGGGCGGCGGGCATGTCTGAGGAAGGCGCTTCGGGCGCCGCCGGCCGGGGATCGGATGCCGCTGTCATCGTGTCTTCGGGACTGCTGGGAAAGGGAGAACGAAGCCTGGAGCAGATGGACGGGCGATGGCAAGCCGCAGCCAGCGTATCGGGGATATCCCCACGGGGCGTGCGTTTCGCGGGGGTATTCGCCGATCTTATTGAGATTGTTGATGAAAGTGGCCCGCGCGCGCATCGGCTGCGGAAACCGCACCGTGTACAGCCCCTGCCTGCGCGCCGATGCCGCCCCTAATTTGGGGAATCGTACTCAGGACCGGCGGAGACGACGACGCGGTTCCGGCCCTCGCGCTTGGCGCGGTACAATGCCGTGTCCGCCCGGCGCAGCATCAGGTCGAAGCTCTCGTCGTCTCGCTCGCGCACGCTGACACCGACGCTGACGCGGGTCTCGATCTCGCCGGCGTCGGTCGGAATAGGCGTCGCGCAGATCGCCTGCCGGAGCCGGTCGGCCGCGACGGTCGCGGCGTGAACATCGAGCCCGGCGGCCATGACCACGAATTCCTCGCCGCCGAGCCGCGCGATCAGGTCCTCGCTGCGCAGCGCTTCGATGGAGCGCGCGGCGATGGCCTGCAGAACCTGATCGCCGGCGGCATGGCCGTAGGTGTCGTTGATCGACTTGAAGTGATCGACGTCGATCATCAGCGCGGCGAGCGACGGCGCGGTGGCGAAGGCGACTGCGCTCGCCTCCTCGAAGGAACGGCGGTTGCAGAGGCCGGTCAGCGGGTCGGTTTCCGCCAGCCGCCGCAGATTGCGCTCCAGCAGGTGACGCGCGGTGACGTCATGGAAAAGCCAGATGCGACCGTTCTGGCCGTTCGAACGGATCGGATGGGTATCCACCTCGAACTGGCGGCCGCCGAGGTCCCATGTCGCCACGACCGAATAGTCGATGTCGGTCTGCAGCGGGCGGTAGGCGTCGTCGAGTTCGGCGGCGTTGAGGCACGAAGCGCGCAGGCCGCGCATCGCCGCCGACAGGGTGTAGGGATCGAGATTTGCTGCGCCGAGGCCAAGCAGGTCGGCCGCTCCCTGGTTGACCAGGATGTCCATGCCGTCGTTGTCCAGAACGACGACGCCGCTCGAGACGCTTTCGAACAGGTCGTGAAACCGCTCGGTCATCAATTCCCGCTGCATGGCGGCGTTGCGGTCGCGCAGCAACTGGCCCGTCACGGACGTCAGCAGCCTCAGCCCGATTTCCAGTTCCGAGGGGGAGGGGGTGATACGAGGCGCGTCTCCCCGCGCCCAAGCCAGCAGGATGCCGCTGCGCCTGGCATTCTCCACCGGCGTGGAGATGAAGAAGGCCTTCTCGGCAGGCCCGCCGAGGGCAGTCAGCATCGAACTCGGCAGGTTGAGGGCCGACGTTTCGACAGCCCCGCTCGACCAGTCGACCGTGTCGATCCGGCTGCTGGCGAGCGAGAAAAGGCTTACCGGCCTCGCCGGATCGACGGCGAGGGGCACGGCATTGCGGGAATCATCGGCCGTGAACAGCACCGCGAGATCGGCGCCCGCCGCAGTGCGCGCGAACGCCACCAGCGCCTGCAGGCTGTCGGCCTGCGGCGTTCCGGTGGCGAGGCCGCGCTTGGCGGCAGGTCGAGAGGAAGCCATTGCGCCTGAATCCGTCACGCCGGTTGGAGCAGGCATTGGTCGAGTGCCCGCAACACCTCGCCGGGGGCGGTCATGTGGGGAAGGTGTCCGCTGGCGTCGATGATCTGGAGCGTCGAACCGCGGATGTTGCGGTGCAGCCATTCCGCGACGTCCATCGGCACCGCCACGTCCGCACGCGTCTGGATGATTGTGGTCGGGCAGTCGAGCCGGGTCGCGATCTCGCGGACGTCGGACTGGAAGATCGTCCGCGCGATGGACAGAGCGATATCGGGCCGCATCTGGAACAGGGTTCGGCAGAACTCGTCGATTGCCGCATTATCGGGCACGCCGACGACCGCAGGCGCAAACCCGGCGCCCCACGCCTGGAAATTGGTGGCCATCGCCGCGAACAGGGCGTCGAGATCGGCGCCTTCGAACCCCCCGACATATCCATCGTCGTTCAGGTAGCGCGGCGAGGCGCCGATCATCGTCATTTTCCTGAACAAATCAGGCCGCGTGAGCGCGGCGATGCCGCCGACCATGCCGCTGACCGAATGGCCGATATAGAGACAATTGCGGATGGAGAGCTCGTCCAGAATGTCGATCAGGTCATCGGCGAACCCGTAGATCGACCGGTGGCGGTGGCGATCGTAGGTCCGTGTGCCGTTCGGCCCGGCGCCGGCGAGATCGAAGGAGACGACGCGAAACCGCGCGTCGAGCCAGGGTCTTATGAATTGCCATGCGGTCTGGTCGGTGCCGAAACCATGCGAAATCACCACCACGTCCTCGCCACTTCCCGTGACGAGGCCGTTATAGGCCTTGAATCTTTGCGTCATGCGACCTCGCAGGTTCCGAGCGCAAGCCTTAGCAGAAATGAAAACGCGGCTTCAATGGCGATGCCGGTACGGTGTGTTCGCCACCGTACCGGCGAGACGGCCTCAACGGCCGAGAATCTCGCCGACCTCGTTTTCCTCGGCGACCGAGATGTCGAGGAATTTCAGGGCCGCCAGACTGTCCTCAAGCTGTGCGACGGAACGGGCGCCGATGAGCGCGGAGGTGATCGCGGGCCGGCGCAGCACCCATGCGAGCGCGAACTGGGCCAGCGTCTGGCCGCGGCCCGCCGCGACCTCGTTGAGGCGCCGGAGCCGCGTGATCAGGTCCGGCGTCACCGCGCCGGCCTGCAGGGAGCCGCCGCGGCTCGCGCGCGAGCCCTCGGGCACCCCATCGAGATATTTCGCCGAAAGCAGGCCCTGGGCGAGCGGCGAATAGGCGATGCCGCCGGCCCCGCACTGGCCGAGCGCCTGCAGCAGGCCGCCTTCCACCCAGCGGTCCAGCATCGAGTAGCGGGGCTGATGGATGGTCAGCGGCGTGCCGAGCGCCTTCAAGATCTCGGCCGCCCGAAGCGTCTCCTCCGCCGGATAGTTGGAGAGACCGACATAGAGGGCCTTGCCCTGGCGCACGACGTGGTCGAGCGCCGCCATGGTCTCCTCAAGGGGCGTCATCGGATCGGGGCGATGGTGGTAGAAGATGTCGACATAATCGACACCCAGGCGTTTCAGGCTCTGGTCGAGGCTCGCGATCAGATATTTGCGCGATCCCCAGTTGCCGTAGGGGCCGGGCCACATATCGAACCCTGCCTTCGTCGAGACGAGGATCTCGTCGCGGTAGGGTTTCAGGTCCGCCGCGATCATGCGGCCGAAATTCTCCTCCGCGGAGCCGTAAGGCGGGCCGTAATTGTTGGCGAGATCGAAGTGGGTGACGCCCAGATCGAACGCGCGCCGCACCAGCGCGCGACCCGTCTCGAACACGTCGGCGCCGCCGAAATTCTGCCAGAGACCGAGCGAGATCGCAGGCAGGTCGAGCCCGCTGCGGCCGCACCGCCGGTAGGCCATGGCGGCGTATCGCTCGCGCGCGGCAGTCCAGGGCTCAGGCATCGTCGGACCTCCCGTTGGCCGGTTCAGGGCGTGGTGATCTTGCCGGATGCAGTCGTGCCGGGCGACGCCGCCCGCGCCGATCCGGCATCCCAGTTCACGGCGTGGGCGAAGTAGGCGAGCGTCCCGCCGCCGCCAGGTTGCCAGGCACCGGCGTGATTGCGGAAGACCCGCGCCACCGTGCCGTTCAGCAGGTTTCGCGCGCCCGCCTGAACGATGTCGGGACCCTCCGTCGCCAGCGCGGCAGCGGGCTTCAGGCTGGGCCGCACGATGGCGATGTGCCCCGCCTTGCGCGGGTTCGGATTGGCCACGACCGCGACGACGAGGAAGCCCTGGTTCGCCGCCGCGACGGCGGCCCGGTCGCCTTCAACCGGAAGCCAGCCATCAGCGGCAGCATCGGGGCCGTCGAGCCAGCGGCGCTGGGCATTGGCGAGCAGGATCTGCCCGTGCTCTGGCGGGCGCAGCAGGTAGATGCCGAGGCGTTCGGCCATCGCCGCGGCGAAGGCACTGCAATGGGACCGCGAGCCGTGGCCGCCGGGCGCGTCGCGATCCGGTCTGCCGGTCTTCCAGTCGACATGCCAGCCCGGCAGCCAGAGCGTCTCAACGCCGCTCTCATCCAGAAACGTGCCGAGCGTGCGGCCGTCCGCGGTGATCGGTCCGCAGCAGGGTGCGGCGACGGCCGGAAGCCGGGTCGCCGGCACCGCGTCCGCAGCCGATGCGCCGCCCGGCGCGGCGAGCATGAGCACCGCCATCCCGATGGCGCGCCATGCCCCCATCCGTGGCCGGCCGACCTGCATATCAATGCGGTGCGTGGTCATCGTTCGATCCATGCGCTCGTCGTCTGGAGCGTAGAGTGCTTTCTCGCCGGAGGAAATCGCCGGACCAGCGAGAAATCGCGTGCGATCCCGACGCGGATATCGCGGTTGGGCGGTCGCCCCGCGACCTTCGCGGGCGGACGTGCCCGGACGGATACGTCCGTCGCGTTGCAACATCGGATTGATGCGACGCATGATTGACGTACATCAGTTTCTGATTGGATTATGGCACATCAGGCAATAAGCTCGCCGCCATGCTGCATGCATGCGGCGGCGGACGGCTGTAGAGGCCCCGTTTCCCATCAGAAGACGTTCCCGGTGCCGGCTGATTGGCCGCTTCAGCGGCTGCCCGAGGGGCGCGGCAGACGGGCAGGAGGAGACGAACGTGAGCCGTGCCACGCTTCAGGACGTTGCCCGGATGGCCGGCGTAAGCGTCGCGACGGTCGATCGCGTGTTGAACCGGCGGCCGGGCGTGCGTGCCGAGACGGTGCGGCGGGTCGAGACCGCTGTCGGCGCGCTCGGCTACCGGCCCGATCCCCTCGCGGCGCGGCTGGCGCGGGCCACCCACCTCAAGTTCTGTTTCCTGCTTCCGGTCCGCGCGACCTCGTTCGCGGCGATGCTGGAGGAGGAAGCCTGCGACGCCCGCCGCTGGCTCGCCGACCAGCGCGCCGAGGTCGACGTGCGGCGGGTGGACGTGTTCGACCCGGTGGTGCTGTCCGAGGCGCTGGCCGGGATCGATGAGACCTATCACGGCGTCGCGCTCGTCGCGCTCGACCATCCGAGCGTGCGCGAGGCGATCGACGCCCTTGTGGCGCGGGGCGTGACCGTCGTCACCGTCGTCTCCGACGTGCCCCATTCGCGCCGCCAGCATTTCGTCGGCGTCGACAACAGCGCCGCCGGTCGGACCGCCGGCAGCCTGATGGGCCGGCTCTGTCGCGGGCTGGAGGGTTCGATCGGCGTCGTCGCCGGCAGCTTCGCCCTGCGCGATCATGCCGAACGGCTGTTCGGCTTCCAGCAGGTGATGTCGGCGGAATATCCCGGCCTTACCGTGCTGCCGCCGCGCGAGACGCGGGACGATTTCGAGCGCAACCGCGCGGTCGGCGCGGAACTCCTGCGCGACCATCCCGACCTCGTCGGGCTCTATTCCATCGGCGCGGGCAACCGCGGCCTTGTCGAGGCGCTTGAGGCGGCCGGCCGGGCGCGGGACGTCGCCTTTATCGGCCACGAGCTCACCGACCATTCCCGCCAGTGGCTGCTGTCGGGCACGATGGATGCGGTGATCGACCAGAACCCCGGCCATGAAATCCGTTCCGCCGCCCGCGTGCTGATCGCCCATTGCACCGGCATGCCTCTGGTCGAGGGGCAGGAACGCATCCGCATCGGCATCTACATCCGCGACAACCTGCCCTGAAACGCGACCGGAAGCAGCGGCTCCGCGCCGTGCGCCGGCCACCATTCTGAGGTACGCTCCTCATGCATCTCGGCATCGATATCGGCACCTCCTCGGTGAAGACCGTCCTCGTCGACGACGACCAGCGCGTCGTCGCCGTGGCGGAGCATCCCCTCGAGGTCTCCCGCCCGCACGACGGCTGGTCGGAGCAGGACCCGGCGGACTGGTGGCAGGGAATCCTCGCGACCGTTGACCGGCTGAAGCAGAGCCATCCAGCCGAGATTGCCGCGGTGCGTGGCATCGGACTTTCCGGCCAGATGCACGGGGCGACGCTCCTCGGTGCCGACGACCGGGTGCTCAGGCCGTGCATTCTCTGGAACGACGGCCGCTCCGGAGCGGAATGTGCCGAACTCGAAGCCAAGCTGCCGGACCTGGTGCGCATCACCGGCAACCGGGCGATGCCGGGCTTCACCGCGCCGAAGCTCGCCTGGGTCGCCCGGCACGAGCCGGACATCTTCGCCGCCACCCGCACCGTGCTGCTGCCGAAGGACTATGTCCGGCTGCTGCTGACGGGCGAGAAGGTGTCGGAACCCTCCGATGCCGCCGGCACGCTGTGGCTCGACACCGGCGCGCGGACCTGGTCGCCCGAGGTGCTGGCCGCCACCGGTCTCGATCTCTCCCACATGCCTCGCCTCGTCGAGGGAAGCGAGCCGTCGGGTGTGCTGCGGAAGGAACTGGTCGAACGCTGGGGCATGGCGCGTGCGCCCGTCGTCGCCGGCGGCGCCGGCGACAATGCCGCGGGCGCGGTCGGCATCGGCGCGATCTCGGCGGGCGATGCGTTCGTCTCGCTCGGCACCTCGGGCGTGCTGTGGGTGACGACCGACGCCTTCCGTCCGAACCCGGCGCGCGGCGTCCACGCCTTCTGCCACGCGGTGCCCGGAACGTGGCACCAGATGGGCGTCATCCTCGCCGCCGCCTCGGCGCTGACCTGGGTCACGCGCCTCGTCGGCGCGCCGGGGGAGGCGGAACTCGTCGCCCGCATCGACCCCGCCCGGGCGGGGCACAATCCGGTGCTGTTCCAGCCCTATCTCTCCGGCGAGCGCACGCCACACAACGATCCCGACGCCCGCGCCGCCTTCGCGGGCCTCAGCCACGCCACGGGGCCGGAGGACCTGGCGCTCGCCGTGCTCGAAGGCGTCGCCTTCGCGGTGCGCGACTGCCTGGACGCGCTCGCCGAGGCCGGCTCGAAGCCGGCGGCGGTGGCGGCGATCGGCGGCGGCTCGCGCTCGGATCTCTGGCTCGGCATCATCGCCGCCGCGCTCGACCTGCCGGTGCATCGCCTCGCCGGCGGCGACCTCGGCGGCGCGTTCGGCGCCGCGCGGCTCGGCCGCATCGCCGCGGACTGTGCCGACCCGGCCGTGATCGCCACCAAGCCGCCGGTCGCCGCCGTGATCGAGCCGGATCGCGGGCTGGCCGCGCGCTACGGCGACACGCTCGGGCGCTACCGCGCGCTCTATCCGGCGCTGAAGGGCATCACCGGCAGGGCAACGGCCTGACCGATCCGGCCCGCGCGGCCGGGCGCCGACACCGAACAGCCGGCCGTTCGCAAAAGGAGCCGGCACGAACAACGAGGGGAACGCCACCATGACCGCCCACTTCTTCGATGCCGCGAAGCCGGTCGCCTACGAGGGGCCGGAAAGCCGCAACCCGCTCGCCTTCCGCTGGTACAATCCCGACGAGATCGTGCTCGGCAAGCGCATGGAAGACCATCTGCGCTTCGCGGTCTGCTACTGGCATTCGTTCGCCTGGCCGGGGTCCGACCCGTTCGGCGGCCAGACCTTCGAGCGCCCGTGGTTCGGCGGCGACGATCCCTTGGCGCTTGCCCGCGCCAAGGCGGACGTGGCATTCGACCTGTTCCGCATCCTCGACGTGCCGTTCTTCACCTTTCATGACCGCGACATCGCGCCGGAAGGCGCCTCGCTCGCCGAGTCCGACCGCAACGTGAAGGCCATCGGCGACATCTTCGCCGCCAGGATGGAAACGGCCAAGGTCAAGCTGCTGTGGGGCACGGCGAACCTGTTCTCCCATCGCCGCTACATGGCCGGCGCGGCCTCCAATCCGGACCCGGACGTGTTCGCCTATGCCGCCGCGCAGGTGAAGACGGTGTTCGACCTGACCCACGCCCTGGGCGGCGAGAACTACGTGCTGTGGGGTGGCCGCGAAGGCTACGAGACCCTGCTCAACACCGATTTCCGCCGCGAACTCGACCAGCTCGGCCGCTTCCTGTCGCTCGTCGTCGAGCACAAGCACAAGATCGGCTTCAAGGGCCAGATCCTGATCGAGCCGAAGCCGAAGGAGCCGACCAAGCACCAGTACGATTACGACGTCGCCACCGTCTACGCCTTCCTCCGGCGCTATGGCCTCGAGCACGAGGTGAAGCTCAACCTCGAGCAGAACCACGCCATTCTCGCCGGTCACAGCTTCGAGCACGAGATCGCGCTCGCCTTCGCCCTCGGCGTGTTCGGCTCGCTCGACATCAATCGCGGCGACTACCTGCTCGGCTGGGATACCGACCAGTTCGCCATGAACGTGCCCGAGCTGGCGCTGGCGCTCTACGAGTTCCTGAAGGGCGGCGGCTTCACCTCGGGCGGTCTCAATTTCGATGCCAAGATCCGCCGGCAGTCGCTCGATCCGGTCGATCTGATCCAGGCCCACGTCGGCTCGATGGATGCCATCGGCCGGGCGCTCAAGGTCGCCGCGGCGATGATCGAGGACGGCGAACTCGCCCGCTTCGTCGATGCCCGCTACGCCGGATGGGAGGGCGAGGAGGCCAAGGCGATGCTCGCCGGCCGCCGTTCGCTCGACGAGATCGCGGCCCGCGTCCACGCCGAAGGCCTCGATCCGAAGCCGCGCTCCGGCCGACAGGAATATCTGGAGACCCTGGCCAACCGCTATCTCTGACGGACGGCCGGATCGAACCACGGTCGATTCCAAGGCAGCGGACCGGTGAAGGCGCCGGTCCCCGCTGCTGTGGATATCGTATGCAGGCGAATGATGAGCCGTCTCAGTTCACGGGCCTGACATCTGGGCTTTTTATGGTCCCGCCATGCGCGCCAGGGTGGTTGCCGGCGGGGTCTGACGTCGTCTTGTTGTCGATGTGGCTGGGTAACCGTCCGCGCGCCTTTTCGGAAAAAGGCGGTTTTCCATGCGACACAACTGGCTTGCGGCGCTCGCGTTCGCCCTCGTCCCGGCCACGGCGATCCTGCCCGGCGCCGCTTTCGCCCAGACGGGCGAGACCAAGATGCTGGAGGCCGACGACGGCTCCCAGACGAAGATCTTCCCCCTCGATCGCGCCACGCTGCTTTCCGGCGGCAAGTTCGACCTCAAGGTCGAATTTCCGGCGGTGGTGAAGCAGGACGACATCAAGATCCTGATCGAGGGCCGCGAATACACCGAGGTCTTCAAGGAAAAGCCGGTCTATATCGAGAATGAGAACGACAAGGACGGTTCCTCCGTCGTCGTGAAGAACGTCTCGATCGAAATCCCGGGGCACTACACCATCGTCGCCGAGGGCAAGGGTGCCGACGGCAAGACCTACCGCCAGGAGGTGAAGTGGGAGGTGTTCGGCACGCCGAAGGAGGCGAAGGCCAAGAACATCATCTTCCTGCTCGGCGACGGAATGGCCGTTTCCATGCGCACCGGCGCGCGGATCATGTCCAAGGGCAACACCGAGGGCAAGGCCAACGGCAAGCTGAACATGGATACCCTGCCGGCGATGGCCTTCATCGGCACCTCGTCGACGGATTCCATCGCCGCCGACAGCGCCAACACCATGTCGGCCTACATGACCGGCCAGAAGTCGGCGGTGAACGCGCTCGGCGTCTATGCCACCCGCGCCAAGGGCTCCCTCGACCAGCCGCATCAGGAGACCATCGCCGAAGCCATCCGCCGCATGGCGCCGGGCAAGGCGATCGGCGTCGTCTCCAACGCCGAGATCGAGGACGCCACGCCGGCCGCGGTCGTGTCCCACACCCGCCGCCGCGCCGACAAGCCCGAGATCGTGGGCATGTTCTACGACGTGAAGCCTGAGGTGATGCTCGGCGGCGGCTCCGCCTATTTCCTGCCGAAGTCGGTGCCGGGCTCCAAGCGCAAGGACGACATCGACTACGTCGCCAAGTTCAAGAATGCCGGCTACGCCTTCGCCACCACCGAGCAGGAACTCGCCACCGCGAAGGGCACCAACACCGGCAAGCTGCTCGGCCTGTTCCACACCGGCAACATGGACGGCGCGCTCGACGAGAAGCTCGGCACCGGCACCACCAAGAAGTTCCCGGACCAGCCGCCGCTGACCGACATGATGACGGCCGCCCTCGACGTTCTCTCCAAGAACCAGGACGGCTTCTTCCTGATGGTCGAGAGCGCGCTGATCGACAAGTTCGAGCATCCGCTCGATTTCGACCGCGCGATCTATGAAACCATCGTCATGGACAAGCTGGTCGGCATCGCCCAGGAATATGCCAAGACCCATCCCGACACGCTGATCATCGCCACCGCCGACCACACCCACGGCGTTTCGATCATCGGCACCATCGACGACGACAAGCCGGGCACGGTCGTCGAGGAAGTCAGCGACAACGGCAAGGTCGTCGGCTCCGAGACCATGACCCCGGGCATCCAGATGCGCGAGAAGGTCGGCGTCTACCAGGATGCAGGCTTCCCGAACTATGTCGACGCCGACGGCGACGGCTTCCCGGACAAGGTGGACGTCTCGCGCCGCCTCGCCGTGTTCGCCAACAACTTCCCCGACTATTACGAGACCTTCCGCCCGAAGATGGACGGTCCGTTCGTGCCGGCGGTGAAGAACGAAAAGGGCGAATACGTCGCCAACGAAGCCTACAAGAACGTCCCCGGCGCCGTGCTGCGCATCGGCAACACGCCGCGCTCGGAAGACACCGGCGTTCATGCGGTCGACGACGTCGTGCTCCAGGCCCAGGGGCCGGGCTCGGAACAGCTCCACGGCTATATGGAGAATTCCGACGTGTTCCGCGTGATGGCGGACAGCTTCGCCCTCGGCGTGCAGCAATAAGCCGCTTCGACGATGCGGGGGTCCGGGCGTGTGCCGCCCGGACCTCATTTCCTTTTGCGCCACGGCGATCGAGCCGGGAGGCCGTGACATGACGAGACCAGAGATCGACATCGTAACCGCGCCGGAGCCCGCCGCCCCCGGCATCTCCCGGCGAAGGCTGCTGCGGACGGGCGTCCTGCTCGCGGCTGGTGGCCTCTGGGCAGCGCGCGTCGCGCCCGCCTTCGCCGCCGCGGAAGATCTGACCTTCGACGAGCTCTATTCGAAGATCGGCGTCCTCGGCATGGAGTTCTCCGAAAAGGTGAAGGCGCTCGCAGGCAAGCGCATCACCATGCGCGGCTTCATGGCGCCGCCCCTGAAGGCCGAAGCCAAGTTCTTCGTGCTGTCCTCGACGCCGCTCTCGATCTGCCCGTTCTGCTCCTCCGACGCCGACTGGCCGAGCGACATCGTGGTGGTCTATCTCGAACGGAAACAGACCTTCGTGCAGTACAACGCCGCCATCGACGTGTCCGGCACGCTGGAATACGGCTCCTGGACTGACCCCGAAACCGGGTTCGTCAGCCTCGTGCGGCTGGTCGATTCCTCGTTTTCACTGGCGTGATCGCGATGCCCGGTCTCGTGCTCGACGACATCTCGGTTTCGTTTCCCGGTCTCGCCGCCCCGGTGCTTGAGATCGCGCGCCTCGCGATCACGCCCGGCGAGGCGGTGGCGGTCACTGGCCCGTCCGGGTCCGGCAAGTCGACCCTCATCAACGTGGTGACCGGTCTCGAGCGGCCGAACCGGGGCCGGGTGATGTGGGCCGGCGAGGATCTCGCGCGCCGCTCCGAGGCGGCGCGGGATGCCTGGCGCGCGGCGAATGTGGGCCTCGTCATGCAGGACTTTCATCTGTTCCCCGGCCTCAGCGCGGTCGAGAACGTGCTGCTGCCGGCGCGCTTCCGCCGCCTTTCGGTCGATGCGTCGATGAAGGCGCGGGCGCTCGATCTCCTCGCCCATGTCGGCATCGCCCGCCCGGCCCAGTCTGTGGAGACGCTGTCGCGCGGCGAGATGCAGCGCGTGGCGGTCGCCCGCGCCCTCCTCAAACGCCCCGGGATCATCGTCGCCGACGAGCCCACCGCGAGCCTTGATGCCGAGGCGGGCGCGGTTGTCGGCGAACTCCTGACCGAACTCAGCCGCAAGGAAGGCGCGACGCTGGTCGCCGTCACCCACGACGACCGGTTGGTCGCCCGACTGGACCGGCAGGTGCGCCTCAAGGCGGGACGCATCGTCGCCGATGGCCCGGTGATGCGCGAAGGCGCGACGGGCGAGGGGGGCTCGCCCTCGATGGCGTTCGCGTCGAGCGATGTGGGGTCCGGCGCGTGATCCCGATCCGTCTCGTCCTCGCCGATCTCAAGCGTCTCTGGGTCGGGTCGCTCGTCATCGTCCTTCTGATCGGCTTCGCCACTGCTCTCGGCGTGACCGTGACGTTGCAGGAGCGCGCCCTGCGCCTCGGCAGCGCCCGGGCCGCGGATCGGTTCGACCTCGTCGTCGGTGCCGCGGGCAGCGAAACCCAGCTCGTGCTGTCGGCCGTGTTCCTGCAACCATCACCGCTCCCGCTGATGCCGGGGGCGGTTCTCGCGAAGCTCGCGGCCGATCCGCGCGTCGCCTGGGCGGCGCCGATCGGCTTCGGCGACAGCTTCGAAGGCATGCCCGTTGTCGGCACCACGACCGCGTTCGTCACCGACGGGGGCCGGGCGGCCCTCACCGAGGGCCGCGATTTCGCGGCCATGAGCGAAGCCGTGGTCGGGGCCGCCGTCCCGCTCGCCATGGGCGATACCGTCAAGCCGATGCACGGGCTCGTCGGCGAGGCCGGCCACACCCACACCGAACTCGCCTACACCGTCGTCGGCCGCATGGCGCGCACCGGCACGCCGTGGGACCGGGCGATCCTGGTGCCGATCGAGGGCGTATGGGCGATTCACGGCCTTGGTCACCATCACCACGAGGACGGCGACGACGATCACCACGAGGGTGCGGACGCGGACCACGATCACGAGGCGGAGGCCGACCACGATCATGAGGCGGAGGCCGACCACGATCACGAGGAAGCCGGCACCGCCGGTTCCGCCCACGCCCATCCCGACGAACACGATGCCGATCACGACCGCGAGCCCGCCGAGGGCGCTCATGCGGAGGGGCACGGGGCGCTGCCGGTGTTCGACCATATCGGCCCGCCGTGGTCGGCCGATATGCCGGGCGTCCCGGCGATCATCGTCAAGGCGGCCTCCATCGCCGACGCCTATCGGCTGCGCGGGGAATATCGCGGCAACGGCACGGTGGGTGTCTTCCCGGCGGAGGTCCTCACGCGGCTTTACGCCACCCTCGGCGATGCCCGTCTGGTCCTGACCTTGATCGCGATGGGCACGGAAGCGCTCGTGGCGGCCGCCGTCGTGCTGGTCACCGTGGTGCATCTTTCCCAGCGCCGCCGCGAGATCGGCGCGCTCAGGGCGCTCGGCGCCCCGCGATCCTCGATCTTCGCGTTGGTCTGGTGCGAGATTCTCGTGCTGGTCGGTGTCGGCGTGGCGCTCGGCTTCGGCCTCGGCTACGCCGCCGCCCGCGTCATCGCCTCGGTGATGACGAGCCGCAGCGGTATCGTGCTCCCCGTCGAATTCGAGCCGCAAGATGGGATGTTTGCGCTGCTCCTTCTCGCCGTCGCCGCGCTGATCGCCCTTGTGCCGGCCTTCCTTGCCTATCGCCAGCCCGCCGCCGCGGCGCTGCGGGGATAGCCGCCGCCTTCATTCGCTGCCGGCCCCGGAGCGCCTTGCGGCCGGATGGAATCGCCCGATCGACGTGAGGGCCGCCCGGCTTCAGATGTTGACCCTGTCCTTGTCGTTCAGGTCGGTTCGATCCCGACGGGATTTGCCTTCGCCCGTATCCACCGGGTGAAGGCGCGCACAAGGGATGAGCCGGCCTTCTGCTCGAGATAGACCACGAAATAGGCCTTGTCGGTGAACAGCGGCCGGTCGAACAGGATCTCCAGCCGGCCACCCTCCAGTTCCTCCTCCACCAGGAAGCGCGGCACCAGCGCCACCCCGAGGCCAGCGGCGGCGGCCTGCGCGATCATGGAGAACTGCTCGAAGCGCGGGCCACGCCAGGCGTTCGCGGTCGGCAGCCCGGCCGCCTCGAACCAGTCGCTCCAGGCGGTCGGCCGCGTGCTCTGGTGGAGAAGCGTCAGGCCCGCGAGATCGGACGGCGCGGCGATACCGTGGCGCGTGCGGAAGCCGGAGCCGGCGACCGGCACCATCTCCTCCCGCATCAGCGGCTCGCAGATCGCGCCGGGCCATTCCGGCTCGCCATAGTGGATGACGGCGTCGAAGGGCTCGGCGACGAGGTCGAACGGGGCGATGCGGACGGTGAAGTTGATTGTGGCGCCGGGATGCCGCTCGAGGAACTCCGGCATCCGCGGCATCAGCCAGCGCGTCGCAAAGGTCGGCAGCACCGCAAGGTTCAACGTGCCGTCGCCGCCGGCAAAGGCCGTCACGCGATGGGTCGCCTCGGACAGTTCATGCAGCAGGCGCGAGACGTCGTTGAAATAGAGCCGGCCGGCATCGGTCAGCACCACCCGCTGGCGCACGCGCTCGAACAGCGTCACGCCGGTCATGTCCTCGATCTGGCGGATCTGCCGGCTGATGGCGCCCTGGGTCAGGTTGAGTTCGGTGGCGGCGCGTGAAAAGCTGCCGTGGCGCGCGGCGGCCTCGAAGGCGGTCAGCGCGCCGACGGACGGCAGGCGTACCCGGCTCATGGTTCCAGTCCCGCTCCCACGGTTTCCCTCGTTGCGCGGCGCGTCCGCCCTCTGCCTTCGAATCTGCGGCTTTCGCATCGATCCTGCGGCGGTGACGCCCGGGGCGGCAAGCGCCGCGCGGACCGCGCCCCTTAGGTCATTACGAAAGCTCATGACCTTTTGACAACATATCGCTTTACGCGCCGCAAGCGGCGGACCTATAGCCGCTGATGTGGAGCACAAGGAAGGATCGGTCATGACCGTCGAAACCATCAGCGCTGGAACCGCCGGCGCGCTGCAGGGTGAAGTCACGGCGATCCTCGGCCGGCTCGGCGTGCCCGCTGCGGAACTCTCCGGCGGCACGCTGCCCGTCCGCTCCCCGATCACCGGCGAGGAGATCGCGCGGCTGCGCGAGGCGACCCCCGAAGGCGCCGCCCATCTGGTGGCGGAGGCGCATACCGCCTTCCTCGCCTGGCGCAAGGTGCCCGCGCCGCGGCGCGGCGAACTCATCCGCCTGCTGGGAGAGGAACTGCGCGCCGCCAAGACCGACCTAGGCCGTCTCGTCACCATCGAGGCCGGCAAGATCGGCTCCGAGGGCCTCGGCGAGGTCCAGGAGATGATCGACATCTGCGATTTCGCCGTCGGCCTGTCGCGCCAGCTTTACGGCCTCACCATCGCCACCGAGCGCCCGGGCCATCGCATGGCCGAGACCTGGCATCCGCTCGGCGTGGTCGGCGTCGTCACCGCCTTCAACTTTCCCGTCGCGGTGTGGTCGTGGAACGCAGCGCTCGCCTTCGTCTGCGGCGACGCGGTGGTGTGGAAGCCGTCGGAGAAGACGCCCCTGACCGCGCTCGCCGTCGCCGCGCTGTTCGAGCGCGCCGCGGCCCGGTTCGGCGACGTGCCGAAGGGCCTCCACGCGGTGCTGATCGGCGGCCGCGGGGTCGGCGAGGCTCTGGTCGACCATCCCCTTGTGCCGCTCGTCTCCGCCACCGGCTCCACTGCCATGGGGCGCGCGGTCGGGCCGCGGCTTGCCGGCCGGTTCGCCCGCGCCATCCTCGAACTCGGCGGCAACAATGCCGCCATCGTCTCGCCTTCGGCGGATATCGACATCACCGTGCGCGCGGTGGCGTTCGCCGCCATGGGCACCGCCGGCCAGCGCTGCACGTCGCTGCGCCGCCTGATCGTCCACGACGACATCTACGACACGCTGGTGCCGCGCCTGAAGGCCGCCTACCGTTCGGTGAGCGTGGGCGATCCGCGCGAGGCCGCCACGCTGGTCGGCCCGCTGATCGACGAAGCCGCCTATCTCGCCCACGAGCGCGCGCTCGATGCCGCCCGCGCCGAGGGCGGCGAGGTCACCGGCGGCGAGCGCATCGCGGTCGGCGACGGGCTCGCGAGCTTCTATGTCCGCCCGGCACTGGTGGAGATGCCGGCCCAGACCGGCCCGGTTGTGGAGGAGACTTTCTCCCCGATCCTCTACGTGCTGCGCTACAGCGACTTCGAGGACGCCATCGCCCTCAATAACGGCGTGCCGCAGGGGCTGTCGTCCTCGCTGTTCTCGCTGAACCTGCGCGAGGCGGAGCGCTTCCTGTCCGCCGAGGGGTCCGATTGCGGCATCGCCAACGTCAATATCGGCCCGTCCGGCGCCGAGATCGGCGGCGCGTTCGGCGGCGAGAAGGAAACCGGCGGCGGCCGCGAGGCGGGCTCGGATGCCTGGAAGGCCTACATGCGCCGCGCCACCAACACCGTCAATTACGGCACCAGCCTGCCGCTCGCCCAGGGCGTCACCTTCGACATCGGCTGAAGCGCGGGGCGCCGGGAATCGGGGCCGGAAGGACAAGGGGGAGGAAACATCATGGCCGGAAATGAGATGGGCGCGTTCGACTGGACCGATCCGTTCCTGATCGAGGAGCAGCTCGAGGAAGACGAGCGGCTGGTGCGGGATGCGGCACGGGCCTACGCCCAGGAAAAGCTGCTGCCGCGCGTCGTCTCCGCCTACGAACAGGAGCGGTTCGACCGCGAGATCCTGTCGGAGATGGGCGAGCTCGGTCTGCTCGGCCCCACCATTCCTGAGGAATATGGCGGCGCGGGCGCGAGCTACGTCGCCTACGGCCTGGTCGCGCGCGAGGTCGAGCGGGTCGATTCCGGCTACCGCTCGGCGATGAGCGTGCAGTCCTCGCTCGTGATGCACCCGATCTACGCCTATGGCTCGGAAGACCAGCGCCGCAAGTACCTGCCGAAGCTCGCCTCAGGCGATTTCGTCGGCTGCTTCGGCCTGACCGAGCCCGATGCCGGCTCCGATCCCGGCGGGATGCGCACCCGGGCCGAGAAGGTCGCCGACGGCTATCGCCTCACCGGCACCAAGATGTGGATCTCCAACGCCCCGGTCGCCGACGTGTTCGTGGTGTGGGCGAAGTCGGAGGCCCACGACGGCGCCATTCGCGGCTTCGTCCTCGACAAGGGCCTGAAGGGCCTCTCCGCGCCGAAGATCGGCGGCAAGCTGTCGCTGCGTGCCTCCATCACCGGCGAGATCGTGATGGACGGCGTGGTGGTCGGCGAAGAGGCGCTGCTGCCCGGCGTCTCCGGCCTCAAGGGGCCGTTCGGCTGCCTCAACCGCGCGCGCTACGGTATCGCCTGGGGCGCCATGGGCGCGGCGGAGGATTGCTGGCACCGCGCCCGCACCTATGTGCTCGACCGCAAGCAGTTCGGCCGGCCGCTGGCGCAGACCCAGCTCGTGCAGAAGAAGCTCGCCGACATGCAGACCGAGATCGCGCTCGGCCTTCAGGCCGCGCTGCGGGCTGGCCGGCTGTTTGATGAAGGCAAGCTCGCCCCGGAGACGATCTCGCTGATCAAGCGCAACAATTGCGGCAAGGCGCTCGATATCGCCCGCATGGCCCGCGACATGCACGGCGGCAACGGCATCTCCGAGGAGTTCCACGTCATCCGGCACATGATCAATCTGGAGACGGTGAACACCTATGAGGGCACTCACGACATCCACGCCCTGATCCTCGGCCGCGCCCAGACCGGGCTCCAGGCCTTCTTCTGAGCACGGGCCGGGCGGGGGAGGGCGCGATGGCGGACCATCCGCAGGCAGCCGTGGGCGAGAGTGGCCAGGGCGAAGCCCCGCTGCCACTCGCCGGCATCCGCGTGCTCGAACTCGCCCGCATCCTTGCCGGCCCGTGGGCGGGGCAGCTTCTCGCCGATCTCGGCGCCGAGGTCATCAAGGTCGAGCGGCCGGGCGTCGGCGACGATACCCGCGGCTGGGGCCCGCCCTTCGTCGCGGCGGCGGACGGCGGCTCTCTCGGTGCCGCCTATTTCCATGCCTGCAACCGCGGCAAGCGCTCGGTCGCCATCGATTTCGAGACGGAGGAGGGGCAGGCGCAGGTGCGCGCCCTCGCCGCCGGCTGCGATGTCGTCATCGAGAACTTCAAGGTCGGCGGGCTGAAGAAATATGGGCTCGACTATGCCGCGCTCCGCGCCGTCAACCCGCGGCTGGTCTATTGCTCGATCACCGGCTTCGGCCAGGACGGGCCTTATGCGGCCCGCGCCGGCTACGACTTCATGATCCAGGCCATGGGCGGTATCATGGACCTGACCGGCGAGCCGGACGGCGAGCCGCAGAAGATCGGCGTCGCCTTCACCGATGTGTTCACCGGGGTCTATTCGGTCGTCGGCATCCTCGCCGCCCTGCGCCGCCGCGATCTGACCGGCGAGGGCGGCCATCTCGACATGGCGCTGATGGATGTCCAGGTCTCGGTGCTCGCCAATCAGGCGATGAACTATCTCGTCTCCGGCAGGTCGCCGCGGCGCATGGGCAACGCCCATCCCAATATCGTTCCTTATCAGGTCTTCCCCGCCTCGGACGGCCACCTCGTCGTCGCGGTCGGCAACGACGGACAGTTCGCCCGCTTCGCCGCCGTGCTCGGCCGGCCCGAACTGGCGAAGGATCCGGCCTATCGCACCAATCCCGACCGGGTGACCAACCGCGCGGTTCTGGTGGACATCCTCGCCGGTCTCACGCGCACGTTCGCCCGCGATACGCTGCTCGCGAGCCTCGAAGCGGTCGGCGTGCCGGCAGGTCCCATCAATTCGGTCGGCGAGGTGTTCGCCGATCCCCAGGTCGTGCATCGCGGGCTGAGGCTCGATCTCGCGGATGCCGAGGCCGCCGGCGGCTCGGTGCCCTCGGTCGCGAGCCCCATCGTGCTCGACGGCCGGCGCATGGTCGCGGCGCAGGCGAGCCCGGCGCTCGGGGCCGACACCGCCACGGTTCCCGAACCGGCGGCACAGGACTGACATCCGGTCCGGTGCGGCTGGAGCAACCAGAGGGAGTTCATGATGAACGCGTTCCATCCCCGCACCGGCGGCCGCATTCTGGTCGACCAACTGCTGGCCCAGGGCGTCGAGCGCGTCACCTGCGTTCCCGGTGAAAGCTATCTCGCCGTGCTCGATGCGCTGCACGATGCGGCGATCGACGTCGTGATCTGCCGCAACGAGGGCGGCGCGGCGATGATGGCGGAGGCGGCGGGCAAGCTCACCGGGCGCCCCGGCATCTGCTTCGTCACCCGCGGTCCGGGCGCCACCAATGCCAGCCACGGCGTTCACATCGCGGCGCAGGATTCGACGCCGATGATTCTGTTCGTCGGTCAGGTCGAGCGCGGCATGATCGGCCGCGAGGCGTTCCAGGAACTCGATTACCGCGCCGTGTTCGGCTCTATGGCGAAATGGGTGGTGGAGATCGACAGCGCCGCCCGCGTACCGGAACTCGTCGCCCGCGCCTTCCGCGTGGCCATGCAGGGCCGGCCCGGCCCCGTCGTGGTGGCCCTGCCGGAGGACATGCTGGTGGAGACCGCCGCCGTCGCCGATGTGCCGCGCATCGAGCCGGCAGCACCCGCCCGGCCCGACCTCACCCATTTCTCGGATATGCTGGCGAAGGCGGAAAACCCGTTCGTCATCCTTGGCGGCACGCGCTGGACGGCCGAGGGCGTCGCGGCGATGGTGCGCGCCGCCGAACGGCTGGCGCTGCCGGTGGGCACGACCTTCCGCCGCGCCGACCGCTTTCCGCAGGATCATCCGAACTATGCCGGCGATGTCGGCATCGGCCAGAACCCGGCATTGACGGCGCGCATCAAGGCGGCCGATCTCCTGATCGTGGTCGGAACCCGGCTTTCGGAGATCTCCACCGGCGGCTACACCCTCGTCGATGTGCCGAACCCCTCCCAGGCCCTCGTCCACGTCCATCCGGGGGCGGAGGAACTCGGCCGCGTCTACGCGCCGATGCTGGCGCTTCAGGCGACGCCGGATGATTTCGCATTCGCCCTCGACGACATGAAGCCGGTCGAATCCCCGCGCTGGGCGGCGGCGACCATCGAGGCGAATGCGGCCTACCGTGCCTGGACCGATGCGCCGAAGGCCCTGCCGGGCACCTTCCAGTACGGCGACGTGGTGGCGTGGCTGCGCGAGCGGCTGCCGGCGGATGCAATCCTCACCAACGGCGCCGGCAACTACGCGACGTGGCTGCACCGCTACTATCGTCACCGCAGCTTCGGCACCCAGCTCGCGCCGACCTCCGGCTCGATGGGCTACGGCGTGCCGGCGGCGGTGGCCGCCAAGCTCGCCCATCCCGAACGCGTCGTGGTCGCCTTCGCCGGCGACGGCTGCTTCCTGATGAACGGCCAGGAATTCGCGACGGCGGTGCAGTACCAAGCGCCGATCGTCGTGGTGGTGGTCGATAACGGCATGTACGGCACCATCCGCA
Source organism: Pseudoxanthobacter soli DSM 19599 (assembly GCF_900148505.1). NCBI lineage: Bacteria > Pseudomonadati > Pseudomonadota > Alphaproteobacteria > Hyphomicrobiales > Segnochrobactraceae > Pseudoxanthobacter > Pseudoxanthobacter soli. Next base: position 194,979 of record NZ_FRXO01000002.1, on the reverse strand, counting down.
TGCACCAGGAGCGGGAATATCCCGCCCGCGTCTCGGGCACGAGGCTGCAGAACCCGGATTTCGCCGCCTACGCTGTCGCCTTCGGTGGCCACGGCGAGCGCGTGACGGCGACCGCCGACTTCGCGCCGGCGTTCGAGCGCGCTCTCGAAAGCGGCAAGCCGTCGATCCTGCATTGCTTCATCGATCCAGACGCGATCACCCCTGCGACCACGCTCGGCGCCATCCGCGAGGCGGCGCTGAAGCGGCACACCTTGTGAGATCTCCCATTCCGTGACCGCGCCGGCGGCCCGGTCGGTTTCTAGAGCATATCCCGTTCAGATCGAACCGATCTGAACGACAATGATATGCTCAAGCCTTTGAATCTGGAGCGATTTCTTGTCGATCTGATGAGTCCATCAGATCGGAAAGCGTTCCTAGGCTCGGGTACATCCCCGCCGTCCGGCTTGCTCGATCCGGGCGGGATGTCTTGTGGAGGACGAAGGCGCCATGGCGCAGACTTATGATGTCGTGGTCGTCGGCGGGGCCGCCATCGGCAGTTCCGTTGCCTGCCATCTGGCGATGGACCCGGATTTCGGCGGTCGCGTTCTCGTCGTCGAGAAGGATCCGAGCTATGCGCGGTGCGCCTCCGCGCTGTCCGCCGCCTCGATCCGGCAGCAATATTCCACGGCGATCAATGTCGAGATCTCGCTCTACGGCATCCGCTTCCTGCGCGAGATCGGCGAGCGACTGGCGGTCGACGGCGACAGGCCCGATATCGGCCTTCACGAGGGCGGCTACCTGTTCATCGCCACCCCGGAAGGGGTGCCGGTGCTGGCGGAGAACCACGCGCTGCAACAGCGGCTCGGGGCCGACATCCGCTGGATGGACCCGGCCGCGCTGAACGCCCGGTTCCCGTGGCTTGCGGTCGACGATCTCGCGGCCGGCACGTTCGGCGCGAGCGGCGAGGGCTGGTTCGACGGCTACGGGCTGATGCAGGCGTTCCGTCGCAAGGCCCGTGCCGGTGGGGTCGATTATCTCGCCGGCGAGGTAACGGGGCTCGTCCGCTCGGGCGGGGGCATCAGCCACGTCCGCCTCGCCGACGGCACCGAGATCGCCTGCGGCGCGGTCGTGAACGCGGCCGGCGCCGGCGGACCCGCCGTCGCGGCGATGGCGGGCCTCGATATTCCCGTCCACAACAAGAAGCGGATGATCTTCACCTTCCGCTGCGCCGAGGCGGTGGAGGGCTGCCCGCTCTTGATCGACACCACCGGCGTCTACGTGCGGCCGGAAGGCGACGGCTTCCTCTGCGGGGTGGTGCCGCCGGAGGATCAGGACCCGGATTCAGACGATTTCGACGTCGATTTCAGCCTGTTCGAGGAGATCATCTGGCCGGCGCTCGCGACCCGCGTTCCCGCGTTTGAGCGCATCCGCACCGGCCGGGCCTGGGCCGGGCACTACGACATGAACCTGTTCGACCACAACGCCTTCGTCGGCCGCGCGCCGGGCCTGTCGAACTTCTATCTCGCCAACGGTTTCAGCGGTCACGGCCTGCAGCAGTCGCCCGCGGTCGGGCGTGGGCTTGCGGAACTCTTGGTCCACGGCGCCTATCGCAGTCTCGATCTCGGGGTGCTCGGCTTCGAGCGCCTGATCGAGGGCCGGCCCATCGTGGAGAAGAACGTGGTCTGACGGAAGCCGCCCGGATCGCCTCGATCTGAACGGAACATGTTTCAGCCGCCTACACCGATATCCGGCCGGCGATCGATCCGATCCAGCCCGGATTTGCCTCATCGCGTGGGTGAGCATCATCACGTCGCAGGTCGTGCGGCAACCGGTGGCGCCCGAACGAGCGGGCGCGCGATTTGAACCGCGCATCGGCAACCGAAGCCGCCCCGACACCCATCGGGGCGCCGCGCGCTTTCAGCGCAGCTTCATCAGCAGGCTCATCAGCGTGCCGCGTTCGGTCGCCGTCAGCGGCGCCAGCGTCGCCTCGGTCACGTCCAGCGCGCGGCCGATATGGAGGTCTGCGAGGTTCTCGCCTTCCTCCGTCAGCGACACGAGGATGCGGCGTCCGTCGTTCGGATCGGGCGCGGTCGCGACGATGCCGCGCTTGGTCAGCCGGTCGACCACGCCCTTGACCGTCGCGGCGTCCATCGCCGTCTGGCGGCCGAGCAGGTTCTGCGAACAGGCGCCGATTTCGTGCAGTTTGGAGATCACGGCCCATTGTGTCGGCGTGATCTCGGCGCCCATCTTTTCGGTGAACAGCGTCGTGTGACGCTGGAAAGCCTGCCGAAGAACAAACCCGACCTGGTCGTCAAGCAAATAGCGGCGACGCTTGCTCAGGGGCAGCGACGTTCGATTGGCGGTGATGTTCATGACGCTTCAGTGTTGAATATGATTCAACCGTCTCGGCAGCCGTGATGCCGAACGCGGTGTGAAATCGATGCGTGCCCCTGAAGACATTTGCTAGCACACATCCGATGGCCCGTGAAAGCCATTGAACGTCATGTTTTGCCAAAGAAAGCAAAAATTGTCAGCTGATTAAAGCTGAACTTTAACCATCGGGTCAAAACTATAGATGGCTTTTGCGTCTAACGAAAATTCGTTTCATGCCTCATGAGGGTTCGGGAGTGGCGGTGAATATTCCACGCGCTCCGCGTGTAGGGAGGCCGAGTCGCGGCAACGCGGCCGATCATGGCAAGCAGGTGGGATGCCGGCAGTCCGTGCCGGCATCCCGTGGCGAAGACTTGAGGCCCGTTCAGCGTTCCGCCGTTCAGCGGGCGGCGGTCCAGCCCTTGTACTCGCCGACATTCTCCGACGTGATCAGCTTCGGCTCCATCAGCACGGTGGTCTCGGCCGGCTTCTTGCCCTGCAGGATCTCGTTGCCGATGGCGACGGCACGCTGCGCCATCAGGTAGGGGTCCTGCGAGGCGGAGGCCTTGATCAGCGAGTTGCCGGTCTTCAGCACCGCCTCGATGTCGGGCGCGCCGTCGACGGCGGTGATGATGAACTCCTTGCGCCCGAGCTGCTTGGCGGCGAGCTCGAAGCCGATGGCGGTCGGGTCGTTGATGGCGAACACGCCCTGGATGTCCGGGAAGCGGGTCAGCAGGCCCTGGCCGACCGCGAAGCCGCCGTCGCGCGAGCCCTTGGCGTCCTGGTTGGAGGAGAGCACCTTGATGTCCGGGTGCTTGGCGAACACCGCCTCGCAGCCCTTCACGCGGTCGATGACCGACGACACCTGCGGGCCGTTGGCGATGACCACGTTTCCTTTGCCGCCGATGTGATCGACGATGTACTGGCAGGCGAGTTCGCCGGCCTGGATGTTGTTGGTCATCACGGTGTCGTCGGCGCCCTTGGCCGACACGTCGAACGCCGAGACGACGATGCCCGCCGCCTGGGCCTTCTTCACCGCCGGCTCGATCGCGACCGGATCGACGGCGTTGAGCAGGATCATGTCGACGCCGGCGGCGATGAAGTTGTCGATCTGCGTGAACTGCTTGTTGAGGTCGTAGTCGGACGACACCGCCGTCACCTTGACGTCGGGATTGATCTCCTTGGCCTGCGCCTCGGCGCCCTTGATGATGGCGACGAAGAACGGATTGCCGAGCGAGCCGACCGAGATGCCGAGGGTCTTCAGTTCCTTCGCCTCGGCTCCGGCCATGCCGGCGAGGCTGGCCGAAAGCGCGGTGGCGACCGTCAGGGCAGCCGCGAACGCGGTTCCGAGCTTCTTCATGGGCGTATCCTCCGGTTTCTTGGTTCGTTTTGCTTTTCGTTGCCGTTCCGCCCCGGTGTCCGGCGGCGGGTCTTGTCGCCCGGCACGGCCAGCCGCCGCACCGGGAATGGCCTGCGCGGTAGTGGCCGCGCCGGGAAGGGATTCCGGCCTCAGGTGCGCCCGCCGACGCCATGCTCCAGGCGGTAGCGGTCGAGCGCCACGGCGCCGATGATGACGAGGCCCTTGATGATGTACTGCCAGATGTCCGACACCCCGACGAGGATGAGGCCGTTGGACAGCACCGCGATGATGAGCGCGCCGATCAGCGTGCCCCAGATGGAGCCGATGCCGCCGGTGAACGAGGTGCCGCCGAGAATGACGGCGGCGATGGCGTCGAGCTCGTAGGACTGGCCGAGCTGAAGGCCGTTGGCGGCGTAGAGGCGGGCCGCCGACATCACGCCGCCGAGGCCCGCGAGCAACCCCGACATGCAATAGACGAACAGCAGGATGCTCCACACCTTGATGCCCGCGAGCCGCGCGGCGACCGGATTGCCGCCGACCGCGTAGATGCGGGTCCCGAGCACCGTCCGCCGCAGGATGAACCACGACACCACCACGACCGCGAGGGCGATGACGACGAGCCACGGCACCCCGAACAGCGAGCCGTTGCCGATGAAGTCGAACGGCAGCGACGGGTTGAACACCGTGGTGTCCTCGCCGAGCAGGCGCGCGATGCCGCGCACGGCCGTCAGCGAGCCGAGTGTCACGATGAAGGGTGGTAATCGGACGAAGGCGATCAGCACGCCGTTGAGGAGCCCGCAGCCGAGGCCGACGCCGAGCGCGAAGGGAATGCCGAGCATTCCCCAGTCCGGGATCAGCGAGCCGATCACCGCCACCATGGCCGAGGCTGCGAGGATCGAGCCGACCGAAAGGTCGATGCCGCCGGTCAGGATGACGAAGGTCATGCCAGCAGCGAGGACGATGTTGATCGCGGCCTGCTGGGCGACGATCGAGAGGTTGTTCCAGCTCATGAAGCGGTCGGTCAGGAGCTGGAAGCCGATGGCGATGACGATCAGCACCGGCAGCATGCCGGCGACCTGGATCGCCGTGCGGATCGCCTGCTTGCGTCGTTCCGCTTCCTGCCGCCGCAGGGCTTCCTCGGCGTCCCGGCCGTTCTCGGTGGTGGGCGTGTCGGCCATGCGGGCCTCCTTGTCAGCAAATCCGGGAGAGGAACGGGGGACTCAGGCGGCGGCGCCGGCGACGCCGGTCGCGAGCGCCATCACGGCCTGCTGCGCCGCGTCGGCGCCGAGCGCGGGGTCGACCTCGCCGACCAGCCGCCCGTCGCGCATCACGACGATGCGGTCGCTGATGCCGATCACCTCGGGCAGTTCGCTCGAGATCACCACCACGGCGATGCCGCTTTGGGCGAGGCTGTCGATCAGGCGGTAGATTTCGGACTTGGCGCCGATGTCGACCCCTCGCGTCGGCTCGTCGAGGATCAGCACCCGCGGCTTGGTTTCCAGCAGCCGCGACAGCAGCACCTTCTGCTGGTTGCCGCCGGAAAGCGCGCCGACGGTGATCATGTCGGTCGGGGCGCGAATGGCGAGGCTCTTCATGGCCGCCGCGGCGCGCGCCTTCGCCGCCTTGAAGTTGAGCGTGCCGCCCGCTCCGGAATCGCGGCCGATCACGCCGATATTGATGTTCTCGCGGATCGTCATGTCCAGAAACAGGCCGAGCGTCTTGCGATCCTCGGTGAGATAGACGACGCCGGCATCGATGGCGGTCTCGGGATCGCGGATGGCGACCTCCCGACCGTCGACGCGAATGCGGCCGCGGGTCGCCTTGTCGGCGCCGTAGATCAGGCGGGCGAGCTCGGTGCGTCCGGCGCCGACGAGGCCGGCGATGCCGAGCACCTCGCCCTCGTGGACCGCGAACGAGCAGCCGTGCACGCGCCGGCCGTCGGCAATGTCGTCGACCTCGATCACCACCGGCCTGTCGGCCGGCGGCGCGCGATGATCCTTCGTGTAGAACGACGAAAGATCGCGCCCGACCATCATGCGCACCACCGCGTCGGCGTTGATGTCCTCGCGCGCCAGTGTGCCGATGAAGGTTCCGTCGCGCAGCACGCTCACCCGGTCGGCGAGTTCATAAACCTCGCCCATGCGGTGGCTGATATAGATGATGGCCATCCCCTCCGCCTTGAGCTGGCGGATGAGCGTGAACAACCGCTCGGTCTCGCGGGCGGAAAGCGAGGTCGTGGGCTCGTCCATCACCAGGATGCGCGCCTGCGCCGTCAGTGCGCGGACGATCTCCACGAGCTGCCGTTCCGCGATTGACAGCGCTGCCACTTTCGTTTCCGGGGAAAATCCGACCGCGAGGCGCTCCATCACCGGGCGGCAGGCGTCCGCCATCGCCTTGCGGTCGATCATGCCGCCGGCTGATTTCTCCCGGCCGAGGAACACGTTCTCGGCCACCGACAGGTTCGGCGAGAGCGCGAGTTCCTGATAGATGATCGCGATGCCATGCTGGCGCCCTGCCAGCGGGCCGTCGATCACGACCGGCGTGCCGCCGATCAAGATCGATCCACCGGGATCGGCCTGATAGGCCCCGGACAGCACCTTCATCAGCGTGGATTTGCCGGCGCCGTTCTCGCCCATCAGCGCGTGAATCTCGCCCGCATAGGCGGAAAAGCTCACGTTCGCCAGCGCGCGCACGCCGGGAAACGACTTCTGGATGCCCCGCATCTCAAGGACCGGCGTATCGTTACTCGGCACGTCTGCGGCCTGACGGCCCGTTCCGGTCTCGGGGCTGTTGCTGTCGTTCGGCATCGGTCTCCTCCCGGGGATGTCCGCTGCGGGCGCTTGAGTTCGGCTGCGTGCGTCTGGCTGCCTGCGTCCGGGTTGACGACGGTCTGCCCGTGTCAGGGCATTGCCGTTGCCGGGTCGCGTCACGCTGCAGCGCGGGAAAGGCGAGAGGCGGGTGGTTGCGCCAGCCTCGGCGCCCGCATCGGACTAGAGAGCTTCCCGGTCGGATCGCGTCGCTCCGACCGGGACAAACTCCGCAGTCCACCGAAATTCCGATCCCGTACCGGCCGGAAGGACCAGCGAAAAGATCTTCGCACGCACGGCGTTCGAACGCATGGCGTCGCCTCTCCATCGACCGCCCTTAAGTGGCGGTTCTTTCTCTCGGCATCCGCGCCCGGCCGTCGGTTCGGGCTGAAGCCTCTTTCACAATCGAAGTTTGCATAGCGAAAATCCGTTGTCGAGTGGGTTCGCAAAAATGGTCCCGCATGGGGCGAGGCTTGCGCCCGTGTGCAACTGCGGTGCAGCAACCACGCGTGCAATGCAGCAGGAAACGCGCGCGTTTCAGCGGTTGCGGAGGGCGTGGTCTCCCGGTCAAGAACGTCGCCGGACATGCGGCGCGTGAGACAGGTGCGGGATTGCATTGGGCGCGGATTGGGGCGAAAGTCGCGCCCGCTTTCGAATTCAAAAGGTTGGGGCGGGGTGCCGTGACGGAGCAGGAGTTGGGCGAAGGCGGGTCGGCTGACTCGCTCGGCCGCCGCCGCCGTATGCTGTCCTTCATCCGCGCGCGGGATTTCGTGCGGGTGCTCGACCTCTCGCGACAGTTCGGCGTGTCCGAGGTGACCGTCCGCAGCGACCTCGATATCCTCGCGCGGGACGGCGGCGTGCGGCGGGTGCGCGGCGGCGTCATGGGCGTGCGGCCGAATGCCGCCGAGCTTGCGTTCGAAGCCCGCATCGGCACCCACGCCGACGACAAGCGTTCGATCGCGGCCGTGGCTGTGGATCTCGTTTCCTCCGGCGATTCCATCGTGCTCGATGTCGGCACCACCACGATGGCGATCGCCCACGCGCTGGCAGACCGCTCCGACCTCGAGGACGTCACGGTCTTCACCCCCGGCCTCAACGTCGCGCTGGCGCTGGAGCGGGCGGTTCCGCGCCTTCAGGTCATCGTCACCGGTGGGGCGCTCCGGCCGCAGCAGCATTCGCTGGTCGAACCGTTCTCGACCCTGATCCTCGAACGGATTCGCGCCTCGATCGCCTTCGTCGGCTGCAACGGCTTCGATCCCGAACTCGGCGTCATGGCGATCAGCCTGCCCGATGCCGCGCTGAAGCAGGCGATCCTGCGCGCGGGGCGGCGTCGGGTCGTGGTGGCGGATGCGAGCAAGTTCACCGCCGCCGCCCTGGTCGGCGTCTGTCCGTTCGCCGATATCGACCTCGTGCTCACCGCTGGCGGCCCGGATCCCGATGCCGTGGCTGCGATGCGGGAAGCCGGCGTCGAGGTGCGGCTTTGCGACGAGGGGAGCGCGTAGGCGGGATAGCCTTGCTCCCTCCGCCTGCGATCTTCCACGCCCGCATCCGATGTGCTTCTGCGGGCCACGGCTTTTTCGCCGGCCAACGAAGGCTTGCTTCATCGGTCCAAAGCCGACGATAGTGCGGAAAAGCCCGCCCGACGTTCGGCCCGTTTCCGCCAGACCGTGCGCTTGCCTTCAAGCTCCGCAATCCGCGGCGCGTCATCGGAACGTCGGCCGGGGCCATAAGACGCCGTTTTCAGGCCCATCCGTGGAGGTACGTCCGATGTCGCAAACCGCAGCGCCGTTTCGCTGGGGCATTCTCTCGACGGCCCGCATCGGAACCGGCAAGGTCATTCCCGGTCTCCAGCGATCGCGCCTCGGCGTGGTCGCGGCCATCGCCTCGCGGGATGGGGAGCGGGCGCGCCAGGCGGCCGCGGAACTCGGCATTCCGAAGGCTTATTCATCCTATGAAGAGCTTCTGGCCGATCCCGAGATCGACGGCGTCTACAATCCGCTGCCGAACAATCTTCACGTCGACTGGACTATCCGGGCCGCCGAGGCCGGCAAGGCGGTGCTGTGCGAGAAGCCGATCGGGCTCGATGCCGCCGACGCGGCGCGGCTGCGCAGGCTGCCGGCCGATCCCATGGTGATGGAGGCGTTCATGGTGCGCTTCCATCCGCAATGGCTCCGCGCGCGCGAGATCGTGCGGGAGGGCACCATCGGCCCAGCCCAGGTGCTGCAGATGTTCTTCTCCTACAACAACGTCGATCCGGCCAATATCCGCAACAAGCCCGAGACCGGCGGCGGCGCGCTGCTCGACATCGGCTGCTATCCCGTCACCGCCGCGCGCTTCATGTTCGAGGCCGAGCCGAAGCGCGCCATCGCGCTGATGGATCGCGATCCGGTGTTCGGGGTCGACCGGCTCACCACCGGCATCCTCGATTTCGGCGACGGCCGCCGCGCCGACTTCACCGTCGGCACCCAGATCGCGCCCTATCAGCGCTTCAACATCTTCGGCCCGAAGGGCAAGCTCGAGATCGAGGTGCCGGCGAACGCCCCCCAGGCGGAGCGCACCTATATCTCCGTCGATGTCGAGGGTCTGCTGAACGACCGCTCGGCCGTCGTCGAGACCATTCCGCAGTCGGATCAATATGCCGAGCAGGGCGACTGGTTCGTCCGCATGGTGCGCGGCGAGGTGCCGCGCGAATACGGCATCGAACACTCGATCAAGGGGATGCAGATCCTCGATGCGCTCGTCCGCTCGGAAACGTCAGGCCGGTGGGAGGACATCGGCTGAAACGCCGCGAGGCCATCCCGAGGCGGCGTCAGCGCTGATGCTTGATGCTGGAAACCGAGGATTCCGGCCGCCGGTCGTCGATCCGGTCCCAGGCTGAGGCATCGCGCGGCGACTGGCGCTTGATGTAGGAATAGGGCGTCTGGAACCAGGGGCGGATGATCTCGACCTTGTTGTCGAGCACGAGATCGCCCCGGTCGGTCCGAACCGTCAGCACGGCATGGCCGGCGCCGTCCTCGTCGCGGACCACGGTGATGAGCAGGGCGGAGGCGGGCCAGCCGCGCTGCATCAGCTCGCGGCGCTTGAGGAGCACATAGTCCTCGCAGTCGCCGCGGTCGACGGGATAGTCCCAGTATTCCTCGACGCCGAAAACCTCCATGTCGGTGGCCGCCGCGATGCGGTCGTTGACCGAGCGGTTGACCACGATCAGATCGAGCCAGCGGTCGTCGTTCAGCGTCACCACCACCGGGTGGGCGGTGCGGGCATGGCAGTCGTCGCCGTGGCGGTGGCAGAAATCGACATAGCCGACCGGCGCCGGCGCGGAACCCAGCACCGGCATGAACACTTTCGCATCGAAATCGCGCGCGATCGCCCCCCGCGGCATCAAGGCAGCGGAGAGAAGGGCGATGAGGGCGGCGCGGCGTCGGATCATTCCGTCGGTCCTGTTCAACGGCGCCATGATGGCTGAAGCGCGTTGCGCCGCGGCTAAATCCAAGGCGGAAATTTGATTCGACCTGTCTCGATTGTCGTCAGGCTTTGGTAAGGCAACCGGAGTGTTACCGGCGGCGCCTGCCCCCGGAACGCCCCGGTGCGCGCCTTGCGGCCCGGCGGGGCCTCGCCTATCAAGCGGTGGCGGGGCTCGCGGGCTGCCGCTGCCGCCACGCCTTGCAGCACCGATCCGGGAACACGGTCCGATGAGCGACTACGAGCAGCCGACGCGCGAACCCGTCTTCAACATCCCCGGGGTGGTCGTGGCCTTGCTCGCGATCTTCGCTGCGATCCAGGCGATCCGCGACGCGCTGCTGTCGCCGCAGCAGGACCTCTGGGTCATCCTCACGTTCGCCTTCATCCCCATCCGCTACGCCATGCCGGTCGGCTCGGAGCCGCTCCCGGGTGGCCTCGGGGCGGATCTCTGGACGTTCCTCACCTACGGCTTCCTGCACGGCGGCTGGCTGCACCTCATCGTCAACGCCGTCTGGATGCTGGCGTTCGGCAGCGCCGTCGCGCGCCGGTTCGGCACCGCGCGCTTCCTCGCCTTTTCCGCGCTCGCGACCATCGGCGGCGCGGCGCTGCATCTCGCCCTGCATTTCGGCGAGCCGGTGCCGGTGGTCGGCGCGTCGGCGGCGATCTCCGGCCAGATGGCCGCCGCCGCCCGCTTCGTGTTCGAGCCGGGTGCGCCGCTCGGCGGCTGGCGCCGGGCCGCACCGGACTGGGCCTATCGCCGCCCCGCCACCAGCCTCGCCGGTGTCGTCCGCAACCGTCAGGCGATGTCGTTCCTCGGCATCTGGTTCGGGCTCAACATCCTGTTCGGCGTGTTCAACCTGCCGCTTCTCGGTGGCGGCGGCGATGCGGGCATCGCCTGGGAGGCCCACATCGGCGGCTTCCTTGTGGGCCTTGTGCTGTTCCCGCTGTTCGACCCCGTGGGGCGTCAGCACGATCCCGCCTGACGGCGCGCCGGCGGACGAACGCGCCTAAAAGCTGGCATTCCCTGCAATTCATGGCATCATCGGTGGTGAAACGACGCGGGACGAAACCTGCGCGAGCCGCCGGAACGGATGGCTGACTCCGGCGGCACCATGCGGCCCCGCGCCCTTGCGGGGGCCGGGGCAAGCCCAAGGGAGGACATGCCATGACCGTTGCCGCCATTCTGGCCAAGAAGGGCCGGGACATCGCCACCATCGATCCCGAAGCCACCATTGCCGAGGTCTGCGACCTGCTGGCCGCGCGCCACATCGGCGCCGTCATCGTCGTCCGCGGCGAGGCAATCGCGGGGATCATCTCCGAGCGCGACATCGTGCGCGCGCTCTCGTCCGCCGGCGCGTCGGTGCTCGATCACCGGGTCTCGGATCACATGACCCGGGCGGTCGAAACCGCGACCGAAAGCCAGACCGTCACCGAGGTGATGGAACGCATGACCGCCCGCCGGTTCCGCCACATGCCCGTCGTTCGCGACGGCAGGCTCGTCGGCGTTGTCTCCATCGGCGACGTCGTCAAGCACCGCATCGCCCAGGCCGAGGACGAGGCCGAAAGCATGCGCAACTACATCACCATGGTGTAAGGGCGCGCATTTCCGAGCGGAAACAGATGCGTATCGGGCCGGCCGCCGTCAGGCCGGCCCCTTGCCGTAGAGCGCCTCGGGATCGACCATCGGTTCGGCCTCGACGAAGCGTAGCGCGCCGCCGCCGGGGCCGAGATCGACGGCCCGGTAGAAGCAGCTCCGGCGTCCGGTGTGGCAGCTTGCTCCGGAACCGTCGACCGAGACCTTCAGCACCACGGCATCCTGATCGCAGTCGACCAGCATCTCGCGCACGTGCTGCAGAGAGCCGGAGGTATCGCCTTTCCGCCACAGCGCGTTGCGCGAGCGGCTCCAGTAGTGCGCGACGCCGGTTTCGACAGTGAGCCGCAGCGCCTCCGCGTTCATGTGGGCGAGCATCAACACGGTCCCGTCGGCGGCGTCGGTGACAACGGCCGTCACGAGACCCGCCGCGTCGAAACGCGGCGTCAGCGCAAGGCCGCTCTCAAGCTCGGCCTTGGAACCGGGAGCGGGGAACGAGACGCGGCTGTCGCCGGACGCCGGGTCGGCAGCGGGTGAGGAAGGCGGGCAGGAAGCGCACACGGAGGTTGGTCCATCCGGGCGGACGCGCGCTGACGCTATCGGTCAGCGCGTTCCGCGGATCATGGTCATGAAGCGGACCTGTTCGGCCGGGTTGTCCTTGAACACGCCGGTGAACTGGCTGGTGACGGTCGAGACGCCGGCCTTCTGCACGCCGCGCAGCGACATGCACTGGTGTTCGGCCTCGAACAGCACGGCGGCGCCGCGGGGATGCAGATAGTCCTCCATCGCCTGGACCACCTGAGCGGTCAGGTTCTCCTGAGTCTGGAGCCGCCGGGCGAACACGTCCACCAGCCGCGCCAGCTTGGAGAGCCCCACCACGCCCTTGGAGGGATAGTAGGCGATGTAGGCCTTGCCGATGAACGGCACGATGTGGTGCTCGCAATGGGAATAGAACGGGATGTCGCGCACCAGCACCATGTCGCTGTAGCCGCTGACCTCCTCGAAGGTACGGTCCAGCACGGCGGCGACGTCGTCGCGATAACCCCGGAAGAATTCATCGTAGGCCGCGGTCACCCGGCGCGGCGTGTCGAGCAGCCCCTCGCGGTCCGGGTCGTCGCCGGCCCACTGGATCAGCGTGCGCACGGCCGCTTCCGCTTCCTCGCGGCTCGGGCGCGCGGGCGCGGTGGCGTCGCGTTCGCGGCGGTCGGAGAGACTCTTTACAACGGCATCCATCGGGGGGCTCCCCTCCCGCTCCCGGCCGGTGATATCCGTTCCGGGGCGTTCGATTCCTGATCTGTCGTCCAATTCGTGACCCGCCGCGACATTCCCGCGGTCCGATCCGGCCGGCGACGGGTCCCGTCGCCGATGCCGGCCGCCGCGAGGCATCCGGTCCGGCGACAGCCTCTTTCCCGCCTTGCCGTGACGATGACATGCGAAAGGATAGGGAGCAGGACTGTCGACCGGCTGCGTTCGCACCCTATATAGGACGTCAGCGGAGGGAGTGAAACCGGTCCCTTGCAAGACGGTACGTAGCGGTTTCAGCGACGATGGACGGACTGCCGCCATGCTCGATACGGTCTACAGCACGCGCATCCTGACCTATGCCGGCAATATTCCCCGGCTCGGCCATCTCGACCATGCGGATGGCACGGCGAGCGCTCATTCCCGGCTGTGCGGCTCGACGGTGACTGTCGAAGTGAGGCTTGAAGGCGACATGATCGCCGATTTCGCCCATCAGGTGCGCGCATGCGCGCTCGGCCAGGCCTCTTCGGCGATCATGGCGCGCCATGTTGTCGGCGCCGGGATCGACGAGGTGCGCGCCGTCCGCGATGCCATGCGCCGGATGCTGAAGGAAGACGGCCCCCCGCCGGAAGGCCGCTTCGCCGAACTCGCGGTGCTGGAGCCGGTGCGCGACTACAAGGCCCGCCACGCCTCGACGCTGCTGACGTTCGACGCGACGGTCGAGGCCATCGACAAGGCGCTCGCCGCCCGCGCAGCCCCTCCGGCCTGAGGCGTCGCGCGATGTGTCTCGGCTGCAATTGGCGGGACGATCCGGCGATGCCGGACGAGGCGGACCAGTCGGAGCCTGTCCCTCCGGCCGCCGCGCGCGGCCCCACATTCCGCCCCGGCGTGTTTCTCGCTCGCATCCTGATCCGGGTTTACCGGCTGACGCTGTCGCCGCTTCTGCCCAATGCCTGCCGCTACCTGCCGTCGTGCTCGGCCTACGGCGAGGAAGCCATCGGCCGCTACGGCTTCTGGGCCGGCGGCTGGATGACGCTCGCCCGCCTCATGCGCTGCCATCCCCTGGGGGCGAGCGGCTTCGACCCTATTCCGGAAGCGGCGCCGGCTGCGGCGCGGTGGTGGTCGCCATGGCGCTACGGCCGCTGGACCGGCCGCCACATCGATCCGAAGACGCGGCTCGACCGCTGATCCATCCGGGCTGCCGTTCTTGCGAACAAGGCCGCCGCCGTCATCCCTCATCCGAAACCGCCGCACGTCAGCTTTGAGTTGACGCCCGGCCGCTGGGGCGCGAAAACGCCGCGATCCGCGTCCATTGAGGCGTGGTTCAAGACCGGTGCCGTGCGCGGCCCGTTTCAACTCCGCTTACCTGCGCTCGTGGGCAGTGAGTGAGCAAACCAAGGTGCATTATGATCGAACTCTCCTTTCCCGATGGCGCTCGCCGCGCCTTTGAAGACGGCGTGACCGGCCGGGCCGTCGCCGAATCCATTTCCAAGTCGCTCGCCAAGAAGGCCGTCGCCATCGCCGTCGACGGCGTGGTGCAGGACCTCTCCGACGCGGTGCCCGACGGCGCCCGCATCGAGATCGTCACCCGCGAGGACCCGCGCGCGCTCGAGCTGATCCGCCACGACGCCGCCCATGTCATGGCCGAGGCGGTGCAGGAACTCTATCCCGGCACCCAGGTCACCATCGGTCCGGTGATCGAGAACGGGTTCTATTACGACTTCCACCGCAACGAGCCGTTCACCGTGGAAGATCTGCCGCGGATCGAGCAGAAGATGCGCGAGATCATCGCGCGCAATGCGTCGTTCACCAAGGAAGTCTGGACTCGCGACGAGGCCAAGAAGGTCTTCGCCGACAAGGGCGAGAACTTCAAGGTCGAGCTCGTCGACGCGATCCCCGCCGACCAGACCATCAAGATCTACCGCCAGGGCGACTGGTTCGACCTCTGCCGCGGTCCCCATATGGCCACCACCGGCCAGATCGGCCAGTCCTTCAAGCTGATGAAGGTGGCCGGCGCCTACTGGCGCGGCGATGCCAACAACCCGATGCTGTCGCGCATCTACGGTACCGCCTGGCAGTCCGACGCCGACCTCAACGCCTACCTCACCATGCTTGAGGAAGCGGCCAAGCGCGACCACCGCCGCCTCGGCCGGGAGATGGACCTGTTCCATTTCCAGGAGGAAGGTCCCGGCGTGGTGTTCTGGCACCCGAACGGCTGGCAGATCTTCCAGGGCCTGATCGCCTACATGCGCCGCCGGCTCGCGGCCGACTATGCCGAAGTCAACGCGCCGCAGGTGCTCGACAAGTCGCTGTGGGAGATCTCCGGCCACTGGGGCTGGTATCGCGAGAACATGTTCAAGGTGCAGTCGGCCGGCGACGAGACCGACGATGAACGCGTGTTCGCCCTGAAGCCGATGAACTGCCCCGGTCACGTGCAGATCTTCAAGCACGGGCTGAAATCCTATCGCGATCTGCCGATGCGGCTCGCGGAGTTCGGCGCGGTCCACCGCTACGAGCCGTCGGGCGCCATGCACGGGCTGATGCGCGTGCGCGGCTTCACCCAGGACGACGCTCACATCTTCTGCACCGAGGACCAGCTCGCCGCCGAGTGCCTGAAGATCAACGACCTGATCCTCTCGACCTATGCCGATTTCGGTTTCGAGGAGATCGTGGTGAAGCTCTCCACCCGGCCCGAGAAGCGCGTCGGCTCCGACGCGCTGTGGGATCATGCCGAGGACGTCATGAGCCGGGTGCTGGAGCAGATCGCGGCGCAGTCCGGCGGGCGGATCAAGACCGCCATCAATCCGGGCGAGGGCGCGTTCTACGGGCCGAAGTTCGAATATGTGCTGCGCGACGCCATCGGCCGCGACTGGCAGTGCGGCACCACCCAGGTCGACTTCAACCTGCCGGAGCGCTTCGGCGCGTTCTATATCGACCAGGACGGCGCCAAGAAGACCCCGGTCATGGTCCATCGCGCCATCTGCGGCTCGATGGAACGCTTCATCGGCATCCTGATCGAGAACTTCGCCGGCCACTTCCCGCTGTGGCTGTCGCCGGTGCAGGCGCTGGTGACCACCATCACCTCCGACGCCGACGACTATGCCGTCGCGGTGCGCGAGAAGCTGGTGGCTGCCGGCCTGCGTACCTCGATCGACCTGCGCAACGAGAAGATCAACTTCAAGGTGCGCGAGCATTCGCTGGCCAAGGTGCCGGTGATGCTGATCGCCGGCAAGCGAGAGGCGGAGGAGGGAACCATCTCCATCCGGCGCCTCGGTTCGCGCGATCAGGTGTCGATGAAGCTGGAGGAAGCGATCGCGCTCCTCGTCGATGAGGCGGTGCCGCCGGATCTGAAGCGCGCGCGCCTGGAGCGCCTTCCGATCTGATGGACTCATCAGATCGACAAGAAGTCGCTCCAGCTTCAAAAGCTTGAGCGCCTTCTAGTCGTTGAGATCGGTTCGATCTGAACGGGTAATGCTCTGGCGGCTACCGCAGCAGCCTGGCGCGACCGCCGAGAACAGAAAAGCGCCCCGGACAGCCGTTCCGGGGCGCTTTTTCATGGGTGCGACGGACGGACGATCCGTCCGGAGAGTCCGTGTTCGACTGAGCGCCGATCCTCACCGGTTCAGCGCATATCCTGCGCCAGAACCTCCAGATCGCGGTTCTGGCCGGCCTCCACGTCGAAGCTCTGGCTGTAGGTCTTCTCGCCGTTCTTCGCGACGATCTCGTACTTGCCTTCGGCCAGCACAAGGCTCGGGAAGGCGCCCATCTTCTCCGCCACCACCTTGCCGTCCTCGGCCTTCACCGACCACTGGGTGTTGGCGAGCGCCTCGCCGCCGTGCTTGGCGACGAGCTTCAGCGTCACCTCGGCGGCCTTGTGGTGCAGCGTCGCCTTGACGAGCTTGCCGGCCTCAACCTCGATGTCGGCCCGCATCACCGCGTTGACGCCGCCATAGTGGCTGGCGACGTGGTAGGTGCCGGCCGGCAGGCGCACGATCACGCCCGGCTTGACGCCGCGCACCACCGCCGGCCGCTCGCCGCTGGCGTCTTCCTCGGCCTTGAAGATGTCGAAGGTCACTTCGTCGGCGGGCAGCGGGATGTTCTCGTCGATCACCGCATCGAGTTCGAGCCCGCCGGCGTGCAGCACCACCGTCTCGCTGACGACGCTGCGGGTCAGGTCGACGCGGCTGGTGGCGCCGGCCCTGCCATAGGCGGCATGCACGAAATAGACGCCCGGCCGCAGGCGGAACTCGCCGTCTCCACCGGCCGCGACCGCCACCAGGGGCAGCTTGCCGGCGGCATCGGGATGGTCGCCGAACACACGCCACACCACGCCGCCATTGAGCGGCTTGCCGTCGGGCGTCAGCTTGGCGACGAGATAGAGCGGCACTTCCTGGCCGCTGGGCTTGCCGGTGTTGGGCGTGTTCGGCTGGGCGTAGGGCACCGCGGGAATGCCCGGCACCGTCACGGCGCCTGCCGCGGGAACGCCGAGGGGCTGGAGGGATTCCTCCGAGCCGGGCCTCGGCAGCGGCAGCACCGGCGTGCGCGACGACAGCATGGGCGCGGTCAGCATGTCCGATGCGGCCTCGGCCGCCGGCTGCGCGGCCAGCATCAGCCATGCGCCGAACAAAAGCGCTCCGGCCGCCTTCACGGAACGCAGCACCCGTGCTGTGCGCGCGCGTCCGCCATCAGCGCGACCGTGGCGTTCTTTACGCCCATGGTGTTCTTCACCCGTGGTCATCGCCGGCTTCGGCGCTCCGGCAGCATGGAGTCGTTCGCCATCGGCGATCCCTGTTCCGTCTTCATCCGTCGCCGCGTCCACGGTGCGCGTGGCGCTGGCGAGGGGCATCCGTCTGCAAGCGCAAAGGCATCACCGAGAACGGCGGCGAATTCAAGACTTGATCATCGCGATAATCCGCGCGGGCGGCCCTGCCATGCGATCGCCCCGCCCGGCGATGCGGGATTGCGTGTTGACACGAAAGGTGCTCTCCCATCCGATCTCAGTCCATGGGCCGGCTGCAGTGCCGTGCAATCGTCGCGCCGTCCGCCGCGCCCGTCTTCCTGTCCGCACCCCCTGCGGACCTGCCCGTCGAAAGCCGGAGCCCAGTCTCATGTCCAGTGCCATGACCGCCCCCGTGTCCGATCTCGCGTCCTATCTGAAGGTGCGCCGCTCCATCCCGGCCATCCAGCTCGGCGCGCCCGGGCCGGATGAAGAGACGCTGTCGCAGATTCTGACCATCGCCGCGCGCGTGCCGGATCACGGCAAGCTCGCGCCGTGGCGGTTCATCCTCTATCGCGGCGAGGGGGCGAAAGCGGCGGGAGAGCGCCTTGCCGCACTCGTTGCTGCGCGCAATCCCGACGCGCGGGCGCCGCAGCTCGACGCCGAGCGTCAGCGCTTCACCCGGGCGCCGCTCGTGGTCGGCGTGGTGTCGAAGCCCCAGCCGAACCATCCCAAGATCCCGCTGTGGGAACAGGAACTCTCCGCGGGCGCGGTCTGTTTCAACCTGCTCCATGCCGCCCATGCGTTCGGCTTCGCCGGCCAGTGGGTGACGGAATGGGTCGCCTACGACGCGGAGGCCGGCGAGATTCTCGGCCTCGGTGAGGGCGAGCGCTTCGCCGGCTTCGTCCATATCGGCACGCCGATGCAGCCGCCGTTCGAGCGCGACCGGCCGGATGTGCCGAGCCTCGTCAGCGACTATCGCTGAGCGGCGCCGCAAACCGGGAACCAGCGATGTACTACGACGCGATCCGCAACGACCACGGCCTGCCGCATGATCCGTTCAAGGCGCTGGTCGCACCACGGCCCATCGGCTGGATCTCGACCGTCGACCGGCAGGGCCGGCCGAACCTCGCGCCGTACAGCTTCTTCAACGCTGTCTGCGAGCGACCTCACATGGTGATGGTGTCGTCGAGCGGCCACAAGCACACCATCGCCAACATCGAGGCGACCGGCGAGTTCGTCTGCAACGTCGCGACCTACGGATTGCGGGAGGCGATGAACCTCACCTCAGCACCGCTGCAGGAAGGGCAGTCGGAGTTCGCGTTCGCCGGGCTGACGCCGGTGCCGTCGGTCGCGGTCGCGCCGCCCCGCGTCGGCGAGGCGCCGGCCGCGCTGGAATGCAGGCTGCTGAAGACCGTGCCGCTCACCGATCTCGACGGCCGCGCGGTCGATCAGTACATGGCGATCGGCATCGTCGTCGGCATTCACATCGACGATGGTGCCCTCGTCGACGGCCTGTTCGACACGGCGAGGATCCAGCCGCTCGCCCGGCTCGGCTATTTCGATTTCGCCGCGGCCAATGCCGGCGCGCTGTTCACGATGCGGCGCCCGCGCGGCGGCGGCAACGGCGCGTGAGGCCGGCGTTCAGTAACGGAACTGCTCGGAAAGATTGCGCTCTTCCCACGAGTGGTCGGGGTCGAACATCACGAGGCTTTCCGATTGGGAATCCTCGTAGACCACCACGCTCGCGATGGAGCGGATCTCGGTGTGATCGGCGGCGGCGGCCACCGGCCGCTTGTCGGCCTCGAACACATCGATACGCACGCGGGCGCGGGTGGAAAGCAGGGCCCCGCGCCAGCGCCGGGGCCGGAAGGCGCTGATCGGCGTCAGGGCGAGCAATTGCGCGTTGATCGGCAGGATCGGGCCGTGGGCCGAAAGATTGTAGGCGGTCGAACCGGCGGGTGTCGCGATCAGGATGCCGTCGCAGATCAGCTCCTCCAGCCGCACGCGGCCGTCGATGGAGATCGACAGCTTCGCCGCCTGATGAAGTTCCCGCAGCAGCGAAACCTCGTTGAAGGCGTGGGCGACGTGGCGGGCGCCGTCCTGATCGACCACTTCCATCTTGAGCGGCTTGAGCGCCACGATCTCGGCCGCCGAAAGCCGGTCGCGCAGGTCCTCTTCGCGATAATCGTTCATGAGGAAGCCGACCGAGCCGCGGTTCATGCCATAGATCGGCCGCCCGGTGTTCATGAAGCGATGCAGCGCCTCGAGCATCAGCCCGTCGCCGCCGAGCGCGACCACTGCGTCGGCTTCCTCGGGCGGAACCTCGCCATAGCGCCGCACGAGTTCCTCGCGGGCACGCCGCGCGCCGTCCGCCTCGCTCGACATGAACGCGAGTTTCTCGATCCGTACCGTTGTTGCCACCATGTCCGCTCTGTTCGACGGGTTCGGGAGGAGGGATCCGGACGGTTGCCGACCGAGGCCGATGGTCCCGCGGGGATCGGCTCTGCCGCTCGGCGACGTAGCACGGCGCGGGCGAATTGCCAACGAACCTTGCCGGTGGCGCGGCCCGTCGAACCTTCCGGCCGGCTTTTCTCCTTCGACCGGTTTGCGCGTTGGCCGGCGGTGCCCTAAGTAAGGGACTGCCCTTCCCGGCAGGCGTGTCCGACGCCAGCCATTGCGATCGAGCGAGTTCCGGCATGAAGGATTACAAGGTCCACCTTTCGCGCCTTGACGATGAGGAGGAGGACGAGAAGACCAAGACCCTGGCTTCGATTCCCGTCGACCGCCATCTGTTCGATGCGCGCACGGTTCTCATCACCGGCGGCATCACCCAGGAACTGGCTCGCGACGTGACCGCCCGCCTGTTCGCCCTGGCGCAGGTTTCCGAAGACCCGATCACCGTCGTGGTGTCGTCGCCCGGCGGCCACGTCGAATCGGGCGACATGATTCACGACGCCATCCGCTTCATCCGCCCGAAGGTGAACATCCTCGGCATGGGCTGGGTGGCGAGCGCCGGCGCGCTGATCTATGTCTCCGTGCCCGTGGAGCGCCGGTTCTGCACGCCGAACACGCGCTTCCTGCTGCATCAACCGTCCGGCGGCACCGGCGGCCCGGCGACGGACATCGAGATCCAGGCCCGCGAGATCATCAAGATGCGCGACCGCCTGAACCACATCTTCGCCGCCGCCACCGGCCAGCCCTTCGAGCGTATCGAGAAGGACACCGACCGCGATTACTGGATGGCGCCGGACGAAGCCATCGCCTACGGCCTCGTCGGCCGGGTGGTGTCGAGCATCACCGAACTCGCCTGACATCGATGGCGGGGCGCCCGAAGCGGCGCCCCTGCCGGCTTTTCAGCGCCGTGCGGCCGGGCGGATCCTGCGGTCCCGGCGAGCAGGCGTCCGCGGCCATGAGCGGCCCGGGATGCTGGCTACCCCGGATGTTGGCGCTCCTCGGTGATCCCCTGACATGACGCCGCTGATCTGGGCCATCGCCGCGCTCGCCCAACCCTCCAACATCATCGCGTTTCTCGCGATCGCCGGCGCCGTCGCGCTGTCCGTCGGATGGCGCCGCGCGGGGTTATTCGCTTGCGGCCTCGCCGCCGTGGGCCTCGTGGTGTTCGGCTTCCTGCCCACCGGCGCGCTCGTGCTGCGAGCTTTGGAAAACCGGTTTCCGCAGCCCGCCTTGCCCGGCCATGTCGACGGCATAATCGTCCTCGGCGGTTACCTCGACACCGTCGTCACCGCGGAGCGGGGAAGGCCCGAACTGCTCGAGGCAGCGGACCGGATCGTGGCGGTCGCCGATCTCGCGCACCGCTATCCGGGCGTGCCGATCGTGCTGTCCGGCGGCAACAAGTTCGAGCCGCGTACCGGGCATGCGGTGCCGGAGGCGGAGAGCGCCGCCGAAATCGCCCGCAGCATCGGCATCGATCCCGCACGTCTCGTCCTCGAAACCGGCTCCCGCAGCACCTGGGAGAACGCGACGGCGTCGATGGCGATCGTTCGTCCCGGCCTCGGCTCGACGTGGCTTCTCGTCACCTCCGCCGCCCATATGCCGCGTGCCGTCGGGACCTTCAGGGCGGCGGGCTGGCCGGGTCTCGTGCCTTGGCCGGTGGATTACCGCGTCCCCGAGGGCGCCGATCTTTGGCTCCGCCGGCCCGACGCGCTCGCCGGGCTGGCGGCGACGGATGCCGCGACGCGCGAAATCGAAGCCCTCATCGCCTACCGCTTGGCCGGCCGGTCGTCCGCGCTGCTTCCCGCGCCCTGAGAGTTCGG
This sequence comes from Pseudoxanthobacter soli DSM 19599, assembly GCF_900148505.1. Taxonomy (NCBI): domain Bacteria; kingdom Pseudomonadati; phylum Pseudomonadota; class Alphaproteobacteria; order Hyphomicrobiales; family Segnochrobactraceae; genus Pseudoxanthobacter; species Pseudoxanthobacter soli. The sequence goes on along the minus strand of NZ_FRXO01000002.1, from coordinate 173,174 downwards.
TGGTTTTCTCTCCCGGCGGGGCTCCCTTCGGCCGCGCGGCGGGATAGTCTGGCGGCGCTGGCAATCAAACGGGGCTGCAGGATGCACATGAAATCAATCGGACTGGCGCTGGTCGTGGGGCTCGGCGTGGTTCTCGGCTTGGCCGCCATCGAGGCTCGGGCGGCCGGCGCCATCGCCGTCGACGACGAGGATGGCGTGGCGGCGAAGGACATCGGCTACGGAGTGGGTTCGGGTTCGACCCGCGACGAGGCCGGCAAGAACGCACTTGCCGAATGCAAGTCGGCCGGCAACGGCAACTGCCATATCGCCGTGCGCTACGATCAGTGCGGCGCCTATGCCGCGTCCTCGTCCAACTACGGTGTGGGCTGGGGGCCGACGCTGAAGATCGCCGAATCGAAGGCGAAGGAAGCGTGCGGCGCTGGCTGCGGTATCGCGGTATCGGATTGCGACGAATGACGGCCTGCCGCCGCCCGGCGCATCGGGTGGTGCGGCACCGTCTGGCCAGCGCCGGCGGAGATCAGGGCCTCTTGTGATCCGGCGGCGCCTCGGTCAGGCGCGCGGCATGGTGGGAGGCGGACCAGAACTGGCGCCGCGCCTGCACATAGAGGATGAGCGTGGTCGCGACGAAGAACGCGACCGGGCCCGCCAGCCAGCCGAGAAAACCGATGGACAGGAAGAACGCCCGCAGGCCCAGCTTGAACTGGTGGCCGGCGGCGTTCGCCATCGCGGCCGCCCGCTCCACCGCCGCCCAGCCGGCCGGGGTGTCGACCTCCTTCGGCGGCGGCACCGCGCCCATCAGGATCGAGGCATAGTTGAACAGCCGGTACGACCAGCCGAACTTGAAGAAGGCATAGGAATAGATCAGCAGCAGGCCGATCCCTTTCGCCTCCCAAATCTGCCGGGCAGCCGGGGTCGGTACCGCGAGGTCCGAGAAGATCTGGATCAGCCGGTCGGTCGAGTTCAGCAGCGCCAGCGCGCCGCCGATCGCCAGAACGGCGGTGGAGGCGAAGAACGCGGTGCCGTTCTGCAGCCCGCTCATGATGCTGGCATCGACGATCCGGTTCTCGCGGGTCGCCATCATGCGCATCCACCGCCGGCGTTCCTCCCGCATGGTTTCGGACAGCGTCTCGCGCGTCCACGGGCTGTAGTCGATCAAGGTGCCGTAGACGAGCCAGCCGATCACGAACCAGCCGAGGGCGAGATAGTCGAGGAGGCTGAAGGAGGGCACCGATGCTATCCCGCGCAAGATCTGGACTGATATCTGGACCGGCGTCCGAGACCACATCTCAGCCAGATCGAGGCGATCTGGCCGGGATATGCCCAAGGTTTTTAATCCGGAGCGATTTCTTTTGGGTCGGATGATCCCCTCAGATCCGAAAGCGCTCCAAGCCGCTGCCACAGAATAGCGCGTGCATCGCCGTCGGGGCAGGGGGACTGTCCGGGAAGTCCCCGATATCCCGTTTCGGCGCCGGGGACGGGCTTCGCCGCCCGTGCGGCATCCATTCAGCCCGGTGATGCCGGCATCAGCGAATTTCGTTGGTCGCCGGCGTGGCGAGCGGCCATTGTGCCGACGGAAGCCGGCCGCCGGCCGGTGATCTCGTGCGGAGACTGCCTGGATGCCGCTTCACCTCGTCATCGCCAACAAGCGCTATTCGTCCTGGTCGCTCAGGGCCTGGCTGACGCTCGCCCATTTCGAAATTCCCTTCACCGAGACGCTGATCCCGCTCGACGAACCCGACACCCACGCCCGCATCCTCGAGGTCTCGCCGTCCGGCCGGGTGCCGTGCCTGATCGACGGTCCGATCCGCATCTGGGAATCGCTTGCAATCATCGAATATCTGGCGGAGCGGTTCCCGGAACATCCGGTCTGGCCGCGTTCCGTCGGTGCCCGCGCCCACGCCCGCGCGATCTCCTCGGAGATGCACGCCGGCTTCATGGCGCTGCGCTCGGCCTGCCCGATGAATCTCGGCCGGCGGTTCCCGCGTGCCGATCGCGGCGGAGAGGCCGCGAAGCGCGACGTCGCCCGCCTCGAGCAGCTGTGGCGCGACGCCCGCGCGACCTTTGCGGACGACCGTCCGTTCCTGTTCGGGCCTTTTTCCGCCGCCGACGCCATGTTCGCGCCCGTCGTGACCCGGCTGGACCGTTACGATATCGAGGTCGCGCCCGACACCCGCGCCTACATGGATGCCGTCCTGGCACTGCCGGCGATGCTCGCCTGGACGGAGGCCGCCGAGGCCGAGACGATGATCGTGCCCTCCGACGAGGTGGAGTGACATCGTCGAATTCCGGGCGGGGCAGTGGGATGCGGTCTTTCGGCGAGGCGCCGCCCCGCTGCCCCGCGGCGACCTGCGATTTTAGTTTGATTGCAAATTGCGTGTCGTTTCACTAAAAACGAGGGGCATTTGTTTCGGCCCCGCACGTAGGCGCGGCCGTGCGGCGCTGAATGCGCACAAGCACCAGGCATTGATGGTCGCAAACGCCCTCTCGGCGTCCGTCGACGCACATGCCTGATCGATGGCCTCCTCTCGCGACATCGGCAGCCGCCGCTCCGTGAACAGGGGCTGGCGCTTGCACTGTTACCCGCGGCCTTCTGTTCGGGCCGCCTGTCGCGAGTACGGACTTGAAGATACCGCCCGAGACGGCATTCGCGTTGGATGCCGCCACCCTGTTCGAGCTCGCGCCTGTTTCGCTCTGGCTTGAAGACTGCAAGGGCGTTCACGCGCTCTTCGCCGAATGGTGCCGTAGCGGCGTCACGGATCTCGAGGCCGTCCTTGCGGAGGATGCCGGTCGCGCCCGGGAGGCTGCGGCGCGGATCCGCTTCCTCGGGGTCAACCGGCGGACGCTGGAGCTGTTCGAGGCGCCCGATTTCGACGCCCTTTCCGCCCATCTCGACCGCATCGTCGGCACGGACCGGCTCGTCACCCACGTCGGCGAACTCGCGCGAATGTGGAACGGCGCGGCGGGGTTCTCGGCTTCTGTGGTGAACCACACTCTGGCCGGCCGCCGGCTCGACCTCAGCCTGCGCGGAGTGGTGCTGCCGGGCGCGGAAGCGGACTGGTCGCGGATCCTGATCGCCATCGAGGATGTGAGCGCGCGTGAGCAGGCGCGGCGGGAGGCGGAGTTCAGTGCCGCCTATGCCAACGGCCTGTTCCAGCACTCGCCAGTGTCGCTGTGGGTGGAGGACTTCAGCGCCATCAAGGCCCTGACGGATGACCTGCGGATGCGCGGCATCGAGGATTTCCGCTCGTTCCTGAACGTCCATCCCGAGTTCGTCGAGCGCTGCCTCAGTGAAATCCGGCTGATCGACATCAACCGCCACACGCTTGAGCTGTTCGGTGCACCGAGCCGCGAGGCACTGCTGCACCGCTTCGGCGACATCTTCGGCGAGAACAGCCTCGATTCCTTCCGCGAGCAATTGATCGATCTGTGGGAGGGCAAGCTGTTCCACACCCGCGAGGTGGTGAACTACACCCTCGGCGGCGACAAGCTCTACCTGCACCTCCAGTTCTCGGTGCTGCCGGGTTTCGAGGACGACTGGTCGCAGGTCCAGATCGCGCTCACCAACATCACCGCGCGCAAGAAGGCCGAGGCCTATCTCGAATATCTCGGAAAGCACGATGTGCTGACGCGGCTTCACAACCGCTCTTTCTATGCCGACGAACTCAACCGGCTCCAGCGCAAGGGGCAGTTCCCGATCACGATCCTCGTCATGGACCTCGACGGGCTGAAGGCCGCGAACGATCTCCTCGGCCATGCCGCGGGCGACGCGCTGCTGCGGCGGGCGGGCGAGGTGCTGGCGAATGCCGTCGCGCGGCCCGCCGTGGCGGCACGGATCGGCGGTGACGAGTTCGCCGTGCTGATGCCCGGGGGCGACGAGCACGACGGCGAGGCGCTGATCGAGCACATCGGCAAGCTGACCGAACTGAACAATCAGTTCCATTCCGAGCGGCGGATGAGCCTGTCCATCGGCATGGCGACGAGCCGCGGCGAGCCGCTCGAAGAAACGGTGCGTCGGGCGGACGCGGCGATGTACGAGCAGAAGCGTCGCCGTCAGGGTGAGATCAGCCTCGGCGGCTGACGCGCCGGAGACCGCAGCCCCTCGCGGTGCTTGACGGAACGGCCCCGATCAGTCAGAGCATGTGCCATGGTAACGGCGGCGCAGGCGCGCTTCGGTCATTTTCCGTCGATTATTTGCGGCTAGCGCCTCTGCTGGCTGCGGCTGCCTCCTTTTTCCTTGACGATCCGAAGGAAGCGGATGCCCCGGGCCAGCGAGGCTGAGGGAGCGTTCGTGACGATGTCGGCTGCGGTCGGAACCGGCGAAGACCGGGATCTGAAGCTTTACAACACGCTGTCCCGGGTGAAGGAAGTCTTCCGCCCGATCGATCGCGCGCGCGTGCGGATGTATGTCTGCGGCCCGACGGTCTACGACTACGCCCACATCGGCAATGCCCGGCCGGTCATCGTGTTCGACCTCCTGTTCCGCCTGCTGCGGCAGGTCTACGGCGCCGATCACGTCGTCTATGTCCGCAACGTCACCGACGTCGACGACAAGATCAATGCGCGGGCAGCCGAGCGCGGCATCTCGATCCGCACCCTGACCGACGAGACGCTGGCCCAGTTCCACGCCGATATCGACGCGCTCGGCGTGCTCAGGCCGACCCATGAGCCACGGGCGACGGACTATATCCGCCGCACCGATGGCGCCACCGACATGATCGGGCTGATCGAGGCGCTGATCGCGCGTGGCCACGCCTACGCGGCGGAGGGGCACGTGCTGTTCCACGTGCCGTCGATGCCCGATTACGGCAGCCTGTCGCGCCGTTCGCTCGACGACATGATGGCGGGCGCCCGCGTCGAGGTGGCCCCCTACAAGCGCGATCCGATGGATTTCGTTTTGTGGAAGCCGTCCCGGTCCGGCGAGCCCGGGTGGGAAAGCCCCTGGGGCGTTGGCCGGCCCGGCTGGCACATCGAATGCTCGGCGATGTCGGGCGCGCTGCTCGGCGGGACCTTCGACATCCACGGCGGCGGCATCGATCTCGTTTTCCCGCATCATGAGAACGAGATCGCCCAGTCGCGCTGCGCCCACGGCACGGCGGCGATGGCGAATGTCTGGATGCACAACGGCTTCCTGATGGTGGAAGGCGAGAAGATGTCGAAGTCGCTCGGCAACTTCGTCACCATCCGCGACGTCCTTCAGGACTGGCCGGGCGATGTCGTGCGCCTCAACATGCTGAAGACCCATTATCGCCAGCCGATCGACTGGACGGTGAAGGGCCTTGAGGAGACCGCGCGGGTGCTCGCCAGGTGGCGGGCCGCCGCGGCTGGCGTCGAGGCGCCGGCGGCGTTTGCCGACGGCGTGTTCGAGGCCCTCGCCGACGATCTCAACATGCCGCGGGCGATGGCCGAGGTTCATCGCCTGGAGGGTGGCGAGCTCGCCGGCACGCTCGCGGCCTTCGGCTTCCCGCTCGAAGCCGGCGAACGTGAAGCGCTGTCCGGTATCGATGAGGCGTTCGTTGAGGAGCGCATCGCCGCCCGCCTCGCGGCACGCAAGGCGCGCGATTTCGCAGAGGCCGACCGGATCCGCGACGAACTCGCGGGTCTCGGCATCGCCTTGAAGGATTCCCGGGACGGTACGACCTGGGAAAGGGCTCATTCGGGGATGGAACGGACATGACGGCACAGGAATCCGCAGTTAGCCAATCCGAGGCGCCCCCCGTCGTCCACACCGGCGGCTGCCAGTGCGGCGCGGTGCGCTACGCTCTCCATGCCGAGATGATCAAGCCGTCGATCTGTCATTGCCGCATGTGCCAGAAGGCGTTCGGCAGCTATTTCGCCCCGCTCGGCTCCGTGAAGCGGCAGGATCTGACGTGGACGCGCGGCGAGCCCACCCTGTTCCGCTCCTCCTCGCTGGTGATGCGCGGCTTCTGCGCGGCCTGCGGCACACCGCTCACCTACGACTATCTGGAAAGCGACGAGATCGCGGTGTCTCTCGGCAGCCTCGACGATCCCGCCGCCGCGCCTCCGGTCATCCAGTACGGCACCGAAGGCCGGATGCCGTGGTTCGAGAGCCTCGACGGCCTGCCGGGCCGCATCACCGAGGACGACATGCCGGACGGCGCGATGGAACGGCTCGTCTCGTTCCAGCACCCGGATCACGACACGGCCGCCTGGCCGCCGGAGGAAACCAGCGGCGCGCCGCATGTGAGGGAGTTGCCGTGATGGCGGTTCGCTCCTTGTCCGGCCGGCTGATCGGCGGCCTTGCGGGCGCGATGCTCGCGGGCGCCTCGCTTCTGGCGATGCCGGGGCCGGCGGCCATGGCCGCCGACGATATCGATTGCGACAATGCCGCCACCCAGATGGAAATGGACGTCTGCGCGAGCAATGCCTTCAAGGCGGCCGATCGCACCCTCAACGCCACCTATCGCAAGCTGATGGCGGAACTCGATGCGGACGGCCAGGGCTATCTGCGCGACGCGCAGCGCGCCTGGGTCAGCTTCCGCGACAAGGAATGCGTGTCGCGCACCGGCGGCGGGCCCGACCGCGAGGGCTCGGTCTGGCCGATGATCTATACCGACTGCCAGACGGAACTGACCAACGAGCGTATCAAGGCGCTCGAGGCACAAGTCGCCTGTCCCGGCGGCGACCTGTCGTGTTCGCAGCAATAACCAGCACCAGGGCCCATCCGATGACCAGGGAACGCCTGTATCTGTTCGACACCACGCTGCGCGACGGCGCCCAGACCAACGGCATCGACTTCTCGTTCGAGGACAAGATCGCGGTGGTTGCGCTGCTGGAACGCCTTGGCGTCGATTACATCGAGGGCGGATACCCGGGCGCCAACCCGCTCGACACCGCCTTCTTCGCGGAGCCGCGCACCCGCAATGCCACTTTCACCGCCTTCGGCATGACCAAGCGCGCCGGCCGGTCGGTTTCGAACGATCCGGGCCTGAGAGACGTGCTCGCCTCGGCGGCGAGCGCGGCGTGCTTCGTCGCCAAGTCGTGGGATTATCACGTCCGCGTCGCCCTCGGCGTATCCGAGGCGGAAAATCTCGATTCGATCCGCGAGACCGTCGAGGCCGCCCTTGCCGCGGGCAAGGAGCCGATGATCGACTGCGAGCACTTCTTCGACGGCTACAAGGCGAACCCGGTCTACGCGCTGAGCTGCGCCGTCACGGCCTACGAGGCCGGCGCGCGTTGGGTCGTGCTGTGCGACACCAACGGCGGCACGCTGCCGGAAGAGGTCGAGCGTATCGTCGGCGAGGTGGTGAAGCATGTGCCGGGCAGCCGGCTCGGCATCCACGCCCATGACGACACCGGGCAGGCGGTTGCCAACTCGCTGGCTGCGGTGCGCGGCGGCGTGCGGCAGATCCAGGGCACGCTGAACGGCATCGGCGAGCGCTGCGGCAATGCCAACCTGATCTCGCTGATCCCGACCCTGAAGCTGAAGCGCGACTACAGCGAGCGGCTCCAGATTTCCGTCGGCTCGGCCGCGCTGGCGGAGATCACCCAGATCAGCCGCGCCTTCGACGAGATCCTGAACCGCTCGCCGGACCGCCATGCGCCCTATGTCGGCGAGGCGGCGTTCGCCACGAAGGCCGGCATCCACGCCTCGGCCATCATGAAGGAACCGGCGACCTACGAGCACATTCCGCCGGAATGGGTCGGCAACCGTCGCCGCGTTCTCGTCTCCGACCAGGCCGGCAAGTCGAACCTGATTGCCGAACTCGACCGCGTTGGCATCACCCTCGCCAAGGACGATCCGCGGCTCGACGCCCTCCTGCGGGAGGTGAAGGCGCGCGAGGCCGAGGGCTATTCCTACGAGGGCGCCGATGCCTCGTTCGCGCTGCTCGCCCATCACATGCTCGGCACGCTGCCCCGCTTCTTCGACGTGCGCAGTTTCCGGGTGATGGTCGAGCGTCGCTTCAATGCGGCGGGCGAACTCGTCACCGTGTCCGAGGCGGTGGTGAAGCTCGACGTGGACGGCGAGGAGCGCATGTCGGTCGCGGAAGGCAATGGTCCTGTCAATGCGCTCGACATCGCGCTGCGCAAGGACCTCGGCCGCTATCAGTCCGCGATCGCCGATCTCGAACTGGTGGACTACAAGGTGCGTATCCTCAACGGTGGCACCGGCGCGACGACGCGCGTTCTGATCGAAAGCCGCGATGCCGCCGGCGCCCGCTGGTACACGATCGGGGTGTCGCCCAACATCGTCGACGCCTCGTTCCGGGCGCTGGTGGATTCCATGACCTACAAGCTGATGCGCGCGGGCGCTGTCCCCGCGGGCGAGGGCGCCGCTCCCGCCGGCTTCCGGCTCGCCGCTGCCGTCTGATCGCGCGCTCATCGCTGCGAACCCAGAGCCGACCGGCGGGCCTGCCGGTCGGCTTTTTTGTGCCTGCTGCCGACAGTCCCGGTTCACGCGGGCACGCGAGCGTCCCCCGCGCGGACAAGCGTCGCCTTTTTCAACACGGTTAAGGAACCCTTTCCCGGAAGGTACGTTTTATTTGCAAGACCGGGCGGAAGTCAAAGTTGTTGATAAGCTGACTGACTGCCGGTTAGACCCTTCTTTATGAGGAGACGAGGAATGAATCGTGCTCTGATTGCTGGTGTTGCCGCCGCCGCCGCTGCAAGTCTTCCGCTTTTGTCTTCGCCCGTTCTGGCGAACGACGTTCATGTTCCGCCGTCGCATGTCGCGAAGATTGTTCTTCCGTTCGACACGACGGTGATGCCCCTGCCGAAACCTTCGCAGCGCGTCGCGATGCTCGACAGCAGCGATACCGGCACCGTTCGCTCCGCGTCCGGCAGCGTGGCCACGAGCCAGTAATCGCTGCCAGCCGCACAACCGCCGCGTGGCTCGCTGAGCCGTCACCGCGCGGCATTCCCTCAAGTGAAACCAGGAAGGAAGATCCAAATGGGTTCGACGATGGACAAGGTGAAGGGCGAGGCCAACAAGGCCGTGGGTAAGACCAAGCAGGCCCTGGGCGAGGCGACCGGCAGCGACAAGATGCGCGCCGAGGGTGAGGTCCAGGAGGCCAAGGGGCACGTCCAGAAGGGCGTCGGCGAGGCGAAGGACGCGGTGAAGAAGGGCGTCGACAAGGTCTGAGCGGGCTCGCACAGGTCGGGGTTCGCCCGACCATGTCTGAGGTCGGCTGAGACGCTGATCTGACGAAAAAAGACCGGCCGGGTGCGATGCGCCCGGCCGGTCTTTGTATGTGCGCAAGGGCTTTGGATCCGCAAGGGAGCTGGATCCGCAACGGTATTGTGCACGAACGGTATTGTGCACGCCGGCGGGTGCCCCGGCCGCTGTCGCCGCGCTCACCCGCGCGGGCTACATCTGCTTGATGACGCTCGCGTCGCCGCCCTCGGGCGAGGTGCCGGATGCGACGAGCCGCTCCAACACCGCCGCGGCGGTCGGCTCGACATGAAAATCGATCTCGTTCTGGGGGCGGATGAACGCCTGCTTCCGCATGTGGTCGATCAGGTCGACGAGCGGCGACCAGAACCCGGCGATATCCACCAGGATGATCGGCTTGTCGTGCTGGCCGAGCTGCGACCAGGTCATCATCTCGACGACCTCCTCCAGCGTTCCGACACCGCCCGGCAGCGCGACGAACGCGTCGGAATGCTCGAACATCAGCCGCTTGCGCTCGTGCATGTCGGCGGTGACGATCAGTTCGTCGACCTCGGTCAGCATCACCTCGCGATCCTTCAGGAAGCGGGGAATGATGCCAGTGACGCGGCCGCCATTCTCCATCGTCGCGCGGGCGATGGTTCCCATGAGGCCGACCGAGCCGCCGCCATAGACCAGCCGAATACTCGCCTTCGCGAACGCGCGGCCGAGTTCCTCGGCGGCCTCGGCGTAGGCGGGTGAAACGCCCATGCTCGAGCCGCAATAGACGCACACGGACCGGACGGCACGCCGTTCATCGGCGGAGGGCTTCGGGGAAGACAACGTGGATGCGGGCATCTCGACTGCTTGTGACCTGAAACGGAATGAGCTGACCTGAAAACGGGATGAGCCTGGACCGGCGGTTCTGGAGGGGGCCGCCCGTCCGCGGCCGGCAGGGCCGTCGAGCGGGAAATCTCCACCCGGCCGCCTCCGGCGCCTTGTCCTGATGTCGCATCGGCAGGGCAGGGGGTCAAGTCCGCGCTGCACCGCACACGCGCATGGTCGCGGCGCCGCATGCCGGCTTGCCGCGCGCGGGGATGCCATATAACGATGATGGTTGAGGATTTCCGCACGGTCCGCGCGCAACCCAACGTCTGCTGGGCACACCCGCTTCTAGAACCGACGATACCCTCACGCAGGCGCGAACATAAGGGGCGGCCGTTCACGGGCGAAGCGCTTCGAACGGACCGGGGATAAGTGGTGATGACTCAAACGACACGCAAGGGCGTAATCGTCTTTCTGGTGCTCTTGGCTGCGGTCGGCGGGTACGGGGCCTATCGCCACTTCACGGCAGCGCCCGAAAGCACGACCACCGTTTCTCCGTCCACGCCCCCGGCCGCACCGGCCGCGCCCGCCTCGCAGCCGGTGGCCTCGGCACCGGCCTCCGGCACGCCGGCCGCATCGAGCGGGGCCGCGCCGGCCTCCGCCCCCGCGTCGTCCGCGCCCGCCCCGGCGGAACAGACGACGACGGTCGCCCAGACGACGCCGTCCCAGACGCCCGCCCAGCCGGCGGCGCAGGGAGACAATGGCAAGCCCAGCTTCGACGTCGTCCGGGTCGAGCCGTCGGGCGATGCGACCATCGCCGGGCGCGCGAGCCCCCATGCGGCGATCGCGATCTATGCCAACGGCGCCGTCGTCGGCCGTGCCACGGCGAACGAGAACGGCGAGTGGGCCATCGTGCTCGACCGTCCGCTGGCGCCCGGCGAATATGAGCTGACGGTCACGAGCGTCGCCGACGGCGGCAAGAGCGAGGTCGAGGCGGCCGAGCGCGTCGCGGTTTCGGTGCCGCGCAACAAGACCGAGCAGCCGCTCGTCGCCATCGTTTCGCCCGACCAGCCGACCCGCGTGGTGCAGCAGCCTGCAAGCGCCGCGGCGCCGAGCGTGGTCATCACCACCATCCAGCTGACGGACGGCACATTGTCGATCTCCGGCGCTGCCGCTCCCGGCGCGCTGCTCAAGGTCTATATCGACGATGCCGCGGTGGGTGACGCCACGGCAGGCGCCGAAGGCGGCTTCAGCCTGTCGCTTCCCGCCAATGTCGCGGCCGGAACCCATCAGGTCCGCGTCGACCAGATCGAGAAATCGACCGGCAAGGTGCTTGCCCGCGCCGAGGTGCCGTTCGACAACGAGGTCTCGCCATCCGGCCAGACCGCCGTCGTGGCCGAAACGCCGGCCGCGGAAGAGGCCAAGCCCATGACCGTCGAGGTCCGCCGGGGCGACAATCTGTGGCGGATCGCCGAGCGCGTGTTCGGCAAGGGCGCGCGCTATACCGCGATCTATCGCGCCAACGAGTCCCAGATCCGCGATCCGGATCTGATCTATCCGGGCCAGGTTCTCACGATTCCGCGGTGACCGCTGCGGGCGTGCGGTCGGCACCGCGTTTCGGCTCCGGACGCGATCCGGAGCCGGGTGATCGCGCGGATGATCAGGGGGCGAGCACCGGCTCGGGCGAGGCGCGCGGGAAGTCTTCGCCCGCGGCCGCCGCCGCTTGCTCCGCCTCCGCGGCCTCGCGCTGGCGCTCCCACATCTCGGCATAGAGCCCGCCAAGCGCGATCAGTTCGCCATGGCTACCGCGCTCTACGATGCGTCCGGCTTCCAGCACCAGGATCTGGTCGGCATCCACGATGGTGGACAGCCGGTGCGCGATGACGAGCGTGGTGCGATCGCGCGCCACGCGGTCGATGGCCGACTGAATGTCCTGTTCAGTCCGCGTGTCGAGCGCCGAGGTCGCCTCGTCGAGGATCAGCACCGGCGGCGACTTGAGGATGGTGCGGGCGATGGCGACGCGCTGCTTCTCGCCGCCGGAGAGCTTCAGCCCGCGTTCGCCGACCTCGGTGGCGTAGCCCTGCGGCAGGCTTGCGACGAAGTCCGCGATCTGCGCGCTCGCCGCCGCCTCCGCCACCTCCGCGTCGCCGGCCGACGGGCGGCCGTAGCGGATATTGTAGGCGATGGTGTCGTTGAACAGCACCGTGTCCTGCGGGACGATACCGATCGCCGCGCGCAGCGACGCCTGGGTGACGTCGCGCACGTCCTGCCCATCGATCAGGATCCGGCCGCCGGTGACGTCGTAGAACCGGAAGATCAGCCGCGAGATCGTGGACTTTCCCGCACCGGACGGGCCGACCAGCGCCACCGTGTGCCCCGCGGGCACGGTGAAGGACAGGTTCTTGAGGATCGGCCGGTCGGGATCGTAGTGGAACGAGACGTCGTCGAAGGTCACGGCGCCGGAACTCACCGCCAGCGGCCGCGCGTCGGCGCGATCGGTCACTTCCGGGGCGACGTCGAGCAGGTCGAACATCGCCTCGATGTCGGCAAGGCCCTGGCGGATCTCGCGGTAGATGAAGCCGATGAAGTTCAGCGGCACCGAAAGCTGCATCAAGAGCGAGTTGATCAGCACGAAGTCGCCGACCGATTGCTCGCCGCGCACCACCGCATAGGCCGACAGCACCATGCAAACCACGGTGCCGACGGTGAAGATCACCGTCTGGCCCTGGTTGAGCCAGGCGAGCGACGTCCACGTCTGGATGGCAGCCTTCTCATAGACGGCGACCGAGCGGTCGAAGCGCTCGGACTCCATCCTCTCGTTGTTGAAATATTTGACGGTTTCGTAGTTCAGCAGCGAGTCGATGGCCTTGGCGTTGGCCTCGGTATCCGAGCTGTTCATCACCCGGACGATGCCGATGCGCCAGTTCGACATCTTCACCGTGAACCAGACATAGAGGCACACGGTGATGGCGATCACGACCACATAGACGAAGCCGAACTGGTACCAGATCACCGCCGCCGTCAGCGCGAATTCCAGCGCGGTCGGCAGCGAGTTGAGGATCGTGTAGCGCACGATCGACTCGATGCCGTTGGTGCCGCGCTCGATCACCCGCGACAGCCCGCCGGTGCGCCGCTGCAGGTGAAAGCGCAGCGACAGCTCGTGCAGGTGAATGAACGTGCGGTTGGCGAGGGTGCGCACCGCGTGCTGGCCGACGCGGGCGAACAGTGCGTCGCGCAACTGGTTGAAGCCGGTCGCCATGATGCGGCCGACGCCGTAGGCGATCACGAGCAGGATCGGCACCGTCGCCAGCGCCACCATCTTGCGATGGTCGCTGTCGCCGACGAGCGCGTCGGTCACCCACTTGTAGGTATAGGGCACCAGCACGGTGAGGATTTTGGCGACCACCAGCGCAAGCACCGCGATCACCACGCGCAGCTTCAGGTCCGGCCGGTCCGGCGGCCACATATAGGGCCAGAGATCGGTCAGCGCCGAGAGTTCCGAGCGGTCGCGGCCCGGCTTCCTGCCATCCGGTGCTGGGTTCATGTCGTTATTGTCCGTCTTCCGCCGCGAGGAGCGTCCGCTCCTGGCACGCACCCGCTGCGCCCGCCGGCGGCATCAGTCCCGACAACGCGGAAATCGCCGTGGCGTAGGCCGCGCGGTCGATTGCGTAGCACGCACGCGGCCCCTCGATGTTGCCGATGACGAGACCGGCTTCCTTGAGGACCCTGAGATGTTCCGAAACCGTCGACTGAGCCAGAGGCAGCCGGCGCACGATGTCGCCGCAGCAGCAGCCTTCCTGTTCCAGGAGCGCCCGCACGATGGCGAGGCGGGCGGGATGGCCCAGGGCTTTCAGCACGCGCGCCAGCGCGGTATCCGAGGCAGGATAGATCACGGTGCGGCATCCTCCATCGTCGAATGGCGATATAGGAGTGCGGCGCGCCATGCAAGAGCGGCGTCGCGTGGAAAATTTGCGCTTCGCGCTTCGCGAGTGTCGAGGCCCGGTGCACGGCCGTCTCGCGAACGCTTCATCGGCGGGCGCGTCTTAACCCTTCACAGCGACGGGCGGACGTGGGAAAGGAAAGCCCGGGCGGGCATTTCCCGGCAGGCGCGGACGCAAAGGCGGCCTTCCCCGCAATGCCGCGCAGCGAAAGAGGATATCGAGATGGCACACGGCATCGGCGAGTCGATCCGCCGGGCGATGGTTCCGATCCATCGCGAGGGCTATCCCTATATCGTGGGCTTCGTCATCGTTACGGTCGTGCTCGGCTTCCTGTCGGCGCCGCTCGGCGTGCTGGCGCTGTTCCCGACGGTCTGGTGCGTGCTGTTCTTCCGCGATCCCGAGCGCGTCGCGCCGATCGATCCCACGCTGGCGCTGGCGCCGGCCGACGGCCGCGTCTCCATCGTCGACAACGCCATCCCGCCGGCCGAGCTCGATCTCGGCATCGAGCCGATGGTGCGGGTGTCGATCTTCATGAGCGTGTTCGACGTGCACATCAACCGCACGCCGCTCGCGGGCCGCGTCGCACGCACCGTCTACCGGCCCGGGCGGTTCCTCAATGCGGAGGATCCGCAGGCGAGCCTCGAGAACGAACGCAACGGCATCGTGCTCTCGACCGAAAATGGCGAGGTCGCCGTGGTGCAGATCGCCGGTCTCGTCGCCCGCCGCATCGTCCCGTTCGTGCGCGAGGGCGTCAGCGTCTCGCAGGGCGAGCGCATCGGCATCATCCGGTTCGGCTCGCGGGTCGACGTCTACCTGCCGGCGGGCGCGCGCCCTCTCGTCGCCGAGGGGCAGCGGGCGGTCGGCGGCGAGACGCCCATTGCCGATCTCGCGGGGCTGCGCCCGGCGATCGGTGTCGCGCGAACCCTGTGATGACCGGTCAGCGTCCCCATCGTCGTCGCGCGGATGGAACCATCCGCGCGGTCAGCGTTTCAGCACCAGGCAGTCGTATTTGGAGTGTTGAGGCATGATCGACCTGTTTCCCCCGTTCGACCCGGGCCGGCGAGGGATCAGGCGTCGCCACCAGCTGCGCATCCGGCGGCTGCCGATGCGGCTGATCCTGCCGAACCTCGTCACGTTGTTCGCGCTTTGCTCCGGGCTCACCGCCGTGCGCATGGCGCTGGAGAACCGCTACGACCTCGCCATTCTCGCGGTGGTGTTCGCCGCCGTGCTCGACGGGCTCGACGGGCGCGTGGCGCGGATGCTGAAATCCACCTCCCGCTTCGGCGCCGAACTCGATTCCCTGACCGATTTCGTCAATTTCGGCGTCGCGCCCGGCGTACTGCTCTATTGCTGGACACTGCGCGACCTGCATTCCATCGGCTGGATCGTGGTGCTGGTGTTTTCCATCGCCGCCGCACTCCGTCTCGCGCGCTTCAATGTCGCGCTCGACGATGTCGGCCGTCCGGCCTGGCAGGCGAATTTCTTCACCGGCGTGCCGTCGCCGGCGGGCGCGATCTGCGCGCTCTTGCCGATCAATCTCGGACTGCTCGGCGTCATCGAGCCCGGTCGCGAGACGGCGATCGTCGTGGCCTTCTATACGGTTGCGATGGGACTGCTGATGGTGAGCCAGTTGCCGACCTTCTCCGGCAAGAAGCTCGGCAAGCGGGTGCGGCGCGACCTGGTGCTGCCGCTGTTCGTCTGTGTGGTTCTCGTGGGTGCGCTGTTCGTCAGCTATCCGTTCGAGATGTTCACGCTGGGATCGGTGATCTATCTCGCCTTCCTGCCCGCTGGGGCGATCTGGTGGCGCCGCCTCGCCGCCGCCGACGAGGCGTCCCACAAGCCGGCCTCGCCCGAGGAGCAGCCGGCCGCGCCTCCGCCCGCCGCCTGAGGCGGCTTGCCCGCGCCCGCCCGACGGGACCGGTGCCGCGAACCATATCGCCCGCCGCGCGTTGCTTCGGTGTCCTCCCGCGACCGGAGGGCGTGAACGGCGAGGGATGTTCATGGCCGACAGCAACGACAGGCCCCAGGGCAACGAGACGGAAATAGCCGACAGCGACGAGCGTCGGCGCATGATCAACGACGCCGTGTGGGAGAACGAGGCCCAGGCGGCGATCTATTCCATGCAGGGCCCGTTCCGCGTCGAGGAGAACCGCATCGTCGATGCCGCGGGCGTGACGATCGCGACCGCGGTCGATGGCGAGCACGCGACCGTGCTGGCCGCCAGCCACGACATGTTCATGACGCTGAAGTCCATCCGCGACTGGTTCGACAACCGCCACGAGAAGGGCCCCGACCCCGAGACGATGCGGACCAAGCTTCACCACGTCATCGAGACCGTGGAGAAGGCCGCCATCGTCGCGCAGCCGAACCCGCTCGCCTCGCCGCGCGACACCGTCGAAGTCCATCCGGCGCTGGTGACCGAAGGTCACGCCCGGCTCGTCGGCGGCGACGTCACCGAGGAGCAGCCCGGAACCGCCCCGGGGACACCCCGGCCGGATTGAACGCCGCGCATACGCGCCGTGGCGTCGTCGAAGGCATCAAACGTCGAAGGCATGAAAAAGGCCGGCCGGAGAACATCTCCGACCGGCCTTTTTGCTGGCCGCTATGACTGTGCTGGCCGCTCTTATTCCGCCGCGTCGCGGCGATTGACAGAGGCCGGCTGTGGCGCCGGTAGAGGCGCGTGCCCTGCGCTTGCCGCGCCGTCGTCGTCCTCCTTCGGGCCGATGAAGCGTCCGAACATCCACGAGAACAGCCGCGAGACGTCGTCCATCACCGTGTAGAACGACGGCACGAACACGAGCGACAGCAGCGTGCCGATCATCAGGCCGCCGATCACCGCGATCGCCATCGGCGCGCGGAACTCGCCGCCGTCGCCCACGCCCCAGGCGCTCGGCAGCATGCCGGCGATCATGGCGATGGTGGTCATGATGATCGGGCGGGCACGCTTGCGCCCGGCATCGACGATGGCCTCCACGCGCGGCGTGCCGCGCGCGACCGCCTCGATGGCGAAGTCCACCAGCATGATGGCGTTCTTGGTGACGACGCCCATCAGCATCAGGATGCCGATCACCACGGGCATCGAGATCGGGTTCTGCGTGATCAGCAGCGCGCCGATCACGCCGCCGACGGCGAGCGGCAGCGACAACAGGATCGTGATCGGCTGGAACACGCTGCCGAACAGCAGGATGAGCACGCCGAGCACCATCATCAGGCCGGCGCCCATGGCCTGGGCGAAGCCCGTGAACACCTCGCCCATGATCTCGGCGTCGTCGCTGTCCTGCAGGCGCACGCCCTGCGGCAGACCGATTTTCGCGGCGATTTCCTTCACGCGGTCGATGGCCTGGCCGAGCGCGATGCCCTTCGGCAGGTCCGCGCCGATCTGGACGCGCCGCTCTCGGTCGTAGCGGTCGATCGAGGAGGGGCCCTGGCCGAAGCTGACATCGGCGACCGAGGCGAGCGGCAATGGCTCGCCGGCGGCCGATTTCACCGCCATCGCCTGCACCAGCGCGAGGTTCTTGCGCGCATCGGTGTCTAGCTGCACCCGGATCGGGATCAGCCGGTCGCCGGCATTGAACTTGGCGAGGTTCGCGTCCGTGTCGCCGATGGTGGCGACGCGGATCGCGGCGGAGATGTCCTCGGTCGAGACGCCGAACCGTGCCGCCTCGTCGAGACGCGGGCGGATCAGGATTTCCGGCCGTTCCACGCCCGCGGCGGCGGCGACGTTGGTCAGCATCGGGTCGCGGCGCAGCGCCGCCTCGAGCTTGCCCGTGGCCTCGTCGAGCGCCTTCGGATCCTGCGACAGCAGCGACACCGACATTTCCCGCACGCCGCGATCGTTGACGTACCAGGCGCGGATATCGGGAATGTCGGCGAGCCTGCGCGAGATCTCGCCCTCGATGGCCTTCTGCGAGAGGTCGCGGGTCGCCTTGGGGAACAGCTTGACGTAGACCGAGGCCTTGCGGATTTCGAGCTGGCCCGTTGGCGAGGTGCCGCCGAGCACGAACACCTGGTCGACGCCGCCGATGCCCTTGATCGCGTTGACGATGTCGTCGGTCTTCGCCTGGGTTTCCTCCAGCGTGGCGCCGGGCGGAAGCTCGACCGCGATGACGGAGCGGGAGGCGTCCTCGGTCGGGATGAAGCCGGTCGGCAGCAGGCTCGTCGCCCACAGCGAGGCGGCGAACAGCCCGATGCCGGCAAGGAGCGTGACGAAGCGCCAGCGGATCGTCCACGCGAGCATCCGGGTATAGGCGCGCATCAGCCGCCCGTCCTTGTGCTCCACGTGGGCGTGGCTGCGCATCAGGTAGGCGGCCATCATCGGCGTGATGAGACGCGCGACCAGAAGCGAGACCAGCACCGCGACCGCGACCGTCAGGCCGAACTGCTTGAAGTACTGCCCGGCGATGCCGCCCATGAAGCTCACCGGCGCGAACACCGCGACGATGGTCATGGTGATCGCGATCACCGCGAGGCCGATCTCGTCGGCGGCCTCCATGGCGGCGCGATAGGGCGACTTGCCCATGCGCATGTGGCGCACGATGTTCTCGATCTCGACGATGGCGTCATCGACGAGAATGCCCGTCACCAGCGTGATCGCGAGCAGGCTGACGAGATTGAGCGAAAAGCCCATCAGGCTGATCAGCCAGAAGGCCGGTATGATCGAGAGCGGCAGCGCGACGGCGGCGATCAGCGTGGCGCGCCAGTCTCGAAGGAAGATGAACACCACGATGATCGCGAGCACAGCGCCCTCGATCAGGGTCTGCATCGCCGAATGGTAGTTGCCGAAGGTGTAGGCGACGGAATCGTCGATCAGCGTATAGCTGACATCGGGATGTTCGGCCGAAAGCTCCGACAGCGCGGCTTCGACCACGTTGGCGACGTCGACATCGCTCGCGCCCTTGGACCGGTAGACGCTGAACGAGACCACCGGCGTCGTGCCGCCGAGGCGGGCGAAAGAGCGAGGTTCCTGGAAGGCGTCGGAAACGGTGCCGAGCTCGGACAGCCGCACGCTGCGTCCGTCCGGCAGGTTGATCATCGTCTTGCCGAGATCCTCCACCGTGCGCGCGCCAGCGAGGGTGCGGACCGACTGCTCCTGTCCGCCGACTTCGGCGCGGCCGCCGGCAAGGTCCACGTTGGTGGCGCGCAGCCGCGCGGAGATCTCGCCCGCGGTCACGCCGAGCGCCATCAGCCGGTCGGGATCGATCGAGACCCGCACCTCCCGCTCCACGCCGCCGACACGCTCGACGCGCCCGACGCCGGGCAGGCCCTGGAGCTTGCGCTTGACGACGTCGTCCACGAACCACGACAGCTGCTCCAGCGTCATGCCGGGCGCAGTGGCCGCGAAGGTCTGGATCGCCTGTCCCTCGACGTCGATGGTCTGCACCAGCGGCTCGTCGATGTCGCGCGGCAGTTCCATGCGGATCTTGGTGACGGCGTCCTTGGTGTCGTTGAGCGCGCGGATCGGGTCGATTTCCAGGCGGAACTCGATGGTCGTCTGCGACTGGCCGTCCGTCACCGTGGAGGTCACGTGCTTGACGCCGTTCAGGCCGGCCACAGCGTCCTCGACCTTGCGGGTGACCTGGGTTTCAAGCTCGGACGGGGCGGCACCGGCCTGGGTGATCGTGATCGCGACCACCGGAACGTCGATGTTCGGGAACCGCGTCACCGGCAGCGTCTGGAAGGAGAAGATGCCGAGCAGCATCAGCACCGCGAACAGAACGATCGACGGGACCGGCTTGCGGATCGACCAGGCGGAGACGTTGATGGCCATGGTTGGGGTCCGTCGCTCAGTTGCTCGGGGCGGGCATCGGCGTCACGTGGTCGCCGTTGCGCAGGAACGTGCCGGAGATGGAGACGAGCTGTTCGCCAGGCTGGAGGCCGGAATCGATTTCCGCCTTCCCGTCCGAGACGAGCCCGATGTCCACCGGGCGGGTTTCGACGACGCCGTCCTTCACCACCTGCACCTTGGGGCCCGACGGCGTGTAGAGCACCGCCGACAGCGGCACGATCACGCCGTCGCGCCGGTCCGTCTCGATGTCGGCACGGGCGAAGGCCCCGACCTTCAGGGCCGGATCGTCGGGAATGTCGATGCGCACCTGGCCGAGCCGGCTGCGGTCGTTCACCTCCGGCGAGATCAGCCGCACGTGGCCTTCCAGCGGCTTCTCGAAGCCGGCGACCAGCACACTCGCCCGGTCGCCGACCTTGAGCTTGGTGATCACGGTTTCCGCGACATCCGCCGCAAGCTCGATGTCGCTGTTTTCCATGATGAGGAACAGCGGGCCTGCGGAGGCCGAGACGACGCGGCCGACGGTGATGTCGCGGCGGCTGACGGTGCCGTCGGCGGTCGCCTTGATCTCGGTGCGGGCGAGGCGGATGCGGGCGTCGAGCAACTGGGCTTCGGCGAGCGCCTTGTCGGCCCGGGCCGCGCCAAGGGCCTCCTCCGCCGCGCCGAGGCGGGCGGCGGCGACGTCGACGTCGGATTTCCGCTGGTCGAAGGCCTCCTTCGAAGCGACGCCGGACTTCGCGAGCTGGCTGGTCCGGTCGAACACGCGCTTGGCCTGGTCGAGCGTCGCCTTCGCCTCGGTCACCTGGCTTTCCGCCTGAGCGATCGCGGCGGCGGCACGGGCGACCTGGGCCGTGGTCTGGGCGATGGATGCCTTGGTGGTGTCCTGGGAAAGCCGGGCGAGCACCTGGCCGGTGCGCACCCTGTCTCCGGCCTCGACCAGCACCTCGGTGACGGCGAGCCCGTCGACCTCGGCCGTGACCTGCACCTCCTCGCGCGCGCGCAGGCTGCCGGTCACCACCACATGTTCCACCAGGGTGCCCGCGACGGCCGGCACGACCGTGATGGAAGGCGGCTTCGGCTCGACAGAAGCGGCGGAAGGATGATCGGCCGCGGTGCCTTCGGCCGCGCCGGCCTGCGCGGTCATCGTCGCGGCGGAGGCGATGAAGCCGGCCGCGAACAGCGCCACGGCCGTCGCGGCACCCCTGGGGCGCCGGGCAGACTTCGCGGGAAGGATTGCTGTGGCGTCGGCCTTCATCGTGACTGAACCTCGGAGAGAACGGGAGAAACCGGTGGGGCGGCCTCGATGGCGCCGGGAGCGGAAGCGGCTGCCATCACGTCGACGTCATGGCAGTCCGCCGGAAGTGCGGAGCGTCCAGTGCCGGACGCGGCGACGAGCGCTTGCCTGTGGGTGCGCAGATAATCGAGCGCTGCCGTCTTGCAGGCGATGCCGTAGTTGACGGCCCATTGCGCGGGCGGGCTCTTGCCCTTGAGCGCCAGCGACGACAGATGGGCGATTTCCTCATCGAGCTGCGCGCAGCGCCGGTCGAGCGCGGCGGCGACGACATCGGGCGGCAGCGCCTCGGCGCAGATCGCGACCAGCAGGAATTCGGAGCGGTAGGTGTCCGGCGCCATCGGCGCGGAGAGCGCGGCCAGCAGTTCGGCCCGCCCGCTTTCGGTGATGGAATAGACCTTGCGCGGCGGCTTTCCCGGCTGCGGCTCGATCCGGGCCGTCACCAGACCCTCCGTCTCCATGCGCGCCAGCGCCGGATAGATCGCCCCGAAGCTCGCGTCGATGAAATGGCTCAAGCTGCCCTCGGCGGACAGCTTGCGGATTTCATAGCCGGTGGCGTCCTTGAAATGCAGGATCGCGAGGCAGACGGTGCGAACGTTCATGCGGCGCGCAATCTCCTGAAGGGACGATGGCCGAAGCCCCAGCCCGTTAGTCGCCATATATCGGTCAAGCATATGCCCGTCGGATATAAAGCCCATTGCTGCAATGCGCAATGGCCGGTTGTACGATTCGATGCGCGCGATGGATCGCCGGACGCGACGCGCTTCAGGCCGCCGGCTTGCCGGACAGCCGGGCGAGGACAAGGACGGGCAGGAGCCCGAACAGCACGATGGCGAGCGCGGCGACGGCGCCGTCCTCGTAGCTTCCGCGTGCGGCCTCGCCGTAGAGATGCGTCGCCAGGGTCTCGAAATTGAGCGGGCGCAGCAGCAGCGTCGCCGGCAGCTCCTTCATGCAGTCGACGAACACGAGCAGGGCGGCGGCGCCGGTCGCCGGCCGCAGCAGCGGCAGGTGAATGCGGGCGAGCGTGCCGCCGGCCGTCCGTCCGAGCGTGCGGGCGGCATGGTCGAACGAGGCGGGAATCTTGGCGTAGCCGGCATCGATGCCGCCGGTCGAGACCGCGAGGAAGCGGGCGACGCAGGCATAGACCACCGCGGCGGCCGAGCCCGACACGATCAGGCCGGGATCGACGCCGCCGACGAGCGACGCCCCGGCGCCGATCAGGTGGTCGAGGCCCGCGAGCGATATCATCAGCCCGATGGCGAGCACGGTGCCCGGCACCGCGTAGCCGAGGCTCGCGGCTCGGATCATGAAGTCGGTCGCCAGGTTGCGCCGGGCGGCGAGCCGCGAAAGGCGCGCGGCGTGGGCGACGACGAGGCCGAGCACGACGGTCAGCACGGTCGCCGCCGCTGCGACGCCGAAGGTCGTGAGCGTTTCGCGCATCAGGTCCGGACCGAAGCCCGCGAAGCGCAGCCGCTTGATCGCTTCGGAAAGGAGATAGGCCGCCGGCGCGGCGAAGCCGATCGCGACGGGAAGGGCGCACGCCGCGAATGCCGCCGCGCCCTTCAGGCCGCGCAGACGGACCGGGGCGATGGCGCGCGCACGCTGGCCGGGGCCGGCGTGGCGCTGCCGCCGCCGAGCCCAGCGCTCGATACCGACGAGCAGCACGACCACGGCCAGCGCGGCGAGCGCGATCTGCGCGGCGCCCGGCAGGTTCGAGCGGTTGACCCAGGTGGCATAGATCGAGACCGTCAGCGTCTGCACCCCGAGGAATTCCGAGGCGCCGATGTCGTTCATCGTCTCCATCAGCGCGAGGCTGGTGCCGACCGCGACGGCCGGGCGCGCCTGCGGCAGGGCGATCCGGAAGAACGCGGCCACCGGGCCGCAGCCGAGCGTCCGTGCGGCCTCGATCAGGCTCGCCGCCTGCATGGCGAACATCGCCCGCGCGGTGAGATAGACATAGGGGTAGAGCACGAAGCCGATGACGAAGATGCAGCCGCCGAGCGAGCGGAGCTCCGGCAGGCGGAAGCCGCGCATGGTCTCCCGGCCGAACACCGCCTTCAGCGCCGCCTGTACCGGCCCGATCGGATGCAGGATGTCGAGATAGGCGAACGCGACGATATAGGTCGGCACGGCCAGCGGCAGCAGCAGCGCCCAAGACAGCACGCGCCGGCCGCGGAAGTCGTAGGCGGTGACCAGCCAGGCCGTGCCGGTGCCGATCACCACCGAGATCGCGCCGACGCCGGCGAGAAGCAGCACCGTGTCTGTCAGCGCCTGCGGCAGTACATAGGCGACGAGATGCGGCCAGAGATCGCCCGAGCCTTCGAGGGCGGTGAGCACCAGCGACAGGATCGGCGCGAGAACGGCGAGCGCCACGAGCGCGGCGCCGGCGAACCAGAACGCCCCCGGCCGCGCACGGCGAACCGGCTTCCTGTCCGCGGGGGCGGGCGGGGCGGCGGCGGTCATCGGCATCGCGGCGTCGGAGGGCGGCACGGTGTCTGGCGTTCCGTCTGTTGCGAAAACGAAGGCAGGTGCCGGCGGCAACGTCTGCCGCCGGCACCTCTGTCATCTGCGTACGTCCATCGGCCCGCTGGGGCCGGCCGTCGCGCTCAGAGCGCTTTCCGATCGGATGGGCTCATCCGATCGACAAGAAATCGCTCCGGATTCAAAAGCTTGAGCATATCCTCGTCGTTCAGATCGGCTCAATCTGAACGGGATATGCTCTCAGCTGTCGAAGCCGACTTCGTCGACGAGCTCGCTCGCGCGCTTGCGGTACTTGGAGATCTCGGCGAGCTGGGCGGGGTCGATCTTGAGGTCCCCGAAGCTCGCCACGATCGCGTCCGGCTTCACACCCGGCCGCACCGGATATTCGAAGTTGGCGTTGGCATAGATCGACTGGGCTTCCGGCGAAACCAGGTATTCCAGGAGCTTCACGGCGTTGTCGCGGTTCGGCGCGTGCTTTGCGACCGCCGCGCCGGAGATGTTCACCTGGGTTCCGCCGCCCTCGAAGGTCGGCAGCACCACGTTGATGGCCTCGCCCCACTTCTCCTGGTCCGGGCCGCCGGCGCCGCTGCGCATCAGGCCGACATAGTAGGAGTTGGCGAGGCCGAGATCGCAGATGTCGCCGAGGATGTCGCGGGCGACGTCACGGTCGCCGCCGGCGGCCTTGCGGGCGAGATTCGCCTTCACGCCCTCGAGCCAGGTGCGGGTCTTCTCCTCGCCGTCCTTGGCGATCATCGTGGCGATCAGCGCGGTGTTGTAGGGGTGCTTGCCGGAGCGGATGCAGACCTTGCCCTTCCATTTCGTGTCGGCCAGCTCCTCGTAGTGGAAGCTCGTCAGATCGCCGAGCCGCTCCTTCGAGGCGTAGAGCACGCGGGCGCGCAGCGACAGCGCGAACCAGTTGCCGTTCGGATCGCGCAGGTTCGCCGGAATCGCCTCGTCCAGCGCCGCCGAGGTCACCGGCTGCGTCACGCCCTTGTCGAGCAGGTCGGTGAGGTTGCCGAAATCGACGGTCATCAGCACGTCGGCGGGCGACTTGTCGCCCTCGGTGGCGACGCGCTCGGGCAGGCCTTCCTTCACGAACACCGTGTTGACGGCGATGCCGGTCGACTTGGTGAAGGCCTCCAGCAGCGGCTTGATCAGGCCCGGTTCGCGGGTCGTGTAGAGATTGACCTCGGACGACTGTGCGCTGGCTTGCTCCGGCGCAAGGCCCATCGCGGAGGTCGCGATCAGGCCGCCGGCCACGGCGAGCGCCGTGCCGCGGACGAGCCGGTGGAGCAGGTGTGCGGTCTTCATGAAGGTCTCCATCGTCGCTGATGCCAGGGGCGGCGGCGGAACCACGCGGCACGAGTGCGCCCGCACAGTTCCGATGCGACTGCTAGAGACATGTTTGTCGATAATCAACAAATCACTTAAATGTATTGAACAGTTCTATTTTTAATCTGGAATTATTATAATTTAAATTTTTGAAATCGTTCGATGCGGGAAATCACACCTTCAAGGTGTTTTTCTGTTCCCGCCCTTATCGAATTGTTCGAGATAGGACAGCAGATTGGCGAAATCCTGCTCCTTCTTGATTCCGGGGAAGATCATTTTGGTGGTCGGGATCATCTTCTTCGGCCCCTGCAGCCATTCCTGCAGGTGCGCCTGGTCCCACGTGAAGTCCGCCTCCGAGAGGCCGGTGGAAAAGGCATAGCCCTCCAGTTTGCCGGCGGGCCGGCCGACGACGCCGTTCAGCTCCGGACCCACCGCGTTCGCGGCGCCCTCACCGATCTGGTGGCACGCCTTGCAGCGATTGTAGACCTTTTCCCCCGCTGCCGGATCGCCGGCGAGGGGCGCCGCCGTCTCCACCGCCGGGGCGGCGGGTGGGGCCTCCTGTGCCGATGCCGGCAAGGCCGTCGACAGCGCCATTGCCGCCGGCAGGGCCATTGCCGCCGCCATCATCACGCCCATGATCACGCCACGCATGTCGAACCTCTCGGCGCCCGCCGCGCCGTCTGCCGTTTCGGGGAGATCGCCGCGACGCCAGGCGGTGACCCGCCGACGCCCGCCCGATGCCACATCCGGTTTGCCGGGAACGCCGTCTCCGGGCCGGGAGGGGCCGGGCTGACAGCGAAGCTGGAACCTCTCTTATCACCGCCGGTTCCGCCGGAAAACGCGACACCGTGGGCGTCGCCGCCGTTCGCGGCCCCGGTCGTGCGGGCTCAGCAGCCGTTGCGATGCAGCGCAAAACTTGCCCGGCCCGGCCGTTTCGTCTACCACCTCGCCGCAGAATACGGACGGTGCCGACACCCGGCGCCGATCGAGGCCGACCCGGCTTCCCGCTTCACGGACCATCGCCATGGCGAACACCAAGCCGGCAGCCAACGCTGCGGATTCAACCGGCGGCAACGCCCGACAGAACGCCCGGGAAAAGGCGCCGGCCCGGCCGAAGCCGCGCCTGCCGCGTGGGCTCGTCGATCGCGGCCCCGCCGAACTCGCCGCCACCGATGCCCTGATCTCGGCGATCCGCGCGTCCTACGAACTCTATGGCTTCGAGCCGGTGGAAACGCCGCTGATCGAATATGCCGACTGCCTCGGCAAGTTCCTGCCCGATCAGGACCGGCCGAACGAGGGCGTGTTCGCCTTTAAGGACGACGACGAGGACTGGCTGGCGCTGCGCTACGACCTGACGGCGCCGCTCGCCCGCTATGTCGCGGAGAACTACGACCGTCTCGCCAAGCCCTATCGCTCCTATCGGGTCGGCTGGGTGTTCCGCAACGAGAAGCCCGGGCCGGGCCGCTTCCGCCAGTTCATGCAGTTCGATGCCGACACCGTCGGCACCGCGTCCGTCGCCGCGGATGCCGAGATGTGCATGATGGCGGCCGATACGCTTGAGAAGCTCGGCATTCCCCGCGGCGACTATGTGGTCAAGGTCAACAACCGCAAGGTTCTCGACGGCGTGATGGAAGCCGCCGGTCTCGCAGGCGAGGCGGATGCCGGCCGCCGCCTGACCGTGCTGCGTGCCATCGACAAGCTCGACAAGATCGGACCGGAGGGCGTGCGCGACCTCCTCGGCGAGGGCCGCCTCGACCCCAGTGGCGATTTCACCAAGGGCGCCGGGCTCGGCCCGGAGGCGACCGAGCGGCTGCTCGGCTTCGTCGCCGCCGGTACCGACGATGCCGGCACGACGTGCGCCAACCTCGCCGCCCTCGTCGAAGGCAGCGCGCGCGGGGCGGAAGGCGTGGCGGAACTCGCCGAGATCGCCCGTCACCTCGCCGCCGCCGGCTACGGGCCGGAACGGGTGCGGATCGACCCCTCCGTGGTGCGCGGCCTGGAATATTATACCGGCCCCGTGTTCGAGGCCGAACTGACCTTCACCGTGACGGGCGACGACGGCAAGCCGGTGCGCTTCGGCTCCGTCGGCGGCGGCGGGCGCTATGACGGCCTCGTCGGCCGCTTCCGTGCCGAGAACGTGCCGGCGACCGGGTTCTCGGTCGGCGTCTCGCGCCTCTCCGCCGCGCTCGCGGCGCGCCGCCCGGCGGCGGCGCAGACCGGAACCGGTCCCGTGGTGGTGCTGGTGCTCGACCGCGATGCCGAGGCGTTCGCGGGCTACCAGCGCATGGTGCAGGACCTGCGCACCGCCGGCATCCGCGCCGAACTCTATCTCGGCACCGCCGGCCTCAAGGCGCAGATGAAATATGCCGACCGGCGCGATGCGCCATGCGTCGTCATCCAGGGTTCCAACGAGCGCGAGGCCGGCACCGTCGAGATCAAGGATCTCGTCGAGGGTGCGCGGCTTGCCGCCGGCATCGCCGACCACGACTCCTGGCGCGAGGCGCGCCCCGCCCAGTTCACCGTGCCCGCGGTCGGCCTCGTCTCGGCCGTCGCCGACCTTCTCGCCCGTCAGGCGGCCGACCGGGCCGCCGTCGCCGGCGCCAGCGCCTGAGGATCGCGATGACCCCGTTCGAACCGGCGCTCGCACCGGCCCCTGCCGTCGCCGACCGGCTGGAGGCGCTGAAGGCGCTGCTGACCTCCGCCGGCAGCCGGCTCGTCGAGCCGGCCGTGCTGCAGCCGGCCGAGATGTTTCTCGACCTCGCCGGCGAGGATCTGCGCCGCCGCATGTTCCTGACCACCGGGCTCGCCGGCGAGGAATTATGCCTGCGGCCCGACTTCACCATTCCCGTCTGCCGGATGCACCTCGACGGCGGCGCGCCCGAGCGCCGCGCCGGCTATGCCTATCTCGGGCCCATCTTCCGCCAGCGCGCCAGCGGCCCGGCGGAGAGCCTGCAGGCCGGCGTCGAGCGCCTCGGCGAGACCGACCGCGAGGCGGCGGATGCCGACGTCCTGGCGCTCGCGCTCGAAGCCACGCGGCTGCTCGGCATCGCCGAGCCGGAGGTGCGCATCGGCGACGAGGCCCTGTTCGCGGCGGTGGTGGAAGCCCTGCCGCTGCCGGTGGCATGGCGGCGCCGGCTGACGGCCGCGTTCGGCGACACACCCCGGGTACTCGCCGCGCTCGACCGGCTCGACGGCGGCGGCAGCGACGAGGCGCCGGTGGCCGGCGCGCTCGCGGAGGCCGACCCGGATACCGCGCGCGCGCTCGTCGAGAACATGCTGTCGGTCGCGGGCCTCACGCCCGTCGGCGGGCGGTCGCCGGCCGAGATCGCCGATCGCCTGATCGAGCAGGCGACGCTGGCGGCCGGTGCCCGGCTCGCGCCGGAAGCGGCGGCGGTGCTGCGGCGCTATCTTGCCATCACGGCGTCCGCCGATGCGGTGCCGGAGCGCCTCGGCGCCTTCGCGGCCGAGGTCGGCATCAACCTCGCCCCCGCCATCGAGAGCTTCGCGCGCCGCAGCGCGCTTGCCGCCGAGCGCGGCGTCGATCCCGCCCGGCTGGTGTTCGCGGCGGAGTTCGGCCGCCGGCTCGATTACTACACCGGCTTCATGTTCGAGATTCACGACGGCCGGTCCGTCAACCGCCCGCGTCTCAACAGTCAGGCCGTCGGTGGCGGACGCTACGACCGTCTGTTGCGCCTGATGGGCGCGCCGGACCCGGTGCCGGCGGTCGGCTTCTCCATCTGGCTCGACCGCATCGCCACGCCGTCCGCGGCAGAGGGAACCGTCCGATGAACGCGCTCGAGGCCGATGCGCCGCTGATCATCGCCATCCCCTCCAAGGGGCGGCTGCAGGAAAACACCCAGGCCTTCTTCGCCCGGGCGGGCCTGCCGTTCGTGCAGGCGGGCGGGGCGCGCGGCTATCGCGCCCGCATCGCCGGCATCGCCGATGCCGAGATCGCCTTCCTCTCCGCCTCCGAAATCGCCAGCGAGATCGCCGGCGGCACCGTCCACCTCGGCATCACCGGGCTCGATCTCGTCCACGAGACCATCCCCGATCCCTCCGCGCGCGAGCGGCTGGTCCACGCCGTGCTGCCGCTCGGCTTCGGCCATGCCGATGTCGTGGTCGCGGTGCCGAAGGCGTGGATCGACGTGCGCTCCATGGCCGATCTCGCCGACGTCGCCACCGATTTCCGCGCCCGTCACGGCCGCTGGATGCGCGTCGCCACCAAGTACATCCACCTCGCGCGCAGCCACTTCGCCGCCCACGACATCGCCGATTATCGCATCGTCGAAAGCCTCGGCGCGACCGAGGGCGCGCCTGCCGCCGGCTCGGCCGAACTCGTGATCGACATCACCACCACCGGCTCGACGCTGTCGGCGAACGCGCTGAAGGTGATCGACGACGGCGTGATCCTGAAGTCCGAGGCGCACCTGATCGCGAGCCGCCGCGCGCTCTGGACCGCTCCGCAGCGTGCCGCCGCCGCCGCCATTCTCGACCGCATCGCCGCGGAAGCCCGCGCCCGTGCAGTTCGCGAGATCCGCACGCGCATCGCCGATGCGCCGCGCGTGGCCGCCGAGGCGGCGCGGGCCTTCGGCTGCACCACGCCCCAAACCCCGGCGTCCCAGACCTTGGCGTCCCCGACCTCGGTGTCTCATCCTTCGACCGAGGCCTCTGGCGACGAACTGGTGCTGCACTGTCCGTCCGGCCGCATCTACGACTGCGCCTCGTGGCTCAAGGCCCGCGGCGCCGCAACCGTCGCGGTGTTCGCGCCCGTCGGCGTGTTCGAGCCGGAAAACCCGCTCGTCGACAAACTGATGGCCGCCCTCGGCTGAGAGGTTGCCGGGGGAGCGGACCCGTGCGGGTCGCTTTTTCGACCAACCTGCCTGCCGACGGCAGTCGTCCGCCTGTGGCATCGCTCTCTTCCCGAGGGCGGTACGCGAGCGTTCGAACCTCCGGGGTGTCGCTGGCGTCCCCCATTCGTGCCCCGGACATCGCGGCCGCTGTCCGAGCATCGGGAGTTTGCGATTAATTTCTTTCGTTTTATTTCGTATACATTAGCCTTATTTGGATCGATAGTCGTATTTCCGCGCGCTTATTGCAGAGCCATGGTCTGTATTGAAGGCGGAATGGACGTATGATCGAAGAAATGAGACCTTATTGTGTTGCGGAATACGAGCAGGGGGCGCAGTTGGCGCGTCTCGCCAACCACAGGCTCGTCCAATACTGGGCGCCTAAATTGCAATCGGCGTCTCGGGTATTAACGGGTCTGACGGCTCGCAAACGCGCCCTGCAAGGCGAGCGAGATGCCCTCGCGGGCATGAAGGAAAATCTGGAGAATCGCGGAAAGAGACTCGGGCTGAACAAGGACGATATTCATAAAGATCTTTACGGACACTTCATCGATAAGGCCGACCGTGAGATTGCTGCACTGAAGCCGCAAATAAAAGAGGCGGGCGAACATCAGGCGACCACCTTGCAGGGCCGTCAAGAAAAGTACGATTTCGAACGCGGGATCTGCTTCGGCCTTTGCTGCAAGTGGATCGAGACTCACACCCACGATCCCAAATGGCAGAACGACGTTCGCAATGCGCGGGCGAAGCAACGAATACGAAATCTGCACGTCCATGGTCTGAGGGGCGAGGACGACGTCGTCGGCGCGGATCAGGTCTATTCAAGCATTCTCGGCTTCTTCCAGGCTCTCAACACGCAGCGGTCCTACTATATCGCGGAGGTCGATGAGAGTCGTGATAAGGCGGGTCATTTCCATCAGAAGAGTCATCCGGAGATCTTCAACCTCGGCCTCCGGAAGCACGGCTTCGCCATTGACGAAACGGAGATCGCGCGGAAGACCGATCCGAAAACACGGGATCTGCTCTTCACGACGAACAGTTCCTCCAAAACCCTCGTCGGCGAGCTGACGCAGCGGCCGGGGTACCGGTTGATCATCCTGCGCTACCCCGATCCGACGTCAACGTCGCAGCGGGAGATGTTCCATGCCACCTGCTGCTATCACACCGACGGTTACATGTTCGGAATCGGGTCGCACCACTGCTTCTTCGATCCCAATCTCGGCGAGTTCTGGATTCCGTGGGGCGACGTGTCGAAGTTCTATCGTCTCGTCTATCAGGACTATGCCAGTCGATACCGCAACATCTCCGGCTACGTGACGTTCCCGGTGGCGCGGGTTTCCGCGCCGCAGGCTTAAAGCGGCTTCAAGCCGGCCTGACAAACGCCCGCCGCGCGGCTTCCGCTTCGGCACGGCAGGAACAGCCCTCGATGTGATCGTTCACCATGCCGACCGCCTGCATGAACGCGTGCATGGTGGTCGGGCCGACGAAGGTCCAGCCGCGGGCCTTCAGGGCCTTCGACAATGCCGTCGACTGGGCGGTGAAGGTGATCGGCATCAGCGAGGCCTTGTCGAAGCGGGCGGGCCGGTCTTCCGCCTTCGGTTCGAACCGCCACAGGAAGGCGGCGAGCGAGCCCGCTTCCTCGATCAGCGCCAGCGCGCGGCGGGCGTTGTTGATGGTGGAGAGGATCTTGGCGCGATGGCGCACGATGCCGGCATCCGCCAGCAGCCGCTCGACGTCCGCGTCGCCGAAGGCCGCCACCGCGGCCGGCTCGAAATTGGCGAAGCCGGCGCGGAACGACTCCCGTTTGCGCAGGATCGTCAGCCACGACAGCCCGGCCTGGAAGCCCTCCAGGCACAGCTTCTCGAACAGGTAGCGGTCATCCGCCGTCGGCCGGCCCCATTCCCGGTCGTGATAGGCTTCGTAGAGCGGATCGCCCTCGCACCAGAAGCAGCGCACGGCGCCCGTTCCGTCCTGGTAGAGGCCGGGCGCGAGCGTCTGTGCCGTGGCGGCGGAAAGGGGCGCGTCGGTCGTTGCCTCGGCCATCGGGTGTCCTCGTCTGTGCTCGGTCTCTCGCCCGCCATGGGCGGGCGGCGTCAAGGTCGCACGATTCCCTGACGAGATCAAACCAAGAACATTCGCTGTGCCCGGATGGGGGCGAGGCGTCGCCATCGCCTCCGCTTCAGCCGTGCCTGCGCTTGAGCCGCCCGTGCAGCATCAGCACCGCGATGCCGCCGGCCAGTCCCCAGAACGCGGGGCCGATGCCGGCGATGGAAAGGCCGGACGCGGTGAACAGGAAGGTCACCAGCGCCGCCGGCCGGTCGGCCTCGTCCTTGAGGCCGGCGAGCATCGCCGAGCCGAACGAGCCGATCAGCGCCAGCCCCGCCACCACCTGGATCAGCAGCGGCGGCGAGCCGCCGAACCCCGTCGCGGCCACGAACGCCAGCAGGCCGAGGCCGAAATAGCAGACGCCCGCGATCGCGGCAGCGATGTAGCGGCGCGCAGGGTCGGCGGCGGCATCCGGCCCCGCGGAGATCGCGGCGGTGATGGCGGCGAGGTTGATCGTCATGCCGCCGAACGGCGCGATCAGGATGGAGGCGAGCCCCGTCCCGCGGAACAGCGGGCCGGCTTCCGGCCGGTAGCCGAAGGCGGAAAGCACGGCGAGCCCGGGGATGTTCTGCGAGGCCATGGTGACGAGGAACAGCGGGATGGCGATGCCGATCAGGGCCTCGGGCGTGAACACCGGCATCACCAGCGCGGGGCGGGGCAGGGCGAGCGCCGCCGGATCGAAGCCCGCGCCGCCGTGGCCCGTCAACGAGCCGGCGAACAGCAGCACGAGTGCCGCCACCAGCGCCGCCGGCACCGCATAGAGCCGGGCGAACCGGCCGACCACGATGAACACGCCGATCACGGCGAGCGCCAGCCCCGGCTCGATCGCGACCGCGGCGAACGGCGCGAGGCAGAGCTTCAGCAGCACGCCCGCCAGCATCGCGTTCGCGATCGAGGGCGGGATGGCGGCGGCGAGCCGGCCGAGCGGCTTCCACATGCCGGCGATCACGATGATCGCGCCCGTGGCGATGAAGGCGCCGACGGCAGCCGGAAACCCGCCCGCGACCATGCCGGTGCTGGCGAACAGCGCCGCGCCGGGGGTGGACCACGCCACGCTGACCGGCATCTTCAGGCGCAGCGAGAACACGAGGCCGAGCACCGCCATCGCGAAGCACATCATCATCAGCCCGGATGCCGCTTCGGCCGGCGTCGCGCCGACCGCCGCGAGCCCCTGGATCACCACGGCGAAGGTCGAGCCGAAGCCGACCAGCGCCGTGAGGATGCCCGCGGTCGCCGGCTGCAGCAGGCTGAACGATGGCGCCGGTTCCGGCCCGGCGGGGCTCGCGGGTTGGGCCTGCGGGTTCTGGGCCATCGGCGGGACCTTTGTCGGGCGGACCGTGGCCGGCCCCGTGTACGGGCGCCGGACGATCGAGGGAGAGATATCCGAGATGGATAGGATGGATTCTCTATCCAATCAACGATTTTTGGATATAAACTCGTCCCATCCTGGTGCGGAGGCCGGAACAGCAATGGTGTCGAACGCAGAGCGGCTTTCCGTCCTGATCGCCGAGGGCCGGCCGGAATTCCGCACCGCCACCGCCTTCGTGGAGGCGACGTTGCGCCGGGCGATCCTCTCCGGCGTGCTGGAGGGCGGCACCGCGCTTCGCCAGGATGAGCTTGCCGAGCGCTTCGGCGTCAGCCGGATGCCGGTGCGCGATGCGCTGAAGCTTCTGGAGGCGCAGGCGCTCGTCACGGTCCTGCCGAATCGCGGCGCCGTGGTCACCGAACTGAACGCGGCCGACGCGGCCGATATCATGGGCCTGCGCCGGGTGCTCGAACCGGCCGCGCTAGAGCTTTCGATTCCGCACCTCACCGCCGCCGATCTCGCGCGCGCCGCCGAGGCGATCGCCGACATGGATGCCGAGACCGATCCCGGCCGCATGGGCGAGCTCAACCGCCGATTCCACATGAGCCTCTATGCCCGGGCGGGCCGGCCGCGGCTGCTCGCCCTGATCGAGGCGCGCTTCGCCGAAAGCGACCCTGTGCTGCGGTTCCACCTCGCCGCGCTCGGCGGCGCGGAAATGGGGCAGGATGCCCATCGCGCCATCCTTGCCGCTGCTGCGCGCGGGGAGGTAGAGGCCGCGTGCACGCTGCTTTCCGCCCACATCGGCGATGCCGCGGTGCGGCTCGTGACCTTCCTTGATGAACGCGGTCCGCGGCCCAGCGGCGACGAGGCGCACCCGGCCTGAGCGCCAGCCGTGCCGGGTCAGGCGGAGATGGCGCGCGGTGAGGCGACGATGATCTTCTCGCCGCCGCTGCGCTTCGCCTCATAGAGCGCGACGTCGGCCGCCGAGACCAGCGTCTCGAAGGTGTCGGTGTCGAGCGATGACGTGGCGATGCCGGCGGAGGCGGTGCAGCGCGTGCGGCAGCCGGGAACGTCGGCGGCAAGCCGCGTGAAGTGCGTCACCAGCCGGTGCGCGGCGGCGAAGGCCTGGTCGGCGTCGGTATCCGGCAGCACGCAGACGAACTCCTCGCCGCCGATCCGCCCACTCTCGTCGCCGGCCCGCAGGGTCTGCCGGATGGCGTCCGCGAACGCGGCGAGCACCGCGTCTCCCGTCGGATGCCCGAACCGGTCGTTGATGGTCTTGAAGTGGTCGAGGTCGAGCGCGACCACCGAAACCGGCCGGCGGTGCCGTGAAGCGTGGCTGAGCAGGGCATGGCCGCGTTCGAAAATCGCCCGCCGATTGTTCAGACCGGTCAACGGATCCGTCAGGGCGATGGCCCGCAGCTGCAATTCGAGCCGTTCCCGTGTCAGCATCACCACCAGCAGGCCGATGATCTGGGAGAACACGATGCCCTCGATGGCGACGGGCGAGAACCAGTCGCTGAACAGCGGCAGACCGTGGGGAATGGGCAGCGCGAACGCGAAGGGAATGCGCAGGATGACCGCGATGCCATGGAGGCCGAGGATGACCGCGACCGGATAACGGCTGCTCAAGCCGTCGGCGCGGGCGAATTCCCGAGCGGAAATCAGCGCGTAGGCTGCGGTGATGACCGTCGCGAGCGAAACCCGGACCGGCACCGCGACATAGGCCTGTGGAAGTTCGGAGGCGATCAGCCACACCGTGGGGCCGATGAGGGCGAGCCATGGCTTCGCCGGCAGCCGGTTGAACACCCGGCCCGCGATCCAGATCAGGCCGATGCTCCACATCGTCACTGCGACGGCGAAACTCGTGGTGATCCACTCCGGAAGGATGTCGCGCGCCGTCATCAGCAGGATCGCGACAGACCCGCTGAAATAGGCCGCGCACGACCACATGAGCACGCGCTCGGCCCTGTTCTGCCACCAGCACCACAGCAGCAGCAGCGTTCCGACCGTCGTGCTCGCGACGAGCACGGAAAACAGCGTTCGAGGATCGGCAGCCATCTCGCCTCAGGGGAAAAGCGACATGCCGGATGCTAGAGCATCCGCCCCCGCCGCGCGATGTGGATTTTCGTGCAATTCACGGCGACCAAGCCCCGCGAGGGCGCCGAAATAAAAACGGGCCGGCTCTAGGGCCGGCCCGAATGTCGCGCCAAAAGGTCCAGGGGGGGACCATGCATCTATCAGAGCCACGGCATCGGGGGGCTGGGGGGCTGACTATTTCCGTTGCCCGACCCGACAGAGCTTCGGCTGCGACAAGGACCATCATATGCCCCATGATGGCTCGTGAACGGCGGGAATGAGGCATCTTCGTGATAATCGTTCGCGTGCTGTCTATTTTATGTGCAGCCGCTTTTCTCCCCGTTGCTTTCAACAGGGTTCACGGCCGCGATCGCGCGACACATCCGCCGGGCGCTGCGGTGCCCTGCTGATCGGGCGATTCCCTCCGGTCTGAAAGCGCTCTAGGGTCTGGCTTCAGAACCGCCGCAGGAGTGCCGCCCGTGTCCGATTGCCTGATCCCGTCCGACGCCGCATCCGCGACGATCCCCATCTACGGCGTGCGGCCGGCCGAGGCCGAGACGACGGCCGCGCGGCTCTGCGCGGGCGGGGAGGTCTACGCGGCCGGGTGCCTGCGCGCCCAGCGATTTGAGGGCGCAGCGGGAAGCCTCGCCGTGCTGCCGGGTGACAACGGCGCGCCGTCGGCGGTGCTGTTCGGGCTTGGGGCCGGGCCGGCCGATCCGCTGGCCGCCGGCGCCCTCGCCACCGGCCTGCCGCCGGGAGACTATGCCCTGGCGGAGGGCTTCGACGATCCCGCGGCCGCGGTGATCGCGTTCGCGCTCGGCGCCTATCGCTTCACCCGCTACAAGGCCGGCAAGCCGCGCGATGTCCGCCTCGCCGTTCCGGCCGGCGTCGATGGTGACGACGTCCTGCGCATCGTCGCCGGCGTCTATCTCGCCCGCGACCTCATCAACACCCCGCCCAACGACATGGGGCCGGAAGAACTGGCCTCCGCGGCGCTCGATCTCGCGGCCCGTCACGATGCCGCGATCGAGATCGTCGTCGGCGACGACCTGCTGGCGCAGGGCTTTCCGCTCGTTCACGCGGTCGGTGCCGGCAGCCCGCGGGCGCCACGGCTGATCGACATGCGCTGGGGCGCCCCGTCGCATCCGCGCGTCACCCTCGTCGGCAAGGGTGTGTGCTTCGACACCGGCGGCCTCGACATCAAGCCGTCGAGCGGCATGCTCCTGATGAAGAAGGACATGGGCGGGGCCGCCAATGTGCTCGGCCTCGCCCACATGATCATGGACGCGAAGCTGCCGGTGAATCTCCGCGTCATCGTGCCGGCGGTGGAGAACGCCGTCTCCGGCACGAGCTTCCGCCCGAGCGACGTCTATCCGAGCCGCAAGGGCCTCACCGTCGAGATCGGCAACACCGACGCGGAGGGCCGGCTGGTTCTGGCCGATGCGCTGGCGCTCGCCTGCGAGGAAAAGCCGGACCTTCTGATCGACCTCGCCACGCTCACCGGTGCGGCACGTGTCGCCGTCGGGCCGGACCTGCCGCCGTTCTACACCGACGACGAGGCGCTGGCGGCCGATCTCGGCCGGCTGTCGATGGAGGTCGGCGATCCGGTGTGGCGCCTGCCGCTGTGGCGACCCTATGCGCGCTGGCTCGATTCGAAGGTCGCCGACATCAACAACAACTCCGCCGCGCCGTTCGCCGGCTCGGTCACGGCCGCGCTGTTCCTCGCCCGCTTCGTCGAGGGCGCGGGCGCGTGGGTCCATTTCGACATCTACGGCTGGGCGCCCCAGTCGCGGCCGGGCCGGGTCGAAGGCGGCGAGGCACAGTCGATCCGCGCGCTCTATGCGCTCCTGAAGGAACGCCTCGCGGCCGGCACCCTCACGGGCGCGCTCGGCGGCAGCCGGCAGGGGGCGCGGTGATGCGCGACATCGAACCGAGGCTGACGCCGGCGCGGAGCGACCTCGCCGCGGAACGGCTGCGCGGCCGGGTCGAGGCCGCGCGCTTCGTGCCGGGCGAGGTCCGCCGCGTCGCCGCGCCGCTCGCGCCGCTGCGCCGCTCTCCGCGATCCGATGCACCGCTCGACACCGAGGCGCTGGCGGGCGACGTCGTCACCGTCTACGAGGAAACCATCGAAGGCTGGGCCTGGGGCGAACTCGACCGCGACGGCTATGTCGGCTATCTGCCCGCCGACATGCTCGGGCCGGCCGATCCCGCGCCGACCCACCATGTCACGGCCCTGAAGACGTTCGTCTATCCGGCGGCGGAGATGAAGCTGCCGCCGCTCGCCGCCCTGCCGCTCGGGGCCGGCGTCACCGTCGTCGGCGAGACGGAGAAGCGCGGCCTGACCTACGCGCTGCTCGCCAGCGGCCACGCAGTGGTCGCCCGCCACCTCGCCCCCCTGGACGCGGCGCAGTCCGATTTCGTCGCCGTCGCCGAGCGTCTGATTGGGGTGCCCTATCTCTGGGGCGGCACGTCGAGCTTCGGCATCGACTGCTCCGGCCTCGTGCAGCTTGCCCTTCGCCTCACCGGGCGGACGGTGCTGCGGGACACGGACCTGCAGGAAAAGACCGTCGGCGCACCCGTCTCGATCGAGGACGGCCGCCTGCGCGGCGACCTCCTGTTCTGGCCGGGGCACGTCGCGATCATGCTCGACGGGACCCGGATGATCCACGCCAGCGGTTTCCACATGGAGGTCGTGGTGGAGGATGTCGCTGCCGCCGCCGCGCGCATTGCGGCGGGCGGCGTGCAGCTTTCGTCGGTCCGGCGGCTGTAAGGCCTGCGCGTGTAAAGGTTCGGGCGCCGCTCAGAGCGGCACCCACACGCCTCCCTTGGCGCTGGAGGCGACGGCTGCCTCGATGAAGGCGACGCCGCGCACGCCGTCCTCGACCGTCGGATAGAGCACCTCGGCATCGGGGGCCGAACCGGTACGCGCCGCGCGGATCGCCCGGGCGGCCTCGCCGTAGAGATTGGCGAAGCCCTCCAGATAGCCTTCCGGGTGGCCGGAGGGGATGCGCGTCAGCCGCGCCGCGGCCGCGTTGGCATGGGCCGTGCCGCGGGTGATGAGCCGCGTCGCCTCGCCGAGCGGCGACCAGTGCAGATCGTTCGGCTGCTCCTGCGACCAGGAAAGCCCGCCCTTCTCGCCGTAGAGCCTGAGCACCAGCCGGTTCTCGTTGCCGATGGCGACCTGGCTCGCCCACAGCATCCCCGTGGCGCCGCCCTCGAAGCGCAGCAGCACGTTGGCATTGTCATCGAGCCGGCGCCCCTCGACGAAGATCGAGAGATCGGCGCACAGGCTCGTCGCGTTGAGCCCGCTCACGAACGAGGCGAGGTTGAAGGCGTGGGTGCCGATATCGCCGACCGAGCCGCCCGCGCCCGACCGCTTCGGATCGGTGCGCCAGTCGGCCTGCTTGTGGCCGGTGCCCTCGAGCGGGGTGGCGAGCCAGCCCTGGGCATATTCCACCTGCACCACCCGCAGCCGGCCGAGCTCGCCCGCCGCCACCATTGCCCGCGCATGGCGGATCATCGGATAGGCGGTGTAGTTGTGGGTGAGGATGAACAGCCGCCCGGTGCGCTTCACCGTCTCGGCGAGGCTGCGCGCTTCCTCCAGCGTCGTCGTCATCGGCTTGTCGCAGATGACGTGGAAGCCCGCCTCCAGCGCCGCCTTCGCCGGGGCGTAGTGGACGTGGTTCGGGGTGACGATGGCGATCGCCTCCACCTTGTCCGGCCGGGCGCTCTCGCGCTCGATCAGCTCCTGCCAGCTCGCATAGCTGCGGTCCGGCGCGATGCCGAGTGCGCGGGCGGAGGCGACGGCGCGTTCCGGCTCCGACGACAGCGCGCCGGCGACGAGGGCGAACTCGTCGTCGAGCCGGGCGGCGAGGCGGTGCACCGCGCCGATGAAGGCACCCTGGCCGCCGCCGACCATGGCATAGGAAATGCGGTCCGGCCCCGGTGAACCGTCGTCGCGTCCGGTGATGGACATGGGGTCGTCTCCTCCGTTCTGTCTTGTTCTTGTCGGGCGGGTCAGCCGATGCCGAGCATCCGCCGGTTGGCGGCCTCGTCGGTGTCGGCGCCGGCGAAGTCGTCGAACGCCTTTTCCGTTACGCGGATGATGTGATCGGCGATGAAGGCCGCGCCCTCGCGCGCCCCGTCCTCCGGGTGCTTCAGGCAGCATTCCCATTCGAGCACCGCCCAGCCCGGGAAGTCGTACTTGGCGAGCTTGGAGAAGATCGCGGCGAAATCGACCTGTCCGTCGCCGAGCGAGCGGAACCGGCCGGCGCGGTCGATCCACGGCTGGTAGCCGGAATAGACCCCCTGGCGGCCGGTCGGGTTGAACTCCGCATCCTTGACGTGAAACATCTTGATGCGCTCGTGATAGATATCGATGTAGTCGAGATAATCGAGCGCCTGCAGCACGAAGTGCGAGGGATCGTAGAGAATGTTGCAGCGTCGGTGATTGCCGACGCGCTCCAGGAACATCTCGAAGGTGGTGCCGTCGAACAGGTCCTCGCCGGGGTGGATCTCGTAGCAGACGTCCACGCCCACATCGTCGAACGCATCGAGGATCGGCCGCCAGCGCCGCGCCAGTTCGTCGAAGGCCGTCTCGATCAGGCCGGGCGGCCGCTGCGGGAACGGATAGAGATAGGGCCACGCCAGCCCGCCGGAGAAGGTGGCGTGGGCATCGAGCCCGAGATTGGCGGAGGCGCGGGCGGCGAGCTTGAGCTGCTCCACGGCCCATTCCTGCCGGGCGGCGGGGTTGCCGTGCACGGCGGCGGGCGCGAAGCCGTCGCACAGGCTGTCATAGGCGGGATGCACGGCGACGAGGTGGCCCTGCAGATGGGTCGAAAGCTCAGTGATGCTGAGATCGTGGGTCTCCACGATGCCGGCGATCTCGTCGCAATAGGTCTTCGATTCCGCCGCGCGCTTCAGGTCGATCAGGCGGCTGTCCCAGGTCGGGATCTGTACGCCGCGATAGCCGAGCCCGGCCGCCCATTCGGCGATGGAGGCGAGCGAGTTGAACGGCGGCTGGTCGCCGGCGAACTGGGCGAGGAAGATCGCCGGGCCTTTCAGGGTCTTCATCGGGCTGTTTCCTCCGCGGGCGGCGGTTCGTCCGCCATGTTCGGCCGATTGGCTCGGCCCTTTGTCCATCCCGGCCGGAACCGGGGCGATGTCCGCGCGCCCGGGCGATGCCGGCCGCGATCAGAGGCATCGGCACGCCTGAGTGCGACCGTCACCTTCGTCTGAGGAACGAACATCAAAAATCGCGGGGATCCAATCGGGAATTGACGCTGCACCGCAGCAATTCGTCGATGCAGCCGCGTTCCCGGCGGCGCTTTCCTTGGTTTCGGACGGTGTTGCGGCCCGTGCTGACGCGCCCCGCCCGGCGCGCCCGTGCGGCATGGGCCCGAAGGGCGCCCCTCACATTTGCCGGAAGGCCGCCCTCACGCCTCGTCCGGCGACCAGCGCGTCACGACGGATTCGGGGGCCGGGCGCGGCCGGTCCGGCGCGATCAGGCTGGGGCGGCCGATGTGGAACATGCCGGCGGCGCGTTCATCCCGGCCGATGCCGAGCAGGGCGGCGGCGTCGGGATCGCGGACCGGCCATTTCAGCAGCCACTGGCTGGCGAAGCCCATGGCCGCCGCCGCCATCGTCAGCGCCATGCCTGCCGCGCCGGCCGAAAGCTGCTGGTTCCATTCCGGCACCTTGGCGGCGGAATCGGCGCGGCTGACGACGACCACCACGGTCGGCGCCCGCATCAGGTAGAGCGTCCACATGTCCGCCTTTGCGGGGTCGAGCCCGGGATTCTGCTCGGCATAGAGCCGGTCCAGCCGCTCCCCGGCCGCGCGCCGGGCATCGCCCTCAATGACGATGAATCGCCACGGCACCAGCCGTCCGTGGTCCGGCACCCGCGCGGCGATGGCGAGCATCCGCGCCAGGTCCTCCGCCGAAGGCCCGGGCGCGGCCAGCGACCGCAGCGGCGGCGAGCGCCGCGCCTCCAGAAACGCCAGCACCGCCTCATCCGGCCCCATCTCAAGCGGTTCCGGCGGCGGCGACGAGGCGGGGGGAGGGGCGTGGTGGGGCATGGAGGCGGTTACCGTGTCCGTGCTGAAGTCTGGTCCCGCAGATCAGGTCCGGCCGGGTCGTTGTCAAGGCGGGGCCTCTGTCGGGGAGACGCTGAAGCCCACCCCACCTGCCGGGGGGTTATCAGGTCTTGCCGGCGTGCCCACACACCGCCGGGGGATGGACGCGGCCGCGCCGGTCGATTACGGAGAACCGATGCCGTTCGAATGCGCCCCTGACCTCCCGTCCCGCGCCGCCGGCGCCAACGCCTTCTGAAGCCTCATGCGGATCATCCTCTGCGGCCCCGGCTACAAGAACAAGTTCGCGGGCTTCTATTATTCGTACGACAAGAAGTTCCTCAACGGGCTGATCCGGGAGGGGCACAATGTCGTGCACTTCCGCGACCGCGACGAATCGCGCATCGCCCACACCGCCATGCCGCCGATCGGGCGGGCGCGCTCCAACCTGTCGCTTCTGGAAATCTGCGAGCATTTCCGGCCCGAACTGGTCGCGCTGTTCCATGCCGATGTCGTCACCGACGCCACGCTCGATGCCATCCGCAAGCTCTCGCCCGGCTGCCGCATCGTCAATGTCGATTGCGACGCGCTGATCGACGGCCACGTCATGAAGCGCATGACGGCGCGCGGCCCCCGGGTCGATGCCTCGTTCGTCACCACCGGCGGCGAGCCGCTGGCGCGGCTCAGGGCCGCGGGCGTCAAGGCCGCCTACATCCCGAACCCGACCGATGCCTCGATGGAGGATATCGATGCCTTTGCCGTCGAGGAGAAGTCGACCGACCTGATGTATGTGTCGAGCTATGGCCCCGGGGCGTCGCAGTGGGCCTTCCTGGAGGAGGTGACGCGGCGCGCGCCCAAGGTGCGCATCGTCGGCCACGGCGCCTCCAAGCGCCGCCTGCTGGGACGGGCCTATTTCGAGGCGCTCGCCGCGGCGAAATGCGCGCTCAACTGGTCGAAATATAACGACGTGCCGTTCTATTCCTCCGACCGCATCGCGCAATTGTTCGGCTCGGGGCTCTGCGTCTGCCTGCCGCGCTCCATCGGCTACCAGCGCTTCCTCGGCGAGGACGACGCGGTGTTCTTCTCCACCGCCGCCGATCTCGCCCAGCGGCTGACGGCGATCATCGGCGACGGCTCGTGGCGCGATATCGGCCACTCCGGTCGCGACCGCTACCGCAAGCTGTTCAACGAGCGCCGCCTCGCGCGCTATCTCGTCGCCGCGAGCTTCGGCGAGGACGTGCGCGGCTACGAATGGTCGGATATCTGACGCCGCGCCGCGTCTGCGTCGGAGGCGGCCATTGGAAGAAATCGCTCCGGATTCAAAAGCTTGAACATGCCCTTGTCGTTCAGATCGGTTCAATCTGAACGGGATATGCTCTAGGCTCCCCGTCGACACCAACGCACCGGAGACCCGTTCCATGGCCGATATCGCCACGCCCGCCGTCCATTCCCTGCGGCTTCAGTCGTCGCTGAAGATCGGTGATGGCACGCCGACCGGGGCCGACAATCTCTACACCGATCCCGCGGGCGAGCTCAGCGTCGGCTACTGGGTGTCGGACGTCACCTCGATGCCCGTCAACTACACCGAGGACGAGGTCTGCGTGATCCTCGAAGGCCGTGTCCGTCTCACCGCCGCCGACGGCGCCAGCGAGACCTACGGCCCGGGCGACCACTTCTTCATCCCGTCTGGCTTCAGCGGCACGTGGGAGACGCTGGAGCCGATCCGCAAGCTCTACGTCATCCGCGAGAAGCTCACCGTCTGACGGCCGGAGCCGAAGCCGTGGCCGCGCGCGATCCGATCCCCGTCACCGACGCCATCGTCCTCGATCCGGCCGAGATCGAGGAAACGTTCATCCGCGCCTCCGGTCCGGGCGGGCAGAACGTCAACAAGGTGTCGACGGCGGTGCAGTTGCGGTTCGATGCCCGCCGCTCGCGCTCGCTGCCGGATGCGGTGTCGATCCGGCTGCAGAAGCTCGCCGGCAAGCGGCTCACGGCGGAAGGCGTGATCGTCATCACCGCCGACCGCCACCGCACCCAGGAACGTAACCGGCAGGATGCCGTGGACCGCCTCGTCGAAATGATCCGCGAGGCGGCGGTGCCGCCGGTCAAGCGGCGGGCGACGCGGCCGACGCTCGCCTCGAAGGTGCGCCGGCTCGACGCCAAGGTGCAGCGCGGCCGCACCAAGACCCTGCGCGGCCGCGTGGACGACTGAGGCCGCGTGGAAGACTGAACGTCTCCGCATCACTCGGCGCGCGTTCTTCCGGGCCCACCCAGCCGGGCTTCGTCGCTGCGAGGGAAGGGGGCGTCAGTCTTTTCCGGTCGCGGCTCCCGCGTTGGCCTCGGCTGCCTCGGGCCGGTCGGCCGCCCGGCCGCCGGTGCGCGTCTCGTCCGCCTGCGCCACGATCCACTTGCGGAACAGCCGCACGGCCGGCCGCTCGGTGTGTGGATCGGGCGAGACCAGATAATAGACGTGGCCGTTGGAGACCGCTTCCGGCACCAGCACCTGCAGCCGTCCGGCCGCGATGTCGTCTTCCGCCATCGCCAGGTCGGTGACGGCGACGCCGCGCCCGGCTTCGGCCGCCCGAAGCGCGAAATCGAGCGTGTCGAAGGTCTCGCCATGCTCGCAATCGAACGGCCCGCCGGACCAGTTGCGCGACCAGAGCCGCCAGTCGTGGTGGTTCGCGCAATGCAGCAGCGGGAAGCGCTCGAAATCGGCCCCGCTCGCCGGCGGCTTGCGGCCGGCGATGAAAGCCGGCGCGCACACCGGCGCCAG
Source organism: Pseudoxanthobacter soli DSM 19599 (assembly GCF_900148505.1). Classification (NCBI taxonomy): domain Bacteria; kingdom Pseudomonadati; phylum Pseudomonadota; class Alphaproteobacteria; order Hyphomicrobiales; family Segnochrobactraceae; genus Pseudoxanthobacter; species Pseudoxanthobacter soli. The sequence goes on along the minus strand of NZ_FRXO01000002.1, from coordinate 129,234 downwards.
CCGCTCCTCGAACAGTTCCGTCAGGTTTTCCGCCGGCCACGCGCCCGGGCGCAGCCGCACGCCGAGGTCGAAGCCGCCGTCGCCGGGGTCGGTGCAGGCCCACAGCATGGAAACTTCGGCGGTCACCTTGGGGTGGGCGGCCTCGAACTGCCGCAGCCGCGGCCACAGCCAGCGCACGCCGAAGGTCGGCGGCACGCGGATCTTCAGCGTCCACGGGTCGCGCTGCAGGCGGTCGACGCCCTCGGCGATGCGGTTGAAGGCATCATGCAGGGTTGCGGCGAGGCGTTCGCCCTCGGCCGAAAGCACCACGCCGCGATGCACCCGGCGGAACAGCGAGACGCCGAGTTCCTGCTCCAGCAGACGGATCTGCCGGCTGACGGCACTTTGGGTCACGTTCAGCTCCTCCGCAGCGCGTGTCACCCCGCCGAGCCGGGCGGCGGTCTCGAACGTCCTGAGGGCGGTGAGGGAGGGCAGCCGCATCGGTCCTCGCACGGAGTTTCACATGAGTTTAACGCACGGTCACGGAACAAAGTAATCGATTGAGTAGTCGCCTCAAGGGGCGGATAAAGCCAGCCTGGAAACGAACGAACAGGAGGCTTCCATGACCAGCAAGAATGCCAGTCTGCATGGGGCCGCCCTCCTGCGCAACGGTCGCGAAAGCGGCCTCGCAGCGGCGATCCGTGCCTACGGCGCCACGCGACGCGCCCGCTTGGACGAGGCGCAGCACCGGCGCGACCTGCACCGGCTGCTGGAGACGAGCGAGCACCTCGTGCGCGATATCGGGCTCGACCCGGGCGATGTCCGCCGTTCCCTGGAGCGCTTTCCGATCTGATGGCAACATCAGATCGACAAGAAATCGCCCCAGATTCAAAAGCTTGAGCATATCCTTGTCGTTCAGATCGATCCGATCTGAACGGGTTATGCTCTCGACACCCTCGACGGCGGCGCCTGATCCGGGCCGCTCCCGCGGGACCGATCCGGTCCCGACGACGGAACGCGCTCCGGATCCTCGCTGCCCGTCCGGGCCCGCCGGGCCGGGTTCGCCCCCTGATCCGCCCGGCGGCGCCTGAGGCCGCGTTCTGCTGCCTCAGCGCCGCGAGAACCGCCGCAGGCCTTCGCGCAGCCACGTCGACGACATCAGCCCCAGCAGCACGGCAAGGCCGAGGAAGCCGGCGAACAGCGGCACCTTGACGAGACCGTCCAGCACCGAGGCGTCGGTGGTCTTGAGCGCGATCCAGTCGTCGCCGCCATAACGCGGCGCATTGCGCAGCATCGTCACGCGCGGCATCTCCACCTTGCCGTCGCCGGTCTCGATGCGGCGCACCGTGCCGCCGGTCGCATCGGCGATCGGTTTCAGCACGTCGGTGGTCGAGCGCACGTCGGCGAGTTCGCGCGGGTTCGGCGGGCCGACATGGGCCAGCGCCTTGCGCTCGCCGTCGGTGGCGAGATAGAGCCCGACGCCCGAGGCCGGCACGTCCGCCCGCCACAGGCCCGGCTCGATCTCCTTCATCGCCACGGCGGTGGTCTTGCCGGCCGGATCCGTCAGCGTGATGGTGCCGATCTTGTCGCCGAGCGTCTGGCGCTCCACCACCAGCCCGTCGCCGCGGGCCGAAAGCCGCAGCGCCTCTTCCTCCAGCTCCGGCTCCTTCATCAGCCAGTGCGCCAGCCGGCGTAGCAACTGCACGTGCGGCCCGCCGCCTTCGTAGCCGCGCGCCCACAGCCAGGCGTGGTCGGAGAGCAGCGCCGCGGTGCGTCCCTCGCCCTCGCGGCCGAGGATCAGCAGCGGCCGGCCTTCGGCGCCGTTCATGATGGTCTGGCCGGAACTCGGGTTGGCGTCGATCATCCGGAACCACTGGCTCCACGCCGGTGGGTTCGAGGCCGATCCCGGCAGGTCGCGCGTCACCGGATGGTGCTTTCCGGTCTCGGTGATGCCCGGCCGGAACGGCTCCTCGATCACGCGGCCGGTCGGCTCGGCCGGCAGCACGCTGCCGAGCGGGGTCTCGAACAGGGTGGCGCCGGTGAAGGTCTCCGGGTCCTGCGGCGGCCCTTCGGAGACGAGCACCGCGCCGCCCTTGCGCACGTACTCGGCGATGTTGTCGAAATAGACCAGCGGCAGGATGCCCCGCTGGTGGTAGCGGTCGAAGATGATGAGGTCGAACTCATTGATCTTCGTGGAGAACAGTTCCCGCGTCGGGAAGGCGATCAGCGACAGTTCGTTGATGGGGGTGCCGTCCTGCTTCTCTGGCGGCCGCAGGATGGTGAAGTGGACGAGGTCCACCGAGGCGTCGGACTTCAGCAGGTTGCGCCATGTCCGCTCGCCGGCATGGGGCTCGCCGGAAACCAGCAGCACGCGCAGGTTCTCGCGCACGCCGTCGACGATGGCGACCGCGGTGTTGTTGGCCTCGGTCAGCTCGCCCGCCAGCGGTTCCACCTCGAACTCGAAGATGTTCTGCCCGCCGTGGGCGATATCGATGCCGATATCGACGCTGCGGCCGACCGGCACCGTCTGGGTGCCCACGGTCTCGCCGTCGCGGCGCACCGTCAGCCGCGCATCCGCCTGCTGCGATCCGGCGGTGTCCTCCACCTTGAGGCGCACGGTCTGGCGGGTGCCGACGAGGCCGAAGCGCGGCGCGCGTTCCAGCACCAGCCGGCGGTCGATCTCGTCGGCCTTGCCGGTGACGAGCGCATGGACGGGCGCGTTGAAGCCGAGCGCGGCCGGCGCCGGCACGTCGTGCACCTGCCCGTCGGTGATCAGCACTGCGCCGGCGACCCGGTCCGGCGGCACGTCGGAAAGGCCGTTGGCGAGGGCGTCGAACAGCCGCGTGCCGTCGGCCGCCGCCCCGGCGCGGGCGGGCGGCACGTCGATCTCGCGCACCTCGACGTTGCGCTGGCCGGCGATCGCCTGCTCGATGGCCTTGCGGGCGGCCTCCGTCGCCGCCGCGCGGGTGCCGAGCTCCTGGCTCTGGCTGCGGTCGACCACGATGGCGGCGACGCTCGACAGCGGCGTGCGCTTCTCGTCCACCAGCGACGGGTTGGCGAGGGCAGCGGCGAGCGCGAGCCCGGCGACGAGGCGCACCACCGCGCCGCGCATCCGCCGCACCAGTGCGATGCCGGCAAGCGCCACCACGACGGCGGCGAAGCCGGCGATCAGCCAGAGGGGCACCAGCGGGGCAAAGGCGAACGACCAGTTCATCGGCTATCGGTTCGTTTCCGTTCGAGGGTGGGCGTGGGACTGGACCGCTCGCCAGATCACTGGCCGAGCCGCTCCAGCAGCGCCGGCACATGCACCTGGTCGGCCTTGTAGTTGCCGGTCAGCGCGTACATCACGATGTTGATGCCGGAGCGGATGGCGTGCTCGCGCTGTCCGGAATCCGCCGGCACCGTCGGATAGAGCCAGTCGCCCGTGTCCGATACCGCCCAGGCGCCGGCGAAGTCGTTGGCAGTGATGATGATCGGCGATACGCCGTCGCCGGAGCGCACCGGCCTCGTCGCCGTGCCGCCTTCGCCGTCGCCCTCCGCCGGCTCGCTGGCTTCCACCCACAGCGGGCTACCGTCCCACCGTCCGGGGAAGTCCTGCAGCAGATAGAACGCCTTGGTCAGCACGTGATCGGGCGGCACCGGCTCCAGCGGCGGAATGTCGAGGCCGTCGAGAATCTCGCGCAGCTTCGCCGTCGCCGGTCCGACCGAGCCGCCGGTGTTGGAAAGCTGGTCGCGCGTGTCGAACAGGATGGTGCCGCCATTGCGCATGTAGGCGTCGATCCGGGCCATCGCCTTCTCGGAGGGCTTCGGCTGGTCGGGGTCGATCGGCCAGTAGATCACCGGAAAGAACGCAAGCTCGTCGCGTTCGATGTCGATCGGCATCGGCGCACCGGCCTCCAGCGCGGTGCGCTCGCCGAGAAAGCGGGTGAGCCCCTCGAGACCGAGGCGGCTTTCCTCGTCGATGGTGGCGTTGCCGGTGGTGACGTAGCCGATCCGCGTCGCCGTCGTCGCCTCCTCTGCGAACCGCACGGCGGCGGGATCGCTGGCCGGCGCGGGGGCGCTCGCGGACGCGGTGGGCTCGGCCGCCCGGGCCGGGCCGGAGGGCGCGACCAGCAGCGGCGCGGCGAGAAGCGCCGCCGCGATCAGCGACGCCGCGGCCGCCGGGCGCCGCCATCCGAGGCCACGGCCGAGCAGGAGCACGACGAGGCTGTCGGCGAGGAACAGGATCATGACGGCCCCCAGCAGCCACGGTTTCAGGTCCACCGGCCCTTCGGTCGCAAGGTCGGCGCGGTGGGCACGGCCGCCCAGCGCGCCGGGATCGAACGGCGTCAGCGTCACCGCGCCGCTGAACAGGTTCAGAACGCGATAGGCCTGCTCGGCGCCGTAGAGCCCGGGCGGATGGGTCGGGCCGATCGGGGCCTTGTCGAGATCCGTCCCGGGGGCGATCGGCTGCACGTCCGGTCCCGGCGGCACCAGCCGTCCGAGGCCGTCGAGCACGCTCACCGGCGGCAGCGGCTGGCCGCTCGCCACTTCGCCGCTGCCCGAACCGGCGGCCGAGAACGCCACGATCCGGCGCAGCATCTCCACGAACGTGCCCGACAGCGGCAGGTTCGACCACGCGGTGTCGGCGGTGACGTGGAACAGCACGATCCAGCCTTCGCCGCGCTTGCGCGCCGTCACCAGCGGCGTGCCGTCCGCAAGGCTCGCCCAGGTGTGCTCGCCGAGGTCGGCGTCCGGCTCGGCCAGCACCTGCCGGGTCACGGTCACGTCGTCCGGCACCTGAAGGCCGGCGAACGGGCTCGCCGGCGAGAACGCGGCGAGCGGCTGCGGGTTCTCCCATGACAGCGTGCCGCCGAGCACCCGCCCGCCCTGGCGCAGCCGCACCGGCACGAGGTCGTCGTCGTTGCCGGCGGCAAGCCGCGGGCCGGCGAACCGCACCAGCACGCCGCCCTTGTCCACCCACGCCGACAGCGCGTCGTGCGCCGGGCCGGGCAGGCGGCCGATATCGGCGAGCGCGATCACGGAAACGCCGTCCCCGATCAGCCGCTCGACGGAGGCATCGACCTCGGTCTCGCGCGGCTCGCGCAGGTCGGCATAGGGGGCGAGCGCCTGCGAAAGATAATGCAGTGGCGACAGCAGCGGCTGGGCGAGGTCGGCATTGCCGCCGGAGATCAGCCCGACGGTGCGCCGCCGCCAGCGGTCGTCCACCAGATGCACCGCGCCGGCGCTTCTCTCGCCGGCGATCTCGAAGCGGGCGATGTCGTTGCGAAGCTCCGTCGGCAGGTCGAAGCGGGCGACGGCCCCGGCGGCGGTGCCTTCGAACGATGCCTGCACGGTGCCGATCTCGAAGCCCTTCTCGTCGACCGCGCGCACGGCGAACGGCCCGGGCAAGCCGTTTCCGGCGGCGGGCGGCAGCCGTGCGAGGCGAACGGAGAGCGCATCGGCGGTGTTGTCGAGCCCGGCGATGGCAAGGGGGTCCTTGCGGTGGTCCTCAAGGATCGTCACCGGCCCGGAACCGAGCGCCTCCAGCGCGGCGGTGAAGCCGTCGTCTTTGGCCGCCAGCCGGTCGCTGATAAACACGGTCAAGCCCGGCGGCGTCTCCGTGAAGGCGGCGGGAAGCGCCGCGGCGATCGCGGCACGGTCGGTCTGCCACGGGCGCGGCGCCAGCGCGGCCAGCCGCTCGCGCGCGGCGGCGGCCGTTGTCGGCGCGAAGTCCTGCCGTGTGCCTTCGGCGGTCGCGACCAGCGACACGGCGCGGCCGTCGCGCTCGGCGCCGTCGATCGCTTCCTCCGCCGCCTTCTCGCGCGCCTCCCAGTCCGGTCCCGCGGCCCAGCCGTTGTCGACCAGAAGCAAGAGCGGGCCGCTGCCGGCGCCGAGGCCGGGCGTCGGCCGCCACATCGGGCCGGCGAGCGCCACGATCAGCGCGGCGGCGAGCGCCAGCCGCAGCAGCACCAGCCACCACGGGCTATGGGCCGGGGTCTCCTCGCGGCGCGCCAGATCGGCGAGCAGCCGGGTCGGCGGGAACGCCACCCGCCGCGGCCGCGGCGGCGTCAGCCGCAGCAGCCACCAGATCACCGGCAGCAGGGCGAGCGCGCCGAGAACGGCGGGGGCGGCGAAGCCGAGCGGCAGGAACCCCATCAGAACTGTCTCCCGCCGGCCATGCCGCCGCTGCCCGACAGCGCCGCGTGAACGGCAAGCAGCGCCTCGGAGGCGGGGCGGTCCGTGTGGTGGACGATGAACGACCAGCCGGCGCGGATCGCGGCGGCGCGCACCGTCTCGCGGTGGGCGGCCAGGCGGTCGCGATAGGCCGCGCGCCAGTCCTCGGCCCGTCCGGCCACCAGCCGGGCGCCGGTCTCCGGGTCCTCGAACTCGGTGCGCCCGTCGAACGGGAAGGTTTCCTCGGCCGGGTCCAGCACCTGAACGAGATGGCCGCGCACGCCGCGGCCGGCGAGCCCCTCGATCCAGCCGACGAGGTCGTCAACCGGGTCGATCAGGTCGCCGATCGCCACCACGTCGCTGAAGCCGCGGACTTCGCCGATGGCCGGCAGCCCGGACGCGACCGGCTCGTCGCCGCGATGCATCAGCGCGGTGGCGATGCGCTCGGCGGCATTGCGGCTCGCGACCGGAGGGGCGAGCCCGAGCGCGCCGACGCGTTCGCCGCCGCGCGCGGCGAGTTCGGCGAGCGCGATCATCAGCACCACCGCCCGGTCCCGCTTCACGACGTTGGAGAGCGGCGAGCGGAACGCCATCGAGACGGACATGTCGGCCCAGAGCCAAATGGTGTGCGCGGCTTCCCACTCGCGCTCGCGCACATAGAGGTGATCGTCGCGGGCGGAGCGGCGCCAGTCGATCCGGTGCGCCGGTTCGCCGGAGATGAACGGCCGGAACTGCCAGAAGGTCTCGCCGGCGCCGGGCCGGCGGCGGCCGTGCCAGCCGGCGACGACGCTGGCGGCAACCCTCTGCGCCTCCACCAGAAGCTCGGGCAGGGCGGCGGAGAGGGCCTTGGCCTCGACGGTGCGGGCGTCCGGGCCGGGAGCGCCCGCGAGGGTCCGCACCGCCTTCGCCCGGTCCGCTCCGCCTGTCCCGCCTGATGCCGCCGTGGATGCCGTGATGCTCAAAGGCCCGTTTCCGTCCGCGTGTTCGTTTCGAAGTCCTGGGGGCGTCAGCGCAGCGGCGCCACCAGCCGGTCGACCACGCCGCGCACCGTCGCGCCTTCCGCGCGGGCGGCGAAGGTCAGCGCCATGCGGTGCTGCAGCACCGGCACCGCCAGCGCCACCACGTCGTCGACGGAGGGCGCGAGCCGCCCGTCGAGCAGCGCACGGGCGCGCACCGCCAGCATCAGCGCCTGACTGGCGCGCGGGCCCGGGCCCCAGGCGATGGCGGCGGCGGCCGGCGAGGTGCTTTCGCCCGGCCGGGCCGAGCGCACCAGATCGAGGATCGCCTCCACCACAGAGGTGCCGACCGGCAGTCGTCGGACGAGGCGCTGGAAGCCGGTCAGTTCGTCGGTCGACAGCACCGCGCGGGGCTCGGCCTCGTCGTTGCCGGTGGTCTCGATCAGGATGCGCCGCTCGGCGTCGCGGTCGGGATAGTGCACGTCGATCTGCAGCAGGAAGCGGTCGAGCTGGGCTTCGGGCAGGGGATAGGTGCCCTCCTGCTCCAGCGGGTTCTGGGTGGCGAGCACGTGGAACGGCCGCGGCAGGTCGTGGCGCTGGCCGGCCACGGTGACGTGGCTCTCCTGCATCGCCTGCAACAGCGCCGACTGGGTGCGCGGGCTCGCGCGGTTGATTTCGTCGGCCATCAGCAGCTGGGCGAACACCGGCCCGCGCAGGAAGCGGAACGAGCGGCTGCCGTCGGCTGCCTGTTCCAGCACCTCGGTGCCGAGAATGTCGCTCGGCATCAGGTCCGGCGTGAACTGGATGCGGCGGGCATCGAGCCCGAGCACGGTGCCGAGAGTGGTGACGAGCTTGGTCTTGGCGAGACCGGGCACGCCGACCAGCAGGCCGTGGCCGCCGGAAATCAGCGTGACGAGCGTGCGCTCCACCACCTGCTCCTGGCCGAAGATCACCCGGCCGATCTCCGCCTTCGCGGCGGCAAGGCGCGCGACGGCGGCCTCCGCCTCGGCAACGACCTGCGCCGGATCGGCCTCGCGGGTGTCGGTGATCGCGCTCATGAAGCCTTCCTTTCGTAGCCGGTCCTGCCCGGATCGCCCTGCGGCGGACGTCGCCCGTATCGCTGCGGCCGGTCCCTGCGAACCCATATGATGCCCAAACGCGCGGCAATCCACCATTTCCGCGTGACCCGCGCCGCCCGGTGCGTCGAAAGCGGGCATTTCCCCGCCACCTGTCCTCAGCCCCGCACGCTCAGCTCCGCATGGTCATGCCCCGCCGCTCTCGCCCCTCAAGCGGGCGCGACCGACGCGGGCTGGAGGCCGGATCCCGTGCGCTCGCGCTGCAGGCGGCACCGAGAGCCTTCGTCCACGCGCCGAGTGTCTCGAGCGCCGGTCTCTCGCCCACTCGGCGTAAACTTGCATACGACCGGCCAAGGCGGGCGGAATCGTGGCGCCATCATCGCGCCGGCCGGCAATCTTCCGATTGATCTCTTCACAACCGCGCCATCGCCGAAACGGCGGCGGCTGTGTCCGTTCGTTGCCGCAGGCGCCCGCGCGCACTACCTAGAGCCTATCCCGTTCAGATCGAAGCGATCTGAACGGCAAGGATATGCTCAGACTTTTGAATCGGGAGCGATTTCTGGTCGATCTGATGATTCCATCAGATCGGAAAGCACTCTCGTCGGGATAAATTCCGCTGGAAAACAAGCAAGCATCGAGCCAGCCCGCCGGGGCCACGACGGAGGAACGGGAATGATACGGTCGGAGGGGGATGCCGCCGACACCGCGATTTCGCCCGCCTCGGCGGCGGATGGCGAGGCCGCAGGGCTCGCCGCGCTGTTGGCGCGCGCCGGTGCCGGCGCCGGGCCTCGACCGGTGGAGCGCTGGAACCCGCCCGATTGCGGCGCCATCGACATGCGCATCGCCCGCGACGGCACGTGGTTCCACGAAGGCCGGCCGATCCGCCGGCAGGCGCTCGCCGCATTGTTCGCCTCGATCCTGCGGCGCGACGAGGACGGCACCTTCTGGCTGGTGACGCCCGTCGAGAAGGTGCGCATCGTCGTCGAGGATGCGCCGCTCGCGGCGGTCGAGGTCCACGCCGAAGGCGAGGGACCCGCCGCGCGGCTGACGTTCCGCACCGGCTTCGGCGACGTGATCGAGGCCGGAGAACACCATCCGCTCCGTTTCGCCGTCGAAGCGGAGACAGGCGGGTTCAAGCCCTATATCCTCGTGCGGGGCGGGCTGGAGGCGCTGGCGACGCGCGCGGTGGCGATGGAACTCGCCGGCCGGCTCGAACCGGGGCCCGGCGGTGCCGGCCTCGGGCTCTGGGGCGGCGGAACGTTCTTCCCCCTGCCGGATGGGCTATAACGGATGGCCACCGGCGGCCCGGCGGCGCCTCCGCCGGCAGTGACAACGAATCGATCTGTGAATCGATCTGTGGAGTTCGCGCCATCATGCTGAACAAGGTCGCGGACGGTGCGATGGCTTCCAACGGCGGGGTTCACCCGGCCGCAGCCGGCGCGCCCGATGCCGCACCGCTGCCGGCGTTCTCGGCCGCGGCGCTCGCCGCCCGTGCGCCCGATCGTCTGATCGGGCTCGGCGAACCCGTGCTGGAGCGGCCGGCCGATTTCGGCGACCACGTCTTCAATCCCGCGATCTTCGGCGACGGCCGTCCGAAGCTGCGCGACGCGGCGGTGCTGGTGCCGGTGGTCGATCGCGGCGACGAGGCGACGGTCATCTTCACGCTGCGCACGCCGCACCTGAAGAGCCATGCCGGCCAGATTTCGCTGCCCGGCGGCAAGATCGATCCGGACGATGTCGGCCCGGTCGCGGCGGCGCTCCGCGAGGCGCGGGAGGAGATCGGCCTCTCCGCCGACGAGATCCGTCCCATCGGCTTCGGCGATCCCTATATCGCGGGCACCGGCTACCGCATCGTGCCCGTCGTCGGCATCGTCCGGCCCGAACACCGCATCGTGCCCAACGCCGCCGAGGTCGCCGACGTGTTCGAGGTGCCGCTGTCGTTCTTGATGCGCGAGGCGAGCTTCTCGGAAGGCCAGCGCGTGCTCAGGGGGCTGACGGTGCGCTATTACAGCCTCAGCTACGGCGAGCGGACGATCTGGGGCATCACCGCCGGCATCCTGCGGGCGCTCTACAACAGGCTCTACGGCTGATGGCCCGGCTCGTCCTCATCCAGGCCGCCCTGTTCCTGGCGCCGTTCGCGCTCTACGCGCTCTATCTCGTGTGGAGCCGGCGGTCGATGCCCGCGCCCGACAACTGGCATCCGCTCGCCGCGCTCGCGCTGGCGGGGCTGATCCTGATGGCGGGCGGCTTTGTCGCGCTCGGCTTCCTCGACCAGTCGGCCACGGTGGGCACCTACCACCCGGCGGAACTGCGCGACGGCGTGCTGATGCCCGGACACATCGAATGAACCCGGCTGGCGTGAACCCGGCTGGAATGAGCCCGGTTGCGCCGGGCGGCCCGCCGTCGCTCGGCGACGCGCCGTGGCTTGCCGATCCGGCGACCCAGCGCCTGCTCGCCACCCTCGGGGCCGATGGCGAGGAAGCCCGCATCGTCGGCGGCGCGGTCAGGAATGCGCTCATCGGCGAGCCGGTGGAGGACATCGATATCGCTACCACCGCCCTGCCGGAGGAGGTGATGCGCCGGGCCCGTGCCGCCGGCTTCAAAGCGGTACCGACCGGCGTCGAGCACGGCACCGTGACGGTCGTCGCGGGCGGCCGGCCGTTCGAGGTCACCACCCTGCGCCGCGACGTGGCGACCGACGGCCGGCGCGCTGAAGTGGCCTTCGGCCGCGACTGGGACGTCGATGCCCGGCGGCGCGACTTCACCATGAACGCGCTCTATGTCGATGCCGGCGGCACGCTGTTCGATCCCGTCGGCGGCTACGGCGACTGCCTCGCGCGCCGGGTGCGGTTCATCGGCGATCCCGACCGACGGATCGCCGAGGATTATCTGCGCATCCTGCGCTTCTTCCGCTTCTGCGCCCGCTACGGCCGGGGCGAACCCGACGGCGACGGTCTCGCCGCCGCGGTCCGCGGCCGCGCCGGCCTCCGCCGTCTCTCGGCCGAGCGCATCGCCGCGGAGATGACGAAGCTCGTCACCGCCTGCTCGGCCGCGACGGTGATGCCGGCTTTGTCGGAAACCGGTCTGCTTGGCCGGGTGCTCGGCGGCATCGGCCTGCCGGCGCGGTTCGCGCGCGTCTCCGCCCTCGTGCCCGCCCGCTCGGCGGCGCGGCGCCTGCCGCCCGCGCTGGGTTTCGTCGCCCTGGGCGTCCTCGTGGCAGAGGATGTCGACCGCCTCGCCGACCGCCTGAAGCTCGCCAATGCGCTCCGCGGCGCCATGGCCGCGCTCGTCGGTGCGCAGGTCGCCCTCGGCGCCCGCAAAGCGGGCCTCGGGCCGGTCGACTCCGCCGCAGTACGCCGCCTCGTCCACGGCTTCGGCGCGGATGCGGCGGAAGGCGCCCTCCTGCTCGCCGCTGCCGATTGCGGTTGCGACGCCGATGCCGGACACCTCGCGGCGCTGCTGGCGGTCGCACGTGGCTGGCAGGCGCCGTCCTTTCCGGTTTCCGGCGCCGATCTCGCCGCGCTCGGCATCCCGCCCGGCCGCGGCATGGGCGAGCGGCTTGCCGCGCTGAAATCCGCCTGGATCGCCTCCGACTTCACCCTCGACAAGGCGGCCCTCATCGCGCGGGTCGAGAACCCGCCCGGGTGAGATCGAAGCGATCTGAAGAACCGGAAAGCGCGCGTGCTGTCACAACCCGCTTCCGGCCGGATGCAGCGCGACGGCCTTGACGAGCGCGTGGACAGGCCGGCCGGGTTCGAGGCCGAGCGCGACCACGGAGCGCCGGGTGACGCGGGCCATGATGGTCGCCTCGCCGCAGCGCACGGCGACGTCGAACGCCCCGCCATCCGGATCGAGTCGCGAGATCACGCCGGGCAGAACGTTGAGGGCGCTGATGCCCCGGGGCGGTTCCACGGCCAGCATCACGTCGCGGGCGGGAATGTGCAGCCTGACCGGCGCGCCGATGGGCAGCGGCAGAAACGGCACCATCACGCGGCCCGCCGGGGTGGCGATCTCGCAGAGGCTTTCGGCTTCGTCGTGGGCGGCCACGGTTCCGGCGAGCACGGTTCCGGGATCGGACGGGCTCGTCGCCGCCGCGGCGCCGAGGCGGCTCAGCACCGCGTCGGTCGGCCCCGCCGCCGTCACCTTGCCGTCGGCGAGCGCCACCACGACCGAGGCGAGCCGCACCACCTCGCCGACTGCGTGGCTGACATAGAGGATCGGCACGCGGCCTTCGTCCCTTAGCCGCTCCACATAGGGCATGATCTCCTGCCGCCGCGCCTCGTCGAGCGAGGCGAACGGCTCGTCCATCAGCAGGATGCGCGGGTCCGACATCAGCGCCCGGCCGATGGCGACGCGGCTCTTCTCGCCGCCGGAGAGCGCCTCCGGCCGTCGCCCGAGCAGATGGCCGATGCCGAGCAGGTCGACCACGTCGTCGAGCCGTGTCCGCCGCGCCGCCCGCGGCGAGAACATCCGCCCGTAGGTCAGATTGCGGCGGACGTCGAGATGCGGGAACAGCCGCGCATCCTGGAACACCATGCCGATCCTGCGGCGATGGGGCGGCACGAACACGCGGGCATTCGTGTCGACCAGCACCTCGCCGTCGATGGCGATGCGGCCTTCGTCCGGCCGGATCAGTCCGGCGACAGCCTTGACGAGCGTGGTCTTGCCCGAGCCCGACCGCCCGAACAGCGCCACGAGCCGCGCGTCGGTCGAGACCGCGGCATCCAGCGTGAACGTCCCCTGGCGATGGCGCACGGCAAGTTCGATGCTCATCGCGGTGGCTTCCTCCGCGGCGGGCGATCGTCTGCGCAAGCGCCGGGTTCAGAACCGGATCGAGAGGGTTCCCTGGAAGGCATTGTCCTGCGTGTTGGAAGCGAGTTGGCCGGAATAGGAGATGCCGAAGCGGAAATTGTCGGTGATGACGGCGTCAAACCCAGCGCCGACGAGCAGGCTGTTGTCGGCGATGGGTGCGCCGGAGACGGCGAACGCCGCGCCCGTGCCGGCAAAGGCCGCGCCGATGGTGGGCGTCGTGTCGTTGTAGGCGTGCTGCCAGCCGACCATGCCGTGGAGATCGAGATACGCGCCGTTGGCGGCAACCGGCAGCCTGGTCGAGGCGCGCAGGCCGAGTTGGGAGGCGGTATCGTCGAACGTGCCCGAGCGGACCGAAAGCGCGGCTGGGCCGCCAGTCTCGGTGAAGGAATCCGTCGAGACCTTGCTGTAGGACAGGCCGGCAAACGGCTCCACGCGGGCATCGCCAATCGGCGTGCGGCCGAAATCGACGCCATAGCCGAGTTCGGCGAACGCCTGGGCGGTATTGCCCTGGTAGTCGGCGGACAGGCTGTCGGCGAAGCCGCTGAAGGCAACGGCACGGTTGGCGGAAAGGTCGTGCCAGGAATAGGCCGCGCCAGCGCGGAGCGCGAGCGATCCAGGCCCGAGCTTCGCCAGCGTTCCGCCGCCGTAGACCGCGAGATCGTAGTTGTCGCTGTCGCCGGAGGAGGAGCGTGCATTGACCTTGAAAGTGCTCTGGCTGTAGCCGGCGGAGATGCCGATCCTCCACGCCGCATCGGGCGCGTAGTCGAAACCGGCAAGGAAGCCGCCGATCGAGCGGGTGTCGCTGGCGATGCTGGCGGTGCCGCTGGTCTGGCCCCAACCGGCATAGCCCTCGCCCCAGACGGTGAACGGCACTCCCTTGATCGGTGCCGCCGCCCTGGCGGCATCGACGCCACTTGCGCCCGGTGCGTCGAACGCCTGCCGCAGCCGCCCGAGCACGCCGTTGCGCACGAAAGCGCTCTGGTCCATCAGCACGCTCTCCGCGCTGGCATAGACCTCGCCGGAGAGGGCGTCGAGCGCGGCCGGGACCGTCGTGAGGTTGAGGCTCGCCACGGGGCCGAGCATCGCGGAGGCCTCGGTCAGGCCGTCGAGACGGCTCGCCGTTGCGGCCTGGTTCGGCGTGATTGCGGCGGCGGTGAACGGCACGTCGCTGCGGACCACGTCGACCTGGAGCGCCGTGCCGGTGCTGCGGGCGATCACGGCGAGGAACGGATAGGTGGCGGTCAGGCTGCCGAAGGCCGGCGCGGAGACGGTGGCGAAATCACCGGTCACACCGCCGGCCGCGGTGATCGGGGCGAAGCTCGTGAAGCCCGGCGTGTAGCCGGCATAGGGCGTGATGACCAGCGTGCCGCCTTCGATCGCCGCCGCTCCGCCCGCGACAATCTGGTCGCTGGCGCCGTTCGCGCCGAGTTCGACGAAATAGGTCGCGTTTGGCTTGATATCGACGGCGCCGTTGACCGTGATCGTGCCGATCGAGTGGCCCGGCGACACCACCCCCGACCCGAAGACCGTGAGCGAGCCATAGGTGCCGTTGCCGACCAGCGTGCCGTTGCTCTGGACGCTGCCGGAAATGGTGCCATCGTTCGACAGCATTCCGGTGTTGACGAGGTTGCCGCCGACGGTGGCGCCAGCCGCATTCTCGAAGCTGCCGGTGTTCGAGACGCCGCCGCCGATGACGCCGGTGTTCGTCAGCGTGCCGGTGTTGACGACGTTGCCCGTGACGGAGGCGTTGTTCTGGAAGGTGCCGCCATTGACGACACTGCCGCCGACGGTCGCGCCAGCCGTATTCTCGAAGCTGCCGGTGTTGGAGACATTGCCGCCGATGACGCCGGTGTTCGTCAGCGTGCCGGTGTTGACGATGTTGCCTTTGACGGAGGCGTTGTTCCGGAAGGTGCCGCCGTTTGCCACGTTGCCGACCAGGGTCGCCGCATTGGTGACCGAGCCGCTCCCCGTCGTGGTGATCGGCGCCAGCACGGTGCCCTGCAAGAGGGCGGAACCGCCTGTCACGGACAGGCCGTTCGGCAGGTCCGCACCGCCGGCAAGCGTGAATGCGCCGCCGGCGAGGGTGAGGCCGGCCAGTCCCTCGACGATGCCGTCGAAGGTCGCCGTGCTGCTCGCCGTCATGGTGGTGTCGCCATAAACGTAGATCGGCAGGTTGGTATAGAACGGCGTGTCGAAGCTGATCTTGTCCTGGGTGACGAGGGTCGGGTTCAGGTAGCCGCCAGAGGCGTTGCCGTTGGCTTCGAGCCCCAGATAACCTCCGGCCGCATCGAACAGATAGTTGAAGCCGGCCATCGAGTGGACGCCGACATTGAACAGGTCGCCGCTGCCGGAGTCCGTCATGCCGGCCGCATACCAGGGCGTGAAGCCGCAATCGCTCTGGCACAGATAATCGTAGCCCTTGAGCGCGTATCCGGTGCCCTTGAAGGAGTAGCCGACGACACCGACGCCGCCGAGCATGTCGACGGTGACGACGTAGGTCGAGTCGTTCTTGAACTTGGCATCCAGCCCGCCCGCCGTATGCGAGATGCCGGTGTCCATCAGGATCATCGTGCCAACCGAGGTGCTCTTTTTGGTCGCCTCATCGGTGATGGTCACGACCCCCGGCGGTGTCTGCCACTGGGTTCCTTCCTGGCCGGCGATGTTTTCCTGCTTCAGCTTCAGATAGGCGTAGTCGCCGCTGGTGTTGGCCGCGGTTAGGCCGGCCTGGATGCCGGTCGGCGTGAGGATGTAGCCGGCACGCACGGTGCCCTCGTCCATCCCGGCGATGTGCAGCAGCGCGTTGTTTTCGAGCGATGGGAGATAGTCGGGACCCCAGCCGTTATCCGGCCGGCCGAAGCCGACGCCCATCATGAAATAGCAGTCCTTCCCCGTCTGCGCGTTGGTGCAGTCGATAGAACCGTTCGCGGTCTGAGCGACGAAGATCGGCAGCGTCGCCGTCGCGACATTGCCGGCGGCATCGAAACTGCCGGGGAAGGCGATGGTGGCGACCGTCCAGGTTCCCACGGCGGTGTTGCCGGAAGTGGAATAGGCAATGGTCTGCTGGGAGGTGGACTGGGTGAACCCCGGCAGCAGATATTGCGGGATGACGACGCCTTGCGATCCGGTGTCGACCTGAAGCGTGACGGGAGCCGAGTTGTTGATCGAGGCGGAGACGAACATGCCCGTCAATCCGTTGGCATAGTTAAGGGAGCCCATAACGGGGCCCGAGACGAACGGGATCGTGTAGGACTCGGTATAGCCGTCGTAGAGATTCCAGCCCGCCAGAGCCGCGGGCGCCGGGCCGGCAGCCAGCGCGAATCCGGCCAGCGTGCCGGACAGAAGGCAAGCGCGACCCCGCCTGCGCTTGCCGGCTTCGATCTTCTCGCGACGCATACGCATTTCCCCCGACGAGACACGTCACCCCAATTTCTCGGCAGCTTAGCTGTCACTGCGGGCCGGGCAAAGCGCACCACGCCATTGCGTTGCCCAATTCCGGTGGAGCCGGAGGCGGATGGTCTGTTCCTGACCGACTTCGCGCGGGATACCGTACCGATCCGCCCTCTACCCGAGACCGAGCCGTCGCCGCGCGCGACGGGCGAGGAGTTCGGACAGCATCAGCGCCGCGAACGAAACGGCGACCGAGATCAGCGTCAGCCGCAGCGCTGCCGCGTCTCCGCCCGGCACCTGGGTGAAGGAATAGATCGCGGTCGGCAGCGTCTGGGTTTCGCCGGGGATGTTGCCGACGAAGGTGACGGTCGCGCCGAACTCGCCCATGGAGCGGGCGAAGGCCAGCACCATGCCGGTGAGGATGCCGGGTGCCATCAGCGGCAGCGTCACGGTGGCGAACACCGCCGCCGGGGCGGCACCGAGGGTCGAGGCGGCTTCCTCAAGCCGCGCATCGACCGCTTCCAGCGAAAGCCGGATGGCGCGCACCATCAGCGGGAAGCCCATCACCGCGCAGGCGAGCGCGGCCCCGGTCCAGCGAAACGAGAACACCAGCCCGAAATGCTCCGCGAGGAAGGCGCCGACGGGTCCGCGCCGGCCGAACGTCACGAGCAGCAGATAGCCGGTGACGACCGGCGGCAGGATCAGCGGCATGTGGATCAGGCCGTCCACCAGCATCCGGCCGGGAAACCGCACGCGCGCGACGAGCCACGCCGCCGCGATGCCGAACGGCAGGCTGGCGGCGGTGGCCCACAGCGAGACCTTGAGGCTGAGATGGAGCGCGCTCCATTCGTCCGGTGTCAAAAAGCCGGCCGCGCCCTCTAGCATGTCCGCCCCCGGAGACCCCGGCTTTCCGGCCCGTCAACGCTCACGCCGTCCCCCCGTCTGCGTCCGATCCCGTCCGTCCGCTCGCCGCCTATTGCGTCGGCTGCTTCAGCACCACGAAGCCCTGTTCCTCGAACCGCCTGGCCGCCTCGGCCGACTGGAGATAGGCGAAGAAGCCTTCCGTCGCCTTGCCCTGTGCGTCCTTCAGGATCGCGGCAGGATAAATGATCGGCGGATGGCTGTCGGCGGGAAAGGTGGCGACGATCTTCACGCCGGGCTCGGCCGCGGCATCGGTCGCATAGACGATGCCGAGCGGCGCTTCGCCGCGGGCGACGAAGGCGAGCGTCGCGCGCACGTTCTCGCCCTGCACCAGCCGGTCCTTCACCCCGTCCCACGCACCGAGCGCCGTCAGCGAGGCCTTGCCGTACTTGCCCGCCGGCACCGCGTTCACGTCCGCCATCGCCAGCCGGCCGTCGCCGAGAAGCGCGGCGATGTCGATGCCCGTCTTCAGGTCCACCGTCCCGGTGAAGGTCTTCGGCGCCACCAGCACGATGGCGTTGCCGAGCAGATCCGCGCGCGTGCCCGCCTTGAGGAGACCCTTCTCCGCGACGGAGTCCATCCACGGCACGTCGGCGGAGATGAAGATGTCGGCCGGCGCGCCTTCGGCGATCTGCTTGGCGAGCGCGGAGGAGGCCGCGAGCGAGGTCTTCACGCTGTTGCCGGTCACTGCCTCGTAGTCCTTGCCGATGGCGTCGAGCGCGTTCTTCAGGCTCGCGGCGGCGAACACGGTCACGGTGTCGCCCGCCGCCTGCGCGGGCTGCGCGCCAAGCGGAGCGAGAAGCGCGGCCGCCACGACCATCGCCGCGCCGAAAGCATGGGCCATGCGCGCCCGGAAGGCGGGGGCAGGACCGGTGAGGGCAGGGAAGGATGGCATCGGCGGGCTCCGGACAGGGGTGTTGATCGCGGGAAAAGCCCGCGCTCGCGGACCGGCGGATGGGCACGCCCCGTCGTGGGGCGCTCGGGCGATATATCCGACAGAATATATCGCCGTCGCAGCCTGTCCACCCGCGATCTCCCGTCCGACCCCCTGAGATCCGCGCCGCGCGGCAGCCTCAAGGCCCGCGATTTGACGGCCGCCGCGGGCTCGTGCAGCTTGGAACCGGTTCAATTCCAGGCGGTGGGCGGCTCCAAGGGGTGGCGATGGCGGACGGTGGCGCGGGCGACGTGAAAACGGCGGGCGAAGCGGCGGAGCGCGACTGCCCGCCCAATGAAATGCCGGTGATTCGCACCATCGCCATGCCGGCCGATACCAACCCGGCCGGCGACATCTTCGGCGGCTGGCTGATGGCGCAGATGGACCTTGCCGCCGGCAATGTCGCGGTGCGCCGGGCGCGCGGGCGCTGCGCCACCATCGCCGTCGACGGCATGAGCTTCCTCAAGCCCGTGTTCGTCGGCGACGAGGTCAGCCTCTATGCGCGCATCGTTTCCTCCGGCCGCACCTCGATGCGCATCGCGGTTGAGGCCTGGCGCCGCCGACGGGAGGAGGAGGACGCGCAGCGCGTCACCGAGGCGACGTTCACCTTCGTCGCCATCGGCGAGGACCGCCGCCCCGTGCCGCTGCCCTGAGCGCAATCGCCAAGTCTAGGCTCCCCGTTCGCCGGCTCGAAGGTCGTCTCGGGCCGTTCCGGACCGAAATGCTGGTGCGAACTTGCCGCGCGCCGCGCCGGTCCCCATCTCTTCGCCATGTGCAGCGGCTACGATCCGGCCTGCGCGGCCTTGAGACGGTTGCGGATCGGCGTGAGCCGTGCGAGGCAGGCGTGATCACGGTGGCGCGGCGGGTTCGGCCGGGCGCCGGCCCCTTCGGAGTGGACGAGACATGACCCAGACCTCGAATCGCCTTTTCGACGAGTTCGCGAAGCTCGCCACCGATGCCGCGGCCGCCGCCCAGGGCGTGCGCCGCGAGGTCGAGACCGCGTTCCGCTCCCAGGCCGAGCGCTTCCTGTCCGACATGGATGTGGTGAGCCGCGAGGACCACGAGGCGGTCAAGGCGATGGCGGCCAAGGCCCGCGCCGAGAACGACGCCTTGAAGCTCGCGATCGCCGATCTCGAAGCCCGAGTCGCCAAGCTCGAGGGCGGTTCTGCCGCCGCCGCGCCGGCCCCCGCGGTCGAGAGCGACGAACCGACCGGCACCGCGATCTGAGCCGTCCCGATCCATCGCCCGTCCGGCGCCGTCGCCTCGTCCGGCCTTAAGGTCGCGGCGGCCGGTTGGAATGTTTCTCGCATTTGCGAGCAATAAGCCGTTATAGTCGGTCTTGACTGAGATTCGCGCTTCATCGTTGGCCATGCTGTCGCGAGGCCCGGTGAGGTGTTCATGAGATCCCTGCGGGCCGACCCCTCGGCTCCGGGGACGATCGGCCGGACCCTGCATCCGGCGGGACCGGCTGGCGGCTTCCTGGCTGCGGCGTGCCCTGCGCCGTGCGCCTCCTCGAACACGAGAGGAACGGTCATGAGCCTCATCGACATCGAAGAATTCGAACGCTCCTCAAACCCGGTCGACCACATCGAACAGGTGGCGCTGGCCAATGACTGGAGCTTCGAGCGCTCCGGGGACGACGAAATCACCGTCTCGGTCAAGGGCAACTGGTGCGACTATCACGTGTCGTTCTCCTGGCTCGACGAATTCGAGGCGCTTCACCTCGCCTGCGCCTTCGACCTTAAGGTTCCCGAGCCCCGCCGCACCGAGGTCTGCCGCCTGCTGGCGCTCGTCAACGAGCGCATGTGGATGGGCCACTTCGATCTCTGGAACCAGGAGGGCGTGGTGATGTACCGCCATTCCCTGCTGCTCGCCGGCGATGCGGTTCCGAACGAGAGCCAGATCGAGGGCATGCTGTCCCACGCGCTCGCCCACTGCGAGCAGCACTATCAGGCGTTCCAGTTCGTGGTCTGGGCCGGCAAGAACGCGAGCGAGGCGCTCGATTCCTCGCTGTTCGAAACCGTCGGCGAGGCCTGATCGCGCCCTTCGCCTTCCACACCCGGCATCCCTTCGCGGCCCTCTCCCACCGGAGGGGGCCGTTTTCGTTTGCTCCCTCTCGCCTCGCCCCGGCGATGCCGGGCGGGGTGCGCGGCCGGCGCGGTTCGTGATATCGCAGGATCGATCCTGCGCGGCGCGATGAAGGCGCCGCCGACCCGAACCTGTCCGCGAGGCCCGCCATGACGTCGTCCCCCCTTAACGCAGCCACGCCGCTCCTGCTTCTCGGGGCCGGCAAGATGGGCGGCGCCCTGCTCGCCGGTTGGCTGGAGCAGGGCCTGCCGGCGGCCGGCATCGTCGCGGTCGATCCGAACCCGTCGTCCGAGATGCGCGAATTCCTGCAGCGGCAGGGCGTGCGCCACGAAACGGAGATCCCGCTCGATTTCGCGCCGGCCGTGGCCGTCGTCGCCGTGAAGCCCCAGTCGATGGGCGCGGCGCTGCCCCGCCTCGTCGCCGCGCTGACACCGGAGACGATCGTCGTCTCGATCGCCGCCGGCACCACCATCGCCACTTTCGAGCAGGCGCTCGGCGCCCGGCCGGTGGTGCGCGCCATGCCGAACACCCCGGCGCAGGTCGGCCGCGGCGTCACCGTGCTCGTCGCCAACGACCGGGCCGACGCGGCGGCGCGCACGCTCGCCACCGCCCTGCTCGAAGCGGTCGGCATCGCCGAATGGGTCGAGGACGAGGCGCTGATCGATGCCGTCACCGCCGTTTCCGGCGGCGGTCCGGCCTATGTGTTCCTGCTGGTGGAAACGCTCGCGGCGGCTGCGGTCGAGGCCGGTCTGCCGCCGGAACTCGCCATGCGCATCGCCCGCGGCACCGTGGCCGGCTCGGGCGAACTCCTGGCGCGGGCCAGCGAGGAAGCGGCGGTGCTGCGCCGTAACGTCACCTCGCCCGGCGGCACCACCGCCGCCGCCCTCGGCGTGCTGATGGGTCCCGACGGCAACGGCGGCCTGTTTCCGCTGATGGAACAGGCCATCGCCGCCGCCACCGCCCGTTCGCGCGAACTCTCCAGGGGGTGAGCGGGAATCCCGGCCGGTTCCGGCCGGAAGCAGGACCGGCCGGCGGCAGGAGCAAGCTGCGGCGCGGTACGGCGTCGTCCCTTCACGGCGGCACGGCTTGCGCCGCTGCGGGGGATGCTTATCTCCCCTTGAGGGTGTGGGCCGGCGTGTGAAACGGAGCGGATCGTCATGGCTACGGACCAGGAAAAGCAGCAGGTCGTCGAGGCGTTGATGGCGCTCGCGGGCGAGAGGCCGTGGGATCGCATCACGCTGCCCGAAATCGCCGCCCGCGCCGGCATCGGACTTGCCGAGCTTCGCGGCCTGTTTTCCGGCCGCATCGCCATCCTCGAAGCCTTCGCCGCCTCCATCGACGCGAAGGTGATCGAAGGTGCGGACCCGCAGATGGCGGGCGAGCCCGGCCGCGACCGCCTGTTCGATGTCGTGATGCGCCGGCTCGACCTGCTGGCCCCCTACAAGGCGGGCATCGCCGGCCTTGCCCGTGCCGCGCGCGGGGATCCGGGGCTCGCCCTCCACCTCGCCCGCATCGGCCTCGTCAGCCAGCACTGGATGCTCGCCGCCGCCGGCATCGAGAACACGTCCACCCTCGGCCGCCTCAAGGCCAAGGGCCTCGGGCTCGCCTATGCCGATGTGCTGAAGGTGTGGCTCGACGAGGACGATCCCGGCCTGCCGCGCACCATGAAGGCGCTCGACCGGTCGCTGGAGCGCGGCGAGAAGGCGATCGACAAGCTGGAGCGGGCCTGCGCGCGCGTCGCGCCGTTCGTGCGGGCCTGCCGGCCCGGCAAACGGCCACAGTCCGAGCCGGACGCCGGGCCGCAGGTGGATGCCGCCTGACGGTCCCGCCGCGCCTGCCCCGCGGCGCGGGGGGCGTAACGGGCCGCTCCGTTCCTCTAACAGATTGAATTGGTTATCATTCTTCCGCGGAAAGTTATTTCGGCCGCTGAGATTGTGCGTTAGAGCATATCCCGTTCAGATCGCACCGATCTGAACGACAAGGATATGCTCAAGGGTTTGAATCTGAGCGATTTCTTGTCGGTGGGATGATTCCATCCGATCGGAAAGCGCTCTAAGAGAGCGTGCTGGGGCCCATTCCGTCGAGCCGCGCTCGATCGCCGACCCGGAAAATCGCACCGGATCGGCCACAAGAGCGCATGTCCGTCATCCAGACGGGCTGGTGAGACGAATAAGCTCCGGCGCCGCACTCCGTTCCCGCCGCTTCGCTGGCGGCTGGCGAGCCTGCGCGGCATCTTCAAGCCTCGCCGGGCTTCGCCCGGGGAGAATCGCCCCGCCGGGCCTCGCCCGGGAGAACCGAGATGTCGCTCGCCCTCGACCGATCCCCGAGCCACCACGGCCGCAGCGTCCGCCTCGACACGCTGGTGCGGGTGCGATGGCTGGCGATCGCCGGCCAGACCGCCACCATCGGCGTCGTCGGGTTCATCATGAACTTCCCGCTGCCGACCGGCTGGTGCCTGGCGCTGGTCGCGCTGTCGGCGTGGGTCAACCTGGCGCTCCGGCTGCGCTTTCCGTCGAGCCAGCGCTTCTCCGAGCGGGCGACCATGGTCCTGCTCGGCTACGACGTGCTCCAGCTCGCGGGGCTGCTTTTTCTCACCGGCGGCCTGCAGAACCCGTTCTCGTTCCTGCTGATTGCCCCGGTGATGATCTCGGCCACCGCCCTGCCGCCGCCGCGCACGCTGATGCTCGGCGCGCTGGTGGTGGTGGTCGCCACCGTGCTCGGCTGGTTGCACATGCCCTTGCCCTGGTACGAAGGCGAGCAGATCGGCATTCCCATCGCCTACACGCTCGGCATCTGGGTCGCGCTGGTCTCCACGCTCAGCTTCATGGGCATCTTCGCCTTCCGCGTGGCGGAGGAGAACCGCCAGCTCGCCGATGCGCTCGCGACGGCGGAACTGGTGCTGGCGCGGGAACAGCATCTCAACGCGCTCGACGGCCTCGCCGCCGCCGCCGCCCACCAGCTCGGCACCCCGCTCGCCACCATCGCCCTCGTCGCCAAGGAACTCGAAAGCGAGATTCAGCCCGGCGACGGCCGCGCGGAGGATATCCGCCTGCTGCGCACCCAGGCCGACCGCTGCCGCGACATCCTGCGCCAGCTCGCCTCCATGGGGGTCGATCCGGAAAGCCCGCTGGAGCGCATGGAACTGCCGCAGCTCCTCGAAGAGGTGAGCGCGCCTCATCGCGATTTCGATGTCGAGATCGTGCTCGCCAGCGCCGGCGATCCCGGGCTGGAGCCGGTGTTCGCCCGCAACCCGGCGATCCTCTACGGCCTCGGCAACATCATCGAGAACGCGGTCGATTTCGCCAGCGAGCGCGTCGAGGTCACCGCCGCCTGGAACGACGAAACGGTCTCCATCACGGTCGCCGACGACGGGCCGGGCTTCGCGGTCGAGATCATCGAGCGTCTCGGCGAGCCCTATGTCACCACGCGCCCCGGGGCACGCGAGGAGGAAACCGACGAGCCGCGGCCGGAGGTGGCCGAGCGTGGCGGTCTCGGTCTCGGTTTCTTCATCGCCAAGACCCTGCTGGAGCGGACCGGCGCCGGGCTGTCGCTCGCCAACCGCAAGCTGCCGGATCGCGGCGCGGTCGTCACCATCGTCTGGCCGAGGGCGGCCGTCGACCACGGCGGCGACCGGTCCGGCCGGAAACCGGCGGAATTGGGCCGCGCAAGATGATCCGGTGTCGCATCGGCTTTGCCATCTGGCGCGAACCCCTTATAACGGGTCCGGCTTCCGGACTACCCGGCTTGCGAGCCTCAACCGCCGGAAAGTTGCGTCCGTGATGGCCTTGTCTTCCTCGTTCGAAACAGTGTCTGTTCCGCTCATGTCCGATACGTCGCCTGTTCCCGGCCCCGATCCCACGCTCCTGATCGTCGATGACGACAAGGCGTTCGTGCAGCGCCTGGCGCGGGCGATGGAGAAGCGCGGCTTCGTGACGGACGTGGCCGAATCGATCGAGGAGGCCATCGCCAAGGTGGAGGCCGCGCCCCCGGCCTTCGCGGTGGTCGACATGCGCCTCGGCGACGGCAACGGCCTCGACGTGATCGAGTACCTGCGCGACCGGCGGCCGGACGTGCGCACCGTGGTGCTCACCGGCTACGGCAACATCGCGACGGCCGTAACCGCGGTGAAGCTCGGCGCCATCGACTATCTCGCCAAGCCCGCCGATGCCGACGAGATCGTCGCCGCGCTCACCCGCGATCCGCAGATCAAGGCGGCACCGCCCGAGAATCCCATGTCCGCCGACCGCGTGCGGTGGGAACACATCCAGCGCGTCTACGAACTGTGCGACCGCAACGTGTCGGAGACCGCCCGGCGGCTCAACATGCACCGCCGCACGCTCCAGCGCATCCTCGCCAAGCGTGCACCGCGCTGATCGCGCGCCCCGCTGAACCGCGCATCACATCGACCCGCGCTCGATCGACACCGTCCGATCGATAGCGTCTTGGGGACGGCCACCAAACCGCCATCGAGATCTGCAAATCCGGCCCGCCGGCCGGGAGAGGCGGACCGGAGCCCGCCCGCGATGGCGGTCTGCCGCCGCCCTTCCGAAAGCGCGAAGACGCCGCCGGGCGAGCGAGACCGTCCGTGCGGCGGAACATCGCTCCGGCGGAAGATCGCTCCGGATTGAATTGCCTGAGCCTGTTCTTTTCGGTCAAACCGGTTCGATTTGATCGGAACATGCTCCAACGGGGGCCGGCCGGCGGCCGGGGTGAACTGAATGCTGCGACGCCTCTATGCGTGGACCATGAGCCTTGCCGGCCATCCCCATGCGTTCCTTGCGCTCGGTCTGGTCTCGTTTTCGGAAAGCGCATTCTTCCCCATTCCGCCCGACGCCCTGCTGGTGCCGATGGTGCTCGCCAACCGCGATGCGGCCTACAAGCTCGCCGGCTGGTGCACCCTCACATCGGTCCTCGGCGGCGTCGTCGGCTACGGCATCGGCATGCTTCTGTACGATTCGGTCGGGACGTGGCTGATCTCGCTCTACGGCTACGGCAACCAGATGGACACCTTCCGCGCCGCCTATGCGGAATGGGGCGCGTGGCTGATCCTGATCAAGGGCCTGACGCCGATCCCCTACAAGCTCGTCACCATCGCCTCGGGCTTCGCGGGCTACAACTTCCTCCTGTTCGTCGTGCTCTCGATCATCACCCGTGGCGCCCGGTTCTATATCGAGGCGTGGCTGCTGCGCCGCTACGGCGAGCCGATCCGTCAGTTCATCGAGCACCGCCTCGAACTGGTCACGACCGTGTTCGCCGTGGTCCTCATCGGCGGCTTCCTCGCCGTGCGCTACCTGATCTGACGACCGGCGCCGCGGCTGCCCTGACGCCGCCTCAATGACGGGGCGTGATTTCGCCGCCCCGCCGCAAGTGCTTCCACCGATCCTTTCCGCCGAGACATTCCATCGAGATTGCTCGATCGAGCCCGGAGCCGACAGGCCATGATTTCTTCGCAACGCCGCCAGACCGCGAGTTCATTCGTGCTTCTCGTCGTCGGCGGTGCGGCCATCGCCGGCGCCTGGAGCTTCCAGCTCATCGGCGGCTACGTGCCCTGCGCGCTCTGCCTGTCCCAGCGCATTCCCTATTATGTCGGGCTGCCGATCGCGGCGGTCGCCTTGCTCGCGTCGCTGATGCGGCTGCCACGCGGCGTGTCGCGGCTCCTCCTGCTCGTCGCCGCGGCCATCTTCGCCTACGGCTTCGTGCTGGCGGTGTATCAGGCGGGCGCGGAGTGGAAGTTCTGGGAGGGACCGACCGATTGCGGCGGCGGAACGGCGGCGGTGACCTCCGCCGGTGCCCTGCTGTCGCAACTGCAGACCACCCGGGTGGTGAGCTGCACGGAAGCCGCGTTCCGCCTTCTCGGACTCTCCTTCGCGGGATGGAACGCGGTGGCCTCGGCCTTCCTGGTGGCGGTCGGACTCTACGGCGCCGGCCGCGGCAACTGAACGCTCGCGGTTTGAGAAGGGCGGGGACGATGGGAGCGCGGGCATGAGCGGCAACGACTGGCACGATCGCGCGGCACCCGCCATCGAGGATATCGAGGCCATCGCCCAGGCGGCGTTCGCCGCTTTGCCCGAGGCGTTCCGCGCGCTGACCGGCGGGCTGGTGTTCCGCGTCGCCGATTTCGCCGACGCCGAGGCGCTCGCCTCCGTCGGACTCGAATCGGAGTTCGATCTCCTCGGCCTCTTCGTCGGAATCGGCCTTCCCCAGGAGGGCGCGGTGCCGTTCACCGGCCGGATGCCGAATCAGATCTGGCTGTTCCGGCGGCCGATCCTCGATTTCTGGGCCGAGGGCGACGATACCCTCGGCGCCGTCGTCACCCACGTTCTCGTGCACGAGATCGGCCATCATTTCGGCCTGTCGGACGAGGACATGGAGCGCATCGAGGACGAGGCGGACTAGATCGCTTTCCGTCGGACGGCGTCATCCGATCGGCAAGGACAGGCTCCACGGCCATCCGCGCGGTCTTCAACAACGCATCGGCGCGCATAGGCGCTCCCGGAACGCGAAACGGGCGCCCGTCCGGTGTGCACGAAACGCCGGCCCGAGCGGGCCGGCCCCGTGGTCTCACTTATGGCATCACTTGCCGAGCAGGGCCTCCGCGGCGGCGCGCTCTTTGGCCTCCACGATCATCTTCTCGGCGACTTCGACGCCGTCCCACCGCACGATCTTCACCCACTTGCCGGGTTCCAGATCCTTGTAGTGCTCGAAGAAGTGCTCGATCTGCTTAACGGTGATTTCCGGCAGGTCGAGATAGGACTCCACGCGGTCGTAGCGCTTGGTGAGCTTGCTGCTCGGCACCGCGATGATCTTCTCGTCCTGGCCCTTCTCGTCGCTCATCACCAGCACGCCGATGGGGCGGCAGTTGATCACGGCGCCCGGCACGATCGGGCGGCTGTTGGCGACGATGACGTCGATCGGATCGCCGTCGTCGGACAGCGTATGGGGCACGAAGCCGTAATTCCCCGGGTAACGCATCGGCGTATAGAGGAAGCGGTCGACGAACAGCGCGCCCGAATCCTTGTCGAGCTCGTACTTGATCGGCTCGCCGCCGATCGGAACTTCGATGATGACGTTGATGTCCTTCGGGGGATTGTTGCCGATCGGCACGGCGTCGATGTTCATCGTCTGGTCCTTGGGTGCGTCTTGAGAGTGGTGTCTCGGGACGGAGGGGCCCGGGTCCCTGCGCCGCTGTGGTGTCCTGCCGGTCCGGAGAGGCGCCGGGCCGGAGGCCGCCCGCGACGCGAGGCCCGCACTCGGGCCTTGCTCTAGCGCATTATCGGGATGGATGGAATTGTCCGGAAGCCGCAGAAGCGATGGTCCGGGCCGCAGCCCTCGTCCGAGCCGGGCGGCGAACGACAGCGGCCGGGCAGCGGCGTCCGCCCGCGGAAACCCTCAGGCGCGGGGCGCGGGCGTCCACCCGTAGGCGACCTTCTGCAGGAGCACGTCGCCGATGCGGTCGACCGAGCGTCCGACCGATCGCCCGCCCCGGCGTTCGTAGAACGCGCAGGCGACGTCGTTGTCCGCCAGCGCCCAGACCACGAGGCTGCGGCGCCCCTGGCTCGTCAGTGCGTCCTTGGCGGCCTCGAACAGCTTGCTGCCGAAACCGAGGCCCTGATATTCCGGCTGGAGATAGAGTTCGTAGATCTCGCCCCGATAGGGCAGGGTGCGCGCCCGGCTCTGGCCGAAAGTGACGTAGCCGGCGGTGTTGCCTTCGTGGCCCAGCACCAGGATGGAAACGCGCTGGCGAATGGCCCTGTCCCACCAGGCCGGGCCGCGCCGTGCGATCATGCGTTCGAGTTCGGCCCCCGGCAGGATGCCGCGATATGCTTGGCGCCACGCCTCGTCGTGCACGTCGGCAATCGCCGCCGCATCGCCTCGGACCGCCCGTCTGATGTCGATCGCGCCCGTTTTCATGTAACAAGATTATGGCGATCGGAGCCTTTCGGTAAAGAGGGTTTTGATGCGCCGCAATGCCGGATTTGTCACGGCTGCGGCACTGTTGCTGCGATGCAGCATGACCGGGCCGCGGCCGGCGGCGTCACCCGCCGTCCGTGTGCTTCACGGCTTCCGCCCGGTGCGATCACGGCGCCTGGGTATGGGGCGGCGGCTCATCGAGGCCTGATTCGTCTGGCAGCTCGACTTCCGGCGACCGTCCTTCCGGTCGGCCGGACACCATCATCGCGTCCCGCGGCAGCGCGAGGTGAATCGGCTTCGGCGAACCGTCCGGCGCGGTCGCGACCTGGATGATCGAGGTCGCCGATTGCGGCGTCTCGATGTTTTCCGCCTCGAGCCCGATCTTGAGCCGGCGGTTGAACTCGCGGCTGACCGTCCACTGCCGTCCGGCGCGGGTCTTGAAGCGAGCCTGGATGACGTAGCCCCTGTCGGTGAAGGAATCGAGGCCGAAGATCTCGAAGCTGCCGACGATAAAGGGCGAGAATTTCGGGTCGGCGGCGAGTTCGTTGCCGATCCGGGCGATGGTTTCGATCACCCGGTCGACGTTCTCCTTGTACGCGATCTGGATATTGAACATCGAGAACGTGAAGCCGCGCGTCATGTTCTTGATGCGGTCGACGCTGGAGAACGGGATGATGTGCAGCGTGCCGGATCCGTCCCGCAGACGCAGGGTGCGCACCGACATCGCTTCCACCACGCCGGAATTGCCGCCGAGATCAACGACGTCGCCCACCTGGATATGATCCTCGGTCAGGATGAAGAGACCGGTGATGACGTCTTTCACCAGCGTCTGGGCGCCGAAGCCGATGGCGAGGCCGATGACGCCGGCACCGGCGAGCAGCGGTGCGATGTCGATGCCGAGTTCCGACAGCACGATCAGCGTCACCAGCACGAACAGCGTGATGAGCAGCATGTTGCGGACGAACTGCAGCAGCGTCCGTGCCCTTGAACTCAGCGCCCGCTCGTCGCCATCCGCGACGTTGAGGCGCGATTCGATCAGGTTGTTGACGAATTCCCAGATCACGAGGGCGCCGATCAGGACCGTCGCGATCGAGGCGATCGCCTGGGAGAGCACCCGGCCGCCCGTCGACATCAGGAATCGGATGACGCCGAACTGCCAGCTTTCGAGGACGATCAGCAGCCCGGCCACGACGAACACCACGCTTGCGAGGCGGGCGATCAGGTGGCGAAGCCGACGGCCGCGCTCGGTGCCGAAGAATGTTCCGTCCGCGCCCGGGCGCCGCGCCCAGCGGTTGGCGAGCGCGCTGAGGAACGGCACCAGCACCACGACGATGGCGGTGACGAGCGCGCCCTGGAGCAGATATTCGAATCCGCCCGCGATCTGGAGTGCCATCACCCCGCTCAGCAGCACGATGTAGATGATGGCGACGACGTACCAGGCCTCGGCGAGGGCGCGGGTGAGGGGCGTGTACCAGCGGCCCGGCGTGATGTGGCGGTGCAGGAACGCGCCGAAATGCGACCGCCAGTGCAGCACGAAGGTGATGGCCGCCACCATGATGACGACACCGAGCACGAACAGCAGCGCCCAGCGGGTTTGCGGCGGCAGGCCGAACAGATAGAGCGAATTGAGGACGAAATAGCCCCACACCGAAAGCTGCACGATGCGCAGCACCGACAGGAAAAGGCTGCGCGCGGTCGCGTCGTCGAGCGGTACCATCCGGAGCGCCGGGCGCCGCGGCGACAGCACGGCCCGGAGCAGGATCGCCACCAGCCCGGTCACCACCGAAGCGTTGATCAGCGTCAGCGTCAGCGCCCGCACGGCGCGGTCCGGCCGCAGCACCTCCGCGGTGGCGCTGCCGGCGATGGCGAAGGCTGCGATCGGCAGCAGGTCGAGCGCCATGCGGGCGAGCCGGAGCGCGATCCGGGCGCCGATCTGCGAGCGTGTGGCGTGGTCCTCGATCGCCTCGCGCAGCCGGGCGAGGAGACGCGCCACGAGATAGGACGCGAGGATCGCAGCCGCGAGGGCGGCGGCGGCGATGAAGGCGCCGTGCATCAGGTCGGCGCGGCTCTCGGGATCGGAAAGCGACGTCCCCGCCCAGTGCCAGAGGCTGGGAAGCGCGCGCACCGCGAACTCGAGCCGGCCGTAGATCGCGCCGACATTGTCGGAGATCTGGTCGGCATATTGCAGCACGGCGCTGCTGACCATGTCGGTTGTGGTCGGCGCCGCAGCGGCGCCATTGCTCGGAAGCGCGGCGCGCAGGGTTTCGAGCTGCTTCAGGAGCGCCGCGCGGGACGTGTCGTCCTTGAGCGCCTTGATGACCGCGTCGAGGTCGGCGGAAAGGGGGGCGCCTTCATGACCGCCGGGCGAGGCCTGTGCGGCGGCCGGCGTGCCTGACGGCGCCGGCGCTGCCGCCGGTGCCGGTGCCGGTGCCGGCGCGGCCGCCGCCGGCTGTGTCGACGAAGCAGCCGGAGCCGAGGCCGCCGGAGCCGATGCCGCCGGTGCGGGCGCGGCAGGGGTCGCCGGCGCTTGGGCCAGTACGATGCCGGGTATCAGCACGAGCGCGGCGAGGAAGACGGCGACGATCGCGGACGGGCGGACGGAGCGGGGGGATCGGGTCATGCTGGAAAGGCTGTCCTTGGCATGCTGCGGCGGCATGATTCGGGGCACGCGGGTCTGACGGGCGGCAACGAGGGCCTAACGCGAAAGCGGCCGTTCGGATCGCCTCCCGGCCCGAAAAATCAATCCCGGCGCCGGCCCGTTCGCGGTGGGCGCCGGACGAAGCATCGTCACGCGGCGGGGCGGCGGCGCTGGGTGATCGCGATCCCGCAGAGGATGAGCACGTAGCCGACGCCGTGATACCACGCCGGTCGCTCCCCCAGGAACAGCACCGCGAGGGCGGATCCGAACACGGGAATGAGGTGGAAGAACGGCCCCGCGCGATTCGGGCCGATGAGTTCCACGCCGCGGTTGAAGGCGAAATAGGCGGCGATCGAGGCGAACAGCACCACATAGGCCAGCGAGGCGAACGTGAGCGCGTCGGCATGGAGGTGCAGCCCGGAGGCGAGTTCCCACGCGAAGAACGGCCACAGCATCGCCTGGCCGAGGCCCATGGTGACCGCGATGAACGACATCGGGTGAATCTGCGGACGCTGCTTCAGGAGCGCCGAATAGAGCGCGTAGGCGAACACCGCGACCACGATCAGCACATCGCCCGGATTGAGCCGGAGGTGGGCGAGCACGGCCGGATCGCCGCGGCCGATGATGAAGGCGACGCCCACCAGCGACAGCGTCACGCCGCCGATCTGGGCGGGTGTCATGCGGTCGCGATAGAGCACGAACGACCAGAACCCGATCAGCAGCGGCGCCGTGGAGACCACGAGCACGCCGCTGATGGCGGTGGCATATTGCAGGCCGACATAGGACAGCGTGTTGTAGGCGGCGATGCCCGCGCCCGACATGACGCTGATCAGCCCGATATGGCGGCGGATCTCGCCGATATCGCGCACGAGGTGCCGCCAGCAGAATGGCAGCACGATCAGGAAGGCCGCCGTCCAGCGCACCTGCGCGAGCGCGACCGGCGGAACGTGGCCGGCGACGTACCGCCCGAGCACCATGTTGCCGCCCCAGAACAGGGTGGCAAGCGCGAGCAGCAGATAGGCGTTGTTCGCCAGGAAATTCAGCGGCGAGCGGCCGCCCGGGGCGGAATGCGCGGGCGGGTTCGAAGCGGGCGGCTTTGCAGCGGCGGGAGGCATCGGCAGGCACTCCGGGCGAATTCGCGTCGCCCGTCCTCTGCGGCGGGCTTTTTGATCTCGGACATGGCCGGCCTCGGGGCCGTGCTGTCCACTCCCTCCGTCGTGCTGTAGCAGACCCGGAGGATGCCGTCGCGCCTCCGGATGGGGCGCCGGCACGAATGGCGGCGAACGGGCTGCACCGCTGCCGCCGGCCCCGGCAGCGGGTGGCGGGCGGGCGACACCGCCGATCGGATGATTTCATCGCGGCGCAAAGCGCTCTATAGAAAGGCGCCTCCGACGCAGCCGGACAACGGCGGCGGGGGCCGGCAGGGCGGAAACCAGGGAAAGGCTCCAGGAATGGCAAACGTGGTCGTGGTCGGCTCCCAGTGGGGTGACGAGGGCAAGGGCAAGATCGTCGACTGGCTTTCCGAGCGTGCCGATGTCGTCGTGCGCTTCCAGGGCGGCCACAATGCCGGGCACACCCTCGTCATCGATGGCGTGAGCTACAAGCTGAGCCTGCTACCGTCCGGCGTGGTGCGCCCGGGCAAGCTCGCCGTCATCGGAAACGGCGTGGTGCTCGATCCCCATGCGCTCGCGGGCGAGATCGAGCGGCTCGCCGTCCAGGGCGTGGTCGTGACCCCCGACACCCTGCGCATCGCGGAAAACTGCGCGCTGATCCTGTCGCTGCACCGTGAACTCGACGCGTTGCGCGAGGCCTCCACCTCCGGCACCCGCATCGGCACGACCAAGCGCGGCATCGGCCCGGCCTACGAGGACAAGGTCGGCCGCCGCGCGATCCGCCTGATGGACCTCGCCGACCTCGAGGGCCTGAAGGGCAAGATCGAACGCCTGCTGGTGCATCACAACGCCCTGCGGCGCGGCCTCGGCGAACCGGAAATCTCGCCCGCCGCGATCTATGACGAACTCGCCTCCATCGCCGACAAGGTGCTGCCCTACATGGACACCGTCTGGCGCGTGCTCGACACCGCCCGCCGGGAAGGCCGCCGCATCCTGTTCGAGGGCGCCCAGGGCGCGCTGCTCGACATCGACCACGGCACCTATCCGTTCGTCACCTCGTCCAACACCGTGGCGGGCGCCGCGGCGAGCGGCTCGGGCGTCGGCCCCTCGGCGCTGCACTATGTGCTCGGAATCACCAAGGCCTACACCACCCGCGTCGGCGAGGGTCCGTTTCCGACCGAGCAGTTCGACGAGATCGGCGATTTCCTCGGCACCCGCGGTCACGAGTTCGGCACCGTCACCGGCCGCAAGCGCCGCTGCGGCTGGTTCGACGCCGTTCTGGTTCGCCAGACGATCCGCACCGCCGGCATCACCGGCATCGCGCTGACCAAGCTCGACGTGCTCGACGGTCTCGACGAGATCAAGATTTGCGTGGGTTATCGCCTTGATGGGCGCGAGATCGACTACCTGCCGGCCTCCCAGGCGGCGCAGGCGCGTGTCGAGCCGATCTACGAAACCGTGGAAGGCTGGCGCGAGACCACGGCGGGCGCCCGGTCGTGGGCGGAACTGCCCGCGCAGGCGATCAAATATGTCCGCCACGTCGAGGAACTGATCGGCGCGCCGGTGGCGCTCCTGTCGACGAGCCCGGAGCGGGACGACACGATTCTTGTCGAAGACCCGTTTCAAGACTAAACCCAAGAGCGGAAAGGCGTCGTAGCTCCGGCAGTCGCCTCGCCGCCTGTCTTGTGCTTGCGGCAGCAGCGGGTAAAAGCAGGTCGTCGGGGCAGGGGCGGCGGAGCGACGCCGGTCCCTTGCCGAAGTCCCGGCAAAGCGGACGATCCGCCGGCCTCCGGCGGCGGGAACGGCGCGGACGATGGTTCCGCGCGCAATTGCCGTTGTCGGCGGTTGCGCGCGCCGCCAGAGTCCGGCCATGATCCGGCCTGCTTTTTCGGGATGGTCCTCACGTGACGCGCGCGCCCGCTTGGAGGCGACGCGCCTGATAAATCGGGCACGCAATGGCGGATTATTACTCGGTGCTGCAACGAGCCGTGGCGATGTTGCCGGAGAACACCGGCCAGGCCCGCCGGGCGATCTATGAAAAGGCCAGGACCGCGCTCGTCAGGCAGCTCGAAAGCGTCAATCCGCCTCTGCCCGCCTCCGAGATCACCAAGCAGCGCCTCGCGCTTGAGGAGGCGGTTCGCCGAATCGAGCAGGAGACGGCCCGCTCCGCGCTGAACGCACCGCCGGCCGCCCGCCCGGCCGCCGCGCGCCCCGCCGCGCCGAAGCCCGCCACGCCACCCCCCGCGGCCCCCAAGGCGCCGCCGGCCGCCATCGAAGCCGAGCCGCCCCCGCCGCCGGTGCGCCAGCCGCCGCGCGATGTCGAGCCGTTCGTCGAGCCCCATGTCGACGACGAGGGCGAGGTCCCGGCGCCGGACGCCGCGCCGGGCTACGCGGATGCGGCTCCGCCGCAGCCTTCCTACGCGCCGAAGTCCCGGCCGCCCGAGCCGGCCTATTCCGCCGCGCCGCCTGCCGCCGAGCGCAGCCCCTATGCCCGCGCCCAGACCCCGCCGGGCCGCATCTCCGCGCCATCCGTCGACGACGGCCGCGAGGACGACGACTGGATCGATTCCGACCACCTGCCGGTGGATGAGACGCCGGCTGCCGCCAAGCCGGCGAAGAGCCGGCGCGGCCTGATTCTCGCGATCGTCGCCATTCTCGTCGTCGTGCTGGCAGGCGGCGCCTATGTGCTGCGCGACCATCTCGGCTTCGGCAAGACCGGTACTGAGACCGCCTCGGCCCCGGCCACCGAGACCGCGCCGGCCGGAACGTCGACCCCGGCGACGACGGAAACGCAGACCCCGAAGATCGAGGATCGCCTGCCGACCGAGCAGCCGGCTGCGACCCCGCCGGCGGCCTCCGCCGATTCGACACCGGCGGCTCCGGCAGATTCCGGCACGCCCGCCGCGTCCGAGACCCCGGCGCCATCAGCCGATTCGAATCAGGCGGCGGCACCCGACGCCACGCCGGCTCCGACGGAGACCCCCGCCGCGCCCGAAACGGCGGCGACCGACAACGCCCCGGCCGCGTCCGAGCCGGTTGCCGAAGCGCCGGGCCCGGCCACGGCCACGCTGTTCGAGGAGGGCGTCGCGCCTGACAGCCCCGGCGGCCAGTTCCCGGGTCAGGTGACCTGGGCGATGACCAACGAATCGATCGGCGGCGGCGCGCCCGAGCCCATCGTCCGTGCGGCGATCGACGTCGCCGACCGGTCGATGAAGGTCACTCTGGTGTTCCGCAAGAACCGCGACGCGGCGCTGCCGGCCAGCCACCTGATCGAGGTCTCGTTCGAACTCGGGCCGAAGTTCACCGGCGGCGGCATCGCCAACGTGCCCGGCATCATCATGAAGGCGACCGCGACCGACCGGGGCGATCCGCTCGCCGGTGCGTCGGCCCGGGTCTCCAACGGCCTGTTCTGGATTGCGCTGTCCGCCTCGGCCGCCGATGCCGAGCGCAACATGACGCTGCTGCGCACCCGTGAGTGGATCGACATTCCCATGCAGTACGCCAACGGCAAGCGTGCGATCCTGACGGTCCGCAAGGGCACGACCGGCGACAAGGCCATCGACGACGCCCTCGCCGCCTGGGCGAAATAAGCCCCGGTCGGCAGGCGACGTCGCTTCGCCGGCTGTCGTCCGTCGCCCTGGAGCGAACGCATCGCAAGAAAAAGGCGGGGTCTCGTGCCCCGCCTTTTTCGTGTCTGCCCCGGCTCGTCCCTTCGCGGGCGGATCAGCCGTCGCCGTTGAACAGGCCCATCTGGTCGGCGGGCAGGCTGGTCGGGGGCGCGAGGCCGAGGTGGCGGAAGGCGGCCGGCGTCAGCACGCGGCCCCGCGGCGTGCGCTGGGTCAGGCCCTGCTGGATGAGATAGGGCTCGACGATTTCCTCGATGGCGTCGCGCGGCTCCGACAGCGCGGCGGCGATGGTCTCGATCCCGACCGGCCCGCCGCCGAAATTCTCCGCGATCACCTTGAGATAGCGCCGGTCGAGGGTGTCGAGCCCGGCGGCGTCGACTTCGAGGCGCAACAGGGCATCGTCAGCGATGGCGCGGTCGATCGCTTCCTTGCCGGCGACGATGGCGAAGTCGCGCACCCGGCGCAGCAGCCGCCCCGCGATGCGCGGCGTGCCGCGGGAGCGCCGGGCGATCTCCGCAGCGCCGTCCGCCGTCATGCCGATGCCGAACAGCCGGGCGCCGCGGGTGACGATCGCCTCCAGTTCCTCCGCCGAGTAGAACTCGAGGCGGATCGGGATGCCGAAACGGTCGCGCAGCGGGTTGGTGAGAAGGCCGAGCCGGGTGGTCGCCCCGACCAGCGTGAAGCGGGCGAGGTCGATGCGCACCGAACGCGCCGCCGGGCCTTCGCCGATGATCAGGTCGAGCACGAAGTCCTCCATCGCGGGATAGAGGATTTCCTCGACCGCCGGGGAGAGCCGGTGGATCTCGTCGATGAACAGCACGTCGCGGTCTTCGAGATTGGTGAGCAGCGCCGCGAGGTCTCCGGCCTTGGCGATCACCGGGCCGGCGGTCGCCTTGAACGACACGCCGAGCTCGCGCGACACGATCTGCGCCATCGTCGTCTTGCCGAGGCCGGGCGGGCCGACCAGCAGCACGTGGTCGAGCGCCTCCCGGCGCGTGCGCGCCGCTTCGATGAAAACGGAGAGATTCTCGCGCGCCCGCGCCTGGCCGACGAAGTCGGCGAGCCGCTGGGGACGCAGCGCGACGTCGGCATCGTCCGGGCGCTCCTCGGCCGTCACCATCCGCTCGCCGTCTCCCTTGTCGAGGCGACCGCGCATCGGCGCCTCGCCGATTCGCCCCTTGCCGCCCGCAGGCCGTCCGCTCACGTCGCGCGCTCCCTCACCGTGCCAGTTCCTTCAGGCTGAGCCGGATCAGGCTCGCCGTGGGTGCGTCCTCGCCGGCCTCGGCACGGGCGCTGGCGACGGCGGCGCGCGCCTGCGGTTCGCCGTAGCCGAGATTGACGAGGGCCGAAATCGCATCCGCCGCGGCAGGATCGCGCGAAGGGGCCACCGCCGTGCCGCCGCCGATGATCGCACCCGGCGCGTCGAGCGGCGGGGCGACAGCCTTGAGTTCCGTCACCAGCCGCTCCGCGAGGCGCTTGCCGACGCCCGGCACCCGCGTGAGCGTATCCTTGTCCTGCAGCGCGATGGCGGCGGCGAGGTCATTGGCGCTCATCACGCCCAGCACCGCAAGCGCCACCTTGGCGCCGACGCCCTGCACGGTGCAGAGCTGGCGGAACCAGCCGCGTTCCGCCACGCTCGAAAAGCCGAACAGGCGAATCATGTCCTCCCGCACCAGCATCTCGATCACGAGGCTCGTCCGTTCGCCGGTCTTCGGCAGGTGGCCGAGCACGCGGGCGGGGCAGAACACCTCGTAGCCGACGCCGCCGACATCGAGGATGACGTGGTCGGCCGCGACGCTGTCGACGAGGCCGGTGAGCTTTCCGATCATGCGGGCCTGCCGATGGCGAGGGGTGGGTCGATAGCGGTGCCGGGACGCCGCGCGGCGCCCCCAAGGCGCGGGGAACGGGCTTCTGGCGCCGGCGTGCGGTCGGCCGGGGCGGTCATTTCGCCGCCGCCAGGGCGGCCGCCAGCCGCGGCGGCAGCGCGGCCTTCGCCTGCCGGCCGCGCTTCGGCTTCGCCATTTCCGCCAGAGCGCCGAGGCGCGAGGCGCGGTGGTGGGCGTGGCACAGGGCGATGGCGAGCGCGTCGGCGGCATCGTCGGTGTCGAAGGTCGCGCGCGGCAGCAGCACCTTCACCATCATGCGGATCTGCTGCTTCTCGCCGTGGCCGGCGCCGATCACGGCCTTCTTCACCGCGTTCGGGGCATATTCGCCGACGGACAACCCCGCGCGCGCCGGCACCAGCAGGGCGATGCCGCGGGCCTGCCCCAGCTTCAGCGTGCCGGTGGCGTCGCGGTTGACGAAGGTCTGCTCCACGGCCGCCTCGTGCGGCGCGATGCGGTCGAACACCGCCGTCAGCCCCTCGAACAGGTCGACCAGCCGGCGCGGCAGGTCGTCGTCGCCGTCGGAGGTGATGGTGCCGGAGGCGACGAAATGCACCGCGCTGCCGACGACCTCGATCGCCCCCCAGCCGGTGCGGCGGAGGCCGGGATCGATCCCAAGGATGCGAATCGGCTGCGGCGTCATGACGTTCCAGATAGCGCGATCGGGGGAGGGGGCCAAATGGCGGCGGGCGGGTTCACCGGATCAGCTCCACAACGGCGACACGAAGATCGCGCAGGCCGACAGAAAGCCGACCGCCCATGCGACCGACCGCGCCGCGCCGAGATTGGCGAGATAGCACGCCCCATAGGCCGCGCGCGCCACCACGAACACCAGCGCCGCCGCGTCGACGAAGCCCTGGGGCGCGCCGCGGAACTCGGCGAGCAGCACGGCCGGAATGAAGAACACCAGCGCCTCGAACCCGTTGAGGTGGGCGGAATAGGCCCGCCGCCGCAGTCCCTTCTGCGCCGCGTGGCAGGCGCGCGGGTCACGGTTGTCGAACGACGGGTCGAGCTTCGCCGGCAGCATGACGATGTAGGTCAGGAACACCGCGGCGGCGATGGTCCAGTCGGCGATGGTCATCGGCGCGATCTCCTGTGAAGGCCCTCGTCCCGCCTGCGGCGGAGGCGGCGTTATCCCGGTCGTTCCGGCGGAGGGCGGCGGAGCCCCCTTGCCGGCTGTCGCATCATGCTACACAAATGTTTCTGATTTGTTCCAGCGCTATTCTTAACTCCCCCGCCTTTCGGCGCCTGCGCCGTCCGGCGGCCGTTCCATAGAAAACAAGAAAGGACGAAGTCCATGATGGATCATGTCGGCATCACCGTCTCCGATTTCGGGCGCTCGATCGCGTTCTATCGCGCGGCGCTCGAACCGCTCGGCATCGCCGTGCAGATGGAGGTGACGCCCGAGATGACCGGCGGCACCGACCGCCACGCGGGCTTCGGCACCGAGGGCAAGCCGTTCTTCTGGATCGGCACGGGCGGGCGCGCGGGCGGCGCGGCCGGAATCCACATCGCCTTCGCCGCGGCGAATCGGGCCGAGGTCGATGCCTTCTACGCGGCGGCGATGGCTGCCGGCGGCAGCGACAACGGCGCCCCCGGCCTTCGGCCGCACTACCACGCCCACTATTACGGCGCGTTCGTGCTCGATCCCGACGGATGCAACATCGAGGCGGTCTGCCACACCCCGCCGGCCTGAGCGGGGTTGGCGCGGCCCACGGCCGACATGGTTGCCGGCGGATGTCATATGTTCGTCTCCTTACGGGACTATCCGACCGGTGCCGCGGCGGCCGGGTTTCTTCCCGGCCGCGGCCCCCTCGTCCCGGCGCTGAGTTGCGGGTCGTGGCGGCTGCCGGCGCCAACCGCCGCCGGCTGTCCGGGGCGGCCATCCCGAGGAGAAATGCCGTGAGTCGCGTGTCGGTGCTGTTTGTCTGCGCCCGCAATGCCGGGCTGAGCATCATGGCCGAGGCCTACCTCAATCATCTCGGCCTGCCGGGTTTCCGTGCCTTCTCCGCCGGCGTGGAGCCGGCCGATACTGTCCATCCGCGCGCGCTGGAGACGCTGGCCGGCGCCGGCCTCTCCACCGAGCGGCTGGAACCGAAGCCGCTGGAACTGTTCGCGTTCGACCTCGCGCCGGAGCCCGACGTGGTGGTGGCGCTCGGCCCGAAGGTGCTCGGCGTCGCCGAGCCGGCGTGGCGCAGTCCGCCCCGGCGGCTGGCGTGGCTGATTGAGGATCCGCTCGGCAAGGGCGGGCGGCGGGCCTTCGCCGAGGCCTATGATGCGGTGCGCCGGCGCGTCGATCACGCGCTCGCCGGCGCGCGGTTCGCTCCGGCCGGCGGCCTGATGGTGCCGGCCTGAGCGATCCCGCTGCGGGGCCTCAGGCGGCCAGCACCTTCTCCGGACTCTTGCAGAGGTCCGCGATGATGCAGCGCTCGCAGAGCGGTCTGCGGGCGACGCAGGTATAGCGGCCGTGCAGGATCAGCCAGTGGTGGGCGTGCTGGCGAAAGCGCGGCGGCACGATGCGCTCCAGCGCTTCCTCCACGGCGTCCGGCGTCTTGCCCGGCGCCAGCAGGATGCGGTTGGCGACGCGAAAGATGTGGGTATCGACCGCGATGGTCGGCTCGCCGAAGGCGACGTTGAGCACCACGTTCGCCGTCTTGCGCCCGACGCCCGGCAGCTCTTCGAGCGCGGCGCGGTTCGCAGGCACCTCGCCGCCATGGCGCTCCACCAGAATGCGCGACAGCGCCACCACGTTCTTCGCCTTGTTGCGGAATAGGCCGATGGTCTTGATCGCGTCGCGCACCCTGTCCTCGCCGAGGGCGAGCATCGCGGCGGGGGTGTCGGCCATGGCGAACAGGCCGCGTGTCGCCTTGTTCACGCCGGCATCCGTCGCCTGGGCGGAGAGAACGACCGCCACCAGCAGCGTGAACGGGTTGGAATAGACGAGCTCGCTGCGCGGATCGGGGTCCGCCGCCTCGAAGCGGGAAAAGATCGCCTCGATCTCGGCCGGGGAATAGGCGGTCACGCCGCCGAGGCTCGCGGCGGTCTCGGCAGCGCGCGTGTTCGCCTTGGCCTTGGTGGGCCTGCGGACGGCGACGGCCGGGGCCGCCGCCGCCGGCTTCAGCGCGGCTTTCGCCACCTTCGGCGAAGCCGCTCCGCTTGCCTTTCGCGCGCCCGGCGATACCGTCTTTGCGGTTTTCATGGCTGATCTATAATGCTCCGCACTTTCCGATCGAAACCATAGGCCGGACCGGACGTTGCCTGCCATGGCCGAACGCTTCGACGACACCACTTTCTTCCGCGCCGTGTTGACGCCCCACCGCTCCCTGGGGCGGCGGGGATTTCTCGTGCTGATGTCGGTGCTGGTGGCGATCTCGTTCTCGGCCGGTCTCCTGTTCTGGTCGATCGGCGCGTGGCCGGTGTTCGGCTTCTTCGGGCTCGATGTGCTCCTGGTGTGGTTCGCCTTCCGCGCCAACTACATCGCGGCCCGCGCGCGGGAGGAGATCGAGGTCTCGCCCGTGGAAATCCGCATCCGCCGCATCTCCGCCAAGGGCGCGGTGGCGACCGAGAGCCTCAACCCCGCCTGGGCGCGCCTCACGGTCGAGCGCGTGGAGGACGAGGGTGTGGTGCGGATCGCGCTCGCCTCTCACGGTCGCTCGGTCGAGATCGGCCGGTTTCTCGGCCCGGTCGAGCGGGAAAGCTTCGCCGTGGCATTCGGCGCCGCGCTGGCGACGGCGCGCAGCGGCGGGCCCGCCTGAGGCCGCCGTCCGAAATCGGATTGGCGGCGCGGCGGCTCCACGCGAGGATGGCGAACCGAATCCCGGCGCGGTGCGCCGGATCCCTCTGCCCGGATTGTTGTCATGAGCCTTGCCGAAGCGACCCTCGCCGACCTGGCACCCGAACGGGAGGAGACCGATCCCGGTCCCTCCGCCGACTACGATCTGGTGCGCCGCGCGCTCGCCTTCGTGTCCGAGCGCTGGCGCGACCACCCGGAAGTCGCCGATATCGCCAACGCGGCGGGGATCTCGCCCGTGCGGCTGGAGCGCGCCTTCCGCCGCTTCGCCGGCATCACGCCGAAGCAGTTTCTCCATGCCGTGACGCTCGATCACGCCCGGCGCCTGCTCAGGGTGGAAGGCGCCAGCGTGTTCGACACCACCTACGAACTCGGGCTTTCCGGCCCGGCGCGGCTGCACGACCTGTTCGTCACCCACGAGGCGATGACGCCGGGCGCCTATCGCGCCGGCGGCGAGGGGCTCGAAATCCGCTATGGCTGGCACGACAGCCCGTTCGGCCGCGCGCTGGTGATGGTGACGGATCGCGGGCTCGCCGGTCTGGCGTTCGCCGACGCCGGTGAGGATGCCGCCGCGTTCGAGGATATGCGCGGCCGCTGGCCCCGCGCCCGCTATGTCGAGGATGCCGCGGCCACCGCGCCGCTCGCGGCGCGCGCCTTCGATCCCGCGGAATGGAAGGCCGACCGGCCGCTGCGCGTGGTGCTGATCGGGTCCGATTTCGAGGTGCAGGTCTGGGAAACGCTGCTGTCGATCCCGTTCGCGGGCGCGACCACCTACACCGACATCGCCGGGCGCATCGGCCGGCCCACTGCCGCCCGGGCGGTCGGCTCGGCGGTCGGGCGCAATCCGGTGTCGTTCGTGGTTCCCTGCCACCGGGTGCTCGGCAAGAGCGGCGGCCTGTGCGGCTATCACTGGGGCCTGCCGCGCAAGCGCGCCATCCTCGGCTGGGAAGCCGGGCTCGCCGGCACGGTGTGACGCGGCGGAAGGGCACGAGGACGCGGTGTCCGCGTCCGCTCACGGCTCCAGTTCGGCGTCCCAGTACAGGAAGTCG
This sequence comes from Pseudoxanthobacter soli DSM 19599, assembly GCF_900148505.1. Lineage (NCBI taxonomy): Bacteria > Pseudomonadati > Pseudomonadota > Alphaproteobacteria > Hyphomicrobiales > Segnochrobactraceae > Pseudoxanthobacter > Pseudoxanthobacter soli. Next base: position 86,916 of record NZ_FRXO01000002.1, on the reverse strand, counting down.
AGCCAGCTTTCGTGCAGATAGTTCGGCGGGAACAGGCGGCCGTTATTGTGCAGGTCCTGCACGTTCGGGCGGAAGGGCATCTGGCGCGGCCACATGTTCACTTCCTTGCAGCTCTTGCTGCCCTTCATCAGGTTGCAGGGCGAGCAGGCCGCCAGCACGTTCTCCCACGTCGTCTGCCCGCCCTTGGAGCGCGGGATCAGGTGGTCGAAGGTCAGGTCGTCGCGCGAGCCGCAATATTGGCATTCGAAGCGATCGCGCAGGAACACGTTGAAGCGCGTGAAAGCCGGGTTGCGGGCCGGCTTGATGTAGGTCTTCAGGGAAACGACGCTCGGCAGCTTCATGTCGAAGGTGGGGCTTCGCACCTTCACGTCGTATTCCGAGACGATGTTCACGCGATCGAGAAACACCGCCTTGATCGCGTCCTGCCAGGACCAGAGCGACAAGGGGTAATAGCTCAGAGGCCGGTAATCGGCATTGAGCACTAGCGTGGGATGCGCATCGGGCGAGACGGCGATAGTCACGGCCTGCTCCTCATACCGGAATCACGATGACCCCCTGGACGAGCGCAGTCAGATTGTAGAGCCAAGATGTCGGCCGTGTGAAGTCCCGCGCAAATGGCCGGTCGGTGCGGGACGAGAGGCCCCGCAGGATGTGCCTGAGGCTCCGGTTCGGGCCGGCGTGCTACCGGCCGCGCGCGAAGGCGTGGGCCAGCGAGGCGAGGCCGATCGCGGCGCCCTCCGCATCGACCCCGTGACCGAGGCCGGGCCGCATGTGGCTGTCGACCCGCGCGCCGGCCAGGGAAAGCGCCTCGGCGGCGATCTGCGAGTAGGGGGCGGGCACCACCTCGTCGTCCTCGCCGTGGATCAGCACCACCTGCGGCGGCGGGCGCACCATCTCCATGTCGAGGCGCTCGGTGGCGGGCAGCAGGCCGGAATAGCCGATGATCACCGCCGGCGCGGCGGGTCGTCGCAGGCCGGTGTGCAGCGCCATCATCGCGCCCTGGCTGAAGCCGACGAGGGCGAGGTCGCCGGGTCCGAGCCCGAGCGATTCGAGCTCCGCGGCCAGAAACGATTCGAGCAGCGGGCGGGCGGCGTCCGCCCCGCGCGAGAACTCCGAGGGATCGCGGAAGGACAGCGGAAACCACTCCCGTCCGAACGGCGCGCCGCCGCAGGGGAACGGTGCGTGGGGCGAGAGAAAGGCGACGTCCGGCAGCGAATCCGCGAAGGCCTCGGCGAGCGGAACGAGGTCGTCGCCATAGGCGCCATAACCGTGCAGCAGCACGACGAGCTTCCGGGCGGCACCGCCGGAGGCGGGCGCGAGGCGGGGGCCGTCGAGAAGGGGCATTGCGATCACCGTGGCTGACGGGAGTGCCCGTCGGGTTCGTTGCGGGGCGTCGTCCGGCGGGCGTGCCCGCATGGCGGCGCCATGGCCGTCCGGGCCGCGCGCCGAGGATATTCTCAGGGCGGCAGCGCCATCCGGCCGGCGCGGAGCGTGCGATAATAGGCCCAGAACAGCCGCGCCGCCACCGACCGCCACGGCTGCCACCGCAGGGCCTCCGCCTCGACGGTCGCCATCGCCCGGCGTGGCGGCAGGCCACCGCCGATGCCGAGCCCGGCGGCGACGGCGGTGCGCAGCGCGACGTCGCCCACAGGGAAAACGTCCGGGTGGCCGGCGCAGAACATCAGGAAAGCGTCCCGCGTCCAGGGCCCGATGCCGGGAAGCGCGGTGAGCACGGCGATCATGGCCGCGGTCTGCGGCGCCGCGATCCCGGTGGTGCCGAGAGCCGTGAGGTCGAGCCGGCCGGCGACGACGGCTTCGGCCGCCGCCTGCAACGTACGCACCTTGGCGCGCGACAGCCCCGCCGCGATCCGGCCGGCTTCGTCGAGCGCCAGAAAGCCCGCCGCCTCGCCGCCACCCGCCGTATCAAGCCGTTGCCAGATCGCGGCGGCGCTCGCCGTCGAGACCTGCTGGGCGACCACGATCCGGGCGAGGCCGCAGAACCCGGCTGCATCGCGGCGCAGCGGCAGCGGCCCGGCCGCCGCCGCGATCGGCACCAGACGCGGGTCGAGGCGGAGGAGGGCCGCAAGGCCTTCGGCGACGTCGGCATCGGTTTCGATGCGGCGGAAAGGGGAGGTGGGCTCGGCCGCAAGATCGGTCATGGAGGGCTCATCGCAGGCCCTGAGCGTGGTGGCGGGCCGGGTCGGGGCGGTTGCGGCAACGCGGCGCCGGGGCAGGGCGGCAAGAGGATGCGAGGTCAGGCCGCCCAGGGGCGGCAAGCGGATGTTGCCAGCAGGGCAACGGCAATGGTTCTTCAGTCGCAATCACACTCTCAACCGGGATTCGACCGTGGCGCCACCCGTTTTCCGCTTTGCCCCGAGCCCGAACGGCAGGCTGCATCTCGGTCATGCGCTGTCGGCGCTCCTGAATTTCGACATGGCGCAGGCGGCGGGCGGGCGGTTCCTGCTGCGCATCGAGGATATCGATCTGTCGCGCTGCCGGCCGGAATACGAGGCGTCGATCCTGGAGGACCTCGCCGGGCTCGGCATCCGATGGGAAGAGCCCGTGCGCCGGCAGTCGGAACACTTCGACGCCTATGCCGCCGCGCTCGCGGTGCTCGACCGGGCCGGGCTGCTCATGCGTTCCTACGCCTCGCGGCGCGAGATCGCCGAAGCCGCGCGGGCGGCGGATGCGGCCGGTGCGGGATGGCCGCGCGATCCCGACGGCGCGCCGCTGTTTCCGGGCGACGCCCGTCTTCCGGCCGCCGACGAGATCGCGCGCCGGCGGGACGGCGGCGAGCCGGCCGCGATCCGCCTCGATATGGGCCGGGCGCTTTCCGTCGCCGGGCCGCTGACATGGCGGGAGACCGGCGCCGGGCCGTCCGGCGAGACCGGCACGATCGCCGCCGATCCCGCCGCGTGGGGCGATGTCGTGCTGGCGCGCAAGGAAACCCCGACGAGCTACCACCTTTCCGTCGTCGTCGACGATGCGCTGCAGGGCGTCACCCACGTCGTGCGCGGGCGGGACCTGTTTCATTCGACCGCGGTCCATCGGCTGCTGCAGAGGCTGCTCGGTCTGCCGGAACCCGTCTACCACCACCACGCGCTGGTGCTGGACGAGACCGGCGAGAAGCTCTCGAAGTCGCGCGGCGGCACCGTGCTCGCCGATCTTCGCGCGGGCGGCGCGACGCCGCAGGACATCCGCGCGATGGTCGGCCTCGGGCCGCCTCGCGCGACCTGACCGCGGGGACAGCTCCGGCCGGGTTCAGGGAATGCCGATGATGCCGAGCCAGATGCCGATGGTGATCGCGGCGGCGGCGGAGGTGACGGTGATCGCGTTCGAGGCGAGCCCGAGGCCGACGCCGGCGCGGTTGGCGATGAGGTAGGCGTTGACGCCTGTCGCCGAGGCGGCCGAAACGGTGGCGACCGCCGACCAGATCGGCGGCATCGTCATCACGTAGCGGCTCATCACGAACACGATCGCAGGCATGACGACGAGCTTCAGCACCACGATCACGCCGCTGGCGGCGATGTGCTCGCGCAGGCCGTAGCGCTTCAGGCTCATGCCGAGCGCGAACAGGGCGCACGGCACGGCGGTATCCGACAGGCGCACCACGATCTCCTCCACCGGCCCTTCGATGGAGATGCCGAGCGCGCGCACCACCGCGCCCGCGAAGATGCCGATGACGATCGGGTTCTTGACGATGTTGACGACGATCCGCTTCGTCAGGTGCGCCACGTTGAAATGCCGGCGGCCCGACTGCGCCATCTCGATACGCTCGAACAGCACGGTGGCCGCGACCGTCATGATCGGCAGGTGCACCGAGATCAGCAAGAGCAGCGGCACGTCGCCGGCCTTGCCGTAGACCGAGAACACGATCGGGATGCCGAGCATCGCCGTGTTGGAGAAGGCGGAGGACACTCCCGCCACGATGCCGATGCGCGCCTCGCCGCCGAACAGCCGCCGGTAGCAGAAATCGCCGAGACCCCAGGTGATCACGACCCCGGTGAAATAGGCGATCCAGAACGGCCAGGGTGAGATATCGGGAAAGTGGGCCTTGGCGAGCGCGTGGAACAGCAGTGCCGGCAGCGCGATGGTGGCGGCGAAGGTGCCGAGCGCATCCGATACGGCCACCGGCATCAGCTTGAGCGTCGCGGCGAGCCAGCCGAGGCCGAGCAGCCCGAACACCGGCACCAGCAGCATGAAGATCTCGGTGAACGACATGGCAGGCCCCGGATAGGCGAAACCAGACAAGCAGGAGCGACGTAGCAGGACCAACGAAGCAGGGCATTAAGATGCACGATCCGCGCCGCCCGGTCGCGGCACGGCCGCGATCCCTCAGGCGTCTCGGGGACCGATGGCGTGGAGCAGCGGACCGTGCTGCTTGAGCCAGAGACGACCCTGCCGCGCTTCCGGGTGAAGCCGCGCGACGAGCCGCCAGAAGGCGGGCGAATGGTTCATCTCCACGAGATGGGCCACTTCGTGCGCGACGAGATAGTCGAGAACGAACGGCGGCGCCAGCACGACCCGCCATGAGAACGAGAGGATGCCGTCGCTGGTGCACGAGCCCCACCGGCTGGTGGTGTCGCGGATGCGCACGGCCTTCGCCGCGACGCCGAGGGCAGCGGTGTCGCGCCGGACGGCGTGATTGATGGCGGCTTCGGCCTCGCGCCGCAGGAAGGTCGACACCCGGCGCGGCAGCGCCAGCGGATCCCCGCTGACGACGAGGCGCGCAACGCCGTCCTCCCCGATCTCCGCGCGGACGCCGCCGCGCATCCGGCCGTCATGGTGGATCAGGTGCGGCGTGCCGCGGAACGGAACGGTCTCGCCGGCGCGGAACGGCACCGGCTGCGGCCGCCGCGCCATGCGTTCGGCGAGCCAGGCGCGGTGTTCGTGCAGGAAGGCACGCACCGCCGCCTCGTTCACCCTGGGCGGCACGGTGACGACAGGCGAATCCGTGCCGATCGGCAGCCGCAGCGTCAGGCGGCGCGCACGCGCGTTGACCCGCAGCCGCACCGGTACGATGCGGCGGTCGATCTCGACCGCGAGCGTCTCGGGCAGCGGCCGGGCGGTCCGGCGGCGGACCTCCGAGATGGTTTGGAACAGACCCATGAGGCGTGAACGGCCAACCCTGACGGCAGAACCTGGCGGATGAAACGGGGAGCCCGCGAGCCGGCCGGGCGGGCCGAATCGCGCCGCTCCAGTCTGCCGCGTTCCCGGCGCGATGTCTGCCGTCAGTCCGCCGGCGCACTCGGCCCGCGCGTTGATGCGACTGATTGTTAATTACAGGAAATGTACCCGCTTTGGGGAACAGCCGTCTATTCAACACGGCGCAGAGGAGTATCTTCATCTCATCGACGCGGCGATGTCGAACGAAGAAACGACGAAACTAAAATCGCTTCTTCTGAAAACATCACAAACGCCGATGCCGACCAAGTCTTGATGCCACGAGCCATTCTTTCTCGGCGATGTAAAAATCAACGGGACACCTCCGGAAAATCCCTTTGGAAATCCGGATGCGGCCTTGTCTGAACCCGAACTTGAGTGAGGCAATCATGTCGATCTTCGAAATCAACACCGGTGCGAACTTCCTCGATGACGAGGCGCTGGTCGCCGTCTCCGGCGGCTACTGGTTCGGGCCCTGCCCGAACCCGACCGACCCCGTCATCGGTCCGTGCCCGAACCCGACGGTGAATTTCCCGATCGGTCCGTGCCCGAACCCGGATGCGAACCAGTTCGTGCCCCCGACCCAGTCGACGCACTGAGCCGAACCATCAACCCGAACCGCAAACTGCAACTGCGAACTGCGAACCTGGAGACGGATCATGTCGACCTTCAACACCAACGAAAATACCCTGCTGCTCGATGACGACGCGCTGGCCCACGTCGATGGCGGCTTCAACCTCGTGCCCTTCGAGCCCGGCCCGGTGGAGCCGTTCAACCCGACCAACGCTGTAAAGGCCATCGTGGGCCTCCCGCTCGGACCCGGCATCGCGCTGCCGCCGGGCTTTTCCAACCTGCCGCTCGGGCCCGGCATCGCCCTGCCGCCGACCTCCGGCAACACCGGCTCCTGATGCAGGCTCTCTGCCGCATCGCTGCCCTGAGAAAGGCTCCGCCTCGCGAGAGGCGGGGCCTTTTTCGTTGCGATGCCGCTTTCGCGGGTGGCGATTATTGGCTGTATCCCCCGCTCGGTCTTCCGCACTGCGGCAGGATTTGCGAGGCTGAACCCCGTAACCGGCAACGGGGAACGTTCATGGGACTTTTGCAAGCTTCTCCCCTCGGCGGGGCCATGTCCGCCCTGCGGGCGCGCGTCCTCGCCGCGTCCGCGCTGCTCGTCCTTGCCGCGGCGCCGGCCGGTGCCCAGACGGCCGCACCCGCGCCCGAGGCGGGCAACACGCAGGAGGCGTCGATGTCAGGTAACGGCAAGCTGGCGATGCGCGACCGGCGCTACTGCGAGATCCTGCCGCTTTCGTTCTCGCTGACGGGCCCCACGGCCAGCGTCTACAACACGGTCGGCCACGACGACTGCCCGGAGGACCTCTGGGAGAAGCTGACCGAGGCCGCTGTCCGCGACCGGTTCGACGTCTACATGGTCGTCATGAACGGCCCGCGCTACTTCATCATGGATACCATCCTCGGCTCCGGCGCCACCATGAACGGCGACGTGGTTGAGATCGGCGGCATCACCTTCGAGAAGCGGGCTGAAGTCGCGCTTTCCTGGATGGATATCATCAGGCAGGCGCCCTACACCGAGACCACGGTGGACCGCGATACGGTCTATCGCTTCGATGCCGGCAAGCCGGTGTTCGAACTCACCGCCCCGGACGGCGCGGTCTATGTCATGCAGTCCTATGCCCGCATCGTCGACAAGACGCTGTCCTTCGCCGATCTTCCCAATCTCGGCGCGCGTCTCAAGCTGCCGAAGGGCTGGACCTACGCCGAGCGCGTGCCCCAGACCGATCTGCTGCTCTCCGCCGGCGGCAAGGCCACCGTGATCCAGGACGACTTCAAGAACACCTACCAGAAGGTCGCCCCGGCGACCCCTTGAGGCCGCGCTTCGGCCGCCCGGGCGCGCCGCCATCGGTCGGCGTCGTCCCGGCCGCGGCCGCCGCCCCCGTGCGCGGCCGCCCCCTGTCTGTCTGAGGTCCGAAACGTCCTGCGTGCGGAAGGTGCCCGCCCCGGCGACGGCCCGTCCGGCCGATCGGCCGTCCGCTCCGCCGTCTTTCCGGCGCTGCGGGTGCCCCGCAACGGGCCGGCCATCGGAGCCCCGGTTGCCCAACGACCCAAGCCGCTGAATCGCCGGGCGGCTGAATCGCACGCCCGCTGAATATCCTGTCCCTGAACGCCTCCCGTCCCCGACCCTTTGTCCCGCGATCGGCCCTGGCAGGCGTGATCGTCCCACGGCCGCCGCGTGGCCCGCAGTGAGAGCCGACACGTCCGGCCATGACGGACGGTCGGGCCACGCGGCATTCGACCTGCCGTGATCCTGCAATCGCGACTGATTGTTAATTCCAAGACATGTACCCACTATGGGGTATGCCCCCCTATACCTCGGATGGGGAAGGAGTATCTTCATCTCATCGACGCGGCGATGTCGACAGGAAGATACGAACACAGGAAATCACCTCGTTCTTCCCTTCGACATCTTGAACGCCGATGCCGGACAAGTTTTGACGATCAGAGTCATTATTTCTCGGCGGTAAATCAACCCCACCGCAGACTTCCGAAGGCGAAATATAAAGCCGATCCGGAAGCCGAGGCGCTTTGAGATGAACTTGAAGGAGGCAAAAATGTCGATCCATGCAATGACCAACACGGCCGAAATCCTCGATGACGAGGCCCTGGCCGCCGTTGCCGGCGGAAGCTGGTGGGATGTGCTCGGGGCCGCATTGGGCGTCGCGGTCGGTGTCGGTGCCGCGGTGCTGACGGGCGGCGCTGCCGCCCCGCTGGTCGCCGCCCTCGTCCTCGATGCCGGCGGCACGGCCGCCGCGGCAGCGACCGCAACCACCGTCGGAACGGCCGTCGCCGCGACGGTGACCGGCGCCGCCGGCGGCTACGAGGGCGCGAGCATCGCGAACTCGATGAGCTGATCGCGAGCCGAAGCGGCTCCGTAACGGATCAATCGCAAATTCCCATCATCGGACTGAGATCAAAGGGAGAAGACCCATGTCCACCCAGTTCAACACCCGTGAATTCAACACCCACGACGTCAACATGATGGTGATGGCCGGCCAGCCCGGCGTCCTGACCCTCGCCGACAGCGAAATCGACGGCCTGAACGGCGGTCTGAGCCTCGGCACCTGGATCGGCCTCGGCCTCGGCGCCGTGGCGGGCGTCGCGCTCACCGTCGTCTCCGGCGGCACGCTCGCGCCCTTCGTGCTGGAAGGCGAGATGGCGGCGGCCACCACGGCCGGCCTGGTCACCACCGGCGCCGCGGTGACGGCGGGAGGCGCCGCGGTCGGCGGCATCGTCGGCAGCGCCGTCAACACGGCGATCAACGGCCAGACGATCACCAGCTGATGGCGCTGCCCGGCACGCCCGCGGAACCCCGCAGACGTCGAGACGAAAAAAGAGCGGGACGCACTCCGGAAAGAGGCGCCCCGCTCGCTTCATGTCGATGGGTATTGTCGATGGCCCGTCGCGTCGGACCGCTTTCGCTCATGTGCCGGAAGGCGGCGCGTCCGGGCGGAAGTTGCCGCGGTTGGCCATGAACCGGTCGAACTCTTCCTGGTCCTTGGCGCGGCGCAGTTCGCGCAGGAACGCATCGAACTCGGCGCGCATCTCGTCGAGCTTGCGGCGCTCTTCCTCGAGGCGCTTCAGTTCACGCGTCCGGTAATCGTCGAAGGCGACGTTGCCGGTGCGGCCGAAATCGGCCGAGAAGCCGCCGCCCTGCCGCGATCCACCAAAGGCGCCGTCGAACCGGCTGCGCATGTCGCCGGCGAGCTGGCGGAAATGGTCGCCCCACAGAATGTAGGCGCCCAGCGCAAGGCCGACCGGCCAATAGACCACGAAGGCGATCAGCGTGGCGAGGTACAGAGCCGGATGATGGCGTCCCGGCCGGAAGGCGGAGCATGTGTTCATCGTCGAACCCGATCCCGTTGGAACAACAGACCTCAAGGAACTGGTGACGGCGCGGCCCGGTTTCAAGTTCCCGCCGCGGTTGGAAACGGACGCGGGCCGCCCGCGCCATCATCGGCGGCGGGCACCTGTTCCCGTGCGCGCCGTCAATGCCGCGCGATCAGCGCCGCGGCCTGGTCGATCCAGCCGTCGCGCACGACCCGGCCCGGAAAGCCGATGTGTTCCTCGATGCGCGCGATCGCCGCGGCATCGAGACCGGCGATGTCGGCGAAACGGCCGTAGCCGAGATCGCGCAGCGCCTTGGCGATGCTCGGGCCGACGCCCTTGATCCGGGTGAGATCGTCGCCGGCCGCGCCGAGGCTGCCGGGCTTGCGGCCAAGCGTGGATTTCGGCGCGAGCGTCGCCGGCATGTCGGCGGCGGTGCGGGCGCGGGGCGCGCGCTTCGGCTTCGCCGCGGCTTTCGGGGTGTCGTCCGCCACGGGCGCCGGTGTTGCCCCGGCCTCAGCTTCGGTCTCGGTTTTCGCTTCGGTCTCGGTCGTCGCTTCCGCTTCGACCTTCGCTTCCACCTTGGGCTCGGCCTTCGCCTTTCCGGCGGCGCGTGTGGCTTTCCGCGCTGTGGCCGGCGCCGGCGCGGCGGTGGCCGCTTCGGCCGGCTCGGGCTCGACGGCGGCATGGATCGCGGGCGCGGCCGGCGCGCTCTCGACCACCGCGTCGGCCGGAACGGCGGCAGTGGCGGCGGTGGCGGCCTCCACCTCGGCCGTCTCCACCTCGGCGGCCTGCGGCCCGGCTTCCGGCGCCGCGGCTTCGGTCTCAGGCTTCGCGGCGGGCACTTCGCGGCGCGGGCGACGGTCGAACGTCCAGATGAAGTCCGAAATGCGCGGCGCGATCTCCGCCCGGAACCGCGAGCCGTTGAACACGCCGTAGTGGCCGACGCCCGCCTGGGTGTAGTGGATGCGGCGGTCCTCCGGAATGCCCGTGCACAGATCGTGGGCCGCCCGTGTCTGGCCGGGGCCGGAGATGTCGTCGAACTCGCCCTCGATGGTCAGCATCGCGGTGCGCTTGACCTTCGCCGGATCGACCCGCCGCTCGCGGTGGGTCATGGTGCCCTTCGGCAGGTCGTGGTTGATGAACACGGTCTGCACGGTCTGGAGATAGAACTCGGCGGTGAGGTCCATCACCGCCAGATATTCGTCGTAGAACTCGGTGTGCTTGCGGGCGGAATCGCCGTCGCCCTTGATCAGGTGCCGGTAGAACGCGCTCTGGGCGTCGACATGGCGGTCGAGATTCATGCTCATGAACCCCGAGAGCTGCAGGAAGCCCGGATAGACCTGACGCATGAAGCCGGGATGCGGGAACGGCACCGAAAGGATGACGTTGCGGCGGAACCAGTCGATGCCGCGCTCCTTGGCGAGGCGGTTGACCTCGGTCTCGCCCACGCGGGTGTCGATCGGCCCGCCCATCAGCGTCATGGTGGCCGGCGCGGCGGGGTCCTTGTCTTCCTCCATCAGCGCGGTCGCGGCGAGCACGGGAACCGCCGGCTGGCACACCGCCATGACGTGGGTGTTCGGCCCGAGGAAGCGCAGCATCGCGATGACGTAGTCGATATAGCCGTCGAGGTCGAAGCGGCCCTCGGCGAGCGGCACCATCCGCGCATCGGTCCAGTCGGTGATGTAGACGTCCTGCCGGGGCAGCATCGCCTCCACGGTGCCGCGCAGAAGCGTGGCATAATGGCCGGACATCGGCGCCACGATCAGAAGCTTGGGGTCTTTCCGGCTTTCCTCCGCCGTGCCCCGGCGGAAGTGCAGGAGCTTGCAGAACGGCCGCTCCCACACGATCTCCTCGGTCACCGGCGTGCGCACGCCGCGCACTTCGGTGGAGGAAATTCCGAAGACCGGCTTTCCGTAGACGCGGGTCGAGCGCTCGAACACCTCCAGCGCCGCGACCATGCTGCGCCCGAGTGCGGTGTGCGAGAGCGGGTTGATCGGATTGCGGAAATAGAGCTTCGCCACGTCCGCGGCGGCCCGCAGGGGGCTCAGTGCCGCGTGGTTCAATTCGAACAGCTGATAGTTCACCGCTTCCCGTCCCAGTTCGCTGGCCGGCCGGTCGCGGAGCCGCGACGTCGTGCCGTTCGTCGTCCCTCAACGCCAAACCCGGCCTTCCGCCGGATCCCGAAACGCCCCGGCCCACATCGGTCCGGGACATCTGAACCCTGGAGCAGCCTCACCCGGGCGCAGATCGTGTCCGCGCGGGTGATTCCACCCCTCAGGACGGAGGCCTCGGCCTCATGTTGCTCCGATTGTCCGCCGCCGTCACGTCCTGCCTGAATAGGAGGCAAACGCTGCCACTTTGCTTCGCTCTCCCGGGCGGGAGAAGAAACGTCGCGACCGGCCTTCCCATTGTGCGCTGCACAATCATAGGGCTTTTTCCCGCATTTCCGCAAGAAGCCGGACGCGAACAATGTGGCGGCGCCAGAATTAAGAGCGGTCGGGCGGGAGATTTCGGGGTGCGGTTGCGTTGACTGGCGCCTCCGACCTGATATTGCAGGGGGCGTTTCCGGCAACCCGCCCGGTGCCTATGCTTTGAGCCGTTGGTGTTCAAACGGTCGCCGCGGGGTTGGGAAGGCCGGACGGGGTGGTCTCCGTCTTCGACCGCTCGAACGCTGCCATCCGGGACCCTCGCGTTCGCGGAGTGCAGCCTTGGGCGGCCCCGTCAGGCGGTCTGGTCTCGAAGGCGCATGATCGACAGCGAAAAGCACTCCCTCATGGCCGCCGCCGCCCGCGTTCTGGCGATCGATGCGGTGGAGGCGGCCGGCTGCGGCCATCCCGGGCTGCCGATGGGGGCGGCCGATGTCGCATCGGTGCTGTTCTCTCATGTGCTGGCGTTCGACCCGACGGCGCCGCGCTGGCCAGATCGCGACCGCTTCGTCCTGTCCGCCGGCCACGGCTCTGCGCTGCTCTACGGGCTGCTGCACCTCGTCGGCTACGAGGATTTTCCGCTCGACACGCTGAAGACCTTCCGCCAGCTCGGTTCCCCGGCGGCGGGCCATCCCGAATTCGGCCACGGCGCCGGCATCGAGGCCACCACCGGCCCGCTCGGTCAGGGCGTCGCGATGGCGGTCGGCATGGCGCTCGCCGAGCGCATGATGAACGCCCGTTTCGGCAACGATCTCGTCGACCACCGCACCTACGTGCTCGCCTCGGACGGCGACCTGATGGAGGGCGTCGCCCAGGAGGCGATCGCGCTCGCCGGCCATCTCCGGCTGTCGCGGCTCACGCTGCTGTGGGACGACAATGGCGTCTCCATCGACGGGCCGGCCTCGCTCGCGGTCTCCGGCGACATGCTCGCCCGCTTCGAAAGCGCCGGCTGGAGCGCGTGCCGCATCGACGGCCACGATCCGGAGGCGATCTTCGCCGCGCTGGAGCGGGCGCGGACGAGCGACCGGCCGAGCCTGATCGCCTGCCGCACCACCATCGGGTTCGGCGCGCCGACCAAGTCCGGCTCGGCCGCGGCGCACGGCGCCCCGCTCGGGCCGAAGGAGGCGCTGGGCGCCCGCCACGCCTATGGCTGGGCGAGCGAGACGCCGTTCGACATTCCCGCCGAGATCCGCGACCTCTGGCGCATCGCCGGCCTGCGCTCGGTGCATGCCCGCAAGGAGTGGGAGAAGCGCTACCGCGCGCTCTCCGCCGAGGAGCGCGGCGAGTTCGACCGGCGGATGCGGGGGCAGCTTCCGCCTGGCTTCGACGAGGCGCTCGGGGGGTTCCGCAAGCGGCTCGCCGCCGACCGGACGGCGATCGCCACCCGCAAGGCCTCCGAGGCGGTGCTCGAGGTGATCAACGCCTTCGTGCCGGAAACCGTGGGCGGCTCGGCGGACCTCACCGGCTCCAACAACACCCTGACGCGCAACATGACGGCGATCTCGCCGGGGCACTTCGGCGGGCGCTACGTCCATTGGGGCGTGCGCGAACACGCCATGGCCGCGGCGATGAACGGCATGGTGCTCCACGGCGGCGTCATTCCCTATTCGGGAACGTTTCTGGCGTTCTCCGACTATTGCAAGCCGGCGCTGCGGCTCGCCGCGCTGATGCGCCTGCGCGTCGTCCACGTCATGACCCACGATTCCATCGGCCTCGGCGAGGACGGGCCGACCCATCAGCCGGTCGAGCAGCTCGCCGGCCTCAGGGCGATCCCGAACATGCTGGTGCTGCGCCCGGCCGATGCGGTGGAAACCGCGGAGTGCTGGCAGATCGCGCTGGAGAACCGCACGGGGCCGAGCGTGCTCGCCCTGTCGCGGCAGGCGCTGCCGGCCTTGCGCACGGTGCACGAACCGGCCAACCTGTCGGCCCGCGGCGCCTACGAGCTGCGGCCGGCCGCGGGCGAGGCGCTGGTGTCGCTGTTCGCCACCGGCTCGGAGGTCGCGGTCGCGGTCGCGGCGAAGGAGCTGCTCGATGCGGAGGGCATTCCCGCCCGCGTCGTCTCGGTGCCCTCGTTCGAGCTGTTCGAACGCCAGTCGGCGGAGCGGCGGCGCGAGGTGGTCGGCGACGCGCCGGTGAAGGTCGGGATCGAGGCGGCGGTCCGCCTCGGCTGGGATCGGCTGATCGGCGACGACGGCCTGTTCGTCGGCATGACCGGCTTCGGTGCGAGCGCGCCGGCCGGGGTGCTCTACCGTCATTTCGGCATCACGGCCGCCGCCGTGGCCGATGCGGCGAGGAAACGCCTCGACGAACGGGTCGGTTGAGGCCAAAGGATGCGCGCGCGGCCTCGCGCGGCGATTTTTGGGGGCGCCCGCGTCCGGCGGGCGGACGAGCTTCAGGGCGACGGTCCGCGCCGCGGATCGCCGGAGACCGGATGGAACCGCCGCGGGATGCGTCCCGATGGCGAAGCGAGACCAAAGGACGGAGAGACGCCATGGCTGTAAAAGTTGCGATCAACGGTTTCGGGCGCATCGGGCGCAACGTGCTGCGCGCGATCGTCGAGTCGGGCCGGACCGACATCGAGGTGGTCGCCATCAACGACCTCGGCCCGGTCGAGACGAACGCCCACCTGCTGCGCTTCGATTCCGTGCACGGCCGCTTCCCCCACACGGTGACGGTTTCCGGCGACACCATCGATGCCGGCCGCGGCCCCATCAAGGTGACGGCCGTGCGCAACCCGGCCGAACTGCCGCACCGTGAGCTCGGCGTCGACATCGCGCTCGAGTGCACCGGCATCTTCACCGCCCGCGACAAGGCGGCGGCGCACCTTGAAGCCGGCGCCAAGCGCGTGATCGTCTCCGCCCCTGCCGACGGCGCCGACCTGACCGTCGTCTACGGCGTGAACCACGACAAGCTGACGAAGGACCACCTCGTCATCTCCAACGCCTCGTGCACCACCAACTGCCTGGCGCCGGTCGCCAAGGTGCTGAACGACGCCGTCGGCATCGAGCACGGCTTCATGACGACGATCCACTCCTACACCAACGACCAGCCGACGCTGGACCAGATGCACAAGGACCTCTACCGCGCCCGCGCGGCGGCCCTGTCGATGATCCCCACCTCCACCGGCGCCGCGAAGGCCGTCGGCCTGGTGCTGCCGGAACTCAACGGCAAGCTCGACGGCGTCTCGATCCGCGTGCCGACCCCGAACGTGTCAGTGGTGGACTTCAAGTTCGTCGCCAAGCGCGCGACCACGAAGGACGAGATCAACGCGGCGATCAAGGCGGCGGCCGAAGGCCCGCTGAAGGGCGTGCTCGGCTACACCACCGCCCCGAACGTCTCGATCGACTTCAACCACGACCCGCACTCGTCCACCTTCGCCATCGACCAGACCAAGGTGCTCGACGGCACGCTCGTCCGCGTCCTGTCCTGGTACGACAACGAGTGGGGCTTCTCGAACCGCATGAGCGACACCGCCGTCGCCCTCGCGAAGCTGATCTGACGACCGCGCGGGCGCCCGGCCAAAACCGGGCGCCCGCCGGCTTTTCTGCACGCAGCCGACAGCCCCGTCACACCCGGAAGAACCCGATGGCCAAGTTCCGCACCCTCGACGACATCGACGCGAACGCGAAGCGCGTGCTGGTGCGCGTCGACCTCAACGTGCCGTTCAAGGACGGCGCCGTGTCCGACGACACCCGCATCCGCGCGGTGGTGCCGACCATCGCGGAGCTTTCGGACAAGGGCGCCAAGGTGATCCTGCTCGCCCATTTCGGCCGCCCGAAGGGCAAGCGCGACGCCTCGCAGTCGCTGGAGGCCGTGGTGCCGGCGCTGGCGAAGGATCTCGGCCGCCCGGTGGCGTTTGCCGGCGACTGCATCGGCGAGACCGCGAAGGCCGCGGTCGACAACATGGTGCCGGGCGACGTGCTCCTCCTGGAGAACACCCGCTTCTACGCCGGCGAGGAAGGCAACGACCCCGATTTCGTCAAGGCGCTGGCGGCGAACGGCGACCTCTACGTCAACGATGCGTTCTCCGCCGCCCACCGCGCCCACGCCTCCACCGAAGGCCTCGCTCACGTGCTGCCGGCCTTCGCCGGCCGCTCGATGCAGGCCGAACTCGACGCGCTCGACAAGGCGCTCGGCTCGCCCACCCGCCCGGTCGCGGCCATCGTCGGCGGCGCCAAGGTCTCCTCCAAGATCGACCTCCTGGAGAACCTCGTCGCCAAGGTCGACATCCTGGTGATCGGCGGCGGCATGGCGAACACCTTCCTCGCGGCCCGCGGCATCGATGTCGGCAAGTCGCTGTGCGAGCACGACCTCGCCGACACCGCGCGGCGGATCGTCAAGGCGGCGGATGCGGCCGGCTGCCGGATCGTGCTGCCCGACGACGCGGTGGTGGCCGAGGCCTTCGCCGCCAACGCCCCGAACAGCGTCGTGGCGCTCGACGCTGTGCCGGCAAACGGCATGATCCTCGATGTCGGGCCAAAGTCGGTGGCGGCGGTCTCCGCCGCGCTCGAACAGGCGAAGACGCTGGTCTGGAACGGCCCTCTGGGCGCGTTCGAACTGACGCCGTTCGATCGCGGCACCGTCGCGGTGGCGAAGAAGGCGGCGGAACTGACCAAAGCCGGCAGCCTTGTTTCGATCGCCGGCGGCGGCGACACCGTCGCGGCGCTCCATCATGCGGGTGTCGCAGGTTCGTTCTCCTATATCTCGACCGCCGGCGGCGCGTTCCTGGAGTGGATGGAAGGCAAGCCGCTGCCGGGCGTCGAAGCGCTGAAGGCGTGACGACGCCGCCCGCCGCCGCCTTCTCGCGGCGCGGCGGGCAGGGTGCGATCCGCAGCGCTTTCCGGTCGCGGGGGTTCATGCGACCGCAACGCGCCGCGCATCGCTGATGCGGGAACGGTTTTCGATGCGGGGGTGGCCGGCGGGCCGCCTTCGCGGGTTGAAGATGACGCTGGATGGGATTGGAACGATGACTGAACGCCTCGCGGACATTGCGGCCGCCATGGTCGCGGACGGCAAGGGCCTGCTTGCCGCGGACGAAAGCTCCGACACGATCAAGAAGCGGTTCGACACGATCGGCCTGGAATCGACCGCCGATTCGCGTCGCGACTATCGCGAGATGCTGTTCACCGCCGACGAGGCGATGACCAAGTACATCTCAGGCGTGATCCTGTATGACGAGACCATCCATCAGGCGGCTCGCGACGGCACGCCGCTCGTCGACCTGATCCGCAAGGCCGGCTCCATTCCCGGCATCAAGGTCGACAAGGGCGCCAAGCCGCTGCCCGGCTTCCCCGGCGAGAAGGTGACCGAAGGCCTCGACGGCCTGCGCGAGCGCCTCAAGACCTATTACGGCCTCGGCGCCCGCTTCTCGAAGTGGCGAGCGGTGGTCGACATCGCCGACGGCCTGCCGACCTACGGCGCGCTGCGGGCCAACGTCCAGGCGCTCGCCCGCTACGCCGCGCTCTGCCAGGAAGCCGGCATCGTTCCGATCGTCGAGCCGGAAGTGCTGATGGACGGCCCGAACTCGTCCCACGACATCGACACCTGCTATGCCGTGACCGAGCAGACGCTGAAGCTCCTGTTCGAGGAACTGTTCATCGCCCGCGTCGACCTCGAAGGCACCATCCTGAAGCCGAACATGGTCGTTCCCGGCCAGAAGTCGCCGGTGCAGGCGAGCCCGGAGCAGGTCGCGGAACTCACCGTGAAGCTGTTCAAGGCCACCGTGCCCGTCGCCGTTCCCGGTATCGCCTTCCTCTCCGGCGGCCAGTCTGACGAACTCGCCACCCAGCACCTGTCGCTGATCAACGAGCTCGGACCGCATCCCTGGAAGATCACGTTCTCCTATGGCCGCGCGCTGCAGGCGGCGGCGCTGAAGGCGTGGGACGGCAAGGACGCCAACGTGCCGGCGGCCCACAAGGCCTTCAATCACCGCGCCCGCATGAACTGGCTCGCCGGCAACGGCAAGTGGACCCCGGCCGAGGAGCGCCAGGCGGCGTGAGCAAGTCCTCCCAGAAGAAGAAAGGGCGCGCCGCGGGCGCGCCCAAATCCACCGCAGACGGCCGGCCGCGTGAGCCGGAGCGCGTGCGGTCCCGCCTGTTCCTGGTGACGGATCCGGCCGCGGAGCCGGAAGCGGCGGCTGCGGCCCTTGCCGAGGCCCTCGCGGGCGGCGACGTGGCGGCGGTGCTGATCTCCGCCACCGGCAGCGACGAGGCCGCCTACCAGCGCCTTGCCGAGCGGCTGGCGCCGCTCGCCCAGGGCGCGGGCGCCGCCGCGATCGTGGTGGAAGACACCCGCGCCGCCGGCCGTGCGAAGGCCGACGGCGTGCACATGCAGTTTTCCGGACGGCGCGACGGCGGCGAGGAAGAGCACGAGGATTTGGCGGCCCGCGATATTCGTGCCGCAATCGAGCGCTTTCATCCCGACCAGATCGTCGGCGTCGGCAACATCCGCGACCGCCACGACGCCATGTCGGCGGCGGAGGATGGCTGCGACTACGTGTTCTTCGGGCTGCTCGACCTCGCCCCCGGCGAGGAGGTGCATCCGAAGACCCTCGCCTTTGCCGAATGGTGGGCGGAGGTGTTCGAGATTCCATGCGTTGCCCTGGCGGGCACCAGCCTGGCATCGGTCGCCGACGTGGCTGAAACAGGGGCGGACTTCATCGCGGTGCGCGAGGCGGTCTGGTCCCACCCGGAGGGACCGCGCGCCGCGGTCGCCGAGGCCAACAGGTTGATCGATGCGGTCTTCGCCAGTGCCGATGGAACGTCCCCTGCCTGAAATCGAGGCCGATCGCGTGGGTTGCCGTGCCGCAAGGGCCGGCGGCGTGCGCGCCCCGGCGCGGCTCGCGACCCTCGCGGTCGCGCTGTCGCTGGTCGGCGTGCCGGCCCATGCGGCCGACGATCCCCTCGGCGATGCCATCCGCCGCCTCGAACAGGACATGCCGCAGGAACCGGCGCCCGCCGGCGACGGCGCGGCCCAAACGCCTTCGAAGGCAGATGCGCCGACGAAGGCAGAGGCGCCGGCAAAGGCAGATGCGAGCCCCGCGCCGGCCGCGCCCGAGGCGGCGAAGACCGGTTCGTCCGAAACCGTGACGCCTCCGCCCGCGAGCGCGCCGGCTGAAGCCGCCACACCCGCCGACATGCCGGAGGCTCGCCCCGCCGAGCCGGCGCCAAGCGGTTCCGCGCCCGCCACGACCCCGTCCTCTTCCCCGACACCCGCTCAGGGCGCCACGGCCGAAACGCCGGCGCAGACCGTTGCGCCCGCCACCGCCGTGCCCGCGACTGAGGCGCCGGCACAAGCCGCCGCGCCTGCAACGCCCGCGCCATCCGGCTCCGCCGCCACCGCGCCCGCCACGGCTGAAAGCGCCGCCCCGGCGGCGCCGGTCACGGCGGCACCCGCGCCCGAAACCCCCGCCGCGGCCGGGAATACGCCCGCCATGCCGGCGACGGCGGCCCCCACGACGACGGACACGACCGCTCCCGCGACCGAAGCGGCCCCGGCCGGCGGCGCGGACGCTGCGGCAACCGGCACGACCGCGCCGTCGCCCGCATCGCCGGATGCCGCCGAGCCCGCGCGCCCTGCCGCATTGCCGGATGCGGCTTCGGCCGCGCCTGAGCCGCTTGCTCCGCAGCCGTCATCGCCGGCCGGCGATGAGGCCGGGGCGGCACCGCCTTCCACGACGACGGCCGAGCCGCCGGCCACCGCCGACGAGCCGCCAGCCTCGAAGGGCGCCGCCCCGTCTTCCGTGCCGGCAGAGGGCAGCGGCCCGCCGGAGACCCCGGCTTCCTCGTCTCCCCCTTCTTCGACGTCCGGCGCGTCCCCCGTGGCGCCTTCGGCCGATGGTGCTCCGGCGCCGCAGGCCGCGCCGGAACTGCTTCCCACGGTGATGCCGCCCGCGCCGTCCATTCCTTCGCCGTCGATGCCCACCGAGTCGCCATCGGAGCAGACGTCCCCCGAGACGGCGGTGCAGCCTTCGGGGACCGAACCGGCACCCGCCGCCGGCGCGCCTCAGGCACGCGAGGGCGCGGGGTCCGCCGCCGCTCCTCCGTCCGCCCCGGCGCCCGCCGTTGGGCGCGAGACATCGGCACCGGCATCGCCCGATACAGCGTCGCCGGACGCCGCACCGCCCGTCGGCGCAGCCGCAGGCTCGCCCAATGTTACGCCGGAAGATGGGATGAAAACCCTCCAGGGCGAGCGCAAGCCGTTGCCGGATGCTCCGCCGGAAGCCGGTGTCGAGCCGTCGAAGGCCGCGCGCGTCGTGGCGCCGCCGCAGGACGTGCCCGCGTTCGACAGCTTCCAGCAGGACCGCAATGCCAAGGGGCTTTCCGCCCCGATCCGCACGCTCAATGCGAAGGCCGGAACGCCGCTGCCGCTGCCCGGGGCACCCCCCGCACCGGGCGACACGCCGGCGGCCGCCGGGCAGGCGGTGACGGCGGGGCAGGGCGCGACGGCGGATGTCGCGCCGGGCAGCCCGGGCGATCCTCTGTCACCGTCGGAACAGATGGGCGCGTGGCCCACGGATCCGAAATCGAAGGAGGCGGCCGAGAGACGCGCCGCCTTGCGCGAAGCGCTCGCCGCGGCGGCGGCGCGCCGGTCCACACCGTCTGCTCCGGGCGGGCCCTTGCCGTCACCCGATGCTGCCGCGCCCGGGGCGTCCGCCGCGCCGGCCGGGCCGGGCGCGGTTCCGCTCGCCCCGGCCGAGCCGTCGTCGATCCCGCCCGCGCAGGAAGCGTCGCTGCCCCCGGCAGCCGCATCGGATGCCTCTCCTGTTGCGCCCGCGGCGCCACCGGCGATGCCGCTGGCACGCCCCGAGTCGCCCCAGGCGAGCGGCAAGGCCGCGCACGAGGAAGCGCGCGCGACCGCCCGGCCGAGCGGGCCGCCGGATATCGCCTACGAGGCGTTCAGCGCCGGCTACTATCTTCAGGCGTTCGGCATTGCCACCCACACGGCGGCGGCCGGCGACAAGGCGGCGCAGGTGCTGCTCGGCCTGATGTACGAGAACGGCTACGGCGTCGAGCGCAATCCCGAGAAGGCGCGCGGCTGGTATCAGGTCGCCTCCGAAGCCGGCTCGCGCGAGGCGGATTATCTGCTGGCGCTGATGCTGCTCGCCGGCGAGGGTGGGCCGAAGGACGAGGCCGGGGCGGCGCGGCTGTTCGAGCGCGCGGCGAAGAACGGCCATCTGGAGGCCGCCTACAATCTCGGCGTGCTCTATCTCGAAGGCAAGGCGCGACCGCGCGACACCGCGAAGGCGGCGGAGCTGTTCCAGTCGGCGGCGGATGACAACAACGCCGATGCGCAATATGCCATCGCCGTGATGTACGCCACCGGCAACGGCAAGCCGGAGAATCAGGGCCTCGCCTCGTTCTGGTATGGCCGCGCCGCGCGCAACGGCCACGTCGATGCCCAGATCGAATATGCCATCCGCCTGTTCAACGGCGTGGGTCTCGACCCCGACCCGAAGGCGGCGGCGGACTGGTTCCGCCGGGCGGCGAACGCCGGCAATCCGGTGGCGATGGTGCGTCTCGCCCGGCTCTACGCCATCGGCCAGGGCGTGCCGCAGAATTCGATCGAGGCCGTGAAGTGGGCGACCATCGCCCACTCCGAAGGGCTCGACGATGCCTGGATGACGGCCTTCATCAAGGACATGCTGCCGGCCGACGTCGACAAGGGCATTGCCGCCGCCGGCCCATGGCGCTGGGATTGAGGCGCGGAGACTGATGCGCCGGGATCGATGGACGCCGGAGGCTGATCCGGCGTCCGGGACCGTGGCTCAGCCGGCGAAGCGGTCGGTGGTGCGGATCAGCACGTCGAGGATGCCCGGCTCGTCGTAGGCGTGGCCGGCATCGTCGATGAGGTGATAGTCCGCTTCCGGCCAGGCGCGGTGCAGGTCGTGCGCGGTCTTCGTCGGGCAGGCCATGTCGTAGCGCCCCTGCACGATCACGCCCGGAATGCCCTTGAGCTTGTGGGCGTCGCGCAGGAGCTGGCCCTCGTCCATGAAGCCGGCATGGACGAAATAATGGTTCTCGATCCGCGCGAAGGCGAGGGCGAACTCGTCCTCCTCGAACTGGCCGGTGGTGCTCGGCTTCGGCAGCAGCGTGATGGTCGAGCCCTCCCAAAGGCTCCACGCCTTGGCCGCGGCGAGGCGCACGGCCGGATCGTCGCCGACGAGGCGGCGGCGGTAGGCGGCCATCATGTCGCCGCGCTCGGCCTCGGGGATCGGGGCGAGGAAGCCTTCCCAGAGATCCGGGAAGATCCAGGACGCGCCCTCCTGATAATACCATTCGAGCTCGGCGCGCCTGAGCGTGAAGATGCCCCGCAGCACCAGCTCCGTCACCCGCTCGGGGTGCGTCTCGGCATAGGCGAGGGCGAGGCACGAGCCCCACGAGCCGCCGAACACCTGCCAGCGCTCGACGCCGATCATCTCCCGCAGCCGCTCGATGTCGGCGACGAGGTCCCACGTCGTGTTGGCGTCGAGGTTCGCGTGGGGCTTCGAGCGCCCGCAGCCGCGCTGGTCGAACAGCAGGATCCGGTAGCGCGCGGGATCGAACAGCCGGCGGTGATGCGGCGAGCAGCCGGCGCCCGGCCCGCCGTGGAGGAACACCACGGGCTTGCCGGCGGGATTGCCGCAGAGTTCCCAATAGAGGCTGTGGCCGTCGCCGACATCGAGCATGCCCGTGTCGTAGGGCTCGATTTCGGGATAGAGCGTGCGCAGGGCGGGAGTGGCCGTCATGTCATTCTCCGGATGGCGCCGGTGCCTCTGGAGCGGCATCGGCCCCGTCCGTCTTAAGCCCGTTCGTTATCCGCCGCCATCGGTTCGGCACGAACGCGCCCCGCCCGATAGTTGCGTCACGCATCCTCGTAGACCACCTCCGTCATCATCCCCGTCACCATGTGGTAGAGGTTGTGGCAGTGGATCAGCCACCGGCCGGGATTGTCGGCGTCGAAGGCGACGCGCACCGAGCCGCCGGGCATCACCAGCACCGTGTCGCGCACCGCCCCGGCGACAGCCCGGCCATCGATCTCCACCACCTGGAAATGGTGGCCGTGCAGGTGCATCGGGTGCGACATCGGCGACGGGTTGGTGAAGCCGATCACGATGCGCTTGCCGCCGCGCACGGGCAGCATCTTGCGGTTCGACCACACGCGTCCGTCCATCGTCCAGCGGAACGGCATCATCGAACCGCCGAGTTCCACGTCGTGGCGGATGTCCGCCGCCGCGTCGCCGAGCGGGTAGAGCGCCCGCAGCCGGCCTTCGAGCGAGAGATCGACCGCCGGCACGGGCTTCTCGGCCTCGCCCGGCACCTTCGGCACGGCGGCGCCCGGCGTCGCCAGCACGATGCCGGTGCGCGCGGTCGCGCCTTCGAGCTGCGCGAGGATCGGGAAGGCGCCGTCCTTGACGGTGACGACGATGTCGAGGCGCTGGGCCATGGCGAGCGGGAACCGGCTTGCCTCGAGCGGAACGACCTCGTTGCCGTCGACGGCGATCAGCGTGCCGGTGAGGGCGCCGAGGTCGAGCCAGAAATTGCTGGCGGTGGCGCCGTTGATCACCCGCAGGCGGACCTTGCCGTTGCGCTCCACCCTGACGATTTCGGGGTCGGACAGGGTGCGGTCGTTGGCGAGGAAGGCGTCATATCGGATGTCGTTGAGGTCGGCGGCGCCGTGGTCCATGCCCGGCATGGCATGGCCGGCCGCTCCCGAGCCGCCCATCCCCTCCATCCCGGCCATGCCGGCGTGATCCATGCTCCCTTGATCCATCGAGCCATGGTTCATGGAGCCGCTATTCATGGAGCCGTGATCCATGCCCGGCATGTCCATGCCTTGCATGCCACCGCTCTGCATGTCATGGCCCTGCATGCCCCCGCCCGCCGCCATCCCGGTCAGCCCGGCGAGGATCTCCTCCGGGTCGCGGAAGCTGAAATCGTGCAGCATCACCACGACCTCCTGGGCGTCCATCGCCGCGTCGTCCGGCGTGCGCACGATCAGCGGCGCCGCCAGCAGCCGCTGCTCCTGCAGGCCCTGGTGCGAGTGCATCCAGTGCGTGCCGGGCCGTGGCGCGAAGTCGTAGGTCGCGCTTTCGCCGTCGAGGATCGGCGAGACGTAACCGGTCGAGGCCACGCCGTCCTGTTCCGGCGGCGGCGTCTGGCCGTGCCAGTGCACGATGGTCGCCGTGCCCAGGCGGTTGCGGAGAATGGCGGAGAAGCGCTCGCCGGGTTCGAGCACCACGCCCTGCCGGCCGCCGGGGCCGGCGACGCCGAACACGGTCGCCGCCTTGCCGTCGACGTCGATCACCCGGCTTTCGGCGACGAGTTCGAACGTGCCGGCCGGCGCAGCCAGCGCCGTGCGGGCGAAGGCCGGCAGCAGGCCGGCGGCGGCGAAGGCGCCCGCGCCGGCGAGGAAACCGCGGCGGGTGGGGTGGAACGGCATGACGAACGCTCCCTGTTGAAGGCGCACCGGTCGCAGCGCCCTGAGTTCGACGGACGGGCGGATCAGGAAAGCCGCGCCGCGCGCAGGCGCAGCGCGTTGCCGATGACGCTGACGGACGACAGCGCCATCGCCGCCGCCGCCACCACGGGCGACAGCATCAGCCCGAACACCGGATAGAGCAGCCCCGCCGCGATCGGCACGCCGGCGGCGTTGTAGATGAAGGCGAAGAACAGGTTCTGGCGGATGTTGGCCATGGCGGCCTTCGACAGCCGCCGCGCCCGCACGATGCCGCCGAGATCGCCCTTCACCAGCGTCACGCCGGCGCTTTCCATGGCGACGTCGGTGCCGGTGCCCATGGCGATGCCGACATCGGCGGCGGCGAGCGCGGGCGCGTCGTTGGTGCCGTCGCCGGCCATCGCCACCACGCGGCCTTCCGCCTTGAGGCGGGCGACCACGGCGCTCTTGCGCTCCGGCAGCACCTCGGCCTCCACCTCGGTCAGGCCCAGCCCGCGCGCCACCGCCTCGGCGGTGGTGCGGTTGTCGCCGGTCAGCATCACGATCCGCAGCCCGTCGGCCGCCAGCGCCTTCAGCGCGGCCGGCGTCGTCGCCTTCACCGGGTCGGCGATGGCGATGGCGCCTGCGGCCGCGCCGCCGACGGCAACGAACACGGCAGTCGCGCCGTTGCGGCGCTCGGCCTCGGCCGCCGCGCCGAACGCCCCGGCATCGATGCCGAGTTCGGCGAGGAAGCCGGCATTGCCGATGGCCACCTTGCGGCCCTCCACCATGCCGGTGGCG
Organism: Pseudoxanthobacter soli DSM 19599; assembly: GCF_900148505.1. Lineage (NCBI taxonomy): Bacteria > Pseudomonadati > Pseudomonadota > Alphaproteobacteria > Hyphomicrobiales > Segnochrobactraceae > Pseudoxanthobacter > Pseudoxanthobacter soli. The sequence goes on along the minus strand of NZ_FRXO01000002.1, from coordinate 62,212 downwards.
CCCTTGCCGGGCGGGCTGTCGAACGCCTCCGGGGTCGCCAGCGCCAGCCCGCGCGCCTCGGCATCGCGCACGATCGCCGCGGCAAGCGGATGCTCGCTGGCGCGTTCGAGGCTCGCGGCGAGGCGGATCAGTTCGGCCTCTCCGATCGGCCCGGCATGAACAGCCGTCACGCTCGGCCGGCCCTCGGTCAGCGTTCCGGTCTTGTCGACCACGAGGGTGTCGACGCGCTCCAGCCGCTCCAGCGCCTCGGCATCGCGGATCAGCACGCCCGCCTCGGCACCGCGGCCGATGCCGACCATGATCGACATCGGCGTTGCGAGGCCGAGCGCGCACGGGCAGGCGATGATGACGACGGAAACGGCCGCCAGCATCGCGAACGCGAACCGCGGCTCCGGCCCGAACATCATCCACACCGCGAAGGCGAGCGCCGCGACGGCGAGCACCGCCGGCACGAACCAGCCGGCCACCCGGTCGGCGAGCGCCTGGATCGGCGCGCGGCTGCGCTGGGCCTCGGCCACCATCTGCACGATGCGCGACAGCATGGTGTCGCGGCCGACCGCCTCCGCCACCATGACGAAGCTGCCGGTGGCATTGAGCGAGCCGCCCACCACCTTCGCGCCCGGCTCCTTGCCGACCGGCAGGGATTCGCCGGTCACCATGGATTCGTCCACCGTGCCGCGGCCTTCGGACACGCTGCCGTCGACGGGCACCTTCTCGCCCGGTCGCACGCGCAGCCGGTCGCCGACGCCGACGAGATCGAGCGAGACCTCCTCGTCGGAACCGTCCGCCCGCACGCGGCGCGCGGTCTTCGGCGCCAGATCCATCAGCGCCCGGATCGCGCCGGACGTGCGGTCGCGCGCCTTCAGTTCCAGCACCTGGCCCACCAGCACCAGCACGGTGATCACGGCGGCGGCCTCGAAATAGACCGGAACGGCGCCGTCATGGCCGCGCACGGCGGCGGGAAACAGCCCCGGAATGAACGTTGCGGCGACGCTGTAGACCCACGCGACCCCGGTGCCGATGGCGATCAGCGTGAACATGTTGAGGTTGCGGGTGACGAGCGAGCGGGCGCCGCGCTCGAAGAACGGCCAGCCGGCCCACAGCACCACCGGCGTCGCCAGCACGAGCTGCACCCAGTTCGATGTCTGCTGCGCGATCAGGCCGTGCAGGTCGATGAGGTGGCCGCCCATCTCCAGGGCGAACACCGGCACCGTCAGCGCGAGGCCGATCCACAGCCGCCGCGTCATGTCGGCGAGTTCCGGGTTCGGCCCGCTGTCCGCCGTGACGACGGCAGGCTCCAGCGCCATGCCGCAGATCGGGCAGGAGCCCGGGCCGATCTGGCGGATCTCCGGGTGCATCGGGCAGGTGAAGATCGTGCCTTCCGGCACCGGTTCCGCGGCCGGCGCCGGGCCGAGATAGCGCGCCGGATCGGCGGCGAACTTGGTGCGGCAGCCGGCGGAACAGAAATGGTAGAGCGTGCCGCCGTGCTCGAAGCGATGTTTCGAGGTCGCCGGATCGACGTCCATGCCGCACACCGGGTCCTTTACCGTGGCTCCGGACGAGGGCGCGGCGTGATGGTGATGGCCATGCGGATGATCGCCATGGCAGCACGCCGCCTCCGGCGCCGGCTTCTGCGCCGGCGCACCATGATCGTGGTCTCCGTGGCAGCAGGCCTTCGGCTCCGTCGCGGCCTTGCGCGCCGTCGGCAGGGTCAGGGCCGGCGGGCCGGAACAGCATGCCTCGCCGTGCGGCTCGCCGGCGGCAGGTGCCGCGTGCCGGTCAGGGTGTCCGCTCGGGGTGCCGGTTCGCGATGCCGGATGCTCGCCTGCCGGAGAACGTCCGTTCTCGGTCTCTGCGGTCATGTCGGTGCTCCTTGCGGTATTCCCCCGGGGGGTATCTGATCCGCTTGACCAATATACCCTCATGGGGTATCTGGCAAGCATGAGAACCGAAGCGAAATCCTCCGTGCTGAAGCGCCTCAAGCGCATCGAAGGCCAGGTGCGCGGCATCGCGCGCATGGTCGAGGATGACCGCTACTGCATCGACATCCTCACCCAGATCGCCGCGGTTCGCGCCGCCATGCGCCGCGTCGAGGACGAGGTGCTGCGCGATCACGTCGGCCATTGCGTCGAGCACGCGATCCGCAGCGGCGATGCCGAGGAGCAGCGCGCCAAGATCGCGGAGCTGATGGAGGTGTTCGCCCGCGCTGAACGCTGAACGCCGCACGGGGCGGAATGATCCGCCCCAAGCCTGTCCGACCGAATCCTGCCGGCTCCGCGCCCGCGAAAGCGCGGGACGGGGCACGCCCTATTGCTGGGCGGCGAGGAAGTGGCGGAAGCGCTTCAGGCTGACGAGATAGAACAGGAGCCCGATGGCGCCGACCGCGAGGAAGCGGGGCCACACCACGTCGAGCCCGGCGCCGCGATAGAGGATCGCCTGCGACAGCGCGACGAACTGCGTCGAGGGCGATACCTGCATCCCGACCTGCAGCCAGTGCGGCATGCTTTCCAGCGGCGTGAAGCCGCCCGACAGCATGTTCATCGGCAGCACGACGAGGAAGAACAACAGGCCGAATTGCGGCATCGTCCCGGCGATGGTGCCGAGGAAGATGCCGAGCGCCGCCGTGAAGAACAGGTAGAGCGCCACGCCGGTCAGGAACAGCAGCACCGATCCGGCGATCTCCATGCCGAGCAGGCCCTGCAGCACGCCCAGGATCGAGACCGCCGTCAGCCCGAGCACGACGAGCCCGTTGGCGAACACCTTGCCGAGCATGATCTCGGTCGGGCCGACCGGCAGCACGAGCAGATGCTCCAGCGTGCCGTGCTCGCGCTCGCGGATCAGCGCCGCCCCGGATAGCAGCACCGACAGCATGGTGATGTTGTTGATGAGGCCCATGGCGCCGGTGAACCACGACGATTCCAGCGACTGGTTGAAGAAGATGCGGATCGAAAGCGCGACCTGCGGCACGGCCTCGCCGTCGCTGCGGGTGACGAACCGCGTCACCTCGTCGTTGACGATTTCCTGGATATAGCCGGACCCGAGACCCGCCTGCATCACCGCCGTCGCATCGATCAGAAGCTGGATCGACGGTGAACGGCCGGCGAGAACGTCGGACTGGAAGTCCGGCGGGATGTCGAGCACGAAGATGTAGCGCGCATCGTCCATGGTGCGGTCGATGTCGTCGGCGGAAATGGCGACGGGCGTCTGGAAGCGCGGTGGCAGCAGCGCGTCGACGATCGTCTCCGAAAGCGTCGAGCGGTCGTTGTCCACCACCGCGATCGGCGCCTGGTGCAGGTCGTGCGACATGCCGTTCGCCTGGATGTAGATCGCGAACGTGAAGGCATAGATCACGAAGGCGAGCATCGAATAGTCGCGCCGCAGGCTCTGGAACTCCTTGCCCATCAGCAGGCCGATATTGGCGAGGCGCCGCCGCTTGTGCCGCGGGGCGGGAGCGGGCGAAGGAGAGGATGAGGAGGGCGCGGGGGAAGAGGCGTTCGGCATCGCTTACCGTCCCTGTTTGCGCAGGAGCACGAAGGCGATGGCAAGCAGCGCCGGCCAGAACGCGGTCAGTGCCAGCGCGAACGGCATCAGCGCCGCGAAGTCCAGTCCCTTGGTGAAGGCGCCGACGCTGGCGCGCAGGAAATAGGTCGTCGGGAACAGGGTGCCGATGATGCGGGCCGAGCCCTCCAGCGTCGCGACGGGCTGCATCAGGCCGGAGAACTGGGTCGCCGGCACCATGGTGCCGATGGCTGTGCCGAACAGCGCCGCCACCTGGGTGCGCGTCAGCGCGGACGACACCAGTCCGATGGCCGTCGTGGCGAGCACGTAGAGCACGGCGCACACGGCGAGGCCGAGGAAGCTGCCCTTGAGCGGCACGCCGAACACGGTCATCGCCATCACCGTGAGCATGAGGAAGTTCAGGAACGCGACCGCCGCATAGGGCAACTGCTTGCCGAGCAGGAATTCGAGCTTGGTCACCGGCGTCACGTAGAGGTTGGTGATCGAGCCGAGTTCCTTCTCCGTGACGACGGCGAGTGCCGTCAGGATCGCCGGAATGAAGATCAGCAGAAGCGCGATGGTGGCCGGCACCATGGCTTCCACGCTGCGGAACGACTGGTTGTAGCGATAGCGCATCTCCACCGTCGCCGCCTGGGTGACGGTGTTGCCGGCGGTCTCGGCGGCGTCCATGAGGAAGCGCTGATAGACCGCCTGCACGTAGGACTTGATGGTTTCGGCGCGGAACGGCATCGCGCCGTCGATGGCGGCCGAGATTTCGGTGCTGCGGCCGCCGCGCAGGTCGGCGCCGAACGAGGGCGGGATCTCGATCGCGAACGCGATGTCGTTGTCGACCAGGCGCCGCTCCAGTTCCGCCGGGCTCGTCAGCGCGGGCTGGGCGATGAAATAGGTCGAGTGGGCGAATTCGTCGATCAGCGCCCGGCTTTCCGGCGTGTCGTCGCGGTCGAGCACGGCGAAGCGCAGGTTGTCGACGTCGAGGGTGATGCCGAAGCCGAAGATCAGCATCAGGATCACGGTGCCGCCGAGGGCGAACGCCATCCGCACGCGGTCGCGGGTCAGTTCCACCGCCTCGCGGCCGGCATAGGCGGCGATCCGAAGCAGCGACAGGTTGGCCGGCGGCGGCGCCTCGGTCGCGGCGGCGGGCGGCGGCGTCGCGGCCGCGGAACGTCCGCCGAGTTCCATGTAGGCGATGAAGGCTTCTTCCAGGCTCGGCGCGTGCTGGGCTTCCTGCAGTTCGGCCGGCGTGCCGGTGGCGATCACCTTGCCGGCATGCATGAACGAGATGCGGTCGCAGCGTGCCGCTTCCGACATGAAGTGGGTGGAGATGAAGATGGTGACGCCGTCGCGCCGCGACAAAAGCTGCAGGTCGTCCCAGAACCGGTCCCGCGCCACCGGGTCGACGCCCGAGGTCGGCTCGTCGAGGATCAGGATCTCCGGCTCGTGCAGGATCGCGACTGCGAGCGAAAGCCGCTGCCGCACGCCGAGCGGCAGGCTGTCGGCCAGCGCATCGATGTCCTCGCCGAGGCCGAAATTCTCCACCAGCAGCTTGATGCGCGCCTCTGCCGCCGCGCCGCGGATGTCGAACAGGCCGGCGTGGAGCTCCAGGTTCTGGCGCACGGTCAGCTCGCCATAGAGCGAGAAGCTCTGCGACATGTAGCCGACACGGCGGCGGGTCTCGATGTCGCCGGCATCGAGCGGGCTGCCGAACAGGAACGCCTCGCCGGAGGTTGCCGGCAGCAGCCCGGTCAGCATCTTCATGGTGGTGGACTTGCCGCAGCCGTTGGAGCCGAGGAAGCCGAAGATCTCGCCCCGCCGGATCGAGAAGCTGACATGGTCGACGGCGACGAAATCCCCGAACCGCCGGGTCAGGCCGCGGGATTCGATCGCCACGGGCGCATCCGCCGGGATGGGCGCGACGGCGGAATCGGTGCGGTCGGGTCCGCGCTTCTCCGCCGGCAGCAGCGAGACGAACGCGCGCTCCAGGCTGTCGCTGCCGGTGCGGGCAAGCAGCTCCGCCGGGGTACCGTCGGCGAGAATGCGGCCTTCGTCCATCATCACGACGCGGGGGAAGCGGATCGCCTCGTCCATGTCGGAGGTCGCGACCACGAGGCCGAGGCCGGGGCGCGCGGCGCGGATGCCGTCGATCAGCTCCCAGAACTGGCGCCGGGACAGCGGGTCCACGCCGGTGGTCGGTTCGTCGAGGATCAGGAGATCGGGGTCGTGCACCAGCGCGCAGCACAGCCCGAGCTTCTGCTTCATGCCGCCGGAAAGCCGGCGCATCAGCCGGTCCGCGAACGGGGTGAGGCCGGTCGCCGCGAGCAGCGGCTCCACCCGCGCGCGGGCGGCCTCGCCCGTCTGGCCGAACAGGCGCGCGAAGAAGGTGATGTTCTCGACGACGCTCAGGTTGGCGTAGAGATTGCGGCCGAGCCCCTGGGGCATGAAGGCGATGCGCGGCTGGACGCGGTTGCGCTCCGCGCGCCGGGCGAGATCGGCGCCGAGCACGGAGACGGTTCCCGTCTGGATGCGCGTCGCCCCCGCGATCAGGCCGAGCAGGGTGGACTTGCCGACGCCGTCCGGCCCGACGATGGCGAGCGAGCCGCCGGCCTCCATCTCCAGCGAGAAGTCGGTGAGGGCGTGCACCGTCTTGTAGGCGTGGGAGACGTTGGCGACCCGGATGCCGCCGCCGTCCGACGGCGGGCCGGCGGGCCGGTCCGCGTCGCGCGCGCTGTCGGGTGGGTCGGCGATTGGCGCTGTCATGGAGGGCCGCTGCGGTCCATGCCGGCTACTGGGCCGGCGCCGGCGCGGGCGCCGGAGCCGGTTCCGAAGCGGGCACCTCCGCCTTCGCGCCGTCCGCGGGCGGCACGGCCAGCACCGCCGGCGGCAGCGTGCGGCTGCCGGGATTGCCCTCCGACGTCGCGGCGGTGTCCTCTGTCAGGTCCGATTGCAGCCAGTCCGGCCACGCCGCCTTCGGATCGAGCCTCACATAGGCGACGCCGGGCACGCCGGTCTTCACCTGTTCGAGGTGCTTCTCGACCAGCGATTGCGGCACGCGGATCTTGACGCGGAACATCATGCGGTTGCGCTCGTCCGCCGTCTCCACCTGCTTCGGCGTGAACTGGGCCTTCGCGCTGACGAACGAGACGTTGCCGGGAATGGCGCGGTCCGGCAGCGGCTCGACCACGATGCGGGCATCGGTGCCGATGGCGAGCGCGCCCGCGGCCGAGGCCGGCAGGAAGATCGTCATGTAGATATTGGAAAGGTCCAGCACCGTCAGCACCTTGCCGCCGGCGCCCACCACCTCGCCGGGCTCGGCGAGGCGGAACAGCACGCGTCCGACCCGGGGGGAGGTCAGAACGCCGTCGGCAAGCTGCTGCTTCAGCTGCGCGACCGTCGCCTCGGCGCTGCGGATCGCGGCCTCGTTGTTGAGCAGCCGGCTTTCGGCGGCGGCGAGCGCCGACTGGGCGGTGTCCCGCACCGATTGCAGGTTGTCGACGCGCTGCTGCGAGACGAAATGCCCGCCGAGCAGCACGAGGTTGCGCTCATATTCGGTCGAGGCGAGCTGCAGCTCGGTTTTGCGCTGGGCGATGACGTGCTCGGTCTCGGCATAGGCCTGCCGCGCCTGCTCGACCTGCGCCTCGGCGGCGGCGAGCTGGGCGGCGAGTTCGCGGGTGTCGAGCTCGGCGAGCACCTGGCCCGGCTGCACCAGATCGCCTTCCTCCACGTTGATGGTGGCGATGCGGGCGGGATATTTCGCCGCGATGTCGATCTCGGTCGCCTCGATGCGGCCGTTGCCGGAGGCGAAGCCCGGCGGCAGCACGCGGCGGTCCATCCAGGTGCGCACGCCGAAGGCGGCCGCGCCCGCGACGATCACCGCCGCCACCAGAATCAGGATGACCTTCTTCATGACTTTGCCGCCTCTGCCGCGCCGGGCACGAGCACGGCGGCGCCCTGGAAGCGGCCGGCGCGCAGGTCGTCGAGGGCGGCGTTCGCCTGTTCCAGCGGATAGATGGTCGTCGTCATCTCGATACCGAACGAAGGCGCCAGCGACAGGAATTCCGTCGCGTCGGCGCGGGTGAGGTTGGCGACGGACACGATCGAGCGCTCCTCCCAGAGGATGCGGTAGGGGAACGACGGGATGTCGCTCATGTGGATGCCGCCGCACACCACGCGGCCGCCCTTGGCGACCGCCTTCAGCGCCAGCGGCACCAGTTCCCCGACCGGGGCGAACAGGATGGCGGCATCGAGCGGCTCCGGCGGCAGGTCCTCCGACGCACCCGCCCACGCCGCGCCGAGCGAGAGCGCGAGCGTCTGCGCTGCGGTGTCCCCGGCGCGGGTGAAGGCATAGACCTCGCGGCCCTGGTGGCGCAGCACCTGGGCCAGGATATGGGCGGCGGCGCCGAAGCCGTAGAGCCCGATCCGCCTGCCGGGGCCGGCGGCCTTCAGCGACCGCCAGCCGATCAGCCCCGCGCACATCAGCGGCGCGGCGGCGACGGGGTCGTCGAAGCCGTCGAGCGGGAAGGAGAACGCCGCGTCGGCGACGACGTGGGTGGCGAAGCCGCCGTCGCGGCCATAGCCGGTGAACACCGGCGTGTCGCACAGGTTTTCGCGGCCGTCGTCGCAATAGGCGCAATGCCCGCAGGTGTGGCCGAGCCAGGGAATGCCGACCCGCCGGCCGGGCGCAAGCCCGTGCACCCCGCGACCGATGGCTTCCACGATGCCGACGATCTCATGGCCGGGAACGAGCGGCAGCGCCGGGTGCGGCAGGTCGCCGTCGACCACGTGCAGGTCGGTCCGGCAGACGGCGCAGGCTTCGACCCGCACGCGGATCTCGCCGTCGCCGGGTTCCGGCACCGGCCGGTGCTCCAGCACGAGCGGCCGGCCCGGGCGTGTCAGGACCATCGCTTCCATCGCCGGGCGTCTCCCTGCTGTTCCGAAAAAGCCGGCCCCGAACCGGGCCGGCTCCGCCGTCGGCCGCGCGCCCGTGCTCAGCGCTCGTAGGGGCTCTTGATGTCCGGCGGCAGCATCACGATGCCCGACATCGGCTCGATCCAGACGAGGTGATCGGTCACCTGGGTCACGCCCGGCACGCCTTCCGCCGCGACGCGCGCCGCGGTGCGGATCCGTTCGTCGAAGATGGTGCCCTGCAGGTCGACCACGCCCTTGGAGACGTTCACCTCGATCACGCCGTCCCGGCCCCAGGGGTGGCTGCCGAGTTCGGCGACCACGGCGGCCTTGATCTCCGCATCGCTGTGGGGGTTCGGCGCCGGCTCGGTGAAGGCGGCGAGCAGGGCGCGCAGCAGGTCGGCGCGGGAGACGATGCCGACGAGCTTGCCGTCTTCCACCACCGGCAGCCGCTTGATGGCGCGGCGGTTCATCACCTCGACCGCGTCGCTCAGCGGCTCGCCCGGCGCGACGGTGTCGACGTCGGTCGTCATCAGGTCGCCGATCTTGATGGCATGGGTGGCGACGTAACGCTCCGCCTCGCGGCCGGGGCCGGCGAGGATGCTGCGCCACCACGGCATCCGCCGCTCGGTGCCGATCTCGGCGCGACGGATCAGGTCGCCTTCGGTGACGATGCCGACGAGCTTGCCGTCGTCCAGCACCGGAAGGCCGCTGATGCGGCTGTCCAGCATCAGCCGCACGGCTTCCGCCACCGTCGTCTCCGGCGTCACCCCGATCACGCCGCGGGTCATGATGTCAGCGACGTTCATCGCCGTTCTCCCTCGTGTCCGCTCGAACGACAACGAGACGCTCAAGCTCTTGGAACTGGTGCGCGGTCTTCCGTCGGAGGGTTCCGCCGCCCGGCCGGAAAACACGCTCGCGTCTTCGTCTCGCCGGAACGCGGGTGGCGACGGTTCGAATCGTCCGCCATCTTCCGCGTTCCCGTCGTCATCATGCGCCAGAACGGCGCCGGTGGCGCGCCGTTCCCCGTCTCACGGCTTGATCGCGACCTTCAGCACGCCGTCGCGCTGGTGCGCGAACAGGTCGTAGGCCGCCTCGATGTCGTCGAGCTTGAACTGGTGGGTGACGAGCGGCTTCAGGTCGACGCGGCCCGATGCCACCACTTCCATCAGCCGCCGCATCCGGTCCTTGCCGCCCGGGCAGAGCGTGGTGACGATGCGGTTGTCGCCGAGGCCGGCGGAGAAGGCGCCGAGCGGAATGGTCAGGTCGGACGAATAGACGCCGAGGCTCGAAAGCGTGCCGCCGGGGCGCAGCACCCTCAAGGCCGCCTCGAACGTCTTCTGGGTGCCGAGCGCCTCGATGGAAACGTCGGCGCCGCGGCCGTCCGTCAGCCGCATGATCTCCTCGACCGGATCGTGGGTCTTGAAATCGACGACGTGGGTGGCGCCGAGCGCGCGGGCGATCTCGATCCGCTTCGGCACGGTGTCGACGCCGATGATGGTGGTCGCCCCCATCAGCTTGGCGCCCGCGACGGCGCAGAGCCCGATCGGGCCGAGCGCGAACACCACCACGGTGTCGCCGATGCGCACGCCGCCCGATTCCGCGCCCGAGAAGCCGGTAGACATGATGTCCGGACACATCAGCACCTGTTCGTCCGTCAGGTGATCCGGCACCGGGCTGAGGTTCACCAGCGCGTCGGGCACCAGCACATATTCCGCCTGGGTGCCGTCGATGGTGTTGCCGAACTTCCAGCCGCCCATGGCCTTGAAGCCGTGGCGGGTGCCGGGGCCGTCCTGCGAGGAGCAGCCGCACAGGCAGGCGAACGAATGGCCGCTCGGGGTGATCGCGCCGGCGATCACGCGCTGGCCTTCCTGGAACCCGGTCACGCCGGAGCCGAGCTTCTCGATGATGCCGACCGGCTCGTGGCCGATGGTCAGGCCCCTCGCGACCGGATACTCGCCCTTCAGGATGTGGACGTCGGTTCCGCAGATCGTGGTGGTGGTGATGCGGATCAGCGCATCCTGCGGCCCGACATCCGGGATCGGCTTCTCGTCGAGCACGATGCGGCCCGGTTCGACGAAGATCGCGGCTTTCATCTTGGCGGTCATGGCAGGCTCCCAGGAATGCGTGTTTTGCGCGGCTCGGCCGCTGTCTCAGGCGCGCCGCGAAACGTCCGCGCGGCGCGGTGGTGCTTCGGTCGGGGCCGGCGTGTTGCCGGCGTCGGTCGGGCGACGTTCGCCCGGCGCTCAGACCGGTTCGACGGCGATCACGCGGAAGGTGTGCATGCCGTCGTGTTCGTGGATCGAGACATATTCCCCGATGAGGAACCGCTCGTCGCCGAAGTGGTAGCCGGCCTCGTCGTCGAGATGCGCGTCGGCGGGGTAGCGGAAGGCCCAGCTTCCCCCCGGCCGGCGAACGAGATGGCCGATGGATTGTTCCCCGTCGCGGTTGCGGACGGCGCGGCATACCTCGCGGTGCGCCGCCCAGAGTTCGGGCGAGATGTGCCCGTTGACGTCGAGCGGCGCGACGAAGGCGTAGGTGTGGGAATTGCTGCCCTCGGGATGGCCCTTCTCCCGGGCGAGATCCAGCCGGATGCGCCGGAACGCCTGCGGCAGCGCCGCCCGCGCGGCGGTGACGCCGTGGGCGGAGGTGGCGGAGATCGGGGAGGGGCTTGCGACGGGTGTGATCATGGCGGCGGCTCCGGGCTGCGGACCTCGGTGGTCCGGAGGGGCGCTGGAGCATCCCGCTCCAGCCTTTGGACCTGGCACCTTCCGAGCGGACGTCCGATCGGAAGAAATCGCTCCAGATTCAAGAGCTTGAGCATATTCCGCGTTCGGATCTTCCCGATCCGAACGGAAACTGCTCCGGCTTCAGGACAGCGGCCCGGAGAGGTGTCCGGCCGCGAACTCCGAACAGACGCAAGGCTGACGAACGCAGGATCGACTGACTTCGAGCACGACACTTGGGGCGCGCCTCGGGGACCTTCCCCCGGGGGATGTCGTGACGCGGGCCGCGAACGCGGGCGCGTCGAGCGGGCCTTCACGCAGAGCGGTGAGAGGCCGAAGCGATGCGGCGGTGGGCTTTCAGCCGTCCAGCCGGCGCAGGGCAGACCGGTTGCGGATCACGATCCGGCGCGGGCTGCGGAAGGCGATGATACCGTTGCCTTCGAGCTGTGTCAGCGTCCGCGAGACCGTCTCGATGGTGAGGCCGAGATAATCGGCCATATCCTGGCGCGACATCGGCAGGTCGACGGCCTCGCCGCTCGCCAGTTCGCCGAGGAAGCTCGCGACGCGCTCCTGGGCGGTCTTGCGCCCGAGCAGCAGCACATGGTCCTGCGAACGCTGCAGGTCGCCCGCGGCCAGCGTCCACAGCGCCTGGGCGATTTCCGGATCGCGGGCGGCCAGCGCCACGACGACGCTGCGCCGCACCAGCCGCAGCGTCACCGGCGTCACGGCCTCGGCGGAGAAGCGGTGGGTGGTGCCGATCTCAAGCCCGAACACGGCACCCGGGCGGTGGAAGGCTTCGATCTGGCGGCGCCCGTCGTCGAGCAGCTTGCACACGCGCACCGTGCCGCTCACGACGAAGTGCACATAATCGGTCGGCTCGCCCTCGCCGTAGATTTCGGAATTCCGCTCGAACGGCACTGTCATCTCCGTGCCGGCGAACAGGTCGAGCAGGGCGGTCGGCAACCCGGCGACGGCGGCGGCCTCTGTTGCAGCCGGCTGCGGGGCGCGGATGGTCGGGAAGGGGGTCAGAACGGCGGTCCGGCGCTGATGGGCAGGGCTGCGCTCGAGGGTGGCGTGCTGCATGGGAATCGCCTCGTTCCGATATGATCGATGTCAAATGGATAGGGCGAAGGCCGGCCGGCCGAAATTCGGTTTGCCTCTTAAGTAAACCTCCTTAGTCCGAAGGGCTGCGGGCGCAAGTCATTGCTTTCAAAAGAAAAAGGGCGGGGAAACCCCCACCCTTCGCGCGTCCGGCCACGTTCGTGTGCGGACGAATTTCAGATATCGAGATTGGCGACCGTCAGCGCGTTGTCCTGGATGAACTCGCGCCGCGGTTCCACCTCGTCGCCCATCAGCTTGGAGAAGATGTCGTCGGCGTCGTCGGCCTCCTTCACCTTCACCTGCAGGAGCGAGCGCACGTTGGGGTCGAGCGTGGTTTCCCAGAGCTGTTCGGCGTTCATCTCGCCGAGGCCTTTGTAGCGCTGCAGGGTGATGCCCTTGCGGCCGGCGGCGAACACCGCGTCGATCAGCGCCACGGGGCCGCGGATCGCCGTCTCGACGTCCTTGCGCTTCAGCGTCGCCGCCTTGCCGTAGACCTCCCGGAGGTGGTCGGCATGGCCGTCGAGCTTGCGAGCGTCGGCGGAGCCGAGCAGGGCGGCGTCGATGGTCGCGACTTCCTTCACCCCGCGCACCACGCGCTCGAACCGCAGCGAGCCGTCGTCTTCGGCGATGCCGGTCCAGCCGCGCTCATATTCCTCCGCCAGGATGTCGAGCCTGCGGGCGATATAGGCCGCCGCCTGCACCGCGCGTTCCCGGTCGTTCAGAAGTTCCGGGCTGAGCGCGCCGGCGATGGCGGCCTGTTCGACCACATCGCGGCGATAGCGCGAATGCAGCCCGTCGAGCAGCAGGCGAATGCGCTGGGCGTGGTCGATCACCGCGCGCAGGTCGACGCCGACGCGGACCTCGCCGTCCGCCAGCGTCAGGCGGGCATCTTCCAGGCCGGTGTCGATGAGGTAGCTCTCGAGGGCCGCCTCGTTCTTCAGGTACTGCTCGGAGCTGCCGCGGCGCACTTTGTAGAGCGGCGGCTGGGCGATGTAGAGGTGGCCGCGTTCCAGCAGTTCCGGCATCTGCCGGTAGAAGAACGTCAGCAGCAGCGTGCGGATGTGGGCGCCGTCGACGTCGGCGTCGGTCATGATGATGATGCGGTGATAGCGCAGCTTGCCGACGTCGAACTCTTCCTTGCCGATGCCGGTGCCGAGCGCGGTGATCAGCGTCCCGATCTGCTCCGACGACAGCATCTTGTCGAAGCGGGCGCGCTCGACGTTCAGGATCTTGCCGCGCAGCGGAAGAATCGCCTGGTTGGCGCGGTTGCGGCCGCCCTTGGCGGAGCCGCCGGCCGAGTCGCCCTCGACGATGAAGAGTTCGGATTTCGCCGGGTCGCGCTCCTGGCAGTCCGCCAGCTTGCCGGGCAGCGAGGCGATGTCGAGCGCGCCCTTGCGGCGGGTCAGCTCGCGCGCCTTGCGGGCCGCCTCGCGGGCGGAGGCCGCCTCCACCACCTTGGCGACGATGGCCTTCGCCTCCTGGGGGTGCTCCTCCAGCCACGCGCCGAGCGTGTCGTTGACGATGCTCTCGACCACCGGCCGGACCTCGGACGACACCAGCTTGTCCTTGGTCTGGGACGAGAATTTCGGGTCCGGCACCTTGACCGACAGCACGCAGGTCAGGCCCTCGCGGCAATCGTCGCCGGTCAGCCCCACCTTCTCCTTCTTGGAGATGCCGGAGCTTTCGGCGTAGCCGGTGATCTGGCGGGTCAGCGCCCCGCGGAAGCCGGCGAGATGGGTGCCGCCGTCACGCTGGGGGATGTTGTTGGTGAAGCAGAGCGTGTTCTCGTGGTAGGAATCGTTCCACTGCAGCGCCACCTCGACTGTGATGCCGTCGCGCTCGCCGCGCATCGTCACCGGGGCCGGGATCAGCGGGTGCTTGGTACGGTCCAGCCAGCGCACGAAGGCTTCGAGGCCACCCTCGTAATGCAGTTCCTCGCGCTTGGGCTCGACCCCGCGCAGGTCCTCCAGGAGGATGCGCACGCCGGAATTCAGGAATGCGAGTTCGCGCAGCCGCCGCTCCAGCGTGGCGAAATCGAATTCGGTCATGGTGAAGGTCTGCGGGCTCGGCAGGAACGTCACCGTCGTGCCGGTGCGCCCTTCCGCGTCGCCGACGACCGCGAGCGGCGCCACGGCGTCGCCGTGGGCGAAGCGCATGGTGTGCGTCTTGCCGCTGCGGTAGATCGTGAGGTCGAGCCAGGTCGACAGCGCGTTCACGACGGAGACGCCGACGCCGTGCAGGCCGCCGGAGACCTTGTAGGAGTTCTGGTCGAACTTTCCGCCGGCATGGAGCTGGGTCATGATGACCTCGGCCGCCGAAACGCCTTCCTCGGGGTGGATGTCGGTCGGGATGCCGCGGCCGTTGTCGGTCACGGTGCACGAGCCGTCGGGATTGAGGGCGACCGTCACGCGGTCGGCATAACCGGCGAGCGCCTCGTCGATGGCGTTGTCCACCACCTCGTAGACCATGTGGTGCAGGCCGGATCCATCGTCGGTATCGCCGATATACATGCCCGGCCGCTTGCGCACGGCGTCGAGCCCCTTCAGCACCTTGATGGATTGTGCGCCGTATTCCTCGGCGCCGGTCGCGGGATTTTCGGTCATTGAGAATCGCTTGTAGGTCGCTCGGAGAGGAACGTCCGCTCCTTATAGGCGGTTGGACGCCGGGTTCAATCTTGCCGCCCAGTCTAGAGCATCGGGCCTGAAAGCGCGACGCGAACACCCGGAAAATCCGATGCCGAAACAAACATTTCGGTGTTTTCGGGCCGCGTCTGGCGAAGGCATGCCGGCAAGCGTGCCGAAGCGCCCTTCATGCGCTGCAAATGCGGTCTTCTCGCGGCATGCCGCCGCGGCGCGGATTCGCGGTTCGCGCGGCGTCAGCGCCACGCGATCGCGGCGGCGGCACCGGCGAGCGCGGTTCCGGCGATGCGGTTGAGCAGCACCCGCGCCCGCGTGTCTGAGAGGGCGGCCCGGGCCTTCAGCGTGAGGGCGATGTAGCCGATGCTGACGAGCGGCAGCACGAGGACGACGACGCCGGTGATCTCGGCGAAGCGCAGCAGATCGAGCTGCGTCAGGTCGATCACGGTGGGCAGGATCGCGAGATAGAACACCATGGTCTTCGGGTTGCCGAGGGTCAGCGCGAGGCCGGAGGCGAACACCCTGAGCGGCCGCTCGCCCGGCCGGGCAGCGACGTCGGCCTCCTCGACGGGGGCGGTCCAGAGCTTCCAGGCGATGAACACCAGATACGCCATGCCGGCATATTTCACCGCCAGGAACAAGAGGTGGAAGGCGTGGGCGAGCGCGCTCAGACCGAACGCCGCGGCGGCGAACCACACGAGATCGCCCGCGAGAATGCCCGCGGTGAACCAGAGCCCCGCCTTCCAGCCGCCGCCGAGCGTGCGGGCGACGAGCGCCGTCATGCCGGGTCCCGGCGAGGCGACGGCGAGGGCGTAGACGAAGGCGAAGCCGGCAAGGGCGGCAAGGCTGAGGCTGGTGTTCATCTCGGGCGTCCTCGATCGGCCGGTGCCGGCCGGCGGCCGTCACTAGGGCCTGGAGCATGGCTCGTCCGGATCGAAGCGATCTTAACGGCATCACCATGCTCAAGCGTCTGCATCCGAAGCGGCACCGCCGATCCGATGATTTCCATCCGACCGAAAGGCTTCGGCGCCGCCTGCCGCGCTTTTCGCATGGCTGCGCGGCGCTGTCACGCGCGGGGAGGGCAGGTCTGGTCACCGCCGGCCGCAACCTTCGCGGGTAACGTCTCCCGGTCGAAGGGGGTTACGCCGGGCGGAGCGGACGGACGCGGCCGTCGTCGACGGCGAAGTGCTGGGCCTCGTCGCCGATCGCCTCGAACAGCGCGGCGTCGGTCCCGGTCATCCAGGCCTGGGTGCCGAGGGCTGCGATGCGGGCGAACAGGCCGGCGCGTCGGCGGGTATCGAGGTGGGCGGCGACCTCGTCCATCAGGAGGAGCGGCGTTCGGCGCGTGAGACGGGCCACGAGGCGCGCATGAGCGAGCACGAGACCGATCAAAAGCGCCTTTTGCTCGCCTGTGGACGCGCGCGAAGCGGGCATTCCCTTCGCGGAATGCACCACCGTGAGGTCGCTGCGGTGGGGGCCGGTGAGCGTCCGCCCGGCCGCCCGGTCGCGGGCGCGCCCCTCGGCGAGGCGGGCGCGGAACGCATCCTCGGCGGCGACCGCGCTCATCTCGCCGACCCAGCCCTCGATCTCGCCCTCGAGCGACAGTTCCGCGGCCGGGAACAGGTCGTCGGCCTCGGGGGCGAGTTCGGCCAGGCAGCCAACGAGTTCGCGGCGCGCGGCCGCGATCGCGGTGCCGAGTTCGGCGATCTGGGTCTCGATGGCGTCGAGCCATCGGCGGTCGGCATTGTAGTCCTCGATGAGGCGGTTTCGCTGGGCGAGCGCCCGCTCATAGGCCGAAACCCGCTGGCCGTGGCCGGCGTCGATCGCCAGCACCAGCCGGTCGAGGAAGCGCCGGCGGTCGCCGGGCGGGCCGGTGAACAGCCCGTCCATCGCCGGGGTGAGCCAGAGAACGCCAAGATGCCGGGCGAGGGCTTCGGAGGAGCGCTCCTCCTCGCCGTCGATCCGGATGCGCCGGCTCCGCGTGGCCGGCCCGCCATCGGCAGGCGCGGGGTCGAGCCCGGTGCCGATTCTTACAGGTCCGTCAGGGCCTTGCACCACGGCCGACACGGTCCAGCCGCCGGTGCCGCCGAGACGGGCGAGCGCTTCGTAGGTCGCCCGCCGCAGGCCGCGCCCGGGAGACAGCAGCGACACGGCCTCGATCAGGTTGGTCTTGCCGGCACCGTTCTCGCCGACGAGCACAACCGGCCGCCGGTCGAGCTTCAGGGAAAGCTGCGCGTAATTGCGGAAGTCGGTCAGCGCGATGGCCGAAAGGAACACCGCCTCGGCGCCGTCGCCGCTCACCTCGGCGCCTTCCGGCCGGGCACCTCGCGTCACACCCGCATCGGCATCAGCACATAGAGCGTGCCGTTGTCGCCGCCGTCCTGGATCAGGGTCGGCGAACCGGGGTCGGCGAAGCGGAACACGGCTTCCCCGGAGGTGATCTGGCTGGCGATGTCGAGCAGGTAGCGGGCGTTGAAGCCGATATCGAGCGGGGTTGCGCTGTACTCGATCACGAGTTCTTCCGTCGCCGAACCGGAATCCGGGTTGTTGACGGCGAGCACCAGCTTCTCCTCGCTGAGGGAGAGCTTCACGGCGCGGCTGCGGTCGCTCGAAATGGTGGAGACGCGGTCGACGGCGGTCGCGAACAGGTCGCGGTCGACCCGCATTTCCTTGTCGTTCGACTGCGGGATGACCCGGCCATAATCGGGGAAGGTGCCGTCGATCAGCTTGGAGGTGAGCACCACCGGGCCGAAGGTCAGGCGGATCTTGGAATCCGACAGCTCGATGGCGACCGTGCTCTCCGGCTCGTCCAGCAGGCGCTGGATCTCGCCGACCGTCTTGCGCGGCACGATGATGCCGGGCATTCCGGCGGCGCCCGCCGGTGCGGCGCGCTCGGCCTGGGCCAGCCGGTGGCCGTCGGTTGCGACCGCGCGCAGCATGGTGCCGTCGCGGCCGTCCACGGTGTGCAGGTAGATGCCGTTCAGATAATAGCGCGTCTCCTCGGTGGAGATCGCGAACTGGGTGCGCTCGATCAGACGCTTGAGGTCCTGCGCCGGCAGGCCGAACGAGTGGGTGAAGCTTCCGGCGGTCAGGTCGGGGAAATCGCCTTCCGGCAGCATCTGCAACGAGAAGCGAGAGCGGCCGGCGCGCACCGCGAGGGTGGAGCCGTCGCCCGAGGTCTCCAGCGAGATTTCCGCGCCGTCGGGCAGCTTGCGCACGATGTCATGCAGGATATGAGCCGGTACGGTGGTGGCGCCGGGCGCCTCCACCATCGCCGGTACGGTCTCGGTGACCTCGAGGTCGAGGTCCGTCGCCTTGAGGCGGAGCTCGCCGCCCTCTGCCCTCAGAAGCACGTTCGACAGGATCGGGATGGTGTTGCGCCGCTCGACCACGCGATGGACGTGGGAGAGCGATTTGAGAAGGTGTGCCCGCTCGAGAGTCGCTCGCATGATCGCAATCCGCTGTCGGTGATGCCGGCCGGACCGGCGGCATAAAGGAAAGGTGTGGCCGGATCGGCCGGCCTGGCTCGGAGGCGCCGGTAGCGGCGAGACCGCCCCGGCGCCGGGGTCCGAAAACTGCCCGCTGGAGCGCGAACTTGCAAGCCCTCGTCGCATGGAACCGGGCGGGAGGACAGGCGCGGGCGGGGTGCGGAGGCAGGAAGGAGAGGGCAGGGCCGCGGGGGCGGCGCGGCCGTCAAAGCAGGTGGAACGGGACGGCCAAGCGCCGATGAAGCGACGCGGGCCGATGAAGCGACGTCAGCCCGAACCGCCACACGGCGAAGCCGGCCTTCATGCAGGAGGCCGGCCCGGCGTGTCCCGCTCCCTCCGGACGGGGCGCAGGCGCTGATCCGGTCCGGCCGCTCTCCCCGGCTCAGTCGTCGAGCAGGCGCTTCAGCGCCTCGATCTCTTCACCGGTGCGCGCGTCGGTGCGAGAGAGTTCCTCGATCTTGCGCACCGCGTGCAGCACGGTGGTGTGGTCGCGTCCGCCGAACTGCCGGCCGATCTCGGGCAGGGAACGCGGCGTCATGGTCTTGGCAAGATACATCGCGATCTGGCGCGGGCGCACGATCGCCTGGGTGCGCCGGGCCGAGATCAGGTCGGCCTTCGACACATTATAGTGCCGCGACACCACACGCTGGATGTCCTCGATGCGCACGCGACGCGCCTCGCGGGCCTTCACGAGATCGCGCAGCGCCGTTTCCGCCATCTCGACGGTGATCGGCGCGCCGGTCAGCTGATTGTGGGCGACGAGGCGGTTCACCGCGCCATCGAGATCGCGACCGTTGGTGACGACGGCGCGGGCGACGAAATCGATGACGGCCTCCGGCACCGAAAGACCGGGATAGGTCTGGGCCTGGATCGCGAAGCGCTGGGCGACGACGGCCCGGCGAAGGTCCGCATCCGGCGAGCCGATCTCGACCGTCAGCCCGCCGCCGAGGCGCGAGCGCACTCGCGGATCGAGCGTGGAGAGCTCGCTCGGCGGGCGGTCGGCCGCGATGACCACCTGCCGGGCGCCGTCGATCAGCACGTTGAGGATATGACAGAATTCCTCCTGAGTGCGGTCACCGTGCAGGAACTGCAGGTCGTCGATCAGGAGCAGGTCGATGCCGCGCAGGTTCTCCTTGAACGCCAGCGCCGCCTGGGCCTGAAGGGCGGCGACGAAGCGGAACACGAAGTGCTCGGCGGTGAGATAGAGCACGCGGCGATGGCCGCCGGCGCCGGCTTCCGCGGCAATGGCCTGGAGCAGGTGGGTCTTGCCGTAGCCGACCGGCGCGTGGATGAACAGCGGATTGAAGGCGGCCACTTCGCCTGCCCGCGCCCCCGCCACCTGGCGGGCGGCGGCGAGCGCGAGAGCGTTCGACCGGCCTTCCACGAAGGTGGCGAGCGTGAAGCGGGGATCGAGCGGCGAGCCGACGAAGCCACCTTCCGCGCCCTCGCTGCTGCGCGGTGCGGTGAACGGGTGGACCTTGGCGGTGGTCTGGCCGCCAGCGGCCGGCGAGGCGGTGCGATGGCTGCGGCTGCGGGCGGAATCGGCCTGCGGGAGCGGCGTCACCGCCGCCGGAGTCGATACGACGCGCGGCGTGGCTGCGGCGTCGCCACGGGCAGCCGGGGCGGCGGCGCGCAGGGCGCTTTCCGGGGCACGGCTGTTGTTGGCGACCGTGGACTGCGCCTCGGGCACCATCCGCACCCGGGCGGCAGACCGCACGGAGATGTCGAGACGGCGCACGTCGGGGCTTTCTTCCTGCCACAGCGCCATCAGCCGGTCGCCGTAATAGGATTGGATCCACTGCTTCAGGAAGCGGGTCGGCACCGACAGGTGGACGATGCCGTTGGCACAGCTCTCGAGGTCGACGCGGGCGAACCACGACGAGAAGACGTCGTCGCCATACTCGGACTTCAGACGGCTGCGCACCCGGCTCCAGCCGGAATCGGTCCGATCTGCGGAGGCGCTGTCGATCCGCGTCGCAACCGAAGCCGTCTGCTGTGCCGTGCTCATCGTCGTCTCCATGTCGTCTCCGTCCGGTCCGAACGGTCTCAATGTCCCGGCGCCGCCCGCGTGATCGGGGCCGCGCCTCTTCAGTGTGCTCGCACGGTGCCGTGGCAGCCTGCCGCCGGACACCGGTCATATCTCGTCCGGCCGGATCACCGGACCGGTCACCGCACCCGAAGGCGCGGCTTGTTGCATTTTTTTGCGCCGCTTTCCAACCCCGGAAGGGGTCGCAGGGCACACACGATCCGCGTCCGGCCGTTTCCGGCCGGTGCTTCACGCTCGAAACACAACGAAAATTCCGTCACCCCGGCGGGGTTAGCAGCGATCGCATTCCGCGCCGCCGTCTCCCGCCACCCGTGTCGCCCGCCAGGCCGGCCGATGCCGGCCCGCCGGCCTCCGTCAACGTTGCGCCCAGGGCAGTCCCTGGGCCTTCCAGCCCGCGACCACGCCGCGGTGGCCGGCGGCATCCGGCGGGCCTTCGAACCCGCCGCTGATATTATAGGCGCGGGTGAAGCCCGCGTGGGTCGCGGCGATGGCCGCGGACTTGCTGCGCACGCCCGAGCGGCACAGGAACAGCACCGGCGCGGTCTTGTCGCTTCCGGATGCCGAGAGCGCCGCCTGCAACGCCTCGATGAAGTCGGCCCGCACGGACATGTCGGGATAGACCTGCCAGTCAAGGAACACCGTCTCCTTGCCGAGCGAGGAGAGGTCGGGCACCCCGACGAAGGACCATTCGGGAAGCGTCCGCACGTCGACGAGCACGGCGCCGCGCTCGGCGCCCAGCATCGTCCATGCGTCGTCCGCACTCAGGTCCCCGGCATAGGTCGCGCCGGCATCAATAGACATCAAAAAACTCCCCGGCCGCGAGAGGCGGTCCGTCAGTTCTTCTTCGCGCTATGGAGTTTACTGCGCCCGCGAAGCCAACGAACGATAGTCGTCAGCGATAAACGTCGTGCGACAGCAACGCATACCCGCAACACACCACCACACCGCTTGCATAGCTCGAGGCAATAAGAACCATTTGCTCACAAGTGGCTGTTGTCATTTCGGGATTTACGCTTGCACAGGTGGGTGACGAGACCCGTCTCATTCGCGGGCAACGTTCCGATGGGCTGAAAATACACAGCCCCCCCGGACGCGGCAACAGGGGCAAAATCGACGTCGCCGCGCCCCCCCGGAAGGAGGGCCGGACGAGGGGCTGAAACGGGTGGCGGCGATGGGGGCAAGGCCTTTCGACTCAACGCATTCTCGCGCTGTTCGGATCTCGTTAAGCGTCGATCTTGAAGCCGGCAAAAAAAGAATCAGGCCACCCCCTTGACTCGGTTCTGCTGGGGATACGCCGGGAAGGCCTGTGGGCACTTGTCGTTAACGTCTTGTTAAGGTTTCGGTTTTCGAGTCACGTCCACAGCCTGATCCTCGGTTGTGATGCCCGGATCCGTTAAGTCTGTGAATGATTGGGGAAAGTCCGAAAACGCAGATTGACCGCCCGCGCACGGGTTGATTCGAGGGGTGCTGACTGGCGGCGATTCAACCGTCGGCTGTTCTTTCGTGCCGGCCTTGGAACCGCGTACGCGGCCTCGATCGGGCGGATCCGGCGCATCGCCCGGGGACGTCCGGAGAGCGCACCCACCCCCGCGTCCGACCGCTTGCGGCCGGGTGCGGCGCAGCCGTTTCCGCCGCCGGCCTCTGCCGTTCTGCTCGGCCCCGGCTGCCGAAACGGCAGCACCAACGCGAATAGCCCGACCTCTCGCGAGGCCGGGCTATTTCGAACTCTAAAGGACGCTGACAACGTCGACGAGGCTCAGCCCGCCGGATGGCCTTTCGGCCTGCCGTCTCAGGCGCCGATCGCCTTCACACGGGAAGACAGACGGGACACCTTGCGCGAGGCGGTGTTGTGGTGCAGCACGCCCTTCGTCACCGCACGCATGATCTCCGGCTCAGCAGCCGAGAGAGCAACGGTGGCGGCCGCCTTGTCTCCGGAGGCGATCGCCTCCTCGACCTTGCGGATGAAGGTGCGGACGCGGCTGCGCCGGGTCTTGTTGATTGCCGTGCGCGCGGCGATCTTGCGGGCCATTTTCTTGGCCGAAGGCGTATTGGCCATGGTGCTTCCGGATCGATGGATCCCGTCCCGAAAGCCTGTAAGGCCCGGCCGAGATCTGGAATGACAACAAAGGACGTGCCGCGGACGCGACGCTACCGGTTCGCCGGCCGCGAGGCCGTCGGAGAGCCGCTCTATAGTCGCCATGCCCTGCCGCGTCAATCGAAACCTCCGCGCCAGCCTGAGGGAGGGCGGCTTCACGCGGGCATGGGGGTGTCATTTCAAGGGCTTGCCGACCGATGCCGCGCGGCGCATGGCCTGCAGCAGGGCCAAGCGTCGGCCGGGCAGCGGGACTGAGGAAGCGCCTGACAAGGACAGGCTGACAAGGACTCGCCGGACGAAGAGAGTCGCGAGCAGGGAGTAGCAGGTCCAGGTGTCGCCGGACTAAGGCGACCGGACAAGCTCTGCCGGACAAGCTCAGCGGGACAAGGCTTGCCCAGCCCGCAGGACCGGGACTTGCCGCCTTGCCGCGCGCGCCGTATGTAAGCGGCGACGGCGAGCGGCGGCGTCTGCGGATTTCCGTGGCGCGCGCGGCATCGACATCGCGTGCACATCGGGCATCGACAAGCGCTCGCCATTCGTATAAAGGCATCAGCCTGTTTTCCCGATGACCCTCCGAGGAGGACCGCGGGCAGCATCCGTCGCAGCGACGTCGATTTCGGGCTTCCGGAGTTCCGGTGGTCTGAATCGCCCTGCGGCGAGGCGGGCCGTTGGTTCGACTGCGTTCCGGGTTCCGGGCGGTGGCCGCGCTGAAGCGGCTGCGGCGCGGCTCGGGACGAGATGTGAAAGACGAGACCCATGAACATCATCGAAGAACTTGATCGCGAGCAGATCGCCGTCATCGAGGCCAAGCGCCAGCTTCCGGCCTTCGCCCCTGGCGACACCGTGAAGGTGAACGTGCGCGTCACCGAAGGCACCCGCACCCGCGTGCAGGCCTATGAAGGCGTGTGCATCGCCCGGTCCGGCGGCGGCATCAACGAGAACTTCACCGTTCGCAAGATCTCGTACGGCGAGGGCGTGGAGCGCGTGTTCCCGGTCTACTCACCGATGATCGAGTCGGTGGACGTGGTCCGCCGCGGCAAGGTGCGTCGCGCGAAGCTCTATTATCTGCGCGGCCTGACCGGCAAGGCGGCCCGCATTGCCGAGAAGAAGGACACCCGTCGCGGCGCCCAGTCCGTCGCCGCCGAGTGATCCTGCCCGGCGCCCCCGCGCGGGGCTGCCGGTAGAAAGACCGATCATCGACACGATCAGCGGGGGCGGCCAGAGCATGGCCGGCCCTGTTGTTTTTTGGCGTGGCGCCACCTGCGCGCTCCGTCATGGAGCCCTCTCGGATCGACTCGATCGGAACGGGACAGCTCCAGCCTTCCATGATTCTCCGGTCAGCCGGCATCGCTGCACGACGTTCGGGCCGGGACGCCCGAGCGGCGGCGGACTGCCGCTTCCACGGCGCGCCCGCGCCGTCGGTCACCTGCGGTCTGCCGGCCCGAATCGTCCTCGTCCCGTCTCCGGCCTGTCGGGGGGCGACCGGTTCATTCCAAGGAGCGGTGCCGTGGTCCGGCCCGGAACTCTCGCCTTTACCGCGATGCTGGCCAGCCTTTCGGCGATGAGCCCGGTCGCGACCGACATCTACCTGCCGTCGCTGCCGGCGATCGTCGCCGCGTTCGGCACCACGCCCGCCGCGGTGCAGGTCACGCTCTCCGTGTTCATGTTCGGCTACGCGGTGGCGATGCCGGTCTACGGACCGCTGTCGGATCGCTTCGGGCGCCGGCCGGTGCTGCTCGTCTCGCTCGGGCTGTTCGTCATCACGAGCCTGATCGCGCCGTTCTCGCCCAGCATCAACGTGCTGATCGCGCTGCGCTTCGTGCAGGCGCTCGGCGCGGCCGGGCCGGTGATCCTGTCGCGCTCCATCGTCCGCGACGTGTTCTCCGGACCGCGCGCGGTGAAGGAACTGTCGCGGATGGGCTCGATCGCCGGACTGGTGCCCTCGCTGGCGCCGACGCTGGGCGGCGTGCTCGGCGGCCTGTTTGGCTGGCAGTCGTCGTTCTACCTGATGGGCGTGGTCTCGGCCGCGATCCTGGCCTTCATCGCGCTGAAGATGCCGGAAACGGTGCCGGAGCGGATGCCGTCGATCTCGTTTCCGGCGGTGTTCCGCTCGTTCGGCGTCTGCCTGCGCTCGGTCGGCTTCCGGGTCTACACCGCGATCTGCTGCCTCTGTTTCGCGGGGCTGTTCGCCTACATCTCCGGCACGTCGTTCGTGCTGCAGGGGCATTACGGCCTGGGACAGGTGGCGTTCGGCATCGCTTTCGCGGCGACGGCGGTCTCGTTCATCGTCGGCACCCTGATCGGGGCGCGGCTCTCGGCGCGGATGGGCATCGTGCGCGGGCTCGGATTCGGCACTGCGCTCAACGCCGCCGGCGGTGTGCTGATTCTGCTCGGCTCGCTGTTCGGGCCGGGCCATCCGCTGGAGATCATCATCCCGATGATGATCTACATGGTCGGCATCGGAATCGGCATGCCCCAGGGCACCGCTGGAGCGATCATGCCGTTCCCGGAGCGGGCGGGCGCCGCCTCGTCGCTGCTGGGCGTGCTGCAGATGGGCTCGGGCGCGCTGTCGGGCATTCTCGTCGGCCATCTCGTCGGCGCCGCGGTCTGGCCGTTCACGGTGGTGATCATGGCCTGCGGCCTTGCGGCGCTCGGGGTCGATCTCGCGACGCGGCGCCGCCGACTTGCGGCCCCGGTTCGGTCCGCCGGGCGGTGATCGGCGTCGTTCGGCTTGACGGGGGGGCGGGGCGACCTTATACGTGCGCGACCTCCGATCAGGAACGATTGTGATCGCGGCTTCAGCCGGGTACGCCGTGTGGCTGCCGTCTAACGAACGATCGCAGTCCCGATCCCTGGATTGCCCATTGATGGCCGTGCCGCCCGTCCCCTGTCAGGGGATGCGGAGACCGGCCGAGAACGAAAGAAGGTGCCACGATGGCTCGTCGTTGCGAATTGACCGGCAAGGCCGTCCTGACCGGCAACACCGTCAGCCACGCCAACAACAAGGCGCGTCGCCGTTTCTTGCCGAATCTGGTGAACGTGACGCTGCTGTCCGAGGCGCTGGAGCAGAAGGTGCGCCTGCGCATCAGCGCCAACGCGCTGCGCTCGGTCGAGCACCGCGGCGGCCTCGATGCGTTCCTCCTGAAGGCCCGCGATGCCGAGCTCGGCGAGCGTGCGCTGATCGTGAAGCGCGAGATCGAGCGCAAGCTCGCCTCCGCCGCGGCCTGATTGCAGCGCTCGCATCGGCCTATCCCGCCGAATCGAGCGTCCGCGACCGACTGAAAATCCCGGATGCCCGGCGTGATGCCGGCTCCGGGCTTTTTGCATGACCACCGGGTGACGGAACAATCCCGCGTTCCCGCCTGACCCGCTGACGGATGCACGACCATGAGCAACAAGCCCTTTGCCGGCGGCCGGACGTCCCGGCGCTTCAGCCTCGCGGATCTGGTGATTCCGACCGTCGCGATGACGCTGGTCGTGGTCGCCTCCAATATCCTCGTGCAGTATCCGGTGGAGGGCCAGATCGGTCGCCTGGTGCTTGCCGATCTTCTGACCTGGGGCGCGTTCACCTATCCGGTCGCGTTCCTCGTGACCGATCTCACCAACCGCTATTACGGCTCGACGGTGGCCCGCCTTGTGGTGGTCGCCGGCTTCGCCGTGGCCGTCGCGCTGTCGGTTGCGCTGTCGACGCCGCGAATCGCGGCCGCATCGGGCACCGCGTTCCTGTGCGGGCAGATTCTCGACGTGACGGTGTTCAACCGGCTGCGGCGGCTCGCGTGGTGGTGGGCGCCGCTGACCGCCTCGCTGGTCGGCTCGGTGCTCGACACCGCGGTTTTCTTCACGCTGGCATTCGCGCCGGCGGCCGTGTTCCTCGGTCCGAACGATGCCTTCGCCATCGAGGCCTCGCCGCTGGTCGGGCTGTTCGCCGCCGAGGCGCCGCGGTTCGTGTCGTGGGCGATCGGCGATCTCAGCGTCAAGATCGCTGCGGCGCTGGTGCTGCTGGTGCCCTACCGCATCGTGCTGTCGATCGTGCTGCCGAGCGCGCTCGCGCGCCCGGCCGCCTGATCCGGCTTCGGCAGGGGCAGGGCGCTCGCCAGCGCGAAGCGCAGGATCAGCGTGCGCTGGAGCATCGAACGGTTGTCGTCCGACACCAGCGTGACGAGTTCCCGGCCGGCGGGATCGCGGTGGAGCCCAAGCCCTTCCATATTGTCGATCTCGTCGCCGAAATCCGCCTCTGCGACGATGAGCCCGTCGAGCGGTGCCGTGCCGGCAAGATCCAGGGCACCGATGCGGCGCAGGCGCATATAGAGCCCGAGCGGCCGGCGATAGAGCCGCTCGAGGACGAGAAGATCGCCGCCCGGCAGGAAGGCCGCGTCCGTGACGGAGAATCCGTCCCGCGCCTTGAGCGCCAGCGCCTTCCACCGCCCCGCCTTCAGAACGCCACCGCGAATCCTTCCATCCCTGTCCGCCGTCTCGGCGAAGGCGACGAGGTCGCTCTCCCCGTTCACGGAGCGTGTGGCGACGGCCTCGATTCCGCGGTTGGACGGGAGCCGCGTCAGCCAGGGCGGCAGCGCGACGGGCTTCATGCGCGCTGCGAACGGCGGATCGCCGTCGAAGCGCACGAGGCCGCGACCCTCCATCGAAACGATGAATCCCGTCCGCCCCGGCAGGGCGGCAATCGCTTCGGCATCGACCAGCCGCTTCGGCAGCGGCGTATTCGGTCGAGGCTTGCCCCCGGCGTCGAGCATCGGGGCCACCAGAACATCGGTGAGGTCCGTCGGACGGCCGTCTTCTGCCGCGACGATGCGGGCGGAAATCCAGAAGCCGAAATCGGACACCGCCAGCATCCGGGTGCCGGTCGAATCGAGCGTCAGGCCTGAGAGGCTCGAAAAGCGCTCGTCCGAGGCGCGCACCACCAGCCCGCCGAGAAAGTCGAGATCGCCGAAGCGCCGCCGCGACGGATCGGACAGGTCGAAATGGGAGAGGGCGCGGGTCTGGACGGGCACCGCCACGGCACCGCCGTGCGGCTCCGCGGCAGCCGCCGGCATGGCCAGCGCCAACGCCACGAGGCCGGGCGCCAGCTGCACGGCCGCCGGTATCGCCGTCCACCCAACATGCGGACGCCGCAGACGCCGCGAAGCGGCGCGCTCCGCGCCGCGTCTGTCGTCGTCGGTCCGGCGGAGCATCAAGGCCGGACGTCGCCGCGACGTTAGGCGCGCCGCCGGGCCGGGGCGCGGCCCGGCACAGCACGGCCGGAACTGCGGCCCGTCCCGGCGCGGCCGGAGCCGCGGCGGTCGCCGGCATCGTCGTCGAACAGCGCGGCGAGCTGGTCGGTCATCGCGCCGGCCAGTTCGTCGGCATCGACGATGGTCACGGCGCGGCGGTAGTACCGGGTCACGTCGTGGCCGATGCCGATGGCGATCAGCTCCACCGGCGACTGGGTCTCGATTTCCTCGATGACGGCCCGAAGGTGCTTTTCGAGATAGTTGCCGGCATTGACCGACAGCGTGGAATCATCGACCGGCGCGCCGTCGGAGATCATCATCAGGATGCGGCGCGATTCCGGCCGCGCCAGGAGCCGGGTGTGCGCCCAGGCCAGTGCCTCGCCGTCGATGTTCTCCTTCAGGAGCCCCTCGCGCATCATCAGGCCGAGATTGCGCCGTGCCCGGCGCCATGGCGCGTCGGCGGCCTTGTAGATGATGTGCCTGAGGTCGTTGAGGCGGCCGGGATTGACCGGCTTGCCGGCCTGCAGCCAGGCCTCACGCGACTGCCCGCCCTTCCAGGCCCGCGTGGTGAAGCCGAGGATCTCGACCTTCACGCCGCAGCGCTCCAGCGTGCGGGCCAGAATGTCGGCGCAGGTCGCCGCGACCGTGATCGGCCGGCCGCGCATCGAGCCGGAATTGTCGAGCAGCAGCGTCACGACGGTATCGCGGAAGGCGGTGTCGAGTTCGTGCTTGAAGGCGAGCGGCTGCATCGGATCGATCACGACGCGGGTCAGGCGCGCGGTATCGAGCCAGCCTTCTTCCTGGTCGAACTGCCAGGAGCGGTTCTGCTTGGCCATCAGCCGGCGCTGCAGCCGGTTGGCGAGACGCGCCACGACGCCCTGGAGATGCGAGATCTGCTTGTCGAGGAAGCCGCGCAGCCGGTCGAGTTCGGCGCTGTCGCACAGGTCCTCGGCCTTCACCGTCTCGTCAAACTTGGTGGTGAAGACCTTGTATTCGACCTCCGGGCGCCGGTTCGAGAACGGATAGTCGTTGCGCGGCGTGTCGCCGGCATCGGTGCTGTCGTCGGCATCCTCCTCCGACAGCTCACGCTCCATCGTCTCGCTCGATTCCGATTCGCCGGCATCCTCCTCGACCGAGCCGGCCTCGGCTTCCTCGGCGGCGGTGGATTCGCTCGTCTCAGCCTCGCCGCCCTGCTGCTCGCTCTCTTCGCCCTCTCCCTCGGAATCCTCCTGGCTCTCGGAGGTCTCCTCGCTCTCCTCCGGCTCGCCCTGGGCTTCCTCCGCCATGTCGAGCGAGACGAGAAGATCCCGGATGCCGGCGGCGAAGCGCTTCTGGTCGTCGATGGACGACAAGAGCCGGTCGAGATCGCCGCCCGCCTTCTCCTCGATCCACGGCCGCCACAGGTCGACGAGGCGGCGCGCCTCGTCGGGAGGCGCGGCGCCGGTCAGCCGCTCGCGCACCAACAGCGCCAGCGCATCCTCGATCGGCGCATCGGCGCGGTCGGTGATGTCGGCATAGTTGCCGCGGTGATAGCGGTCCTTGAGCATCGCCGTGAGGTTCTCGGCGACGCCCGCCATGCGGCGGGAGCCTACGGCCTCGCAGCGCGCCTGCTCGACGGCATCGAACACCGCGCGGGCATCGCGGCCCTCGGGGCTGAGCGAACGGTGCAGCTTGGCGTCATGGCAGGCGATGCGCAGCGCCATGGCGTCGCCGATGCCGCGCGTGATGGCGAGGTCGTGCCGCGTCGGCCGCCGCGGCGGCTCGGGCAGGCGGGCCGTGTGCCCGACGAGCCCCGGCCGCTCGGCGGCGAAGTTCACCTCAAGCTCGGCGTCGCGGGAGATCGCGCGCATCGCGCCGGTGACGGCGCGCTTGAACGGTTCTGTCGGGGCCTGGTCCTTCGACGGGCGCATGGGGGTGGCCGTCCTTCTCTCAACGATCGTGTCAGCCGCCGGATGAGGCCCGAGGATCGGGCCGGCCGTCCGGCGACAGGTTCGGTGCGCGGCTCAGCTCATCACGACGTTGGCGGCGGATTCCGGCAGCTCCGCACCGAAGCAGCGCTGGTAGAATTCCGCCACGAGCGGACGCTCGGTCTCGTCGCACTTGTTGAGGAATGTCAGCCGGAACGCGAAGCCGACATCGCCGAAGATCGACGCATTTTCGGCCCAGGTGATGACCGTGCGCGGGCTCATGACGGTCGACAGATCGCCGTTCATGAAGGCGTTGCGGGTCATGTCGGCGAGGCGGACCATGCGCGACACCGTCTCGCGGCCCTTGTCGTCCTTGCGGAAGGCCGGCGACTTGGCGAGCACGATGTCGGTCTCGCGGTCATGAGGCAGGTAGTTCAGCACGGTCACGATCGACCAGCGGTCCATCTGGCCCTGATTGATCTGCTGGGTGCCATGATAGAGGCCCGAGGTGTCGCCGAGGCCGACCGTGTTCGCCGTGGCGAACAGGCGGAACGCCGGGTGCGGGCGGATCACGCGGTTCTGGTCCAGAAGCGTCAGGCGGCCGGACTGCTCCAGCACGCGCTGGATGACGAACATCACGTCCGGCCGGCCGGCATCGTATTCGTCGAACACGAGCGCGGTGTTGGTCTGGAGCGCCCACGGCAGGATGCCGTCGCGGAACTCCGTGATCTGCTTGCCGTCCTTCAGCACGATCGCGTCCTTGCCGACGAGATCGATACGGCTGATGTGGCTATCGAGATTGACGCGCACGCAAGGCCAGTTGAGCCGGGCCGCGACCTGTTCGATATGGGTCGACTTTCCGGTGCCGTGATAGCCGGTCACCATCACGCGGCGATTGTGGGCGAAGCCGGCGAGAATGGCGAGCGTGGTGGTGCGGTCGAACAGATAGTCCGGATCGAAGTCCGGCACATACTCGTTCGGCTCGGAAAAGGCCGGCACTTCGAGATCGGTGTCGAGGCCGAACACCTCTCGAACGGCGACCGTCTTGTCGGGCAGGCCACTCGGGGCGGCGGATGTCTTGGTCGCCACGGCGGCGGCCTCAAGGGCGGGAGCGGTCATCGGGCCTCCGTGACACCGCCATCATCGGGCAATCGCGGCGTCGGTTCGCTTGGTTTTCAGGGCATGGACCGTTCGCATGGGAACGGCGCCCCTTTCTTGTTGGGACACAAAACGGATCCGCCGGGTGCGCACCCCGGGAAGCCGTCCGGTGCTTCGGTCTTCCTTCGATCTTGCCTTCGGTCTTGGCGGGCGGCGCCCGGGAGGGGGCGCCCGTCCGTCGGAAACGTCCGGCCGCGGCAAACGCTTCGTCGAAGCCCTCGCCGCCGCGCGTTCCGGTTTCCGCCCGGACTATCGTCCGTCCGGGCCGCCGGCTCCAGCAGAATGTTGCCGCATCCAATCATACCGCGTTCGGGCCGGCGGGTTCCAGCCATACGGATGAACGGTCGCGATGGATCGCTCATGCCCTGCCGACAACGGCATCGCGCTCAGCAGAACCCCCCGTTCTTCAGCACGCCATAGGCCTGGATCACGTGCCGCAGGTGCTCTTCCGACGACCGGTCGCCGCCGTTCGCATCCGGGTGGTGGCGTTTTACGAGTTCCTTGTAGCGCGCCTTGATGCGCTCGCGCCCGGCATCCGGTTCGAGGTCGAACAGCTCGAACGCCCGGGTCTCCATCGCCGTGAGGGCCCGGCGCGTCTCCGGCCGCGGCGCAGCGGTGGGCCGCCTGACGCCGAACAGGTCGAACGGATCGTGGGTTTCCGCCGTCCAGCCGGGACCGCTCGTGCCCGCGCCCGAGCGCCGGCCACGGGCGCTCATGCGCGCGGCGGCGGCTTCCGGCGCGCCGGGGCCGGCGGTGAAGGCGTTCACCCCCACGTTCCAGGTCGGGCGGTGCCCTGTCGCGGCATCCTTCTGGTAGGCCGCCACGGCCTCGTCGCTCATGCCGGCAAAGTAGTTGTAGGACTTGTTGTACAATCGTACGTGGTCAAGGCAGAAATGCAGATATTGGCCCTCGCGGTCTCGCCCCATGGGCGCCCGATGAGTGCCGGGTTGATCGCAACCCTCCCAATCGCACCGCGGGAAACGCTCGCTCTCGCGGCGCTTCTCGTTCGGGCGAATGCGGATTCGATCGAAGATCTTCGAGTCTAGGTTCATGGCGCCTTCATTATGGGGATCTCCGCCGGGGCGAACAAGCGGCGGGAGATCGAGAATGGCGTTGCCGCACCGCCGGGGGACGGTCAGGCGGCTGTCGCCCCGGGACGGCAGGACGGCGTTCGGCGCCGTCGCCTTCTCCGGCAAGCCGGGAGGTTCGCCGGCGGAGCGGGACTTTGGCCGGCAAGAGCGGCGGCCGTGCGGCTTGCATCGCGGGCGGCGACGCGATACCGACTGCCGCCGGAACCCGGGCGCGGCGCCTGACCGACGCCGCCGGCCGGGATGGCCGACGGCGGCGATGATGCCCGACGGCGGCGAGGAAGGGCGGCAGGCGCCAGCGCACGGCGATCGCCGGCCGAACAGTGTGCGCAACGAGGATTTCACGCCCATGGCGACCCACAAGATCCTGCTCCTGCCGGGCGACGGCATCGGCACCGAAATCGCGGCGGCGGCCCGCAAGGTGATCGCGTGGTTCGACAGCCGCGCCGGCGGCGTGTTCGAGATCGAGGAAGACGTCGTCGGGGGCGCGGCCTACGACGCCCACGGCGTTGCCATCACCGACGCGGCGATGGACCTGGCGCAGGCCTCCGACGCGGTGCTGTTCGGCGCCGTCGGCGGGCCGAAGTGGGCGAGCGTTCCCTACGAGGTGCGTCCCGAGGCGGGCCTGCTGCGGCTGCGCAAGGATCTCGGCCTGTTCGCCAACTTGCGCCCGGCGATCTGCTATCCCGCGCTCGCCGACGCCTCGTCGCTGAAGCGCGAGGTGGTCGAGGGCCTCGACATCCTGATCGTGCGCGAGCTGACCGGCGGCGTCTATTTCGGCGAGCCGAAGGAAATCCGCGATCTCGGCAACGGCCAGAAGCGCGGCATCGACACCCAGGTCTACGATACCTACGAGATTGAGCGCATCGCCCGCGTCGCCTTCGACCTTGCCCGCACGCGCTCCAACAAGGTGTCGTCGTCGGAAAAGCACAACGTCATGAAGTCCGGCGTCCTCTGGAAGGAAGTCGTGACCGCCGTGCACGCCCGTGAATATGGCGACGTGGCGCTCGACCACATCCTGGCCGACAATTGCGGCATGCAGCTGGTGCGCTGGCCGAAGCAGTTCGACGTCATCGTCTGCGACAACCTGTTCGGCGACATGCTGTCCGACGTGGCGGCGATGCTGACAGGCTCGCTCGGCATGCTGCCGTCGGCCGCCCTCGGCGCGACCGACCCGGCGACCGGCAAGCGCAAGGCGATGTATGAGCCGGTGCACGGCTCCGCCCCCGACATCGCCGGCACGGGCGCCGCCAACCCGATCGCCATGATCGCCTCGTTCGCGATGGCGCTGCGCTATTCGTTCGGCATGGTCGACGAGGCCAACCTGCTCGACAAGGCGATCGCCGCCGCGCTCGACACCGGCGCCCGCACCCGCGACATCGGCGGCGGCGACAACTCGGTCGGCACCGAGGCCATGACGGCGACCATCCTCGCCGCGCTGGACCGCCTGTCGGCCTGATCGGCCTATCCGCCGGGCAGCACCTTCTTCAGGAAGATGTGCGTGCTGCCCGGCGGATGATCCTCGATGGCGCCGAACCGCGTGTAGCCGAGCCGCCCATAGAACGCGGCGTTCGCCTCGCCGAAGGTGTCGACCCACACGCCGATGCAGCCGCGCTCAAGCGCCTCCGCTTCGGCGCGGCCCATGAGGTGCCGGCCGAGACCGGTTCCGCGCGCCTCCTCCGGCACGAACAAGAGCTCGACATAGAGCCAGCCATAGCTGGTGCGCCCCCACAGCCCGCCGGCGACCGTGCCGTCCGTCTGCCGCAGCAGCACCGCGAGCGGCCTTGAGCCGGACGGCCCCATCCGCGCGGTGTTGAAGGCGACGATCCCGCCGACGATGACGTCGCGCGCCGCCGGATCCGGGGCGTCGGTCAGCACGATTTCGAAGGCGCCGCCCGCCATTGCGTTCACCCGCGCAGCGTCTCGATCCTGTCCCACAGGATGGCGGCGCCGTCCGGGCCGCCGAGGCGCTTGATCGCGCGCAGGCCGGTCGGCGCGGTGACATTGATCTCGGTCAGGCGGCCATCGATGACGTCGATGCCGACGAGCAGGAGGCCGCGGCTGGAAAGCTCCGGCCCGATGCGGGCGATGATCTCGCGTTCGCGCTCCGTCAGTTCCGTGGCCTTGGCCGCGCCGCCGCGCACCATGTTGGAGCGCAGATCGTCCGGCGCCGGCACCCGGTTGACCGCGCCGGCGAATTCGCCGTCGATCAGGATGATGCGCTTGTCGCCGTGCTTCACGCCGGGAATGAACTGCTGGATCACCCACGGCTCGCGGAAGGTGACCGCGAACAGGTCATAGAGCGAGCCGTAGTTGAGGTCGTCCTTCGTCAGGCGGAACACCGACGATCCGCCGTGGCCGTAGAGCGGCTTCATGACGATGTCGCCGAACTCGCGGCGGAACGCGTCGATCTCGCCGCGGTCGCGGGTGATGAGCGTCGGCGGCATCAGCTCCGGAAACAGCGTGACGAACAGCTTCTCGGGCGCGTTGCGAACCGAAGCCGGGTCGTTCACCACCAGCGTCTTCGGATGCACGCGCTCGAGCAGGTGCGTCGCGGTGATGTAGGCGAGGTCGAACGGCGGATCCTGGCGCATGAACACGACGTCGAGGTCGGCGACCTTGAGCCGCTCGCGCTCGCCGAGGGTGAAATGATCGCCGGCGACGTCGCGCACCGTCACCGGCTCGGCGTTGACGAACACCTCGCCGTCGCGCATCGCCAGCCGGTCCGGCGTGAAGTGATAGAGCGTGTGGCCGCGGGCCTGGGCCTCCAGCATCAGCGCGAACCCGGAATCCCCCGCGATCTTCAGCGTGGAGATGTGGTCCATCTGGAAGGCGACCTTGAGCGGCATGGGAGTGACTCCGGTGGACGGCAGGCGGGATGGCAGGGGCGGCGAGCGTCGCGGCATCAGGGCAGGTGCCGGGCGTCCGGCCGAGAGAGACGATCCGGCATGATATGGGGTCGCCCCATCGCCCTTGTCCACACTGCGGCGACGGATAACGCCGCCTATTCGCCTTCGGCGAATGCCGAGACGAGATGGTGGGGCAGCCGGCCGGGCGCGAGCGCGATGATGTCGAACCGGAGCGTCAGCGCAGCGTGGGCTGGATGCCGAGCGAGCCAAAGCCGCACGGCCGCTTCCATCCGGCGTCGGGTGCGGGGCGTGACGGCGATCAGCGCCTCATCGAGCGTCGCGCGCCGCTTCACTTCGACGAAGGCGACCGTGCCGCCGCGCCGCGCCACGATATCAACCTCGCCGGAGGGGGTGCGAAACCGCCGGGCGAGAATGCGGTAGCCCTTGAGGCGAAGCCACCACGCCGCGAGCGCCTCGGCCCGCAGCCCGCGCCGGTAGGCAGCGATGCGCTCCGAAGCCGGGGAGGGAGGTTCGCGCGGCGCCATCTTCGGCTAGCCGTCGTCGCCGCCGTCAGGCTCCGAAGCGCCCTTGAGGTCGAGGGCGCGGCGGTAGAGGGCACGGCGATCGGCACCCGTCGCCTTGGCGACTTCCGAAGCGGCGGCGCCGACGGGCAGGCGGGCGAGCGCTTCGGCGAGGAGGCGGTCGACATCGTCCGGGTCGGCGGCGATCTCGCCAGGCGGGCCGACGGCAATCACGATTTCGCCGCGCGGCGGGTCGCCGGCAAACGCGGCGGCGAGTTCGGAGAGCGGGCCGCGAACCACGGTCTCGTGGAGCTTGGTGAGTTCGCGGGCGACGGCGGCCTGCCGGTCCGCTCCCAGCGTCTCGGCCATGTCGGCGAGGCATTCGCCGAGGCGGCGGGGCGATTCGTAGAACACCAGCGTCGCCGGAGTGCGGGCGAGCTCGGCGAGCCGGCGGCGGCGGGCGGCGGATTTCGGCGCGAGGAAGCCGGCAAACAGGAAAGCATCGGTCGGCAGGCCGGCGGTGACCAGCGCCGACAGCAGCGCCGAGGCGCCGGGAATCGGCACGACCCTATGGCCGGCTGCCGCCGCATCGACCACCAGCCGGTAGCCGGGATCTGAAATGAGCGGCGTGCCGGCATCGCTGACGAGGGCGATGGAGCGGCCTTCCGCGAGGTCCTCCAGAAGGCGCGGCCGCATCCGGGCGGCGTTGTGCTCGTGATAGGCGACGAGCTTCGTCCGGATGGCGTAGCGGTCGAGCAGCACGCGCGTCACCCGCGTGTCCTCGCAGGCGACAAGGTCGGCGGCCGACAGAGTTTCGAGCGCACGCACGGTGATGTCGCCGAGATTTCCGATCGGCGTGGCGACGACATAGAGCCCCGGCGCGGCGGCCGGCGCCGACAGAGCCCGGCCCGCAATGGCGAAGCTTCGCGCTGCGCCTTCGGCGCGGGGTTCGGATTCAGGCATCGCAGCGCATCCACAACGGCAACGGCACCCGGATACGGTCGCATCCGGGCGGAAAAACCAGACTTCACTTTGACATGGCCGCTTTCGCGTGGCCTTGTCGAGCCCTACAATCGAATTGGTCGCCCGGTGGGCGGTCATGCCATGTGTTCGGCGTTTGAAACCGGGGCTCGCTGGGGCGGATCCGGGCGCGACAGGCAAGGGAGAGCGTAACGGTGTCCCGCGTTGATGGTGCTGGCGAATTCCGGCCGGAGACGGCCGAGCAGATGACAGGGGCCGCGGGCGTTGCCTCTTCGGCCGCAGGCGCAGCCTCGGACAGGGGGATGACCCGCCGCACGGCTTTCGGCGTCGCCTTCGCCGGCCTCGCCGCAGCCTGCACGACCACCACGAACCAGGCCACGCAGCCCACACCGGCAGCCTCCGCAACGGCCGGCCCCCCGGAGGAAGTGCTCGGCACCGGCACCGTTCCGATCGCCCTGTTGCTGCCGCTCGCAAGCCCGCTCGGCCAGTCGTTCCGCAATGCAGCCGCGCTGGCGGTGGCGGACTTCCCGCAGGGCAACATCCGCATTCTCGTCAAGGACGATGGCGGCTCGGATGCCGGCGCGCGCAATGCCGTGCAGCAGGCCATCGGCCAGGGCGCGCAGCTGATCCTCGGTCCGATCTTCTCTGCCGCCGTGTCCGGCGCGGCCTCCGTCGCGCGTCCGGCCAATGTGCCGATCATCGGCTTCTCCACCGACGTTTCCGTCGCCGGGCCCGGCGTCTATTTGCTGAGCTTCCTGCCGCAGCAGGACGTGGAGCGGATCGTCACCTATGCCGGCAGCCAGGGAAAGCGGTCGATGTCGGCGCTGCTGCCGGATTCGGCCTACGGCCTCGTGGTGGAAGCCGCGCTGCGCGAGATTGCCGGCCGCTCCGGCATCCGGCTTCTCTCGGTCGAACGCTATGCCGCCAACCGGTCCGACCTCGCGCAGAAGGCGCAGTCGATCGCGAGCTTCGGGTCGCAGATCGATTCGCTGTTCGTGCCGGAAGGCGGCGATGCCGCCGCCGCGATCGGCACGGCGCTGTCGCAGAGCGGGCTTTCGGGCGGCCGCGTGCAGCTTCTCGGCAGCGGACAGTGGGACGACCCGCGCGTCAGCTCCAATCCCGCCTTCAACGGCGGCTGGTATCCGGCCCCGGACAAGGCCGGCTTCCAGGCATTCGCGTCGCGCTACAATGCGCGCTATGGCGCGGCGCCGCCGCGCACCGCCTCGCTCGCCTATGACGGCGCCACCCTCGCCGCAGGACTCGTGCGCAGCGCCGGCCCGCAGCCGTTCTCGGAAGCCGTGCTGACCAAC
The DNA here is from genome assembly GCF_900148505.1 of Pseudoxanthobacter soli DSM 19599. Taxonomy (NCBI): domain Bacteria; kingdom Pseudomonadati; phylum Pseudomonadota; class Alphaproteobacteria; order Hyphomicrobiales; family Segnochrobactraceae; genus Pseudoxanthobacter; species Pseudoxanthobacter soli. The sequence goes on along the minus strand of NZ_FRXO01000002.1, from coordinate 24,662 downwards.
CGCGACGGCTTCATCGGCGTCGACGGCCTGTTCCGGTTCGAGCCGAACGGCCAGAACCGGCGCGGCCTCGCCGTCTACGAGATCAGTGGCGGCACCGTCCAGATCCGGGTTCCGGCGCCGCGCAGCTTCGCGGCGGCGTCGTGACCGCGCGCAGCCGCGCCGGCTCGCCGGAGAACTGAGCGATGTCGGCGGAGCAAGCGGCCGCATTCACCGGCCGGCGCGTGCTGCTTATCGTCGGCGGCGGCATCGCCGCCTACAAGTCGCTCGATCTTGTGCGGCGGCTGAAGGAACGCGGCTTTACCGTCCGTGCCATCATGACCGAGGCGGCCAAGGCTTTCGCCACGCCGCTGGCCTTCGGTGCGCTGACGGGCGAGCGGGTGTTCGACGACCTGTTCGACCTGACCGCCGAGCACGATATCGGCCACATCCGGCTGGCGCGCGAGACCGACATCGTCGTGGTCGCGCCGGCGACGGCCGATCTTCTCGCCAAGATGGCGCATGGCCTTGCCGGCGATCTCGCCACCGCCTGCCTGCTGGCGACCGACAAGCCGGTCCTGGTCGCGCCGGCGATGAACCCGAGCATGTGGTCGCACCCCGCGACGCAGCGCAATCTCGCCGTGCTCGCGGCCGACGGCGTGCGCGTGGTCGGACCGAACAGCGGGGCCATGGCGGAGCGGGGCGAATCCGGCGTCGGCCGCATGTCCGAGCCGCTTGAGATCGTCGCCGCGGTCGAAAGCGTGCTGGCACCGCAGCGTGCGGGCCGGCTCGCCGGCCGCAAGGTGCTCGTCACCGCCGGCCCGACCCATGAGCCCATCGATCCTGTGCGCTACATTGCCAACCGCTCGTCCGGGCGGCAGGGCTTCGCCATCGCCGCCGCTGCGGCGGAGGAGGGCGCCGACGTGGTGCTGGTGAGCGGGCCGGTTTCGCTCGCCGATCCGCCCGGTGTGAATGTGGTACGCGTCGAGACCGCCCGCGAGATGATGGCCGCGGTGGAAAGCGCCCTGCCGGTCGACGCCGCAGTGATGACCGCCGCCGTCGCCGACTGGCGGACGGAGGCCGACAGCGGCCACAAGATCAAGAAGGACGGCTCCGGCCGGCCGCCCGCTCTGGTTCTGGTCGAGAACCCGGACATCCTCGCGACCCTCGGCCATCATCCGTCGGCACGTCCGAAGCTTCTCGTCGGATTCGCGGCTGAGACCGACGATCTGATCGCCAATGCCCGCGCCAAGCTCGACCGCAAGGGCTGTGACTGGATCGTCGCCAACGACGTCAATCCGGAGACCGGGAATATGGGAGGCGCGTTCAACACCGTGCGCATCGTCTCCCGCGCCGGCATCGAGGAATGGCCGCGGCTCGCCAAGGAGGATGTGGCCCGCCGCCTGGTCGGACGCATCGCCGATCATTTCGCCGGCGCCTGAAGGCCTCCGGCCCGTCACCTCCCGAACGCGGCCGCCACCGACAGGCCGCCGCCTCACGATCCGCCGAACGAAACGAGGTTTCCATGGTTTCCGTCGCCGTCCTCCGGCTGCCGCACGGCAGCGACCTGCCGCTCCCGGCCGCGGCGACGGCCGGTGCGGCGGGGCTCGACCTGCCAGCGGCGGTGCCTGCGGATGCGCCGGTGGTGATCGCGCCCGGTGCCTATGCCATGGTGCCGACGGGCCTCGCGATCGCCCTACCGGAAGGTTTCGAGGCACAGGTGCGGCCGCGCTCGGGACTCGCGGCCAAGCACGGCGTGACCGTGCTCAACGCGCCCGGAACCGTCGATGCCGACTATCGCGGCGAGCTCAAGGTGATCCTGATCAATCACGGCCGTGAGCCGTTCACGGTTGAACGCGGCCAGCGCATTGCCCAGATGGTGGTGGCGGCGGTCGCCGTGCCGGTTCTCACCGAGGTCTCCGAACTACCGGAGACGGTGCGCGGCGCCGGCGGGTTCGGGTCGACGGGCCGCTAGCGCCCGCCGGCCTGAAATACCCGGTTTACGAGAAATCGCCCCGGCCTTGGGAGCGCGGGCATCTTCCGTGCGGATCGGAACGACCTGCGTTGGCGAACGGCGTTAAGACGATGTCTGTGGGTCTTGAACGGAAGCCCGACGCCGCCGGTGCACCGGGATAACGGCCCTTGCGCTCTGGGGTGTTTGGGGGTCATGTCCCCGAAGATGTCTATCCGGCGAGTGGATTTCGACGCTCGTCCGCTTGGAGGAAACAATCATGGCGAATGCTGGCGAAGCCCGGGGAACCGGCACCGAACCCGCAACCCGGCCCGGCCGCGGCCGCATCTACGGTTCCATCACCGAGACGGTCGGCAACACGCCGCTGGTGCGGATGGACCGGCTGGCGGCGGAACTCGGCGTCGGGGCGACGCTGCTCGCCAAGCTTGAGTTCTTCAACCCGATCTCGAGCGTGAAGGACCGCATCGGCGTCGCCATGATCGACGCGCTGGAGGCCGAGGGCCGCATCACGCGGGGCCAGTCGGTGCTGGTCGAGCCGACGTCGGGCAATACCGGCATCGCGCTTGCCTTCACCGCGGCGGCCCGGGGCTACCGGCTTATCCTGGTGATGCCCGAATCGATGTCGGTCGAGCGCCGCAAGATGCTGAAACTGCTCGGCGCGGAGTTGGAACTGACCGAGGCGGCCAAGGGCATGAAGGGCGCGGTTGCCCGGGCCGAGGAAATCCTGACGGAAATTCCCGGTGCGGTGATGCCGCAGCAGTTCATCAATCCCGCCAACCCGGCGATCCATCGCGCCACCACCGCCGAGGAGATCTGGAACGATACCGACGGCCACGTCGATGCCTTCGTGGCGGGCGTCGGCACCGGCGGCACCATTACCGGCGTCGGACAGGTGCTAAAGGCGCGCAATCCGGACATCCGCATCGTCGCCGTCGAGCCGGCCGACAGCCCGGTTCTGTCCGGCGGAGCGCCGGGACCGCACAAGATCCAGGGCATCGGCGCAGGCTTCGTGCCGGCCGTGCTCGACACCCACATCTATGACGAGGTGATCGGCGTCTCCAACGACGATGCCTTCAAGCACGCCCGTCTCGCCGCGCGGCTGGAGGGCATCCCCGTCGGCATCTCGTCCGGCGCCGCCATCGCGGCGGCGGCGGAGCTCGGACGCCGGCCGGAGTTCGCCGGCAAGTCCATCGTCCTGATCGTTCCGTCCTTCGCAGAGCGCTATCTCTCCACGCTTCTGTTCGAAGGGCTCGATTGAGCCCGGCACGCCAGCGGGTGACCGAGATGGAACAGCAGGGCGAGCCGCAACCGGTGTTCGCGGGTGACGAGATCGCCCGCTATGCCCGCCAGCTTGTGCTGCCGGAGGTGGGTGGCCCCGGCCAACAGAGGCTGAAGGCGGCCCGCGTTCTCGTCGTCGGAGCGGGAGGGCTCGGTTCGCCCCTCGCGCTCTATCTCGCCGCTGCCGGGATCGGGACCGTCGGTGTCGTCGACGACGACACGGTGGCGGTGTCCAATCTCCAGCGTCAGGTCATCCATGGCACCGCCGATATCGGACGGCCTAAGGTGGACAGTGCGGCCGATGCCATCGGCCGGCTCAACCCCCATGTGACGGTCGAGAGGCACGCCCTGCGCCTCGATGCGGACAACGCCGAGGCGCTCGTCGCGGCCTATGACGTCGTCGCGGACGGGTCCGACAATTTCGCCACCCGCTATCTTCTCGCCGATAGCTGCGCCCTGCTGCGGCGCCCGCTGGTGAGTGCCGCGCTCGGCCGCTTCGACGGCACGCTGACGACACTGATGCCGTGGACCACCCGGGACGACGGGACATCGAATCCCACCTATCGCGATCTGTTTCCTTCCCCGCCGGCGGAGGGTACGATTCCGAATTGCGAGGAGGCCGGGGTGCTCGGGACCGTGGCCGGCCTTATGGGCACCCTGCAGGCGACGGAGGTGGTCCGCGTGCTGCTCGGGATCGGCCGTCCGCTGGTCGGGCGCCTGCTGATCGTCGATGCGCTGTCGATGCGCTTCGAGACCATCGAATATTGAGTCTCGCGCTGGTCGGCAGGAACGAAGGCTGGGACAACGAAGGCGCGGATATTGAAGGCTTGGATATTGAAGGCTTGGATGTGGCGATGATGGGCGGAAGCACGAAAGGCCGGTTTCGGCGCGCCCTTGGCCGGCTGGCGATGCCGCTGCGGTGGCTCGCCGTGGCCGTTGCCGTCCTCTTCGCCAACGTCGCCATGGCCGCCGCGCAGGCGCCGCTCGCCCCCTATAAGGACGACCTGTTCAAGTACCCGGCCGTGCTCTCCAGCAGCTATGGCGGCGATTATCTCACCATTCAGTACGTCAAGCAGCGCGATATCTGGCAGCGCGACGAGGTGTGGGAACAGAAGGTCCACGGCGAATACGTGACGCTGCTCGGCTTCGGCAATTCCGAAAGCCACATCACGCTCAATGTCGGCGACCGGCAGGTGAAGTACATCGCCGCCGGCCGGCGGACCGGCGCCCGCCTGATCGTGATCTACCTGCACGGCGTCGGCGGCAACCGCTTCCAGGGCAACAACGACTGGATGTTCGGCGGCAACTTCAACCGCATCAAGAACCTGATGGTGCGCAACGGCGGGCTCTATGTCTCGACGGATTTCTCGAATTTCGAGGCGCGCGGTGCCGAAGACGTGAAGGCGCTGATGACCACACTCGCCGCCGACAATCCCGGCGCGCCGATCTTCGTCGCCTGCGGATCCTATGGCGGCGTGCTGTGCTGGCAGGTGGCGGAAGACCCCGCCACCGCCCGCCTGATGGGCGGTATGCTGCTGCTCGGCTCCGTCGTCGACGACAAGTACCTCTCCGTCATCGCCGCCGAGAAGCCGTCGCGATGGCTGCCGATCTATATCGGCCACGGCAGCGACGATGCCGTCATCCCCTGGATCGGCCAGGAGGCCTTCTTCAAGAAGGTGAAGCAGGCCGAGCCGGACTATCCGATCCGTTTCGTGCTGTTCGATACCGGCTCCCACGGCACGCCGATCCGCATGACGGACTGGCGTCAGGTGCTGAACTGGATGCTCACGGTCAGGGGCGGGTAGGGGGCAAGCATTCGCGTGGCGGCGGAAATCCGTCGTCAGGCGCTCCTTTACGCGGCGACAATACCGCATTTCGACAAGCGAGCCGTCGGGATCGCTGCCGGCCGCTTTCTTCCGTGGTTCGAACGGGTTGTGCCCGGCGGACATGCGGGATTACGGCGCTTTCGCTTCCCCGACCGATGCAGTATCAGTCCCTATCGGCGCGAAGGTCGTTTCGCCACCTCGCTCCGGGACGATTTTCCTGTGATCGACGCGAGGATGGCGCCTGCAATGTCACGGCCGGAACTTGATGGAACCGCTCCCCAGGCTCTGGCCAGCGAGGAAAGTCGCCGGCGCAGTCTCTACACCAGTGTCGACCTCGACATGGCGGCGCTCGAGCGCAGCACCTTTGCCTTGGCGCTGATCCGCCGGCAGCACGGGGCTGCCAGTGCGCTCGGGAATTTCGCCGAGACGCTCATCACCAAGGCCTCGGAGTCCTATGCCCAGATCTTTCAGGATCTGTTCGCTCTCCACATGAGTGGGGGAAAGCGGGGCGGCTTCTTCGTCGAGGTCGGCACGGGCGACGGCATTCTTATCTCGAACACCTATCTCCTGGAGAAGGCGTACGGATGGCAGGGCATCGTCGTCGAGCCCAATCCCGTCTTTCACCAGTCGCTCCTGAAGAACCGCGCCTGCGCGGTGATGACGGACTGCGTACTCGACGTCACGGGCAGGACCGTTTCCTTCGACTGCACGCTGGAGCCCGAATTCTCCGGAATCAATCAGGAACTCGGCGACAGGCCGGTCTCGTCCAGCGATGTCGCGGAGCGGGAGCGCCCGGTGCAGACGATCGAGCTGACGACCGTGTCGCTCAACGACCTGCTGACGCGGGCGAACGCGCCGGCGCAGATTGATTTTCTGTCGCTTGATGTCGAGGGGGCCGAACTGACCATCCTCAGCACGTTCGACTTCGACCGCTGGCAGATCGGATGCCTCACCATCGAGCACAACTTCGACGCGCGGCGCGAGGACATATACAGGCTTCTGGAATCGAAAGGGTACTATCGGGTCTTTCCGGAGATTTCCCAGTGGGACGACTGGTATGTCTCCGCCGATTTGCTGCGTTCACGCCCCGACGCCGCCGGCCTGCTCCCGCCGGAGGCGGTGATGCCGCCCGTCGAGCGCGCCCAGGCCCTAGTCCGCTGGGCGGCCCAAGCAATGGAGCAGGGCGACTTCGACATCGCGCGCACGCTGTGCCATCGGGCGATCCAGATCAGCCCGCAGCTGCCGGATGCCCAGCGCACGCTTGACGAGATCGCCCAACGCGCTGGGCAGGGCGCCGAGCTTCCCCCGCCTGACGCGGTGCCGCCCGCCGAGCGCACTCACGCCTTCGTTCGCTGGGCGATCCGTGCCGTCGGGCAGGGCGACTTCGACGTCGCACGCACGCTGTGCCATCGGGCGGCTGAGATCAGCCCGCAATTGTCGGACCCCTACCGCACGCTGGCCGAGATCGCCCAACGCGAGGGGCAGGCCGTCGTCGCGCTCCATCACTGGCGCCGCGCCGTCGGCCTCGCGCCGAACGACTACTGGGCGCATATCGGGCTGGCCGACCTTCTCATTGCCACCGGCAAACTGGACGAGGCGAAGGCAGTCCTGGAGCGGGCCGTGACCCTCTCGGAACAGCCGACGCGGGCCACGGAGTTGCTGGGTCAGATCGGAAGCAAGCCCTGACGTGGGTCGATATCGCCGACCTTCTGGAATGAAAGTTTGGAGCCGGTTCTTTAGATGATCATCATTGCTCATGGAATGCCGAAGTCGGGCTCCACATTCCTCTACCAGGTTCTTGGCGATCTATCCTATATCCACAACAATGCCGATGCTCGAGAGATCCGGGAGAAATATCTCTCGAAACCCGCCGATCACTATCAGGACTTCTACCTGACGATCGACGACGAGGTCCTGAAGGAGGTCGTCGAGCGGATTCCGGCGGACGTATTCTACGTCATCAAGACCCACGGAATGATCTCGGATTACGCCAAGGAGCAGGCGGCGCGCGGCAACATCAAGATCTTCTACAGCTATCGCGATCCGCGCGATGTCGCACTCTCCATGCTCGACGCCGGCCGCGCCGAGCGCGCGCAGAATCTCGACCGGTTCTTTCATCAGTTCCGCGAGGCCAAGGACGTCTGCGATTCGATCAAGCTCGCGTTCACCTGCGTCGAGCCGCTGATGAACGCGCCGCGGCTGCACGATATTCCCTACTTCGCCATCGCCAACAATCAGACGTGGGTCATCGAGCACGTCTCGGATCTTCTCGGCATGAAGCCGGCCGCGGCCACGCTGGTGGAGAAATACAAGCCGGAGAGCAACACCGATCGGATCGTCGAGTTCAACAAGGGCGTCTACGATCGGTTTCTGGACGAGCTTGAACCGCGCGACATCAAATATCTCTCCGAGGTTCTCGACCACGAGATCAAGCTGGTCGACGACGCCTCTCTCACCTTTGCCGCGAGGGAAGGGTTTTCGGGGCCCTATGCCGAACTCGTCGCGAAGCGCGACAGGGCCCTTGCGCTCTCCTTCGAAGCCGCGACGCTGACACCCGTCCAGCGTCTGTCTCGCCGTGTGGCGAGGTTCTTCGGCAAGCCGGCCGCCGCGCCGACGCCGGTGTCGCCTGCCGCCCCGACGGTCTGCATCGTCACCCCGGTCTTCAACGGGGCAAAGTTCATCGACGCCACGATTGCCTCCGTCGTGAATCAGGTCGGCGACTTTGTGCTGCACTACCACATCCAGGACGGAGGCTCGACGGACGAGACGGCCGCGATCGTCGACAGATGGATCCGCCTCAACAAGTCCGGCCTGTTGCCGAAATTCTGTCGGGAGGTGCACATCACCTTCGCATCGGAGCCCGACAAGGGCATGTACGATGCGATCAACAAGGGCGTCGCGCGCGCATTGCCGCCAGGTCCCGATGTACTGATGGGCTGGATCGGATCCGACGACCTCGTCGCCCCCGGTGCCTTCGCCACGATCTTCGCGATCTGCCGTCTTTATCCCGATGTCAGACTGATCGGGGGGCGTGTCGCGCTGCTCGACGAGGGCGGCAGCATCACCACGCTTGAGCCCGTTGGCGTCTTCTCCCGCCGCTGCATGTCCGCCGGTCTCTACGACGGCCGCGCCATGCCGTTCATCATGCAGGAGGGAACATTCTGGTTCTCCAGCCTGTGGCGCGAACTCGGCGGGCTCGACACGAGTTTCCGCCTGGCGGGGGACTGGGACTTGTGGCGTCGGATGGCGCGGTTGACGCACTACGTGTCCGTCGACAGCGTTCTCGGCTTTCACCGCCGCCGCAAGGGGCAGTTGTCGAGCCAGATGGACCGGTACTATGCCGAGGTCGATCGTGTGCTGGACGAGCCCTACACGGAGCCGTCCAGGGTCTATTCCGGCACGAAGATGCTGTCGGAGCCCGATGATCCGCCGTCTTGCGGGCGGGACGACTACGACCGCATCAAGGTCGAGTTCCAGCGCATGCGCTCGGACATCGCCAGCTTCCCCGAAAGCCCCCACGCCGCCACCGCCATCCGCTACGATTCCAGCGGCCGCACATGGCTCCGCATGGACGCCTATGCCTCCCCGCCGCGGCCGGTGGCGGTGATGAAGGCCAGCGGAACAGTGACCAGGCTTCCCGTCCTGCCGACGACGGGCTTTCTGCCGCCGCAGGGGCCGGTGCGCGACCACTATTATCTCGGCGACGGCTGCCGGTGGATGAATGTCAGCCCGGCCCTCGGCGAGGTCATCGTCCCGCGAACCGGCCGCTACATGGTCACGTTCTCCGGACGGTCCGGGCTTCCCGAACAGCGGCTCGCCCTCAGTGTCGACGGCCGCCGCATCGCCCGCTTCATGCCGACGGGCGTCGGGTTCGACGGCGAGATCGAATGGCGCGCCGAATGCATCCTTCCCGCCGGGCGGAGGGTGTTCTCGATGGAGGCCGTGGACAGTGCCGTCAGCGAGGCCTTCTTCCTCCTCACGGGCTGGTGGATCGAGGAACGGACGTCGGAGAACGTGCGCCGCCACGACACGGTCGATCCGGTTGCGCTGCCGATTTCAGCGCCGCTGGACGGCGCAGGCGTCCGTCAGCATCCGCGCATCTCGGTCGTCGTCTCCGCTTCCGGCGTCCCCGAGGCGCTGGACGACACCATCCGGTCGGTCCTCGGACAGGGCTATCCGGATCTCGAACTGATCGTCGCCGGCGGCGAGGGCGACGAGGTCCGCTTCGTCCTCGACGGCTATGGAAGGGCGGTCACGCATCATCTGCCGAGGCCGGTTGGCGACAGCGGCACGCCTGCGCTCGCCGGGCTGCGCCGGGCGAGCGGCGCCCTTCTGGTCTGGCTGGAAGCCGGCGAGGTGCTGTTCGACGGCGCCCTACACGCTGCCGCGATCGCGGCATCCCTGGGTGACGACCTGATCGCCGGGCTGTGCGAGCTTCACGACGACGCCGGTGATACCGTTCTGCGCCGCCTGCCCTGCCTGCCGGCCGGAACGCTGTCGCCCGGCGACGTGCTCGACGTGGAGGGCGGCTGGCTTGAGGGGCGTGTTTTCGATCGGCCCGCGGTTTTCTTCAGACGGGAGATCTTCGCGCGGGTCGAGGGGCGCCTCGACGAAGGCCTGCGGCATGTGTCCGATTTCGACCTGTGGGCCCGTATGGCCGAAGCGGGAGCACGCATTCGGGTCATCGGCTATCCGATCGCGCGGCGGCATGTCCCACCCATACGCTCGGTGTGCGACAGCGAGGCCCATCTCGCCGAACTCGTGGAGCACGGCGGGAGGCTGAGGGCCGAATTCGGCATGGACCACCCCTCCATGCCGGTCAGGCCCCCGCGCCATCTCAAGGTGGCCGCCCTCAGCGCTTCGGGGCCGGGACGCGAGGCCGCCGCCTTCACGACGACGGCGCGGGCGCTTGCCCTGTTGGGCCATACCGTCAGGTCTTTTCTGACGACAGCGGACGACGACGCGGACGGCCTGCGGTCGGCAACGCGAGCCATCGCGGACGGCGGCTTCGACGCGGTGCTCGTCGATGCATCGGCTCTGGCATCGGGGAAGCCCGGTGGTGGGTTCGGCCTGCCGACCATCACCTGTGTTGACGAGCCCTGGTGGCGCAGCCGGGATGCGCAAGAAGGCGCGGGACGGCTTGCCGCCATCGGATCATCTCTCGTGCTCACGAGCGAGGAGGAGGTGGCCGCTGTTCTGGGCAAAGCCCTCGATGTGCCGGTGCGCAGTCTTGCCGCGTCGGTCGATGCCGGCGTCTTCACGCCGGGCAGCCGCGCGCGGGCGCGTCAGTTGCTGGCCTTGCCTGAAGACCACCTCATCGTGGTGATGGACGGCAGCAATGCCGCGGGCGCGACGGCGCTCCTGCCCGTCCTGTCCGCGGCAGCCGCCGCGCTGCGGTCGACGGCAGCGACGATCGTTGTTGTGGACAGCGATTCTCCGCCGCCGGATGGCTTCGGGCAGCACAATGGTGCCTTGCCGGTCGTGTCGGTCGCAACAGACGCGCGGGAAGAGACGGTCGCGCTCTATTGTCAGGCTGCCGATATCGCCGTGCTGCCAAGTGCGCGTCACCCTGGCCGGATCGCGATCGAGGCGGCCGCCTGTGGAACGCCGGTGATCTCGTTCGCCGAGGACGGCACCGTGCAGGTCTGCCCCGAAGCGAGGCTGGGCATGCGGACCTGCGATGCTGGCGCGTTGACCGAGGCCATCGGCCGCCTCGCGGCGGATGCCGCCTTGCGGTGGGAGGTCGGCGTGCACGGCAGGTTGAATGCCATCAACGGACATTGTCTGGAGATGGGTGCGGTGCGCCTGCTGACACTGCTGGAGAGCGTGGGAGGACTGGGGCTGGGTTTGCCTCCGATCGTGAACCTGACGACCGCGCCTGCATCCCTCTCGATTGCGTCGCAGGTGTTCGCGAGCGGCATCTTCACGGCTTCGGAACCGTGGATACCGGTAGCCGGTATCGCGCGCTGCGCCTCGGTCGTTCCCGCCGGCCAGTCAACGGCCGTCGCTGAGGATTCGGCCGGCGGCTTGTGCTGGCTTGGAAGCAACGGCGTGCTGCTGCTACGGGCCGAAGAGGATGGCGACCACCTCGTCCAGCTCTGCGGATATGCCGGCGGGCAGGGGGAGCAACTCTCCATTGTCGTCAATGGCGGTCCGCCGCAGGTCGCCGGGCGCCGGACGCCCGCATCGGAGGGCCTGGTGGAGTTCCGGCTGCGGGCACGTCTTCGCGCCGGCTTCAACCGGATGGAATTCTCGTTCTCGGCGGCGGCGCCGTTCTCCGATCCCGGGCAGGCGTATGCTCTCGTCGCGCTGCGGGCCTGGCGGGCAAGCGAGAACCTCTCCGGCTACTTCATCGACGGCCAGACCCGCTACGAGCGCGGCTTCGGAGCGGCCGAGGGACCCTTCCCGCAATTCGGGCTTCCCAAGCCATTCTACTGGATGGCCGGCCTGCATGGCGAAGTCTGGCTTCGCAGCGCAGTGCAGGGCTCGCGCGAGATCGAGCTTCAGGTGCGCAACAATAATCCCGGCCAGACCGTCGAGGTCCGTCTAGGAGGCCTGCGTCTCGGCACGTTCAGTCTACAGGAGACGGACATCGGCTCTCTCATCCGTCTTCGCTGCAAGGCTTCGTTCGACATCGGCGATCACCCGTTGGCAATCGAGGCATCGCGGATGTGGCCGGCGGACGCCTCCGGCCGGGAACTTTCCTTCATGATCGAAGATATAGTCTTCGTCGATGAAGAGTAGTTCACTTGCGTCGATATCTTCGCCGGCGAGCGAGGCCTGAATGCCCGTGACAGGGCTGGTCTGGACGCGTGGTTCAATCGCTTGGATATGGATGTTGAAAGATACGTGAACATACGGTCCCTGCGCAGAGGAACGAAAATAATGCTTCATTGTTGTGATGGAGATACGGAGGATTTCCTCACTCCGCGTTGTTGACTGGTATGATTCCCGCTTGTAAGTGTGACGCCGTATCCCTTTTTCCATCCGCCGGATGTGTGACCACAGGTCGGTGAGATCGTGCAGACGATTGCAGATGAGAACCTATAACGGCATCCGTGCGCTCGTGACGGGTCACACCGGCTTCAAGGGAAGCTGGCTGTGCTCGTGGCTGAAGCGCGAGGGGGCGGTTGTCGCGGGGCTTGCGCTCGCGCCACCTGACGGCTCGCCGAGCCTGTTCGATGAGGCGAACGTTGCCGAGGGGATGGAATCCCACATCGGCGACATCCGCGATTTCGCCCTTGTGAGCGGCGTCGTCGAAGCGTTCTCGCCGCAGATCATCTTCCATCTGGCCGCCCAGCCTCTCGTCCGTCATTCCTACCGTGCGCCGATCGAAACCTTCGGCTCAAACGTCATGGGCACGCTGCATGTGCTGGAGGCGGCACGCAGCTGCGCATCGGTCAAGGCGATCGTCTGCGTCACCACGGACAAGGTCTACGAGAGTCGCGAATGGCCCTGGGGCTATCGCGAGACCGACGTGCTCGGCGGCAAGGATCCCTACAGCGCCAGCAAGGCCTGCGCCGAACTCGTGGCCGCGTGCTACCGGCAGACGATGCTGCCGATGGCCGGCGAAATCTGCCTGGCCACGGCACGCGGCGGCAACGTGATCGGTGGCGGCGACTGGTCGGAAGACCGCCTGATTCCAGACATCATGCGTGCGCTTCAGGTGCGGGAGCCGGTCGTCCTGCGCAATCCGGGTGCCGTGCGTCCCTGGCAGCATGTCCTCGAACTCGTCCATGCCTACCTGCATCTCGGAGAGCGTCTTCTCGCCGGGGACAAGCAGTCGACCGGGAACTGGAATTTCGGGCCCGGCCACGAGAACGAAGTGACCGTCGGCGAACTCGTCTCTGCCATTATGGATGCGTGGCAGGACGACGCGGTGCCCGTTTCCATCGAGCCGTCGTCGCTGGTCGAGACCGGCTACCTGCGGCTCGACAATTCGAAGGCCCGCCAGCAGCTGGGTTGGGCGCCGGTGCTGGGCTTCTCCGAGACCATCGCGATGACGGCCCGGTGGTATCGCGCCCGCGAGCTCGGCAGCCCGGTCGCGACCCTTGTCGCGGAGCAGATCGATTCCTATCGCCGCCAAAGGGGTCTCTGATGGCGGGGCGCGCCCTCGTCACAGGCGCGAGCGGCTTCATCGGCCGCGCGCTGACGGCGGAACTGCTGCGGCAGGGATGGAGCGTCGTGGCGGTGGGGCGCGAGGCTGCGGGCCTGCCCCGGGGCGCGGAAGCGATCGGCGTGGCGCGCTATGATGACACGACGCTCTCCGCGGCCCTGCGGGACATCCGGTGTGACGTCGTGTTTCACCTCGCCGCCTACGGGGTCACGCCCAGCGCCCGCGATCCCGGCCTGATGTTTGACGTCAACGTGGCGGGAACGGCCGCGGTCGTCCGGACGGCGGCGCGCCTCGGCGCCCGGGCCGTGGTCTATGCCGGATCGAGCGCCGAATATATCGAAGCGCCCCATGGAACGGCGATCGCGGAAGATTATCCCATCACGACCAGTGCCCTCTACGGCGCCGCCAAGGCTGCTGGTGGGCTCTGGGGCAGGGCGGTCGCCGCGCAGGAGGGCCTCGTCTTCCAGTGGCTGCGGGTGTTCGGCGTATTCGGGCCGGGGGAGGCGCCTCACCGGCTGTTTCCGGCGATCGCTGCGAAGCTCACGCGGGACGAGCCGGTCGACCTTTCCCCCGGCGATCAGATCCGCGATCTGCTTTATGTCGACGATGTCGTGTTGGCGCTGCTGCTCGGGGCAATGGCCGCTCTTGACGGAAAGGCCGGGCCTTTCAATCTCTGCTCAGGGCTGCCCGTGAGCATCAGGGATGTCGCGCTCGCGTTGGCTGATGCGCTCGGCAAGCCGCATGACCTGCTGCGCTTCGGAGCAATATCCTACCGGCCGGACGAGAACCTCTGGCTCCTGGGCAACGCCGCGCGTTTTCGCGAGGCGACCGGCTTCCGGCCGCGTTTCGACATCGCGCAGGCGGCACGGCACTTCGTCCGCCAATACGAATCCCCGCAGGCCGGAGAGCGGACATGACGGACAGCACCGATCCCGCCCGCAAGCTGATCTCGATCTGCGTGCCCGTGTTCAACGAGCAGGACAACATTCTGCCGTTCTACGAGCGGATGCGGCCGCTGATGGACTCGCTTGCGGATCGCTACGCCTTCGAAATCCTGTTCACCGACAATCACAGCAGCGACGACACCTTCGTGCGGCTGGCGGAACTGGCGGCCAGGGACCGCCGGGTCAGGGTGTTGCGTTTCTCCCGGAATTTCGGCTTCCAGCGGTCGATCTTCACCAACTATGTGAACTGCCGCGGCGACGCCGCGATCCAGATCGATGTCGACCTGCAGGATCCGCCGGAGATCCTGCCTGAGTTCCTCGCCCTCTGGGAGCAGGGCTACAAGGTCGTCTACGGCGTGAGGCGCAGCCGACCGAATGAGAACTGGCTGCTGCACCGCGTCCGCAAGCTGTTCTACCGCGGCATCGACCTCCTGAGCGAGGATCCGTTGCCGCATGATGCCGGCGACTTCCGGCTGATCGATCGCTGTATCGTTGAGGAACTCAGGCGCTATTCCGACCAGCAGCCCTACCTGCGGGGATTGATCGCCGCCATGGGCTTCAAGCAGATCGGTATCGTCTACGACCGCTCCGCCCGCGAGCGCGGCAGCAGCAAATTCAATCTCCGCAAGCTCGCCAGTCTCGCGCTCGACGGCATCTTCCATCACTCCGTCATTCCGCTGCGGATCGCGACCTTCACCGGTCTTGCGATGTTCCTCATCGCGGCTGTGGCGTCGCTCTACTATATCTTCGGCAAGCTTCTCGCCCCATCCGATTGGCCACCCGGCATTGCCAGCAATACGATTCTTTTGCTGTTCTCTATCGGCATGAACGGGATCTTCCTGGGGATCATCGGCGAATATATCGGCCGTATCTACAAGAACGTGAAGTCCATGCCGCTGACGATCATCGAGACGGCGGTCGATCACACCGGGGGCGGAGCCGACCCGCGCGAGACGCCCGCGTCGGGCACATTGGTCGAGGGAGGCCTGTCATGAAAGTCGTCATCCTGGCAGGCGGTCTCGGTACCCGCCTTTCCGAAGAAACCGAATTGCGTCCCAAGCCCCTGGTGGAAATCGGGGGGAAGCCGATCCTGTGGCATATCATGAAGATATACGCCTCGGCGGGCTTCAGCGAATTCATCATCTGCTGCGGATACAAGGGGCAGATGATCAAGAATTACTTCGTGAACTATTTCATGGAGAACTACGACATAACTGTCGATCTGGGCGCGAATCAGGTCGATTTTCACGGGAATCCCAGCGAGAGCTGGAAGGTCACGCTGGTCGATACCGGAATCGACAGCATGACCGGCGGTCGCGTCAGGCGCATTGCCCGCTATCTCGACGGTGAGCCGTTCTGCCTGACCTATGGCGACGGCGTCGCCGAGATCGATATCCGGGCGGTGGTCGACTTCCACAAGGCGCATGGGCGCAAGGCGACGATCACCGCCGTACCCTCTCCGGGGCGGTTCGGCATCCTGGAATTCGGCGAAGCGGAGATGGTGCAGCGCTTCCGTGAGAAGCCAAGCCAGGAGATGGGCTGGATCAACGGCGGGTTCTTCGTTCTCGACCCCTCCGTCATCGACTATATTGACGGCGATGAAACGACGTGGGAGCGGGAGCCGCTGGAACGTCTGGCGGCTGCGAACGAACTCGTCGCGTTCCGCCACACCGGATTCTGGCATCCCATGGACACGTTGCGGGACAAGCGCGAACTCGAGCACATGTGGCAGTCCGGCAAGGCACCCTGGAAAGTCTGGTGAACGGGATGGACCCCAAGCAGCGCTCGGTGGCGCAGGAATTCGACACCTACAAGACGAGCTATCGCGATGCGGTGAACGCATCGCTCGGCTTCTCGGGTCTCGACGTCGATTTCTTCACCCGGGTGAAGGCGGACTATCTCCGCGACCTGCTGGCTGCGGCGTTCGGAGACGTCGCGGGCCTCGACGTGATCGATATCGGCTGCGGCGTCGGCAACTATCACAAGCTGCTGCAGCCGAAGGTTGGGACGCTTACCGGTGTCGACGTGGCCGCGGAATGCGTCGAGCAGGCCCGCATCGAGAACCCCGGCGTGCGCTATGAGAGCTACGATGGCACGCGGCTGCCCTATCCCGACGCGAGCTTCGACGCGGCCTTCACCATCTGCGTGATGCACCATGTGCCTCCCGCCGCCTGGGCCAACTTCACGCGGGAGGCGCTCCGGGTGCTTCGCCCGGGCGGACTGTTCGCGGTGTTCGAGCACAATCCCCTGAACCCGCTCACCATGCGGGTCGTCAACCGGTGTCCGTTCGACAAGGACGCGGTGCTCCTGCGCAAGGGCGAGGTCGTCGGGCTTCTCGACAAGGCAGGCTTCGAGGAGGTCACGCCGCGGTTCATCCTGTCGATCCCGGCGGCTAACGCGCCGCTGCGCGCGGTCGACCGGCTGTTTTCCCGCCTTCCATTCGGCGCGCAGTACTATGTGACCGGGAAGCGGCCCGGCGGCGGACAGCCGACCCGATGACGCGCGGAACGGTCGGGTCGCGACGCATCGCCGGTGTCGACCGCGCCCTGCTCGGGCGCCTCGTGCGCTTTGCCATGACCGGAGGAGCCGCCTCGGCCGTTTATGCGGTATGCGCCTTCGTCGGCGTGGACATGCTCGGGCTCAGCGGCCTTGTTTCGAGCATTGTCGCCTATCTCATCGCGATACCAGTTTCCTTCGCCGGGCAGAAATACTGGACCTTTCGCGCGACAGGCGACCTGTCCTACGAACTGCCCCGGTTCTTCGCCGTCCAGATCTCGTGCCTGATCGCGTCCGCGCTCATCATGACGATCCTGGTCGATATTCTGCACCTCAGCCATGTCCTGGGCGTGGCTGCGGTCATCGTCGCCATACCCGCCGCCAGCTACATCCTGATGTCTCGCGGCGTCTTCGGAAAGCGATCCTAGAGCATATCCTTGCCGTTCAGATCGAACCGATCTGAACGGCAAGGATATGCTCTAGGTTTTGAATCTGGAGCGATTTCTTGTCGATCTGATGAGTCCATCAGATCGGAAAGCGCTCCAGTCCGTCGTGAGCGCATGTCGCGCGGGTTGATTCAGTAAGGGAGATTGATCGTGCAGGGGCAATCGAGAGCGGCGCGGCTTTTCCTGGCGGCATTCTGCGCGCTGTTCTTCGCGGTCTCGTTCTCCTACATCATTAGGGCCGGAAGGCTGACGCTCGTTCCGATCTATGACGATGTGTCCTATCTCAACGATGCCATATCGCGCCTGACCTATTTCGATGCTGGCGGCATCCTGGGCTTCCTGAAGAGCTTCACCTTTATGCCGGCCCATTCCCCGGTGCTGGCGGTCATCGGCACGTTGGGCTTCCTGTTCGGCGCAGAGCAATATGCGGCGCCCTACGCCTTCAACGGCGTCTGGCTCGTCGTGATGGCACTGCTCGCCTGGCGCACGCTGGACAGTCTGCCGGACTGGAGCCGCGTCGGCATCATCGTGGCGATGTTCGCCGCCCCGATGTTCGGCTTCCTGATCTCGGAATTCCGCCCGGACATCGGATGGGGCCTGCTCGTCGGGTTCAGCGTGGTCCTGACCGCGTCGGCGGACCTCACCGGCATGCGATATCCGGCCGCGATCCGCCTCGGATTGCTGATCGGCCTCGCCATCCTCACCAAGCCGTCCGGCATGCCGGTCGCCATCGTCGTGATCGGCTCGGGGATCGTGCTGCAGGCAGCGGCGTGCTTCCTGCTCGACCGCCGCACCGGGTTCGCACCGGTCCTGCGCCGGTCCGCGTCGCTGATCGCGACGGCACTGGCACCGATCATCCTCTATCTGTGCTTCAGCTGGGAACACGTCTGGGAGTACGTCTACGCCGCGCTGGTCACCGACAAGGACGTGTGGACGACCCGCGCGTCGCTCTGGGGGCACATCTCGTTCTACCTGAACCATTTCAACGGAACGATCCTGCTCGGCTGGTTCTGGTATGCGTGCCTGCCGATCTGGGCGGCCTGCCTCGTCGTCCTCGCGGCCGGCAGACACTACGCTCTCCTCGTACGGTTCTGCCTGTTGCTTCTGACGGTGTTCGTCGCGTACGCGCTCCCGACGGCCAGCGTGATGAAGACGTTCCATCTCGGCAGCATCTTCTATGGTCCGGTCATCGCCGCTTCCGTCTACGCGCTGGGGCTGATCGCATCGTCGCTGAAGCTGTCGCCCAAGATCGTCCTCGCCATCGGTGCGGCGATCTTCGTCGTCGCCTGGACGCCGAAGACCGGCAATCTCGGACGCGACAATCCGACGATGGTCGTCGTCAACAAGGCCAACGAGGCGATTTTCCCGACGATCATCGAGAAGATGCAGAGCAGGGCGCCCGGGCAGCCGCCGGTGACGCTGTTCTTCTCGGTCCCCGGACCTGCATACGACGCGACGATCGATTTCTGGGCGCGTCAGCAGCGCCAGTTCGGGCGTTATCTGACGGGGTACACCTGGACGGACTGGGCGCAGTATCTCGATGCCATCAAGCAGTCCGACATCGTCGTGGCGGCGGATGAGGGCACCATCGGCCAGCCGGGCAATTTCAGCTTCCCGAGTGTCGGCTTTCAGGGCCGCATCATCGATACGCTGCGGAACGATCCCGCATTCGAGACAAAGCGTGCCTTCGTCGATCCGCAGGGCCGCGCGGTGTGGCTGTTCATCCGCAGGGCGTCGTTCCCGCAGACCCCACCTGCATCGTGAAACGACGCGGGCGGCGGGGCCGCCGGCGATGGTGCTTGACGCCGGTCCGATCGACTGGCGACCAGACCAAACCAAACACGTCCCGCTGCCCTACAGCAGCGGGTCGACCGCTTCCTGGATCAGGCGCACGCGGCGCCACTCGGCGTGGAAGGCCTGGGACTCCGCGGTCTTGCCGTCTTCCAGCGCATTCTGCAGCTGCGTGTGGACGGCGCGAGCGAGCACATCCCAATCGAACGAGGCGACGCGCCTGAAGCCGGCGGCGATCAACCGCTCCCGGGTCGCGGGATCGCGGACGTTCCGCATCGCCTCGCGCAGCTCCCGGACGTCCTTGCCCGAGATCAGCAGGGCGGCGTCGCCGGCGACCTCGCCGAGCGAGCCCAGCTCGGTGGTGATCACCGGGCATCCCGAGGACATCGCCTCGGTCAGCGGCATTCCGAACCCTTCATAGAGCGAAGGAAACACCAGCGCCTCGGCGCCGGCATAGGCGAGGCAAAGCTCGTCGTCGGTCAGGTGCACGTGATGCACCCGCGTTCCCGGCTGCAGGTCCTCGCACCATTCTGCGGGCACCTTGGGCTCTCCGCCGACGCACAGGATATCGGCATCGACGCCGGGCAGGTTCTGCATCGCCTTGAACATCAGCACGGCATTCTTGTAGCCATGGGTCTGTTCACGCGAGCCGACGTGGATGAAATACGGCCTGTCGAGGCCGTATCGCGCCCGGAAGGCCGCGATCTCGGCGGCGTCCCGCACGCGGAAATTCGCCTTGTCGAGGCCGCAATGGGCGATTGCGACCCGCTCCTCGGGAATGTCGGGATAGAACTTGAGAAGATCGCTGCGCGTATTCTCCGACACGCAGATGAACCGGCTCGCGTAGGCGATCGCGATTTCCTTCTCCATCCAGCCGCGACCGCTGAAGTCGAACTTGAAGACTTCCGGGATCATGTCATGGATGATGAGCGCCGACGGGACAGTCAGCGGCGTGGTGTAGTAGGTGGAGACGAACACGTCCGCTCCGGCGTCCTCGCAGAACATCTCGAGGAGGCGGGAGTCCGCGGCGCTGCTGTTCCAGGTGTACCGTGGAAACTCGATCTTGCGGATGCCCGGCAGGGGCGGGCTCTTGCCGCGGTCGAGCAGAACGATCTCGGTGTCCGGCAAGCGCGCCATCAGCGGAAGGATGGAGGCCCACACCCGGTAGATGCCGGTGGAGGCAAGCTGAAAGAAGACGCCGTCGACGACGATTTTCATGGTCAGAATTCCCCGACGCGCCCGACGCCAGAAGCTGCCGGCATTTCATGAAGGGCGGCCATGCGCTTCTTGCCCAGAAGACGCAGGGCGTCGTGAGCGATCGAATAATGCGGAACGCCGACGAGGCCGTCCGGCGAAACGCCGACTTCCTCCGCGAACTTCGTCCGCGACATCGTGAGGTAGGGCGACGTCAGCTTTCGGCAATATTTCTGCATGTTGCGGCGGGATTCGATCATCCCACGGGAATCGGCTCTCGTCGAAAGGCCTTCCGGATTCTGGAAATAGACCACATGCGGCGTGTTGATCTTGTGGAATTCCTTGCCGGCCACCCGGCAGCGCAGCCAGAACTCCGCGTCGCCCGCCGACTTCAGCGTGGTGTCGAACAATCCGAGCTCGTCATGGAGGGTTCGGCGCCAGACCGGGGCGTTGTGGGGCGAATTGTAGGCGATCAGGTTGTTGGTCGTGATGATCGGCAGGTCGCTTCGGAAACCGCAGCGCTCGACGTCCTCGAAAGAGAAGGCGTGGTCGAAGCTGTACAGGAAGTCCTGGTAGGCGATGTCCGCGTAGGCGAACTCGTCAAGGGCGCGCGCCTGCAGCTCGAACGAGTCGTTCCGCCTGAGGTCGTCGAGGTTGGTGTTCGTCAGGTAGCGCCCGCGCGACAGCTCGACGCCGACATTCCAGGCGTCGTAGATGCCGATCCGGTAGTTCATGCGCTTGTAGACGATGTTCGGATAGACCTTCTGGTACTCCGAGATCAGCTCATGCTCTCCCTCAGGAGAATCGGCATCGATGATGATGAGCTCGCTGCGGTCGAAGATGGTCTGGGACGTGATGTTGTCCAGGAACGCTTCGAGGTATTTCCCGCCGCGATAGAGCGAGGCGATGGCCGAGACGACATATTCGCCGGTGTGCTCGAACGAACGCTCCGAGACAGGCGGCAGGCCGGAGCCTGACTGGCGCGGACCGTCGAGCCCGAGTTCCTTGACGCGCTCGTTCCAGTCGTCGCGCGTCAGATAGCGGTCCGTGCCCATGATCCAGCAACGATCGGGGTCGATCTCGATGCTGCTGTCCTCCTGCTGCCGCTCGACGTGCTGGGCGACGAGGCGCTGCACCAGTTCCTTGCGGCGTTCCGAATCCTCGGAAAGAAACGTCTTCAACCCCTCCAGGTCACGCGGCACGATACCGCCGCCGTTGAGGAGCGCGTCGGAGATCGCAAGCACGAACTCGCCGTCGGACAGGTCGTCGAGCCGCGCATCCTCGGCGCGGCGCAGGGCGGCCTCGGTGCTGCCGTCGATCTCCTGAAAAATCTGGCGGATGGGGATGCCCGCCCGGAAGGCGGACGAATAGTTGGCGAGACCGCCGGGATCGGCCGGTCGGTGCAGGCACTTCTCGTAGGCGAAATTGATGAGGAAGGCGACGTCCTGCTCGGAAAGACCGGACGAGGCCACGGGCTCGTCCGCTTCGGCGCCGCCAGCCGACGCATCGGCGGACGCGTCCGTCCTGAGCGCGGCCACATAGGGCGCGATATCGCGCTCACTGCCCTTCCGGCCTGCATGCCGTTCGTAGACGAAGGCAACGATCGACGACGCGTCGTCGAAGCTGAGGCCACGGCAGGATTTCTCCCGGGCCTCGTCGCTTTCGATCATCCCGTTGATGAAATGGATGACGTCGAGCCCGCCGCGCAGCGCCTGATAGTGATAGAGCAGCCCGTGTGCGTCCGGCTTCCGCTTCAGCACCCGGCCATAGACGAAATCGACCACGAAGATGATGTCGGCGTCCGGAACGGCTGGAGAGTTCAGCAGCAGGCGCGTCCCCGGCTCGGAAGGTGCCGACATGCGCAGCATCCTGCTCAAGCGATGACGGTATGACTGAATCATAGCTTCTCCAGTTTCCCGGCCTTCTTCCGATCAATGGGGGAGACGCGCGCCGTCCTGCCGCTGGCGGGCGGACGGCGTGCGTTCAGGCGTTCAGTGTGCCGGTCCGAGGACACGCTCGGCGTAGTTGGCGTTCAGGAACGCCGTGTAGGCATCGCGGATGCCGGCTTCGAGCGCGATGGAGGGCTTCCATCCAAGGCCGCGCAGCTTGTCCGCGCTCATCAGCTTGCGCGGCGTGCCGTCCGGCTTGCTGGTGTCGCAGACGATGTCGCCGGAGAAGCCGACCACCTTGCAGACAAGCTCCGCCAGTTCGCGGATGGTCACGTCCTCGCCGCTGCCGACATTGACGTGAACCGTGTCGGAATAGACCTTCATCAGGTGCACGCAGGCGTCGGCGCAGTCGTCGACGTGCAGGAACTCGCGGCGCGGGGTGCCCGTGCCCCAGATGGTGATCGAGGCGGCGCCGGCGAGCTTCGCCTCGTGCGCCTTGCGGATCAGCGCCGGCATCACATGGCTGGAGTTCAGATCGAAATTGTCGCCCGGCCCGTAGAGGTTGGTCGGCATCGCCGAGATGAAGTCGGCGCCGTGCTGCTTGCGGTAGGCCTGCGCCAGCTTGATGCCGGCGATCTTGGCGATGGCGTACCACTCGTTGGTCGGCTCGAGCGGCCCGGTCAGCAGGGCATCCTCGACGATCGGTTGCGGGGCGAACTTCGGGTAGATGCAGGAGGAGCCGAGGAACAGCAGCTTCTCGACGCCGACGCGGAACGAGGCCTCGATGATGTTGGCCTCGATCATCAGGTTGTCATAGAGGAAATCGGCCGGATAGGTGTCGTTGGCCATGATGCCGCCGACCTTGGCGGCCGCCAGGAACACGGCATCCGGGCGATTGCGCTCGACCCAGGCGGAGGTCTGCGCCTGGTTCTTCAGGTCGGCATCCGCCCGGCTCGCCGTCAGCACCTCGCAGCCTTCACGCGCCAGCCGACGCACCAGCGCGGAGCCGACCATCCCGCGATGCCCGGCGACCCAGACGCGCTTGCCGGCGAGTGAGTAAGCCGCCATCTCAGGCCTCCTTCATGATCGTTGCCGTCTGCATGACGCGGAGATCCTCCTGCACCATCTCGCGGGCGAGCTCGCGCACGGGGGTCTCATGCTTCCAGCCGAGCTTGGTGTGGGCCTTGGTCGGGTCACCGATGAGGAGATCGACCTCGGTCGGACGGAAATAGCGCGGATCGACGGCGACCAGTTCCCGGCCGCTGGCGGCATCGATGCCGCGCTCGTTCACGCCTTCTCCGGTCCACGTCAGCGTGATGCCGACATCGGCGAACGCCCACTCGACGAAGGTGCGAACCGGGGTGGTCTCGCCGGTTGCGAGAACGTAGTCGTCGGCCTCGTCCTGCTGCAGCATCAGCCACATGCCGCGGACATATTCGCGGGCGTGGCCCCAGTCGCGGCGGGCGTCGAGGTTGCCGAGATAGAGCTTGTCCTGGCGGCCGAGCGAGATCGCCGCGGCGGCGCGGGTGATCTTGCGCGTGACGAAGGTCTCGCCGCGCAGCGGGCTCTCATGGTTGAACAGGATGCCGTTGGAGGCGTGGATGCCGTAGGCCTCGCGGTAGTTGACCACGATCCAGTAGGCGTAGAGCTTTGCCGCGGCATAGGGCGAACGCGGGTAGAATGGGGTCTTCTCGCTCTGCGGCACTTCCTGGACGAGGCCGTAGAGCTCGGAAGTCGAGGCCTGGTAGAAGCGGCTCTTCTTCTCGAGGCCGAGGATGCGGATCGCTTCGAGAAGGCGCAGGGCGCCCACCGCGTCGGCGTTGGCGGTGTATTCCGGCGTCTCGAAGGAAACCTGGACGTGGCTCTGGGCCGCGAGATTGTAGATCTCGTCCGGCTGGCACTGCTGCACGATGCGGATCAGGTTGGTCGAATCCGTCATGTCGCCGTAATGCAACACGAAGCGCGGGTTCTGTTCGTGCGGATCCTGGTAGATGTGCTCGATACGACCGGTGTTGAAGGACGAGGATCGACGCTTGATGCCGTGAACGATGTAGCCCTTCGACAGCAGAAGGTCGGCCAGATATGCGCCGTCCTGACCCGTGATGCCCGTAACGAGAGCAACTTTTCCGTTCAGCTTAACGTCGGTTACCATTATAGTCCCAATTCCCGATCAATGTTCTGATTGTTCGCGCGGCCGAACGCAGCTCGATGCGCTCTAAACTCCATCAAATTTCAAGTCGTCTTGGGCATGTCGGAGCGTCATACTCAGATCGCCGTCAAAAGGACCGTCAAAAGAGTGTTCAGCATCTTCGAGCGTATGAGCAGGTAATAGCCTGTGGCGTCGCCGTATTCGTCGCCAAGGGTTACATCCTGTCCGGCGTGCTTCGTCAAGTCGCGTTCGCGCGCGGCAGATGGGGCCGACACGCATTGGAGACCTCGCCGATGCGAGGGATGGCCGCGGTGAGGGGGAAGGCCCTGATGCGAGGGATGCCGGCCGCCAGGCGGGAAGGCGTCGATAGAAGTGTACAGTGCGGTTCGGCCGCTCTATGAGGTGGCGCGAGAGACTTGCCTGTGATGCGTGGAAGGGAATGCTGTGATGTCTGGAGAGGGAAAGCGGCTTTCGGGTGATGCGGCCGGGGCCGTGACGCCGGTGGTGCTGTCGGGCGGCACGGGAACGCGGCTGTGGCCGCTGTCGCGGGAGGCCTATCCGAAGCAGCTCCTGCCGCTGACGAGC